>CAZZMB010000077.1:0-1526 GCA_964655225.1 uncultured Chitinophagales bacterium | reverse complement strand
ATCAATGATGTTTTTGAGGTCTCAGGACGTTTGTCAAAAATAAATTCTGATGGTTATGTAGATCGTGCTTTCTCCGATCTTAAATCGTATTTTTTACAAGGAACTTATAACAATAACGGAACGCTAATCAAGGCATTGGCTTTTGGTGGTCATGAAAAAACATATCAGTCTTGGGAAGGATTGACAAAACAGCAATTAGAGGAAGACCGTCGTCAAAACCCTTACACTTATGAAAATGAAATTGACAACTATAAACAGGACCATTATCAGCTTCATTGGAATCAAAAAATAAATCAAAACTGGTCTACTAATTTAGGGCTGAACTACACATTTGGTCGAGGCTATTATGAGCAGTATAGAGAAGACGACGCTGTTAGCACTTATGGAGGAATAGTAGAGTCTGCGGATGGAAGCTCAACAACAGATTTGATTCGAAGACGTTGGCTTGACAACGACTTTTATGTTATTAATGCAACTGTGAACTACAGTGAATCAGATCTTGACCTTGTATTCGGTGGGTCTTATAGCAATTATGACGGCGATCATTTTGGCGAAGTAATTTGGGCAAGACAATTTGCGTCAGAATCTTCAATTAGAGATCGGTATTATTTTGGAAATGGAAAGAAAACAGATTTTAGCGCTTTTGCAAAAGCCACCTATGCATTAAATTCTGAAATTGATTTTTATGGAGATTTACAACTTAGGAATGTTGGCTACAAAACTTCCGGCCTTACTTCTGATTTAGTAAATATGCTAATTGACGAGTCTTATAGTTTTTTTAATCCAAAAGTTGGAGTGTCTTATCAATTAGCGTCAAGCTCAAGTATTTATGCTTCGTATGCAAGAGCTAATAGAGAACCAAGCCGTTCTGATTTTGAAAGCAATCCAGATGTAAAGCCAGAGCAACTAAATGATTTTGAAATAGGATGGCGTTACAATAATCAAGCAGTCATGTTAAATATCAACTCTTATTATATGCAATATAATGAACAGTTAATCTTAACAGGTGCTTTGGATGATGTCGGGACTCCAATACGAACCAATAGTGGAGATAGTTATAGAATAGGACTTGAAATAGAATCTACTTTTTCGCTATCAGATGCGTTTACAGTACAGCCTGTGCTTACGCTGAGTTCAAATAAGAATAAGCAAACCTATTCTCAAGTCGACGGAGTTCTAAAAGATTTTGGAACTACAAATATTTCTTTTTCCCCCGAAGTAGTTGCTTCAAATGCTTTTATATATAGTCCTAGAGAGAATTTTAGCCTAAGTTTACTTACCAAATATGTTGGAGATCAATACATGGGGAACACCGATACTGAGACCTCAAAATTAGATGCGTATTTTGTAAATGATTTAAATGTCAATTACCAATGGAGTCCGAAATCAGTTTTTAGTTCTGTTGTGGTCTCAGCATTAGTAAATAATATCTTTGATAAAGAATATGTGTCCAACGGCTACTATTATACGTATGACGACGACTGGTCAGTACCAGGTCAATTAACGACTATTGAAGGGGCCGGATA
>CAZZMB010000076.1:0-1553 GCA_964655225.1 uncultured Chitinophagales bacterium | reverse complement strand
CTAAAGAGTTTTCGTTCAATTTTTTAGCAGGAGATAAAATTGCAATCATGGCGTTATTTTCTTTTCTGTTTCTTTTGCTGCAGGTCGTTCAGCTTGGGTTTGGCTAGCGTCTTCATTTCGTAACGCTTGACGATTCGATTTTGTTTCAGCAATCATTCCCGCCAAAAACCCAATTAACAAGCCCGAGGATAAGGTGGCAAATAGGGCTATAAATAGTGGGACTTGATGAAGTTTCATTTTTAAAAACGCTATGTCAACATTTTGATTGTTTTGAAAACAAAAAATCAAAATAAATAATAACAAAATAAACATGATTAAGGCTCGGAATGTATGAATTGCTTTTTTCATGTCGTGTTGTTTTTAGCATTTAACTTAATCCTTCCATTGCAGATAATTTTTCACTTTGTTCTGCAATTTTTAACTTTTCAATTACCTGGTCCACATCTCCCCCGATAATGGCATCTAGGTTATATAAGGTAAGCCCTATTCTGTGGTCTGTAACTCGCCCTTGAGGATAATTATAGGTTCTTATCTTAGCTGAACGATCGCCTGAACTAACTAAAGATTTTCGCTTATCAGCAATCTCGGCATGTCGCTCCGCATTGGCTTGTTCATACAATTTTGAACGAAGGTATCGCATAGCAATATCCCTATTCTTGTGTTGCGATCTTCCTTCTTGGCACTCAACTACCACCCCCGAGGGGATGTGTGTAATTCGAATAGCTGATTCCGTTTTATTCACATGCTGTCCTCCTGCTCCGCTTGCCCGAAAGGTGTCCACTTTCAAATCAGCAGGGTTTATGCTTACATCTACTTCATCCACTTCTGGCAAAACAGCCACAGAGGCTGCTGAGGTATGCACCCTTCCTTGGCTTTCTGTTTTAGGAACTCGTTGCACTCGATGCACACCACTTTCATATTTAAGGGTGCCATATACTTGACTGCCTTTTACCTGCATGACCACTTCCTTATATCCTCCAGCAGTTCCTTCGCTTGTGCTAATCAACTCCGTTTTAAATCCTTTGTTTGCGCAATATGTAGCGTACATTCTAAACAAATCACCTGCAAAAATACTTGCCTCATCACCGCCTGTTCCTGCCCTGATCTCAAGTAAGACATCCTTTCCGTCTTCCGGATCTTTTGGCACCAACAGGACCTTGATTTCCTCTTCCAATCGCGCTTGGTCAGATGCTAACTCATCCAACTCAATTTTTGCCATTTCCCGCATTTCATCATCACGCTCAGTCGATAAAATATTCTTCGTATTAGTTAAATTACTCAGTACATTTTTATACTCATCGTAAATCTTCTTGACATCCTCCAATTCCTTATACTCCTTGCTCAGTCGCGTAAATTCCTTCATATCCTGCATAATGCTAGGATCTGAAAGTTTTTGTCGAACTTCCTCAAACTTTATGGCAATTGGTTCTAGTTTATCTAACATAGTTTACTTTTGCAATACAAAGATAATTATTTGAAAAAAGGCCGTTCCATTTAGCCTATCATTTTACTAGGATCGACCCATTCATCAAATTCTTCACTTGTTAGGTAGC
>CAZZMB010000075.1:0-1577 GCA_964655225.1 uncultured Chitinophagales bacterium | reverse complement strand
CAATTCCCGGGCACAGTATTCCACTGGCCACAGCAGGGGTTCTTATTTTGTGGCTTGGTTGGTTTGGCTTTAATGGAGGCTCTGTTCTTTCTGCTAATCCTGAGTCAACCTCGTTAACTCTAGTAACCACCTGCCTAGCTGCTGCTGCTGGCGGAGTTGTCGCAATGATTACATCAACAGTCTTGTATAAAAATCTAGACCTGACAATGTTCCTTAACGGGATTTTGGGAGGACTGGTAGGGATTACCGCTGGCGCTGACCAAATGAGTCCAGAAGACGCCATCTTGATAGGAGCCATTGCTGGCGTACTTATTGTGTTTGCTGTAAGCTTAGTAGACAAAATAAAGCTAGATGACCCTGTTGGAGCTATAGCTGTACACCTTATTTGTGGTGCCTGGGGAACGCTTGCCGTGGGACTCTTTGGAGCAAAGGCTGGATTTGATCAGTTTGTTATTCAATTAGCAGGGGTGAGTTGCTATGCTATATTTTGCATAATAACTTCTTTTATAATAATATACACCTTGAAAAAGACAATTGGAATTCGGGTGTCAGAAAGAGAAGAGCTCGAGGGTCTTGATGCACATGAACACAAAATGGACGCATACCCCGACTTTAGGCTAAATGAACACTAATAGCTAATAACTAAAAAGGCTCCTTTACAGTACAGAAGGGCCTTTTTATAATTACCTAAAATGACACCTAACCAGTGACTACAAAACTAATATTTTGATGTTCGGTTAAACATTAAGTGGTAGTTCAAAGAGATTCCTATTTGATAATATGATCTATCTTCAAAGTCTGAAAGATAATCAACAAAGGCTGAAAGCTTTAGAAAATTAGACTTAGTAAACTTATTCATTAATTTATCTGTGCGAAGAATACTCCAATTTAGTGACGATAGTGTTAGTCCATCAAGTTCTTGATTGTTGTTAACTAATCCATGTTTAAGTTCGAATTGTCCAAGTATTACGCCAAACTGGAGTGCGCTAAAATCTTTAATCCCATCAGCGCTAACCTCAGTACCAATATCTACAAAGCTGTCGGAATAATTTCTAAAGGTTGCTGAAATTCCAAATCGCTTCTTAGGGTTGAAAAAATAATGATTGACCCCAAATTCGTAGGCCGGTAATAATTGATCAAAACTCAATTCTTCGTCAATCTCATTAACGCTTAATTGACCTTCACTATTATTGATTTGTTTAAATGTACTCCCTGCAGAAAGTCCGAAAAACAAATTGGTCCTCCCTGAGCCAATTCGCCTAGCTAATCGTTCCCTGTATCGTTCTAGTTTTTCAAATTGATCTTTATAAAAGATGGTGCTTTCGTAGACTACAAACAAATCCTCTGTTGTTGAAGAGTTGTTTCTGTTGCTTATTGCTCTTTCTATGTCTGTGTCCAGTTTTTTAATATGCCCCTCTAGCTTCGCTTTGTAAGTATTGGTAAGTATGCTTATTTGTTGACTCTGTGTTGCGTTTAGCTCTTTACGAGAAAGGGATAACAATTCGTAATAAATTTTTTCATATTGATTATTTAAAAGAAGTGAGTTAAGTCGCTTTATTTGTTTTTCGAAACTATAA
>CAZZMB010000074.1:0-1822 GCA_964655225.1 uncultured Chitinophagales bacterium | reverse complement strand
ATTAAGTTTCATAGAGTTTGTTTTTTTGTAAATATATGAATTAAAAAGTATGCATCAAAAGCAGACGCAAAAACTGCCAGGTGGCTATCACGTTTTTATGACTAATCCTTAACTATTTAGGTTGGAAAGGATTTAAAATTTCTATTAACTTTGGTTTATGAAAAAAACTACTATCTCAATCGTTTGGATTCTTCTTTGCTTTTTTGTCAAAACCTCCTTTGGTCAAGAAGTTACTTTCGACTATTCAAATTCAAATTCGGTCAACTATGCATTGGCTGATATAGACAACATCACGTTTACTGGCGATATTTTAAATCTTGAATTAAATGATGGTACTATAATTTCAAGAAATATAAATACCATTGAAAAGTTTCAGTACAATAATGCTAATGTTGGTATAAAGGATATGTTGGGCATAATTGAGGAGATAAGTTTAAAATTGTATCCTAACCCTAATGAAGGTGAATTCCAAATTAGCTATTCTCTGCTAAGTGCAGAAAATATTCAAATTAATATTCTTAGTCAAAATGGTACTTTGGTAAAAGAAGTATTTAATGGTGAAAACGAGATTGGAGATTATAACTTAAATATAAATCTGGATGATTTAGCAAGTGGCGTTTATATCTGTCAATTTTATATCGGCCAATCGTCGATAAGCAAACAAGTAATTTTAACTAAATAATATGGGTTCGATGAAACATATACTAACAGCATTATTGCTTTCAATTACGATACTTTCATTTGGTCAAACCACAATGAATATTTACCAGAACAATGGAACGACAGTTAATTTGCCAGTATCAACAATTGATAGCGTAAACTTCACGACAACTCCTCCACCCTCAAGAATGAATATTTACCAAATGGGTGGCGGGATAATTTCAATAGTAATTGGCAATATCGATAGTATTACCTATACAGTTCAAGGAACTTCAGGACTTGCTGTTCTGAGTACATCCTCCGTCACTAATATAAATAGCAATAGTGCTGTTTCTGGTGGAAACGTAATAAGTGATGGTGGAAGTCCAGTCACCCAAAGAGGCGTTGTTTGGTTTACGACACCAAATCCAACAACTGCGAATAATAACACAATCGATGGGTCTGGAACGGGCAGCTTCGTTAGCAGTTTAAACGGTTTAACAGCTAACTATGATTATTTCGTCAGAGCCTATGCAACTAATGCTAATGGAACAGCTTATGGCAATGAGTTGTTGTTTGCTTCTGCAACTTCTCCTCTTGCAATAGGCGATAGTTATCAAGGTGGGATTATCTTTTATTTAAATGGATTAGGCGGAGGTTTGATTGCAGCGCCTACAGACCAATCTTCTGGCGCTGAATGGGGCTGTCAGGGAACTACAATTTCAGGAGCAGATGGAATAGCAATAGGTACAGGAGCTCAAAACACAATTGATATTGAAGCAGGATGCTCTACAAGCGGAACAGCTGCAGATATTTGCGCAAATCTATTGCTTTCGGGCTATACAGACTGGTTTTTACCATCAATTGATGAATTGAATTTAATGTATCAAAACATTGGTCAAGGAAACGCTTTAGGATTAGGAAATGTTGGCGGTTTTGCTACTGACGTCGAATATTGGAGTTCTACAGAGAACAGTGACATCTTTGCGTATGTGCAGAGTTTTTTCCAAAGGGGGTTCCCGCACTCCACCGGTAAGGGCAACCCAAGCTATTATGTTCGCGCTATTCGGGCTTTTTAACTAATTTTAGTTTTAGAAAAAAAAGCAGTTATGGAACAAGAGCTATACTACAAAATCGTTGACTTGCTAAAAAGCAAGAATATTGTCGGCTTACATTTTGGTAA
>CAZZMB010000073.1:0-2424 GCA_964655225.1 uncultured Chitinophagales bacterium | reverse complement strand
ATCAACACCCCCCAAGGTGGACTCTCCAAGCGATAGTTGTTCTACTTTACGAATAGGGTACTTTGTGATTACATTTCCAGCTGAATTTCTTCCTTTGATAGCCAACTCACCAAAATCATAGTCGAACTGTTTTTGCCGCGCTTTAGCGTTTGAACTTAGCTGAATACTGACCAACTCTTCTTCACTGTTTGGGTGAGCAGCAAAGTAAACCACTTTAGCCTTATCGGATTTGGTCAACTGATACTCTTTGTCTCGAGTTATTGATTTTACAGCAAACCTTTTTACATAATTTTTATCATCAGTTAAACTTGCATAAATCATATGATAGATTGTTCGCTCATCTCCTTTTTTCCAGATGGCAATATGGAGAATGTTTTTTCCCACAAATTTTTTGTCTTCAATCTTGGATACCATCATAGCACCATCCTTGCGAAATATAATGATGTCATCTATATCGCTACAATCGCAAACAAATTCATCTTTTTTCAATCCAGAACCGATAAATCCTTCCGCTTTATTCACGTATAGTTTGGTGTTATTGGCTGCAACACTACTTATCTCGATGCTTTCAAAGTTGCGAATCTCCGTTTTCCGTTCTTGCCCCTTGCCATATTTCTTCAGTAAATCCTCGAAGTATGCAATAGCGTATGCGGTTAAATGGGCAAGATGATGGGCAACTTTTTCCAACTCTTCCTCTAAGTTTTTGATGTATTCATCTGCTTTAAAAGAATCAAATTTGGAAATACGTTTAATTTTAATTTCTGTCAGTTTAACAACGTCTTCATCCACAAGATCTCTTATTAAACTAATCGCACCTTTATTTTTGTTGGGCTTAGAAGGCGTCGAAATATGATTGAATAAGCCTGCATAGATGTTTTCTATTACCTCTTCCCATGTTTCTGCTTCTTCTATGTCCCGGTAAATTCTATTTTCAATGAAAATCTTTTCCAGGGACGACATGTGCCATTTTTCGTTGAGCTCTGCTTGCCTAATTTCAAGTTCACGTTTAAGCAAGGCCTTAGTGTTTTCCGTAGAGGTTTGTAGAATATCTTCTACAGATAGGAAATGAGGTTTATCATCTACAATTACGCATGCATTTGGAGAAATGCTTTGCTCACAGTTTGTAAATGCATATAGCGCATCGATGGTAACATCGGGAGATACCCCTGGTGATAATTCAATTTCAATTTCCACCGCTTTAGCAGTATTATCTACAATTTTTTTAATCTTGATTTTACCCTTGTCACCTGCTTTAATTATGGAGTCAATCAATGAGGATGTGGTGGTGGCAAAAGGAATTTCAGTTATTTTTAGTGTCTTTTTGTCTGCCACTTCTATCTTGGCTCGAACTTTTACTTTACTTCCGCGTTTTCCGCCATTGTAGTCACTAACATCCACAAATCCTCCTGTGTCAAAGTCAGGATAAACCTTGACTTTTTTATCGTTGAGAATCTTGATAGATGCTTGGATTAACTCGATGAAATTATGCGGCAAAATTTTGGTTGATAGACCCACTGCAATTCCTTCAACTCCCTGAGAAAGTAATAAAGGAAATTTAGCGGGGAGGGCAATTGGCTCATTTTTTCTTCCATCATAAGACAGTTGCCAATTGGTAGTTTCTTTATTGAAAAGAACATCTAGGGCAAACTTCGTCAATCTTGCCTCTATATATCTTGGTGCTGCTGCTCGATCTCCTGTGCGCACATCACCCCAGTTTCCTTGACAATCGATTAATAGATTTTTTTGGCCAAGCTTTACTAAAGCATCGCCAATAGCAGCGTCACCATGAGGGTGATATTGCATAGTTTGTCCGATAATATTGGCTACTTTATGAAAACGGCCATCGTCCATTTCCTTCATAGCATGCAGAATTCTCCTTTGAACAGGTTTCATGCCGTCGTTAATTAATGGCACAGCGCGTTCAAGGATAACATAACTTGCATAATCCAAGAACCAATCTTGGTACATTCCATCTACCTTAATAACTTGATTGGATAGATGTGAGTCTTGGTTTTCGTTGTTTTCGTTCATTTAAGCTTCCTTGTGCTTGTTTCAGTTTAAGTGCAGCAACAGCAATAAACATTATTTACAAAGATAAATGCTTTTGTGCATCGTAAAAGTTATTCTATCCACATACTTAATAGAATAACTTGGGAAATTGAAGCAAGAACTAAACAATTAACCTTCTAGTAAATCCTTAATTTGTTGGGTAGCCGTTTTAGTTTTTACTTTTGAAATTATTTCAACAATTACATTTTGCTCATTGATGATGAAAGTCGTTCGATGGGTTCCGTCATATTCCCGCCCCATAAATTTCTTCGGCCCCCAAACTCCATAGGCATGATGAACGGATAAATCAGTATCAGCAATCAAAGGAAAAGGTAAATTATACTTATTGATAAATTTCGTGTGTGACTTTTCATC
>CAZZMB010000072.1:0-2452 GCA_964655225.1 uncultured Chitinophagales bacterium | reverse complement strand
ACATACATCGCGAAAAGATTATTAAGAGGTGTTTTCTATCAACAATTGCCTCAGCATGTCATAGATGATTTTTTCAAAGACTACCCTATTAACGCAGAGGAGTTGTTGCATAACACTTATCGAGAACCTCAAGCAAATAGATACCTCGCCTCATTTGTGCCATTTTGCAAGAAACACATCCAAACGCCCGAGATAGAATCTATCGTGCTACAATCATTTGAAGATTTTTATAAAGCTCACCTTTCACGATTGGAGCTTATTAAGGATTATCCTGTACACTTTATTGGTAGTATTGCGTTTTACTTTTCTGATCAACTTATGCAAATAGCTTCAAAGTATAATTTCAAGGTCGGGAATATCGTTCAAAAACCTCTAGGGATGCTCAAGAAGAAACTGAGTTAACCCTTATTCAGTTTAACATGTTTTTGCCTGTTCAGCAACCACAGTCCACCAGCGATTGTTAGGGTTACTATTTGAGTAATAATCGTTTGATAGGTGGGATAAAAACCTAAGAAATCGATACTGAAACGGAAATTTAGCAGATCGACACCTATAAAAGCTGCTTCTTGTAATTCATTAATTCCTTTTCCCGCTAAAATAACCGCCAGAATAAGCATGGTAATTGAAGAAATCTTAAATACCTGATGTACCGGCAACCTTTTTGAAAACTTGACAATAAAAATGCCCAAGATTCCAATAAATACCATCGAAAGGAGCGCACCAAACAAAACAGCAAGCCCGGACTCACTTCCTCCCGCCATACTTAATGAAGAAAGAAAGATAACCGACTCAAAAGCTTCTCTAAACACTACCACAAAAGAAAGTAAAGCGATCGACCATAAACTATTAGAATTAAGATGCTTACTAAGTTTAGTCTTAATATATTTACTCCAAGCTTTTGCATTTGATTTACCATGCAACCAAAATCCAACAGCAAGTAATATTACCACAGCTAACAATGCACCAAAGCCTTCAATAAGTTCCCTTTTATGCGCTCCCATGGCGATTAATTTACCAACAAAAAAGTAAGCAACAAAACCGATAAATAGTGCACTAAGCCATCCTGCATGAACATATTTCTTAGCATTTGATCCTTCAGAAAAAGAGTTCAAAGCAGCCAAAATAGCAACGATGACAAATAAAGCCTCTAAGCCTTCACGAATGAGAATAGAAAAACTAGCTATTAGTACAAACCAAAAACCACTTTCATCCTTCTCCTTTGCTATCATATCAAAATGATAAGTAATCTTATCGTACTGTTCTCGAATCAAGGTATCCTTATTTGGAGTGGATAATAAGGATCGAAACACCATCATCTCTTTCTCAATCAACTGAACCTTTCCTGGATTTGTAGCTCCTAATTGTATTTCTACTGGTTCAAAGCCTATAAAATAGGCATCCAAAGCCATTTGAGTTGCATCTTCTGAATTTCCTGAATGGTATAAGTCCATAGAATTTCGCAACATCCTCAAGGTAAGTGCTAAACTTTCATTTTTTGTTAACTCTCCCGAATGAAACCTTAAGGCCTTGACCTTTTCAAATCCATTACTAGAAAATTCTTCTGCTAATTTTTGGTTATTGAGATTGGCAATTTGGGTCAAATTAACTTGACTACTCGCTTCCTGATACAAACTACTTTCCCGCAAACTATCTTGGTAGGTCAAGGTCATTACATAAAAAGCTAAATCCCAAGTTTCCTCTTCCGACAAGTGATTTTGGGCGATCATAGACGTTCCTTCTATGCCTAATTGAACTGTATTGTAAATATGAAATGGTGAAATATGCTGAGCTTCAATAAAGTTGCTGGGAGCAGGCTCCAACCCTCTGGCTGCAGGTCCATTGCCAAGTCCATTATCTCCATGACAATGCGCACAAAATTGGAGGTACAGTTTTTCACCTGCGAGTATATTAGGGTATATACTCGGTGTATTATTCAAGATATTCTGTGCCAATAAAGTATGACTAATATCATTTGCCATGGCTTCTATAAGAGCGGCATCCTTCTTTTCCTGAATGGCTTGATCTAAACTATCCAATTGAAACTGAATTCCATTAAAGTTCTCATTGTTAAGACTAGAACTCAAGTCCTCATGGAGAACCTTCATAGTACCCGCAAATTCTTGCATTTCAGCATATTCAAATCGGTTAATAATGGTATCAAATGCTACGGCATTGACATAGTCATTAGCAATATAATTGGAGAGGTTGACCAAAGAACGAAACTTCTGTTGATCGACTTCTTCGGCATGAAGATGCAAGCTAAACAGACTTAAAATAATCAGTAGGATAAATGTTCTCAATGCAGTTGTTTTGTTATGGAATCCGAAATTAAGTATTTATTTGGAATTAATCTAAATAAAAAAAGAGAAAGTTTGTCAAATTATTTCACCCTAATTTTTTGAGCAATTTGGCAGCATATTCCGGAGTAAAATCGCGCTGTGGATTACCCATC
>CAZZMB010000071.1:0-2942 GCA_964655225.1 uncultured Chitinophagales bacterium | reverse complement strand
ACAAAAAAAGGGAGGTATTTATACCTCCCTTTTTTTATGCCTTATTTTTGTACTACTTATCGATAAAACGTTTAGGTGTTTATTGCTTTATTGTTTTTGTTTTGTGGATAACTATGTCTTCTAGATAAGCCTAAAACTGCTGTTTAACTATCGGTTTTATTATCTTTGAGGTATAAGCTTAATTTAAATTTTTAAAGCGATGAGCAAGGAAGAAGAAGATTTAAAAAATGAAAACAGTGCAAAGTATGGTGCAGATGATATCAAGTCGCTGAAAGGACTAGAGGCAGTAAGAATGCGGCCAGGCATGTACGTGGGAGGAACCGATTCTCGGGCCTTACACCATCTGTTAAATGAGGTTTTAGATAACTCTATAGATGAGGCATTAGCAGGACACTGTGATACCATTGACATCATTATCCATGAGAATAACTCAATTACGGTAAAAGATAACGGTAGAGGCATTCCTATTGGAATGAATAAAGAGTCTGGATTATCAGCATTAGAGTTAGTAATGACATCCCTTCACGCTGGAGGTAAATTTGATAAAAATTCATACAAAGTTTCTGGTGGATTAAATGGGGTCGGTGTCTCTTGTGTGAATGCCCTCTCATCTCATCTTAAGGCTGAAATACATAGAGAAGGTAAAATAGTTGTTCAAGAATATTCAGAAGGTGTAGCTTTAGCGCCACCAGTTGAAACAGGGAAATCTTCAGATACTGGAACAGCTGTAACCTTTTTGCCTGATGCTACGATATTTGATGAAGTGAATTTTGTGTCTGAGAAGATTTCAAATAGACTTCGTGAAATGTCTTTCTTGAATAAGAGAGTTCGCATGAATTTTACCGATGAGCGAATAGTTGAAGAAGGTGAAATGTTAAAAATGTCTTTCTACAGTGAGAATGGCTTAATAGAATATGTGAAGCATATTGATAAAGCAAGAACTTCTCTATTGGAAGAACCAATATTTATAAGTGGTGGAGAAGATGGTGTGGAAATCGATGTTGCCTTGCAGTATAATACTGGGTATTCTGAAAATTTAGTTTCGTATTGCAATAACATTAACACCTATAATGGTGGTACACATGTTAATGGCTTTAAAAGAGCGATTACGCATTACTTCAAAAAGTATGGAGATAACAACGGTTTCTTTTCAAAATTGAAATTTACTGTTTCAGGAGAAGATTTTAGAGAAGGTTTAACCTCTGTTATTTCTGTTAAAGTGCCTAATCCTCAGTTTAAAAGTCAAACAAAGGATGAGTTGACTAACTCAGAGTTAGTGAGTTTAGTTTCACAGTCTGTAGGTAAAGTTCTAGAGGCTTATTTAGAAGAAAACCCTAAAGAGGCCAAGCAAATTATTGATAAAGTAATCATTGCAGCAACTGCGCGTCATGCAGCACGGAAGGCGCGTGAAGCTGTTCAGCGAAAGAACGTGTTGTCTGGTGCTGGTTTACCGGGAAAGTTAGCCGATTGCTCAAATAAAGACCCCGAAGTAGGTGAAATATACTTAGTTGAGGGTGATTCTGCGGGTGGAACGGCGAAGCAGGGACGGGATCGTTCTTTTCAAGCGATTATGCCACTTAGAGGTAAAATCTTGAATGTGGAGAAGGCACTTGAATATAAGATATACGAAAATGAAGAGATTAAAAATATGTTCATGGCACTGGGGGTGCGAATCGGAACAGAGGAAGATGAGAAAGCATTGGATATCTCAAAGTTACGTTATCATAAGATAATTATCATGTGTGATGCGGATGTAGATGGCAGTCACATTGTCACTTTAATATTGACATTCTTTTTCCGCTACCTAAGGCCATTAGTTGAGCAAGGATATGTTTACATTGCGGCTCCTCCTTTATATTTGGTTAAGAAAGGGAAAGAATTCCAATATTGTTGGAATGATGAAGAACGTGATGCAGCTGTAGCAAGAATCGGTAAAGGGAAAGACAATACTGTAGGTATTCAACGTTACAAAGGTTTAGGTGAAATGAATGCAGAGCAGTTATGGGAAACTACGATGGACCCGGATACTCGAACACTTCGTCAAGTCCAAATAGATAGTCCTACAATAGCGGACAATATCTTCTCAACGCTTATGGGGGATGAAGTTCCTCCAAGAAGAGAATTCATTGAGTCTCATGCTAAATTTGCCAAAATTGATGTATAAAATATCTTTTCAATTCGAAAATCATTCCTAGTTCTACAGTGAAAATTGAAATTGAAAAAATGGTGATATGATTCTTGTGTCTCTGTTGTTAACCAAGGGTGAATCGTATGGAATTAAATTGATCTCTAATCCAAAATTTGCAAATACTTTCTCACCTACTTGATATTGATATCCAGCGCCACCAAAGACATTGCCTTGACGCAAAGGAGCTAAGCTAACGGAGTTAAGGTTAAGATAGGTTTTTTGATAAACCCCTCTAAGTTGCGCAAATAATCCTTCCCAAATATACAGTCGGATATAGTTATTGCTTCCAACAGTATTCTCCACATATTTTAGACCTGGATTTGAGTCTTTGAAACGATAATAGTCATAGAGTAGGCCGGTGCCTATTTCAACTCTGTCCTCAACTATTTGGTAACCGATCGTTGGTGATATACTAAAGCCTAATTGGTTGGCTCCCAATCCAAAGCCTGCACCTCCGCCAATTCGTATCCTACTTAAGTCCTTTTTTTCTTTTCCTTTCTTATTAAATCCGACAAACTCTTCCTCGTTATTTTGAGGAATTTCATTATCGTATTCTCCTTGAGCAAGGGAAACCTGCATAAAGGCAAATAGCATAAAAAAATAAAGTAGTTTTTTCATTGTACAAAAGTAACGGATAAATTGATAAATTATTTTTTAGTCTTTAAAAACTAGGACAATGCGTTTTATAACTTAAATTCTTTTTTTTCTTGAATACACCAATTTGAATCAGGGACAATTCAAAACCACCATTGCC
>CAZZMB010000070.1:0-2976 GCA_964655225.1 uncultured Chitinophagales bacterium | reverse complement strand
TTTGAGCAATTTGGCAGCATATTCCGGAGTAAAATCGCGCTGTGGATTACCCATCATCTCATAACCCACCATGAACTTTTTCACGGTAGCAGACCGAAGAAGTGGTGGATAAAAATGCATATGAAATGTCCATTCTGGATGAGCTATACCATCGGTTGGTGATTGATGAATACCTGCTGAATATGGAAACGAGCAAGCAAATAGTTTGTCGTAAGTACTTGTCAAATATTGTATAGCTTCTGCCAACGATTGCCTATCTGCTTGCTTAAAATCATTGAAACTTGTAAGGTTTCCTTTGGCGATAATCATCGTTTCAAATGGCCAAATAGCCCAATAAGGGACCAATACTACAAATGAGTTATTTTCAAAAAGTATTCGCTCCTTTTGCTTAAGTTCTTCCTGCAAATAATCAGCTAGCAATGTCTTGTTATGTTGCTTAAAGTAATTGAATTGCTGCGTCTGCTCCTTGACCATCTCCTGGGGTAAACTTTCTTGGGCCCATATCTGGCCATGCGGATGCGGATTACTGCACCCCATAATGTCGCCCTTATTTTCAAAAATCTGAACTGCATTAATATAGTCTAAGCTCCCTAATTCTCGGTATTCCTTCGCCCAAGAATTAATCACTAGCTCAATAGCGGGAAGTTCCATCTGTGCTAAACTCAAATGATGTTTTTCCGAAAAGCAAAGCACTTTACAAATTCCTTTTTCAGATTTGGAGACTAACAAGTCCTTAATATTTATTTGCGTTTCAGGAATATCAGCTTGTAGGGCTGGAAAATCATTATCAAACACATAAACCCCCTTATAATTGGGGTTAACCTTACCATTTGCTCTCTTATTGCCTGGGCATAAGTAACAATTGGCATCATGCTCGTGAAGCTGTTCCTCCTTATGCACTTCAAGCTTACCTTGCCATGGCCGTTTAGTGCGGTGAGGACTCACTTGAATCCATTCTCCTGTCAATATATTTTTACGTCGATGGGAAAAATCCATAATTAAAGGGTGCTAACACCAGAAGTAATATTGAAATTATAAAAAACTGCATCTACATTGAAGCGCTGAGCATATGCATTAAAACAATAGTCTGCAATATCATTTGCCTCTTCATTTTTAAGCAAGGCTATGACGCAGCCTCCAAATCCACCGCCCATTTGCCTTGCTCCAATTGCCCCTGCATCCAATAAGGTTTCCACTAAAAAATCTGTTTCTGCACAGGTCACCTCATAATTTTCTTGTAAACTCAAGTGACTTGCTTCTAAAAGAGACCCCATTTTAGACCAATCACCTAGCTCGATAGCTTCCACCATCTCCCTTACCCGCTCATTCTCCGTGAGTAAATGTTGCATTCGTTTGTATAAAGTTTCTGGCAAGCCAGACAACTCTCCTAATTTTACGGTATTAAGATCTTCCTTACCCAGGATACTCCTCACTTGATTCATCTCCTCTACACGCTCATTATATGCTGATTCAGCCAAATTATGTTTCACTTGGCTATTACAAAGCATAAATCGATATTTTTTTAACTGAATAGTATGCTTGGTATAATTCAAGTCTTTACAGTTCAATGATAAAATTTGATTTTCTTCACCAAACAAAACCGCAAACTGATCCATGAACCCACATTTTAAACCTACATATTCTTGTTCCACTCTTTGAGCTATTTTGGCTATTTCCCAGCGGTTAAGTCCCAATTCAAACAAGTTGTTTATACCATAAATAAACCCACAACACAATGCTGCAGAACTGCTTATTCCTGCGCCAATAGGCGCCTTACCTACTTTTAAAACTTGAAAGCCGTTGAGCTGGTGTTTTTCCTGTAAAAGCTTAATAGCACCGTAATAATACTTCCGCCATTGAGAAAGTCCTGCAGTGTCCAACTCTTCTTCTAAATCAAAAGAAAAGCGCTGATTTTTGTTTTCATCGTATATAAATACAACGGGAGTTTTTGTTTCAGCAAATGCAAAGTAGATAGGTAAATCAATAGCTGCGGGTAATACTAGACCATCGTTGTAATCGGTGTGCTCGCCAATTATGTTAATTCTTGTAGGGGCTTGCACCAATACATCAGCTTCCTTTTGATAAAGTAAAAAAAAAGATTCTTGAAGTCTAGTTTTCATTACTTGTGATTGTGTAAAAGAAAAACTTTCAAGAAGTCATCAATATGTCCATCAAGAACCGCATCTGTGTTGCGAGACTCGTGATTGGTTCGGTGATCCTTTACTCGCCTATCGTCAAGGACATACGACCGGATTTGTGAACCCCATTCATTTTTCATTTTTCCTGCTTCGATATTTTCTCGCTCCGCCATTCGTTTTTCCAGTTCTAACTCATACAACTGTGACTTCAACATCTTCATTGCAGTTTCTCTATTCCCTTGCTGCGATCGTCCTTGTTGGCATTCCACTACAATACCGGAAGGTGCATGACGCACTCTCACCGCTGTCTCTACTTTGTTGACGTGCTGTCCACCTGCCCCACTTGCCCTAAATGTGTCCCAACTCAGGTCAGCTGGGCTAATTTCAATTTCAATAGTATCATCAATCATGGGATGAACAAATACAGATGAAAAAGAAGTCATTCGTTTCCCTTGTGAGTTAAATGGGCTTACTCGCACCAATCGGTGAACGCCGTTCTCCCCTTTCAGTTGACCATAGGCATAGTCACCCATGATTTCCAATGAAATCTGTTTAATTCCGGCTACATCACCATCTTGTCGATTCAATTCTTTAAGCTTAAAGCCATTACGCTCTGCCCACATCATATACATGCGCATGAGCATCTCACTCCAATCACAACTTTCCGTTCCACCTGCTCCTGCATTGATTTCAAGGATGGCATACAAAGCGTCTTCTTCTTTGTTGAGCGTAGATTTAAACTCCAACTCTTCAACTAAGACCAGTGTTTGCTGATAAGCTTCTTCCAATTCTTCCTCAGTAAGTTCATCTAAGGAATAAAATTCTTGCATGACCTCTA
>CAZZMB010000069.1:0-3010 GCA_964655225.1 uncultured Chitinophagales bacterium | reverse complement strand
CCCTGTGATATCGAGCCAAGCAGGAAAGGATTGATTAATCGTAGCAAGAAGCTTTGGTCTCCATCCATTGCCTAAGGAGGGACCAAGCCAGCCACCTCTTTTAAACTGTACGCCAACTTGATTTGAGCTATTGATCGACAATTCAGCTTCAACAGCAATCCCCACTACAGAGCCAATGGGGGCACTTAAACGTAATAGATTGACCCCTTTTTTTTGTACTGGATCAAGAATCTGGAGATTTTCAAGCCAGGGAGCTTGCTTAAGCCACGGCTGAGTTGAGCTACTCCATCTTAATTCCCAAACTCCCTTAAGTAATGTTAAATCAGTTTCAAGGTTAACCCTTGATAGCAATTCAAATTCCTCGATCAATGATGGAATGAAGCAACTTTTAGGATCTGATTGAAGTAAGTTCGTTAATTTTTCCTTGCAATTCATTAGATTAACTCTGGATGGTTTATGTCGCCTTTGAAGGGCCCAATCGTCCAACTTGTAATCCACCCACCATAAAATGAACCCGGTTGAGGTGAAACATGTTCACCTTCCAAAATACAAGCATCAACTAATCGGGGGTACAGACTTATCCAATCCTTAAGGAGTGAAAAACGTTCTGTTGGTCTTGGATAGCTCCATCCAGCACGTGGTCGTGAATCTGATCCATCAGCCTTGCTCAGTGACCAATACTCTGCTGTTCCCTTCCATTCACAAAATGAGCCACGTCCAGAGATTTGTTGAAGCGAGCCATGGATAAAAGCCTTTGGATTGATATAGATCGTTGGTGGGTGAAAGGTTTCACATACACGCACGTAGCGGGTATCCTCAGCAATGATTTCATCTGCAATAAGAACCGATACACTCCCATTCACTAGCTCAATCAATGGTGGCCTTGGGTAATCCGATACATTTTCTTCAATTGGCATTTAATCACCACAGCCTCTATATTCTAGGTATTACAGCTTTGCACTGCTTGAAATCATTTCCTATTTTTAAATAGCGCTTTTGACTGTCATGTTTAAGTGATTTAATCTGGGATCTAAATTAGTTATTCTATGTTATTTAAATATTAGTTATTCTGTCGATTCAGATAATTTGTTACCTTTCATGCCGCAATGCTTCATTTTGCATTCTTGTGACTCTTTCTAATATTGACTCATTGCTTAGCCGAGATCGTAATCGCTCAACTAACAGCGGAAACGCTAGTGGACCTGGTCTTGCAATTTTACTATGGATAATGTCACCTTTTCGTATTCGTTGTAATGCTTTTTTTAAACGAGGTAATTCGAGCTGTTCATTTAGTACTTCAAATCGTGATTGCCTAAGTAGTAGATTCTGTGGTTCATGCTTATTGAATACATCCCATAGTAGTGATCCGCTGATTTGCAACTGACCACTACTTTTATTTTTACCAGGAAAGCCCTGCATCATAAGTCCAGATACCTGCGCAATACTTCGGAAGCGTCGTTTACACAATTCTGATAAATTTAATGCATTTTCAATATCTACTTCTAGATCTTCATCATCCAACAGAATTTCTAGAGTTTCTTCGATGAGCTTGCTTAATGGATATTGTCTAGGTGCTAAAAGCTCAAATCCATAATCATTTACTGATACAGTGATTGTACTCTTTTGATATTTTGATAATCGTGATGCCCATAAAAAGCCTAGACCTTCGTGAACAAAACGACCTTCAAATGGATAGGCGAAGAGATGTTGCCCTTCCTTGGTAACACATGTTTCAATTAAAAACTGATTTTCTCTTGGCATCAATGACAAGTCTAGTTGTCGATCAATCAAGGGTCTTAAAGCCTGTAACTCTGGTGTATCTAGAATTAACTTGGATGCTCGTGATACTTCTTCCCTCAGCTGAGTCGTTAAAAGGTCTGATAAGGCCATCTGACCTCCTGCCCAGGCTGGAACCATTGAACTTTTTCTGGTTGTTATTTTTACATAGGCTGTCATTTCCTTCATCCTGATGAGTTCTAATTGACGCCCTGCAAAGAAGAAAACATCTTTTGGTTTTAATTGACTGATGAAACTCTCTTCAACATGTCCAAGATATACACCACGACTAAAGCGAACACGCACGGAAGGTGCAGAAGTGATCGTCCCAATATTCAGTCGATGAAGTCGGGCTATTGATTGGTCACTGATAAAAAATAGCTTTTCAACAGCGTTCCATTCAAGCTTACGAAATCGTGAATATGCGTTTAAACAGACTCCTCCTTTCTCTAGAAATAATAGACACCATTTCCATTCTTCGTCTTTTAATGAAGCATATGAAGCCGTTCTACGGATTGCTATGAGTGTTTCTTTAGGATTAAAGCCCGGTCCACATGCCAATGTTGTTAGATGTTGAAGTAGTACATCAAGCGGCTTACACGGAGTTTTTCTATTTTCTACTAATTCATTTTCTAATCCTCTTCTTAATGCACTAAGCTCTAGAAGCTCTAATGCATTTGTTGGCATAAATATTACTTGTGACTCTCCTCCAGGGGAATGAGCAGAACGCCCGGCTCTTTGTAGTAATCGTGCGATGTTCTTTGGACTACCAATTTGTACAATTTTCTCAACAGGCTGAAAGTCAATTCCTAGATCTAGTGAACTTGTACAAACCACCCAACGGATTAATCCCAATTTCATATCTTGCTCAATAGTTTCTCTTTCAGAACGATCTATTGCACTATGGTGAAGAGCTAGTAAACCCTCCATTTCAGGGCATGCATAACGTAAGCATTGGTGCCATCGTTCTGATTGGTTTCGCGTATTTGTAAATAGCAATGTACTTATTTTCGGATCTAGCTTTGCAATGAGTTCTTCGTAATTGCGTAGGCCTAGATGTCCACCCCAGGGAAATCCATCAATTGATTCTGGAAGTATACTTTTAATTGTTGTTTTTCTTTTTGGTGCATGATTTATCATTACTCTATTTGTAGAACTGATTCCTAAGGCATGCTCAGTAGCTTCCTCAATATTTCCGATTGTGGCGCTCAATGCCCATGTTTGTAATGAAGGT
>CAZZMB010000068.1:0-3722 GCA_964655225.1 uncultured Chitinophagales bacterium | reverse complement strand
GCACAAAGTTTGGCCAACGGCTCATGTAAGTCAAGAATTTTTCTCCAAGTCCTTCCTGGATAAGGTGACTTCTTTTAACAGGTGTCTGCATAGTTTGAAAATCATCATTATTCATCACCAAAAGTGGAAAATCATGATGAAGAATCGCTGATTTACCGATACCGACAAAATCAACTCCTTGGGATAGAATTTTTTTCACATCTTCAGCGGTACTAATTTTTCCTGCTACGGTTAATAGGGTATGTTCCAGCCCTAATTCCGTAAAGTGAGCAAGTAGTGTTTTGTCTTGGTGTATTTTTTCTTCAGGCATTTTTGAGCAATCCCATAAAGAGATATCCAAAAAATCTAAGGTTTGTTCCTTATCAAATTCTAAACAAAGTTGTTTGATTTCGGCTAATTTCATTCCCATTCTCTCGGGAGATAGGCGTATACTTAAAATAAAACCTGGCTTACATTGCTTTCGAATTCCAGCTATAATTTCCTTAATAATTCTTGCGCGGTTTTCCAAACTTCCCCCATATCGATCAGTTCGATGATTATGCTCATGACTTAAAAATTGACAAAGAATATATCCATGTGCCCCATGAATCTGAGCACCGTCATACCCACTCTTTTCGGCACGAATAGCCGCTTGGATAAATTGATCCCTAAGTGTATGCACTTCATCCAACCTTAAGCCTCTTGCACCTGTCTCGTCATTATCGGATGGACACACAGGTTTTTCTCCAATCAATTTTTCCGGTGAGCGCATACCAGCATGATGCAATTGAATCATTGCTATACTTCCTTCAGCTTGGATACCTGCCGAAAGTCTTTGATGTCCTTCAATTTGCTCATCGTTAAAAATACCCAATTGACCAGGAAACCCTTTGCCCAATGGATCCACATGTGATGCACAAGTGCAAACTAAACCAAAGCCACCTTTTGCTCGCATGACCAGCCATCGGTATTCATCTTCACTCAATTGACCGTTTTCCTCGCTTTGTGTATTTGTCATCGGTGCTAACATAAACCGATTATTTAAGGTTTTACCAGAAGGAAAAGTGATAGGACTATTAAGTTTGGTGGCTGGCATAATACTTTTGATTGTAATTAGTTAATTGAAAATTAAGGGATAATGTTCACGCAAAATAAATTATAAAAAAGCGCTTAAAAAAACTTAAGACCAAATAATAATCTGCCAAACTGTCAGTTCTATTTCTCATTTTACTTATATTTACAGTCCTTAAAACACGAGATGCCTGATTTATATAACAATAAAATTCCCTTTGAATTACATACCAAGTCTATGGATGAATCCATACAGGGGAATGCGCTTGAACTTGAGCGCCCGGCGGATATCAGGAGTAATGGAAAGAAATATTACATTGAAAGTTATGGATGTGCCATGAATTTCGCAGACAGTGAAGTTGTAGCTTCTATATTAGGTAGTAGTGGATATGATGCTACAAAAGATTATAATGAAGCAGATTTAGTATTTATAAATACTTGCTCCATTCGGGATAAAGCGGAACAAACTATTCGCAAACGACTGATGCATTTTAAAAGTGTGAAAAAGAGGAACAAAGGTGCCTTAGTTGGGGTGTTGGGTTGCATGGCAGAAAGGTTAAAAGATAAGTTTTTAGAAGAGGAACAATTGGTGGATATAGTCATTGGCCCGGACGCTTATCGCTCGCTTCCTGATTTAATCGTAGCAGCTGAATCTGGTCAAAAAACAATAAATGTACTTTTATCTCGAGATGAGACTTATGCAGATATCAATCCTGTCCGTCTAAACTCGAACGGAGTCAATGCCTTTGTTTCAATTACAAGAGGATGTGATAATATTTGCTCGTTTTGTGTAGTACCACAGACCAGAGGAAGAGAGAGAAGTCGTCATCCAGATAGTATACTTGCAGAGGTACAGCATTTATATGATAATGGATATAAGGAAGTAACTTTACTTGGACAAAATGTGGATTCTTATCGGTGGAGCGAAGATGAAAAAATTAGAGGCAAGAAGCTAATAGAGCTTAGAGATACCGATAAGGTCTTTAATTTTGCCAATCTTTTGGAAGAGGTTGCAAAGCTTGCACCTGATTTACGGGTTCGGTTTTCAACTTCTCACCCTAAAGATATGCATGACAATGTACTTCACATTATTGCTAAATACCCAAATATCTGCAACAATGTGCATTTGCCAGTTCAAAGTGGTAATAGTGAATTATTGAAAAAAATGAATAGAGGATACTCCAGAGAATATTATTTGGATAGAATAGAAGCAATTCGAAGAATTATTCCCGGATGTACTATATCAACGGATATTATAACTGGTTTTTGTGGGGAAACAAATGCGCAGCACAGCGAGACAATTTCATTAATGGAATCCGTAAAGTATAATCTATCTTACATGTATTTTTATTCCGAGCGACCGGGTACCTTAGCCGCAAAACGCTATGAGGACGATGTGCCGGAAGAATTGAAGAAAAGTAGGCTAACTGAGGTTATTTCGCTACAGAAAAAGCATTCCCTTGCACACAATGAAAATATGATAGGGGAAACAGTTGAAGTCCTAGTGGAAAAGTATTCCAAGAAAAGTGATGATGATCTCGCGGGAAGAGATAATAGAATTAATATGGTAGTTTTTCCGAAAGGAAATGCAAAACCAGGGGATTATGTAAAGGTGAAAATAACCGCTTGTACATCAAATGTTTTGTTAGGACAACTAATAGAAGAGTAAAAAAGTATAAATTTAATTAACGGATATAGGTTTTGGCAAAAAAATGAGTTTGCCTATCAACCCATAGCTAATTTATTTAAAAACAAATGAGCACACAAAGTATAAAACAACGTTTTGGGATAATTGGGAATTCGTCAGCATTAAACTTTGCGATAAGTATTGCAGAACGAGTGGCTCCAACTAATCTTTCAGTACTCATTAGTGGAGAAAGTGGAACGGGTAAAGAGGTCTTTTCTCAAATCATTCATCAACTAAGTGCTAGAAAACATAATAAATTTATTGCAGTAAACTGTGGAGCAATTCCTGAGGGTACAATTGATTCGGAATTGTTCGGACATGAAAAGGGCTCTTTCACTGGTGCTAACGATAAAAGAAAAGGATATTTTGAGACGGTTGATGGAGGTACCATATTTTTGGATGAGATTGCCGAAATGCCCATTGGGACTCAATCTCGGTTATTGAGAGTACTAGAAACAGGAGAATTTATAAAAGTAGGCTCTTCTCAAGTTCAAAAAACAGATGTTCGCGTAGTTGCGGCTACCAATAAAAATTTACTAAAAGATATACAAAAAGGGAAATTCAGAGAGGACTTGTATTATCGATTAAGCACTGTTCAAATTGAAATGCCCGCTTTGCGAGATCGAGGAGAAGATATTGAACTTCTTTTTCGAAAGTTTTCATCCGATTTTGCCGAAAAGAATCGTTCACACAATATTCGATTAATGCCGGATGCAGCTTCCGTATTAAAAAGATATGCTTGGCCTGGTAATGTTCGCCAATTAAAAAATATTGCTGAACAATGTGCAATTCTAAGTGACCAAGTGGAGTTAAATGGAGTTGATCTTTCTAGATTCATACCAGACAACCCAAGCAACTTGCCAAAACTAGTCGATAGTAAAGGTTCACAGGATAATTTTTCAGAACGAGAGATCCTCTACAAAATTATGTTTGATTTAAAAAATGACATGAATGAGCTGAAAAAGTTTGTTTTACAAATGGCTAA
>CAZZMB010000067.1:0-3900 GCA_964655225.1 uncultured Chitinophagales bacterium | reverse complement strand
GCAATAAAAATAACAACAATGGCAGGCTGTTCCGCAGTCAAAAAATAATAACTATGAGTTCAGAAGAAATTAAACTTAACGTTGAGAAAGCTTTGAATGAGATTCGTCCATTTTTAGAAAATGATGGAGGAAATATAAATCTTATATCTATTGAAGACGATCGTTTGGTCAAAGTCCAACTTATCGGGGCCTGTTCCTCTTGCAGTGTTAATCAAATGACATTGAAGTCGGGTGTGGAATTAACCATTAAAAAATATGCGCCACAAATTGAGTCAGTCATAAATATTGAAGCATAGGATGATTACGACTGACATCATAATTATTGGAGCTGGTCCAACAGGACTGTTTTCGGTTTTCGAAGCAGGACTTCTGAAACTGAAATGTCATCTCATAGACGCTTTACCACATCCAGGCGGCCAGTGTTCAGAAATATATCCTAAGAAACCAATATATGATGTCCCTGCTTATCCTGAGATATTAGCTGGTGAGCTTACAGACAAACTTTTAGAGCAGTCAAAACAATTTGAACCTGGATTTACCTTAGGAGAACGAGCGGAAACAATAGAAAAGCAACCTGATGGATCTTTTGTTGTGACCACAAACAAAGGTACACAGCATAAGGCGCCAGTAGTTGCTATAGCCGGTGGTTTAGGTAGTTTTGAGCCCAGAAAACCTTCAATTAAGAATTTGCAGTCTTTTGAAGACAAAGGTGTTGCTTATATGATTAAGGATCCTGAAATATATAGGGATCAAAGAGTTGTTATAGCCGGTGGGGGTGACTCTGCATTGGATTGGGCTATATTTTTAAGCGAAGTTGCTAGCGAAGTTGTACTTATTCACCGTAGAAATGAATTTAGAGGTGCTCTAGATTCTGTTGATAAAGTCCAGGAACTAAAAAATAAAGGTTTAATTAAACTTATTACTCCTGCTGAGGTTACAGCTGTATTTGGAAAAAGTAAGTTAGAATCGATTGAGGTTTCTAATCTTGATGGATCGTCTCAACGAATTGATACAGATAATTTCATTCCATTATTTGGATTGTCTCCCAAATTAGGGCCAATTGCCAATTGGGGGCTTGAAATTGAAAAAAACGCAATTAAAGTAAATAACGCTCTTGATTATCAAACTAATATTCCTGGAGTTTTTGCTATTGGAGATGTAAATACCTATCCTGGAAAATTAAAACTTATTCTTTGTGGATTTCATGAAGCAACTCTTATGTGTCAAGCCGCTTATAAAATTATTAACCCTGGCAAAAGATATGTATTGAAATATACTACTGTAAGTGGGATAGATGGTTTTGATGGTTCCCGTAAAGAAGCTCCCAAAGCAGTTGTAAAATCTATAGACTAATATGGCTAATGATGTAAACATACAAATCACAGACCGTGATGGTACTACGCATGATGTTCTAGCTCCAACAGATATGGCTTTAAATTTGATGGAAGTAATAAGACTTTTTGAGTTGGCTCCAGAAGGAACAATTGGGGTTTGTGGAGGAATGGCTATGTGTGCCTCGTGTCAATGTTATATTGTATCGAGTCATAAATTGAACGAAAAATCAGAAGACGAAGATGCAATGCTAAGTGAGGCTTTAAATGTAAAACCATCAAGTCGACTAGGGTGTCAAATTCAAATAACTAATGAATTACAGGGGCTTAAAATCAAATTAGCACCTGAAGATTAAATAAATAGACTTACTATTCTAAAATCTCTAAAGCAATTGGTAAAATACGCTCTACAAATTTAGTGTAGGCCAGTGCAGACGGGTGTAGGTTATCTGTTGCTACAAGATCGGTATTTGTGAGTCCTTCCTGTGTAATATCAGTTATGTAAACATAGTTAAGATTATTGTTATTGCAATACGTTTCTGCGTAGCTATTGTACTGTAAAAGTTGTTCGCTTATGTAGGATGGATTATAGTTTTGACCAAAAGGTGTATATGCGTAATCTGGAATCGATACTACTATTAATTTTGAAGCATCTCCACCCACTAATGTGATAGCAGTGTTAATAAGCTCAATGAATTCTGTCTCGTAAAGGCTAAACGGTTTATTTTGGTATTGATTGTTTACTCCAATCAAAAGAGTTACTAAGTCAAAATCAGACGATGGTTCAGCTGCAGCTATTGCAGTTTTTAAGTTTGAAGTAGTCCAACCTGTTTGAGCAATAATCTCTAGGCTTATGTTATCTTGCTCTAAAAAATAGGTTTTTAAACTGTCTCTTAACTGTGCTGGAAATCGGCAGTCCTCACAAACGCTCTGTCCAATTGTATAGCTATCTCCTAGTGAAATTAGTTTAAAGTATATTGGTAGAGGCTCTTCATCCTCAGGTTCTTCATCTTCAGGATCTTCAGTTTGTTCATAACTTGAAATTTCTGGGATCTCCGCTTTTATATTGCAGCTAAGGAAATTCAGACTTACAATTGATATGAGTATAAAAAGTCTTAAAATACTCTTCATAATAGATCTTACTTAAAGGCGTTTAGTCCGGTAATGTCTAGCCCGGTTATTAACAAGTGTATGTCATGAGTCCCTTCGTAAGTAATAACACTCTCGAGATTCATTGAGTGGCGCATTATACTGTAATCGCCGCTAATTCCCATGCCACCAAGCATTTGACGAGCTTCTCTAGCTATTTTTATTGCCATATCAACGTTATTTCTTTTAGCCATTGAAATCTGAGCAGTAGTAGCACGGTCTTCATTTCTTAAAACACCAAGACGCCAGGTTAGCAATTGTGCTTTTGTGATTTCAGTAATCATTTCTGAAAGTTTCTTTTGCTGCAGTTGAAATTGACCAATTGGCTTCCCAAACTGTATGCGTTCTTTGCTATATCTAAGCGCCGTATCATAACAATCCATAGCTGCACCAATTGCTCCCCACGCAATTCCGTAGCGTGCAGAGTCTAAACATCCTAAAGGAGCACCTAGCCCTGATTTGTTAGGAAGTAAATTTTCTTTTGGAACTTTGACATCATCAAAGATAAGTTCACCTGTTGAACTTGCTCTTAAAGACCATTTATTGTGTGTTTCAGGAGTTGAGAACCCTTCCATACCGCGCTCAACAATCAATCCGTGTATTCTACCTTCTTCATTCTTAGCCCATACAACAGCTAATTGTGCTATTGGGGAATTAGAAATCCACATTTTAGCTCCATTTAATAAATAGTGATCCCCCATGTCCTTAAAGTTTGTAGTCATTCCACCAGGATTACTACCGTGGTCAGGTTCCGTCAGACCAAAACATCCAATCCATTCACCACTTGCTAGTTTAGGTAAATATTTTTGTCTTTGTTCTTCATTTCCATATTTCCAAATAGGATACATTACTAGAGATGACTGCACTGAAGCTGTACTTCGTACACCCGAATCCCCACGTTCAATTTCTTGCATAATTAAACCGTACGAGATTTGGTCAAGCCCAGCACCACCATATTCAGTTGGAATATAAGGGCCAAAAGCACCTATATTAGCTAAGCCACTAATGATTTGAGTTGGAAACTCTGCTTTTTGGGCATAGTCATTTATAATGGGAGAAATATCTCTTTTTACCCAATCACGAGCTGCGCTCCTAACAAGTTTGTGTTCTTCTGAAAGTAAATCGTCTAAATTGTAATAATCAGGTGCTTGAAACGAATCTGTTTTCATTGAGTTTATTTAAGATTAAATCAATTATTTTAACTAAAAAAGAGAATTTGTGAAATATTTTACAAAAATAGTTAATCTACTTGAAAATTCTATAATTTTAAATAAAAATCTTTAGTGAGATCTATGTATTCATCAGTGTATTGATGCCTTGTAATCTCGATAGCTAGTTCATTAATATCTATTTTTTGCGATTTAAATGTGAGGCATATTAAACTACGTTTTAATGGACTATCTTTTTGTCCTCTTACTCT
>CAZZMB010000066.1:0-3905 GCA_964655225.1 uncultured Chitinophagales bacterium | reverse complement strand
GACTTCGATTCGGCTTGCTCTATCTCCTTATCTAAGTCGATAAAATCCATCGCAAAATGCTTGGCCAATTTCTTTCCTAAAGAACTTTTGCCTGAAGCCATAAAACCAATTAAAAAAAGTGTCCTAGCCATCTATCTTAATTCTAGGATCTAAATATGAATACAAAACATCCACGATTAAATTGACCAAAACAAAACTAGCCGCAATAATTAATACGGCTCCCATGACCAAAGGAAAATCGAACATGGTCAATGCATGCACCGTCTCATGCCCTAATCCCTTAAAATCGAAGATATACTCCACAAAAAAAGCTCCAGCTAACAGGGCTGCAAACCATCCTGTGATAGAGGTAACTACAGGATTCAGAGCATTACGTAAAGCGTGTTTTAAAATCACTACCCTATTTGTCAAGCCCTTTGATTTTGCCGTGCGCACATAATCTGCGTTTAGTACGTCCAACATACTGTTTCGAGTGAGTTGTAAAATAATTGCCACAGGACGAATACCTAAGGCAATTGTCGGTAAAATTAAATTCTTCCAATTGATGAAATACTCACCTAAATCAGAAACATCAATAAGAGGACCTGTGATATTCAAGTGAGTATAATTCGATAAGTAATAGCCGAAAATAATAGCCAATAGCAAAGCAGAAAAATAACTGGGGATAGAAATTCCTAAAACCGATATTGCAATTAATCCTCTATCCAAAAATTTACCGTAATTTAAGGCTGCTACCAAACCTAACGCTATGCCTATGATACTTGCCAGGCTTATCGCGGTAAGAGCTAATATACCCGTCGGGAGCATCTTCCTTGTGAGTATCTGCCATACTGGCTTATCCGATTGAAAGGATCGACCAAAATAAGGTTGTTTGAATACGAAACTCTTAGACGAAAACTTAAACAATGTAGCATATGTATAATCACCACTACCTAGAAATAGAGGTGCTTCACTATCAGAATGGCTTTGGATACTTAAAGGGGATACGTCCGAAAGATAAAACCAAAGACGCATACTTGGTGAATGGTTCAAACGGAGCTTTTTCTTAGTCGCCAAAACCGTCGCTTCATCAGCATTTTGTCCTAGACTCATCTGTTCAGCATTAACCGGAATAATATTAAGTAATATAAATATAACAACGATAACACCCAGAAGCACCAAGACTCCTGAAAGAATTCTTTGAAGTAAAAATTTAAACACTTAGTTCAAGCTTTGAATGTAAGAATCAATCTCTTCCTTATTCGGAATATCACTATGATGCCACTTGCCCATTACTACTCCATTTTTTAATAAAACCAATCCAGGATTCGAACGGATTACAGTCTTAATGAAAGTCTCATCAGCCTGATAGAATGGATAAGTACATTGATGCTCATGCCTAAAAATTTCAGCATCCTCAAAGTTTGTGGTCATAAAAGCAAACATGGCAAAATCGTTCTCAATTGCATAAGCAGACACTACATTTAGATCAGTCCATGTCTCTTTATTAGACTTGGATAAGCTTTTACTTAACACCCAAAAACTATAAGATTCATTATATAGAATGTCATCTGTTACATCGAACCCATCATCATTATATGCTCCAAAATTAGCGATCTTGGCTGGAATTCCTTTCTCTAAAACAATATTATCTTGTTCCCCTGTAAACTCCCATAATGGATCCGTCTTAGCTGCTGTATAATCAGCCATAGCTACACGTTTAGTTTCGCCTGTTTCCATATTTTCAAAGGTAAATCCGTAGTCCAACTTGTCTGGAACCTCTACACGCTGCTCCACGATATTCTTACCAATTTTATAAGGCCTAAAATCAACCAATGGCAAGCCCCAGATATAATTACTAAAACAGAAAAGCAAAAAGAATAAAATCGATCCGCCTATTTTCATCCAAGAAAAATAATTACTAAGCAATGGCTTAATATGCTTGATACCCAAAAATAAGGCTAATAAAACGAACATTAAAAAAACGTCTTTTAGAAAGGTAACTCTGGGTTCCAGCTTTAGAAAGTCACCAAAACATCCGCAATCAGTAACCTTCATTTGTAACTTATCATACTTTACAAAGACCTGAATATGCTCACCAGCCGACTGCAATTCCTGCCTAGTAGTGATATCGTAATAATCTGGATTAATGAAACCGGTCAAATAAGTAAAGCCGGTGAGCACCGTAAAGAAAATCATCATTGCCGCAGAAATACCTAAGGTTATTTTTTTCTTAAAACCTATTATTAAGGCTATACCCAGCACAATCTCTAAGACAATCATCGAGACTGCAAAGAATGTACTCATATTTGCCAACCACTCGAAACTAAAACCAGTAAATTGAGAAAAAGCATCGAAGTAATCTTTCATTTTATATGAAGTACCAAGCGGATCGATTCCTTTCACAAATCCTGAAAATATAAACAAAGCTCCTAGAAAATTAGATAATATTTCAATTGACCAATTGGAGGGCTTTTTTATAAATGATTTCAAGTAAGCGATAACAATTCCTGCTAAGAATGAACTCGCAAATATTTTAAATACCGGACCGAATGCTTCCATTTTTTTCTTTTTTATGAGTTACAAAAATATACAGAATTTAGTTCCAAATTTAATCTTACTTACTTTTAACAGCATATTAACTTCCACAATTCTCTTAGAGAAACGATGCTAAATCACCTTGCTCTCCTGCTTTAAAATTACCCCTTTCTGTAGCGATAACTTTGGAGGCTTGCACATGTGCATCATGCTCGTAAAACAAGATGTATTCTTTATTTACTGCTTCTTGTAAAAATGTTTCTTTTTCTCTTACTGTTACTAGTGGACGAACATCATAACCCATTACCCAGGCAATTGGTATATGCGTTGGAGAAGGAAGTAAATCAGCCATAAAAACAATAGTCTTATCTCCATATTGAATATGGGGAATAAGCATTCCTTCAGTATGTCCATTCGCTAAGGCAAAAGTCAATTCAGGAATAATCTTGGTGTACTCATTGATAAATTGCAATTGTCCTGATTCTTGAATCGGCAAGATGTTTTCTTTTAAAAACGAAGCTTTCTCTCGAGCATTAGGATTAATCGCCCATTCCCAATGTTCCTGATCACTCCAATAAGTGGCATTTGGAAAAGTTGTAAATAAATCACCATTCAGATCTTTAGAAACTGCACCACCGCAATGATCAAAGTGCAAATGAGTAAGCACGACATCTGTTATATCTTCAGCGCTAAATCCCTTATTTTTTATACTTTTTAATAGGGTAGCATCGCCATGAGGATGATAATGACCAAAAAATTTCTCACTTTGCTTATCGCCCATTCCGGTATCAATTAGAATAAGTTTCTGGTCAGTTTCAATTAATAAGCAACGCATCGCCCAAGTGCAAAGGTTACTCTCATCGGGTTGCTGATATTTACTCCAGAGTGATTTTGGAACCACGCCAAACATAGCGCCACCATCTAGTTTAAATAAGCCGGTATCAATGATGTGTAATTTCATAATTAACGCTTTTGGATTATTTTTTCTCTTAATATATCATGCTGATATTACTGGTATCCCCTGTTGTATTAATATCGTCAATCAACTCGTTAAAAACTGTCTGAGCACGGTTATCGAATAACTTGTGATTATTAAAGTAGCTATGGCTATTCTCCAGAAATAAAGCTGATTTTATATGCTGTGAATAGCTGAATTGAAAACAGAAAATTGAAAGCAGGATGCCAATAATTTTACTCAGCATCATATTGCATTTTCTTCTCTAAGGCTACCATTTTTAGAGCAGCGACCGCCACTTCCACCCCCTTGTTTCCATGCTTCCCCCCTGCTCTATCCAATGCTTCTTGAAAAGTATTAGGTGTTAAAACACCAAATAAAAATGGCTTACCATATTTTATCGATAGATCTTGTAAAGCCTGAGCAACTGAAT
>CAZZMB010000065.1:1158-4133 GCA_964655225.1 uncultured Chitinophagales bacterium | reverse complement strand
ATCATCAAAACAAAAGTAAGCTTCAAATTGACGCCAATAATTTTAATAATGGTATCTACTTTTATCATTTCCTTCAAAAAGAAAGAATGTTGGGACGTGGTAAAATTGTAGTCAATAAATAGTTTAAACCTTTGACGCTTAGGCATTCTTTTTTACAACACGTAGCCCAAACCAGCGATGCTCCTTTGGGGGTTGAAACTTCTCATGCTGAGGGCGTGTATATTTATACGCAATCTGGTAAGCAACTTATTGATTTAATTTCAGGTATCTCCGTGAGTAGTTTGGGGCATAGTCACCCTAAAATAGTGGAGGCCGTTCAAGAGCAGGCAGCAAAATACATGCACCTTATGGTATATGGTGAGTTTGTCGAAAAGCCGCAAGTTCACCTTGCCAAAAAACTTTGCTCCTTACTTCCAGATAAATTGCAAAGTGTTTATTTTACCAATTCTGGAACTGAAGCAACCGAGGGGGCTCTTAAACTAGCTAAAAGATATACCGGCAGAACTGAAATCCTTTATTTTAAGGATAGTTATCACGGCAGCACCATGGGTGCATTAAGTGTTTTGGGTGATGAGTATTTTAAGAGCAATTATCGCCCTTTAATACCCAACTGTAATATGCTACATTATAATGTAGAAGCTGAACTAGACAAAATAAGTGATCAGACCGCTGCTGTAATTGTGGAAGCTGTTCAAGCCGAGTCTGGTGTTACCGTCCCTTCAAAAGGCTATCTTAAAAACTTACAAAAAAAATGCAATGACAATGGTGCGTTGTTAATTGTTGATGAGATACAAACTGGTATGGGGAGAACGGGGGAGTTTTTCCGCTTTCAACATGAGGAAATTGTACCTGATATTTTACTTTTAGCTAAAGCGTTTGGTGGGGGTATGCCTTTGGGTGCATTTGTTAGCTCCACTGAAAAATTGGCGGTTTTTCAAGACAAACCAATACTTGGGCACATAACCACTTTTGGTGGTCACCCTGTAAGCTGTGCTGCTGCCCTCGCGTCCTTAACTATATTGTGTGAAGAAAACCATATTAAAGACGTTGAACAGAAGGGCGCTTTATTTGAAAAACTTCTTGTTCACCCTAAAATTGAAAAAATCAATCGAGCCGGCTTGATGATGGCGCTTGTTTTTGATAGTTTTGAAACCAATAAAAAAATAATTGATCAATGCATTGCAAATGGAGTTGTCACAGATTGGTTTTTATTTAATAGTCATAGCATGCGGATTGCACCACCATTAATAATATCTGAAGAACAAATACGAACCGCTTGTGCACTTGTTTTAAAAAGTATTGATGAAGTGGTTTAGTTTTATGTGTCTTGTTCTTTGCTCTCTTTCTTGTAAAAAAGAGTCCATCCAATTAGATTTAGTGACCCTAGACAGCGCAACAACAGCCGACATTTACGACCTAACTTTTATAGATAACAATACGGCATATTTCTGTGGAGGTAAGTTGTGGAAGTCCGGAGTGGTTGGTAAAAGTATAGATGGTGGGTTGAGTTGGGAAATTGTTCTTGAAACAGATAACGTGCTTTTCGCTGTTGCATTTAAAAACCAAAACGAAGGTGTTGCTGTGGGTTTTTCTGGCAGAACCTGGCGAACTAAAGATGGGGGAAGTACCTGGACTTTAACAGAAAATGCGCCCGATTTCCCCGTGTTAAGAGATGTCGCTTTTATTACCCCGGACAGCTTAATTATTGCTGCTGGATCTAATTATTACAATGGGGGTTTTGTTCGTTATAACTTTGGAAATGAAAACTATACCGACAGTTTAATTAATCAAGATATGCAGGCCCTATATTTCTTCAATCAACAAGAAGGTTTGATCGCTGGCTATGGTGCGGTTTTTAAAACCTATAACGCTGGTGATACCTGGTCGCCAAATGCAGTGAAGGGAGACTACTTTAAAGATATTGATTTTAATAGTCAAGGAGGTGGTTTGCTTATTGGTTATCAGGGAAAAATATTTAAATCTATAGATAAGGGTGCTTCTTGGGAGAGAAGCGCTAGAAAAGCCAGTTTTTTTTCTGGAAAAGGAAATCTTGAAAGTGTTGACATCGATGAGTCTAGTGCCTTCATCGCTGGTCAAAATGGAAGCTTGTTGTACGCTGCCGATTTTCTAAACAACGAATGGCTAGCGGTCGAGACCCCCTTTACAAACGACTTCCTTAAAGTTTGTTTAATTGACCCTAATCGAGGGTTTGTAACGGGTAGTGACGGTTTGATATTTAAGTTTAACTACTAGAGATTAAGCCCTATTCCTACATCAAAATATTGTGCGACCGAATAATGGGTTTTCATGTGAACACCTATAAACAAACTCTTCTCCTTAGTTTCTCCAAATTTGACCGCGTGATAATTTAGGCCAAGCTTAGCATAAACCGGAGGGGTGCTGTCGTATGCGTTCAATATATATATGCCTAGTAAAACATCAAAACTTAGTCGTCCTAAATAGATTTCATCGCCCACAAAAACACTCAAATCACTCGCCTTTATGGCTTTCTCGTCAACCACAAATTGGGAAAGATATTCCTTCTTACCTACATCAAATGCGTAGTTTACTCCCGTAAAAACTCGATTCACCACACTTGTTGAACGAGAGTAAGCTCCACTTACTACATATATTGGATATTTGGGGCCGCCCGCAGCCCTATTCTCATAAAATGCCATGGCACAATTTAATCGGAAGAAGTTTTTTTGAATCGGCTTGGGAATTGGGTTTTGATCAAACCCGCCTTTAGTTGGTTTGGGTAAATACCTCAACCCCATTGAAAATGCCAAGTAATTAATGCCTAGGTTGGGTGATTGAAAAGAGGCGTTTGAGAAATGGGTGAAATTAAGCGCAGTAAAAATACTCAGTCGCCTATCTACTTTATAGTCAAGGCCAAAACTAAACTGCGTGCAGTTGTTTAACTTAGACCCTATAACATTGTTTGTTGGGTTGTTGACGCGGTCATAGGGTTTGGT
>CAZZMB010000065.1:0-1058 GCA_964655225.1 uncultured Chitinophagales bacterium | reverse complement strand
TAACTTCGGGCAGAAAATTACTTGAGTGTTTAAAGATTGTTCCGTAATAGTAAGATGCGGACACCGCCGTTTCTGCATGATAATGCTCGTTAGGGTTATATTTTTGGGCAAATACCGTAAGTGAGGCACAAACCATTAATAAGACCGCGTTCATTCTCATTGAGTAAAAATACAAAAGGCTGCGCATATTTTTACTCCCCACCCGACTTAGGGTAGGTTGGATTTTAAAACCCCAATACTTATAGCGTTGTGAGAAGTGTCAAAAACGGATTTCCCTTGCATTAAAATAATAATTTGTGGGGACTGATGAATGACATTAAATCGACTGGAAACTTCACTGGAAATGTCTCGATGTTTAAGTAAATCTAGATAGTAAAAGTTAAGTTCCTTCTCCTCAAAGACCCAATCACTCTCTAACTTATGTTTGGCGTGAAGAGAAATGCCGCAACGTGTGCTGTGTTTAAAAATAATCGTTGGCTTGGTGTTTGATTCTTCTTGAATAAAATCAAGTTGTTCCATATTGTCCAAGGTTTTCCATATACTTATCATACCTACTTAACCAAAACCTTAGCTATTCCGGTTCCCTTATCACTAAAAACCTTAACCAAAAATACGCCACTAGAAAATCCTTGAGTGGAAACATAGGTTTGCTCGTTTTTGAGTTCGCGATCATAAACCATTGTGCCTATTATGTCAAATAACTGAACCCTATTTATGTTTTCTTTCGCTTCAACAGTAAAGCCTTCGCTTGTAGGGTTAGGGTATAGGTTAAATGATATTGGGGTTGTTGCGCTACTTAACCCTGTGGTGTCATCTATTTCATCCTCTATACAATACTCATATGATCCACCGATATCATCCCCATTAAAAACTTCTATTCCACCTACTATTAATTGGTAGTTTCCTTGGTCAAAAAAGAACGATGGCGACAAGCCATCTTCCCCCTCATCTTCTATTATAATACAATAAGAACCTTGCGGCAAACAATATTCAAATGTATATGAATCGTTATTGTCAAAATCATCTTCAAATGCTACCACATTTCCCTGCCCATCTAT
>CAZZMB010000064.1:0-4303 GCA_964655225.1 uncultured Chitinophagales bacterium | reverse complement strand
ACAATCTTTTCCTTTAACAAGCCCTCTTGGTCTTTTAGATGAATATTGGGAATGGCTTTAAGAAGCTCATAATGCGGCCAACCATCTTGGTCCTTGCCTACAAATTTATAATATCCATCCTCCAGAAATAATCGACAAACTGCTACATGCATCAAGTTTTGCTTCTCTTCTTTTTCCCATTCTTCTTTATAGACACCCACCTCATTCATCCCGATTAGAAATAAAATAGCATTAATATCGGGGCGCTTGCCAAAGGTGTCTTTGACAAATCGACGGACAGCAAACCACCCTTCGATGTTTTGAGTTTGATGCTTAGAATTTTCGTTGAGTAAGGGCACTTTAAACTTGTTTATCTAGCCAAGTAATTACATCAGCCAATACGGCTTCTTTATTTGGCTCGTTATGCAATTCATGATAACCATCCGTGTAAAGTTTTAGACTTACTTCTTTCCCTGCATTTTGCGCAAAAGCCTCACTACCCTTATAGTCTGTTAGTGCATCTTTGGTGCCATGAATAAGTAAAGCGGGAACTTTCATTGCTTTGGCATTTTCAATAGCATACTCTCCGGCCTCAAAGAAGGGCAGGGAAAAATTTACGGTAATTTTATCATGTACCAAGGGGTCATTGATATACTTTTCTACCGCTGCACGATCTCTAGAGATCGCACTTGCATCCAGACCAGTTCGCTCTTGAAAAGCAGGGTATATATTGCGCATTAATTTACCTGCAATTAGTTTCCATGCGGGTGGATCAAAAGCTAAGCGATACATGGGGCTTGAAATTATAGCTCCTTTTACATGGCTTTCTTTTCTAAGTAAATAATTACTTACCACATTTCCCCCCATACTATGGCCATAAAGAAAGGTGGGTAAATTTGACCCTAAATATTCATTGCTTTTGCTTAATAAATTCTCAACAGAATTGAGCACAGCTTCATAGTTCGGGCAATGCCCTCTTTTCCCTTCAGTTAATCCATGTCCAAACTGATCAAAAGCGATAACCGAATATCCTGCGGCAAATAGTTGAGGGACCACAAAGTCAGCATACCGGCCACTGTGCTCACCCATACCATGAACGATGGCTACTATAGCTTTTGCTGAATCATTTTTCCAATATTGACCAAACAGTTTAGTCTCGTCTTGGTGCCAATTAAATGTCTTTGCTTCCATTTATCCTAAGGTAAGGTTTTTTAATTTGATAATCTTTCTGAGGCTTCCATTGCTCGATCCGTGACATGCAAGAAGTTTAGAATTTTACTTTCCATTGCTAATCGTTCTTCCTTTGAAAGCGTTTTATCGTTCTTCATTTGCGCTTGCGCATCTTCTGTTATGAAGGCAAAACTTTCGCTTATTTCATTAAGAGAAGATATGGCTACCCGCTTTGCATAAGTTACCGTTTCAACATTCACCCAATCTTCAATAAAGCTAATACCTTGTAATGCAAGCGCGGGCTCCATAAGATTGCCCAGTAAATTAGAGTAGTAATAAATACTGTATAATCTTCCGTACTTATTTTGGCTTGTTAAGGCTGTTTTTTGAAAATAGCTGATTTTGTCGGCACCTCCTACCTCGCCATATACAAAAGAAACAATATCAATCATATCGTAATTGTTTATTCCTTCCCATTTTTCAGCTTGCCTAATAGCTGCTTCTGGTTTGGCATACATCATTGCCTCTAAGGCAACGGCATTTACACGATAAGAAGAGTCTTTAACTCCTGCCTCATAAATGGCATGAAGAGTTGAATCTTCTAACTCAGATAAAGTTGAAATCGCTGATGCCCGCACAGCTGAGCTAGTTGCGTTCAATGCCAAATCGCTCAATAAATGTATAGCTTCTTTATCGTTGTCGTTCAAAGGGTACATGCCTGCCGCATAATCTTGGATGAACCAATAATTATCTTTTAGTGCCATACGAAGAACTTCTAAAACTTCATCATCGTGGTCATCATCGGCACTTAATTTTTTTAAAGCATACAGCTTGTCTAACATGTTTTTACCAAGTTTGTATTGCACCATCCATTGCTTTTTCGTTTTATTGTCATTAATTTCAGCAAGTAAAGATTTTTTCGCATCCACGTTCACCCATAAAACATCTTGCACGAAGGGCAATTCAAAGCTTTGTTTTTCTTGATGGAAAACGATATCAAATGCAGTGGTTTCATTTTCACCGTAAACATCGACTTGCAAGGGTAAGGTATACAATAAGTTATTTTCCACGCTTGGCTCTTGCAGCATTTTAACAATTACGGAAGAATCGGTGTATTCATAGTCGATATCAATAACAGGATGACCTGCACTCAAGAACCATTGATTAAAGAACCAATTCAAGTCTTTGCCCGTCACTTTTTCAAAAGCCAATCGGAGATTGTGAATTTCTACAGATTGATATTTGTTGTCTTCCAAGTATACGCGAAGCGATTCAAAAAATGCATCATCACCAACCACATCCCGAAGCATGTTTAAGATAGTGCCTCCTTTTGCATAACTGTGGCTGTCAAACATATCTTCCGCTGTATCATGGTGATAACGAATCATGTCTACTTGTTTGCCGCGGGAAGCTTCATTAAAGTAGCTATCCATGTCACCATAAACCTTGCGATACTTTTCATCATCACCATAACGATGCTCTCTCCACAGGACCTCTCCGTATGTGGCAAAGGATTCGTTTAAAGGTAAATTGGCCCAACTTTCACAAGTCACCAAGTCACCAAACCAGTGATGAAATAATTCATGAGATACAATGTCTTCATGGTCTTCATCGATCAATTCTCGTTTATGCTGCTGCACAAATTCACCAAAGATGACGGCGGAAGTATTTTCCATTGCACCACTTACATAATCTCTTACGCATACTTGCCAATATTTATCCCACTGGTAACGCACACCCAGTTGATCAGAAAAGAAAGTCAGCATTGCTGGGGTTTCTCCAAAAATTTCTCGCGCCACGTTTTCATACTCCTTCTCAACGAAATAATCTACAGACAGGCCTTCCCATTCATCTTTGATTTGGGCAAACTCGCCGATAGTCATCATAAATAGGTAAGGGGCATGTGGTTTGTATTGCTGCCATGAAACGGTATGTGTTCCATCGGCATTATCAATATCACTCACAAACTCACCGTTTGACATAGCCATAAAACGATTTTGAACAGTCATAGCAATCTCTTGCGTGCAACGCTCATTAGGTTTGTCAATAGTCGGAAACCAAACCGAGTTGCTTTCTGGCTCACCTTGGGTCCAAATTTGCATCGGCTTATTCTTTTCCTCGCCCAGTGGATTGATAAAGTAAAGTCCTTTGTCATCGGATATTGCCGATAAGCCTTCTGTTTTTTCTAGTTCGTTGGGCTTGGAAACATAGGCAATATAAACACTGAAAGTATCCTGTTTTCTATACATTTTATCTAAAGTAATGTCCAGCTTCATGCCGTCATATTCATATGCAAGTTCAGCTCCTCCTAATAAACTTACCTGCGTAATGTCCATTCCTTTAGCGTCCAAAATAAGTTGATTGGTCGGATAGAAATAAGGTTTTAGGGTTAAGCTTGCTTCACCATACAAGTATTGCTTTTCCCAATCAAAACTCACCTTAAGGGCGGTATGGACAAGGTCGTTGGTGCGCTCTGCTGCTGGACGGTAAGGATATTTTTTTCCTAATACTTCTACCTCGTCCATAAGGAGGTCGTTCTTCCCAAACCCGAGTTCTTGCGTAGGTTTACATCCTACTATAAATAGGATAGACACAGCTATTAGCCAATAATTTTTCATAAATCTATTTAAGTTGTGCCGCAAATATATCCTTAAAAGTGCAAATGCAGCGGTTATTTTGTCTGCTGCTTCATAAAAAAATGATAATTTTATGAGCGTATAAAGCCCCAAAACATGTTGAAAGTAAAAGTAAACGAGAAAGAATTTGAAATTAAGGAAGCTGCAGACTGGGATGTCTTAGAGCAGGGAAATAGTTTTCACATTCTAAAGAACAAGGTTTCTTACCGTTGTGTTTTGGTCAAAAAAGATGAGAAAGGCAAGAACATGGTGATTTCGGTCAACGATACGGAGTATACGATAAGCATCAAAGACAAGTATGATATTTTACTGGACCAACTCGGTATGAGCAACATGACGGTAAAAAAGATGAAAGACATCAAAGCACCGATGCCAGGCTTGGTCTTAGATATTAAAATTGCTGCTGGCGATACGGTTGAAGAAGGGGATGTGATATTGGTATTAGAAGCTATGAAAATGGAAAACATGATCAAAAGCCCAGGTGCTGGAACCATTAAAGCCATCAAAATCGAAAAAGG
>CAZZMB010000063.1:0-4676 GCA_964655225.1 uncultured Chitinophagales bacterium | reverse complement strand
TTGATTTAAAAAATGACATGAATGAGCTGAAAAAGTTTGTTTTACAAATGGCTAAGTCTAAGGATTTTTCCACTGATGCCATACAACATGTCGGGCAAGAAAGTAATAATGAGATAGAACAGTTGCCTCAGCGCTATTCTGGGCAAGTAAAGAGCGAGGCGGAAAGTAAAGCAGCTTTTATTATCCAAAATAATGACAATTTCAATGAAAGTGAGGAGGTAGAGGAGACTTTATCTTTAGCAGATATGGAAAAGATGATGATCATCAAATCTTTAGAAAAATTTAAAGGGAAGCGCAAAAATGCAGCCGATGAATTAGGCATTTCTGAGCGTACCTTATATCGAAAAATAAAGGAATACGAAATTAACTTATGAGAATTTTAGCAAGTATATTAAGTTTGTTTGTGCTTCTCAGTGCCTGTAAAGTATACAGTTTCACTGGAGCAAATATCAATCCCGATATTGGTACAATATCAGTTGCCTACATTTATAATAAAAGTGGAAATGGTCCAGCGAGTGCAAGCGATGTTTTTACTAATCTGTTGAAAGACAAAATGAATACCAACACCAATCTCAAGATGATTAACGTGAATGGGGATGTGCATTTTTCTGGAGAGATTTCAAATTACAATTATACCATACAAGCACCATCGGGAAGTACAAGTTCAGATTTAAGAAGAATAACGATCTCAGTTACCATTAATTATTTTAATCGAGTAGATGAAACGGATAGTTTCGAGCAGAAGAAATTCACTCGCTTTGCAGATTATCCAGTTAGTGAAGATTTGACAGCTGTGGAGGAGACTATAATCACAGAAATAAGTACGCAACTCGTAGATGATATTTTCAATCAAGCATTTGTTAAGTGGTAAATAAAAATTACATAGAATCCATTCAATCCCTTGAAAAAAATCAAGTATCCGCTTTGGATAAGTTGTGGATTGATAAAATGCTGAATAAATACCCTTGTTTTCATGGTATGTTTTTATTGCAGGGTATTTATTTAAAGCAACACGATGAAGAGGGATACGAACAAGCTCTTTCTAATATAGCTATTCACGTTAATGATAGGGCAGTTTTGTATGATTTGGTCCATCGAAAATACGGTGTTGTAAAATCAAAAAAATCAACTCCGCTAGTGAACAAAATCAGCCCTGTAAAAGAAGATATTGTTGTTCAAAAGGAGCCCGTGATAGATGAAAATAGTGAAGATTTAAAATCATTGGTGCAAGCTATTCGTTCCAATCGAAAGAAACAAATATCTCCGGAAGTAAAGGAAAGAAGCCCAAGGAATATAGAAGGTTCGGTAAACAAAAATAAATCTAAAGCCAAACAGGAGAAACCGTTGGCGCCTAAGAAGAGGGATCAGGCTAAGAAGATGCAAGTTGCTAACTCGTTTACGGAATGGCTGAAAAATCAAAAACCGGTTGACTTAGCTGGCCAATCCCAAGTGCCAATAGACCCAACAGTTAGTCATGAGGCGGAGTTGATTCTTGAGGCGAAGCGATCGTCGTTTAAATTAGAAGATTTTCTTGTCAATCAAATTCAACGGAAGCAGAACAAGAAAGAAGAAGCTGGTGCGACGACTAGTATTCATGCCGTAAGTGAAACTTATGCTAAAATTCTTGCTAATCAAGGGAAATTAGAGCAAGCAGCAAGTATTTATAAAGAGCTCAGTATAAAATATCCGAAAAAAAGTTCTATTTTTGAACGTCAAATAGAAAAATTAAAACCTAATTAATCATGTATATTGTTATTTCAATTGTAATCCTTTTACTATGCGTACTTCTTAGTCTAGTAGTATTGGTTCAAAACCCAAAAGGTGGTGGGCTAACTCAATCTTTAGGAGGGGTAAGTTCGCAAGTATTCGGCGCCAAAAATTCTGCCGGTTTAGTAGAAAAAGTGACCTGGTACTTAGCTTTGGCAATTGTTGTTCTTAGTATGTCTTCAGTCATGTTTATTTCAGGAGGAACAAGTTTTGATGAGATCGAACGTTCTGATGCTGAAATTTTTAACGAAGAAGGTGAATTTAACCCTGATCAGGAAGTAGAAACCTTAGACTTACCCAGCCTGCCTATGGAAGGAGAATAGTAAGGTCTTCCAATTATTTATAGCCAAGCGCCCATTGATGTTAATCATTGGGCGCTTTTTAGTTGAGGGAACTTTAGGAAAGAGCTCTTTATTTAATTTGATTCGCAACAAGAGTATAAATTTCAGTAGTTCTGATACTATTATCTCCAATGTTAAGGTATATTAAAGCTGACTTTTGACCTAATCCGCCAATTTTTCACCTTATTTTTCATGTAAACTGACACATTGTTCATGTAATACTGACAAACTTACTTCTTTAGCATTTGGCACAAAAAGTGCTTAACACAGAGTGTACAATTAAAAACTAAAAATTGATATACTTATGAGTAAAATTAACATTAAACCAATAGCAGGAACAAATAACAGAGTTGTTGTTCTCCCAACTGCTGCAGAAGAAACGACGGTGAGTGGAATAATTATTCCAGATTCAGCACAAGAGAAGCCTCAAAAAGGAGAAGTTGTTTCAGTAAGTGAGGAAGATGAGAAAATGATGAAACCTAAAGTGAAAGCAGGAGACATCGTTCTTTACGGTAAATATTCTGGTACAGAAGTAAGTATTGATGGTAAAGATTATCTAATCATGCGTGAGTCAGATATCATGGCAATTGTTTAATTGAATTGAAAAACTAAAAAACTTAAAGAAGATGGCAAAAATTATAAAATTTGATACAGAAGCGAGAAACTCACTTAAATTGGGCGTTGACCAATTAGCCGATGCGGTAAAAGTGACACTTGGTCCAAAAGGACGTAATGTAGTTATCGACCGAAAATTCGGGTCCCCAGTTATTACAAAGGATGGTGTTTCTGTTGCTAAAGAAATAGAATTGGAAGACCCTATTGAAAATATGGGTGCTCAAATGGTGAAAGAAGTGGCTTCAAGAACCAACGATCTAGCGGGTGATGGTACCACCACTGCAACGGTCTTAGCTCAAGCGATTATCACGCCGGGGTTAAAGTCCTTAGCTGCAGGTTCTAATCCCTTAGATATGAAAAGAGGAATGGATAAAGCAGTGGCTGTGGTGATTACAAATATTAAAAAGCAAAGTGAAGAAGTTGGAAACAATATTGAAAAAATCCAACAAGTAGGAACAATTTCTGCCAATAACGATGAAACTATTGGAAGTCTAATTGCGGAAGCAATGAAGAAAGTAGGTAACGAAGGGGTAATTACTGTTGAAGAAGCAAAAGGTACCGAAACTTATGTAGAAACTGTAGAAGGTATGCAATTTGATAGAGGATACTTAAGTCCTTATTTCGTGACGGATACGGAGAAAATGGAAACTCAAATGGAGAATCCATTTATCTTAATTTATGATAAGAAGATTTCTTCTATGAAAGATTTACTACCAACCTTGGAAAAAGTAGCTCAAAGCGGCCGTGGTTTAATGATCATTGCTGAGGATTTGGAAGGTGAGGCATTAACAACCTTAGTTGTAAATAAATTAAGAGGCACAATCAAGGTTGCTGCGGTTAAAGCGCCAGGATTTGGAGATAGAAGAAAAGCAATGCTTGAAGATATCGCTATCCTTACGGGGGGCGTTGTTATTGCTGAAGAAACTGGAAGAACTTTAGAGGCGGTTGAATTGACTGATTTAGGTACTTGTGATAAAATTGTTATTGATAAAGATAATACGGTCATTGTTAATGGTGCTGGAAAAGCAGATAGCATCAGCGCAAGAGTCGGGCAAATCAAATCTCAAATAGAAACAACTACATCTGATTACGACAGAGAAAAACTTCAGGAACGTTTAGCTAAATTGGCTGGCGGTGTAGCAGTACTTTATGTAGGTGCTCCGAGTGAAGTAGAAATGAAAGAAAAGAAGGATAGAGTTGATGACGCATTGCATGCTACACGAGCTGCAGTAGAAGAGGGAATTGTTCCAGGTGGAGGAGTTGCTTATATCCGTTCAATCGATGATTTAGATAAACTAAAAGGAGATAATGAAGACCAAAATGTGGGTATTGAAATTATCAAAAGAGCTATTCAAGAACCTTTGCGTCAAATAGCAAGAAATTGTGGAGTTGAAGGAAGTGTGGTGGTAAATAAAGTCAGAGAAGGTAAGGGTGACTTCGGTTACAATGCCAGAGACGACAAATACGACAAATTGAAGAAGATTGGCGTTATTGATCCAACCAAAGTTACTAGAGTAGCATTAGAAAATGCTTCTTCAGTTGCGGGAATGCTTTTAACTACTGAATGTGTGATTGTAGATAAGCCTGAGGAAGCTGCTGCTGCTGCGCCAGCAGGAATGCCAGGCGGAATGGGTGGAGGAATGCCCGGTATGATGTAATCAGTTTATACGATGTAATTGACTAAGAAAGGCTCCATGTTGGAGCCTTTCTTCATTCAATTAATTACCTGTTTAGAAAATAATTATTGTGGTAAATCCTTTTTATAATTTATTCTTACCTAGGAACAATTTAAGCTACCATAATGTTACCACTAAAGATTTACTTTATTTATCTTCGTACAAATTCTAGAAATGCGCAAATGTCTCTTATTGATTTTAATGTTTGGTTTGATTCTGACCAATCAAGCAAAAGCGCAAAAACAATTTACAGTAAGTGGGTATGTGAAAGACGGAA
>CAZZMB010000062.1:1547-5177 GCA_964655225.1 uncultured Chitinophagales bacterium | reverse complement strand
GCTGCTTATGATCCTTTTGATTCTGTTGGAGTCATGGATAGTTTTTTCCCAAAGGCTGATTTTTTTACTGAATTTGAAAGATTTGACCGGCATATTGATAAGTTAAAACGCAACGGCGAAGTTTTGGATTATTTATCTATCTGCTCACCTAATTATTTGCACGATTCTCATATCCGATTTGGTTTAAAAAATGAGGCAGATGTAATTTGCGAAAAACCCTTAGTCTTAAATCCATGGAATCTTGAGGGCCTTATGCAAATGGAGGAGGAGACAGGGCATAAAGTATACAACATTCTGCAGTTGAGATTGCACCAAAGCATTGTTGCTTTAAAGAAGAAAGTAGATGCTGCACCTAAAGACAAGGTGTTTGATTTTGATTTGACCTACATTACCTCACGCGGCAAGTGGTATTATACCAGTTGGAAAGGTAATGAGCAAAAATCTGGCGGTATTGCTACCAATATTGGGGTTCACTTCTTCGACATGTTATCTTGGATTTTTGGAGAGGTTAAAGAAAACCTTGTTCATGTTCATGAACACGACAGAGCTGCCGGGTATTTAGAATTCGATCGAGCCAAAGTACGATGGTTCTTAAGTATAAATGCGGATACATTGCCCGACACTGCTAAAAAAGAGGGTAAAACAACCTACAGAAGTATGAGCTTAGAAGGAGAAGAGATTGAATTTAGTGAGGGTTTTAAAGACTTGCATAACAAAAGTTACGCAGCTATTTTGGCTGGCAATGGCTTTAGAATAAGCGAAGCGCTAAATGCGATTAAAATTGTTCATGAAATAAGAAATACTGAGCCAATTGGTTTAGTAGGGGATTTCCACCCTTTTGCAAAAAAACCTTTAACGCTACACCCATTCCATCTTAAATAATATGTGTGGAATAACCGGAATATTTTCATTTAAAGATCCTGCTTCAAAGTCTTTGCTAGAGGGAATGACGAATGCGATTAAGCATCGTGGTCCAAATGCTTATGGCTATTTTGAAAGTCAAGATGGAAAATGCTTACTCGGGCACAGGAGGCTGAGCATAATCGACTTAAGTGAAGCTGCCAACCAACCTATGCAGTCCGCCTGCAAGCGCTACCTTATTGTCTTTAATGGAGAGGTTTATAACTTTCAAGAGATACGAAAGGAAATACAAGAGTATTCGGAAGTTGATTTTTCTACTAGCTCTGACACGGAAGTCTTAGTGGAGGCATTTGCCCTTTGGGGGAAAGCTTTTGTCTACAAGTTGAACGGTATGTTTACCATGGCGATTTATGACACTAAAGATGAAATTCTTTGGTTGTTTAGAGATCGTTTGGGAATTAAGCCATTGTATTATTACATGGATGATGACATGTTTGCTTTCTCTTCTGAGCTGAAGTCCTTAGCGTTGTTAAAAAAAGAAAAGGGCCCTTTTCATTTAAATAAAGAAGCGCTTAATCAATATCTGCGTCTGGGCTATATTCCCGAACCTAATTCTATTTATAAAGAGATTAAAAAGTTTGAAGCGGCACACTTGGGTGCAGTAACGAGTTATGGGTTTTCGAAAGAATGTTATTGGAATATTGATAAAAAGGTGAATAAGTCAGTGTACAGTGATGAAAAACAAGCCAAGAAAAAACTTAAAGACTTGATTGAAAGTAGTGTCAACTATCGGATGATAAGCGATGTTCCTTTTGGCACTTTTTTAAGTGGAGGTATAGATTCTTCTACGGTAACCGCAGTCGCTCAAAGTATGAGCGAAAAACCAGTCAACACCTTTTCTATCGGTTTTAAGGAGGCGGAATTTAATGAGGCCAAACACGCCGCTAAGATTGCGAAGCATCTAAAAACCAATCACCATGAATTTATGGTCTCATACAATGAGGCACTAGAACATTTCGATCGGATTGTGCAAACCTACGACGAGCCTTTTGCGGATTCCTCTTCTATCCCAACGATGTTGGTCTCTCGCTTGGCGAAAAAACATGTAACCATGACCTTATCCGGAGACGGAGGAGATGAGCAGTTTATGGGTTACGGCTTTTATACCTGGGCAAAACGTTTAAATAATCCTTTGCTCGATTTTGCTAAAGGACCGATAAATTTTGCTTTATCGAAGTCAGGAAAAAATCGGAATAAACGCGCTGCCTTGATGTTTGATTATGATAAAAACACACACATTCCCAGTCATATTTTTTCGGTAGATCAATATTATTTTTCTGCTGCTGAATTACCAGGAATTCTTCGTTCAGATTATTTGAAGGCGTTTGGTTTTGAACAATCAGAATTGGAAAGAGAATTATCGGTTTCCGAAAACCAAGCCTTGTTTGATGTCAAGCATTATTTGAAAGATAACTTACTGGTAAAGGTTGACAGGGCGGCCATGCGTTACTCACTTGAAACACGAGTGCCCTTATTAGACCACCGAATTGTGGAGTTCACCCTAAATTTGGATGAAAAATTAAAGGAAAAGAATAAGGATTCAAAATACTTATTAAAGCAAGTTTTATACGATTATCTTCCTAAAGAATATTTTGATCGACCAAAATGGGGCTTTGGGGTTCCCATAAAAATGTGGCTACAAAAAGAATTGAAGTATTTGGTAGACAATTACCTCGATGAAAAAATGCTGGAGAAATACGGCATGTTTGATGTCAAGAAAGTCAAAGAAATACAGCATCGTTATTTTGCAGGGGAGGATTATCTCTTTAACAAGTTGTGGTTAATCATTATCCTTAACCAATGGCTAGAAACTAACGCTGAAAATACCGTTTACTAAAGGAGTTCTGAAAGTAAATGATCATTAAAAAGATAATTCCGTATACCATTACGAGGTAGGTATAGCTGTGGTTGAAGTGAAAAAATGCCTTGGAGCCATACTTTAACATAAAAGCCAATCCAACAATTCGGAACCAGTTAATCAAGAATATGACTGCTAAGCCAAAACTAATGTAGCTCAACTTTGCCTTCCAGGTTCCTTTCAACAAGAGAATAATAAATACAAAAATAAACCCAGCTGAAATCCCTAGGCAATGATTCCCAGCATACAAGCCATTGGTTCCTTCAATCAATAAATTTCTAGCGTTAAATCGAGTAGGGTGACCCATTAATCCTAATGACCAAGCGGATAAACCAATATACCAAGAGGCAATCAGATCATTAAAGGAGTTCCAGAACGGAATGAGTAAGGTGATTTTGGTAAATGCATTTCTGAGTATAAACCATAGACCATAAGCGAGCATCGATTTCCATACAAGGGAAAATCCTTCTAATCTTGAAGCAGCGGTAAATTTTTCTGATGCCATAAGTGCAAGATAATACGAATTTTCTTCAGAAAGCTAGTTTTGAAAATTTTGGTTTACCTTTACGACAAGCGTAAAAGAGAGAAATGCAAACTATTTTAGTGACAGGTTGTGCGGGTTTTATAGGCTCTCATGTTTGTGAACAATTATTGGATTTGGGACACAAAGTTATCGGAATAGATAACTTTGACGATTTTTATTCAAGAGAGTTAAAAGAGAAAAACTTATCGATTTTTAAAGAACGAGACAGATTTTTATTTCTAGAGCTTGATTTAAGTGAAAAAGGGGCCTTTGCTCAATTAAAGTACTCAATTGATGTGGTCATTCACCTTGCCGCAAAGGCAGGAGT
>CAZZMB010000062.1:0-1447 GCA_964655225.1 uncultured Chitinophagales bacterium | reverse complement strand
GATATGGACATCATCAATCTTCGATTTTTTACGGTGTATGGTCCACGTCAGCGACCTGACCTAGCCATTCATAAGTTCTTTAAATTAATATACGATAAGCAAGCTATTCAACAATATGGGGATGGTTCAAGTGCAAGAGATTACACATTTGTAGATGACACTGTAAGTGGTATTTTAGGGGCACTAGACTATATTAATTCACATAAAAAGGTATTTGAGATTGTTAATTTAGGAAATAACTCTCCGGTAAGCTTAAAGGAATTGATTGCATCAATTTATGATAGCATTGGACTGGCAAGTAATATTGAGCAGCAGGATATGAAACCTGGTGATGTCAACATTACTTATGCTAATATTGAAAAGGCAAAAGCCATGTTTAATTATCAACCCCAAACAACTTTAAAGGCGGGTCTTGAAAGGTTTAAATCGTGGTTTCAGGAAGAGTATGGCAAAGCATAAGGTTTTATATTTAGCCTACGATGGCATGACTGACCCCCTCGGGCAAAGTCAGGTTTTGTCCTATTTAAAGGGATTGTCTAAGCAAAATTTTTCTTGTCATGTAGTCAGCTTTGAGAAGCCCGAAGTTTATGATTCACGAAAAAAAGTCATTCATGACTTTATCAGAGATTTTGATGTGCATTGGCATCCGTTGACTTACCACAAAAGTCCACCCATTGTATCGACGGTTTATGACAACTACTTAGCCTGGCAAAAGATCAAGGAACTATACAAAGAGCATGATTTTGCTATTGTGCATTGCAGAGGATATACCCTAACTAGCCTAGGGCTTATGGCAAAGAAAAAATATGGATCCAAGTTTATTTTTGATATGCGCGGTTGGTGGCCAGACGAAAAATTAGAGAGTGGTTTATGGTCGTCCTTCATTTATAAACCCATTTATGCTTATTTTAAAGCAAAGGAAAAAAAGTTTTTTGCCCAATCAGATATTGCCGTTTCGCTAACACATGTGGGAAAAGAAGCAATAGTTAATCTTGGTTTAAAGCAAGCAGAGAAGGTGCATGTCATCCCTACCTGCGTGAATTTTGAAGTGTTTAAACCTTTTTCAGCGGAGATTAGAGAGGAACAAAGGAAAATGTGGAAGATTCCTTCGGATGCTTTTGTATTATTGTATAGTGGTTCGGTGGGAACAAACTATCGAACAGATTTGGTTTTGAAGTTTTTTAAAAAATTGAAAGAGAAAAAATCAAATGCATATTTGGCTTTTCTTTCTCATTCAGACCATGCTCTTATTGAAGCTGAAATTGCAAAGGCGGGGGTGCCTATGGAAGATTGTCGAATAAAGTCTTCAGAATACAATGATGTTTATAAAAACCTAATGGTGGGGGATGTAGGTATAATTATGTACGATCTTGGATTTTCAGTAATTGGACGCAGTCCAACAAAACTGGGCGAATATTGGTCGAGTGGATTAACATGCCTTTCCGCC
>CAZZMB010000061.1:4302-5623 GCA_964655225.1 uncultured Chitinophagales bacterium | reverse complement strand
AGTTGTAGAAAGAATCTTAGAATAACAGTTTATAATGCCTGCTGGCGACATAGTTGAGTGAAGGACGCTAGCCTATCTCTTCGATAAATCTCACGTAGATATCCCCGTATGAATATGATTCAAACTCTTTGGTTTGCACATAGCCAAGCATATCTTTTCCGCTCTTCCATGCACCTAATGCTAAGTCCATAGATTCGCCGTAAGAAAAATTACATTCAACATTTCCTTGTTGCATCAATAAACTTAAACATTGCTGAGCATTATCTAAATTTTCCGGAACTACAAACTCATAACTTAGCGATTGAAGTGGTCTTGAAAGTCCTTTTAGGACTTGCTGCTCGAATCCTTCTACATCAATTTTACAAAAGGCAGGAACGCCATACTTATCAATTAATTTATCTATTGTAGTCATTTCCAATTCACCTGCAGGCTCCCAATTAGCCCCTTTAAAGCGATCATCTTTTACTGAATCGATGTAATCTTTATTGAAGGACGAAATCAAACTTGAATCGGATTTGTACAATAGTTTTTTTCCTTCTTGTTCATCAAGCCCTTTCTTTACAATATCTATTTTATCACCAAATTTGGCTTCGAGCTTCGCAATGCATTCGGCTTGAGGTTCGACAGCCACGACTTTAGCGCCAAGTGATAAAAATATTTCTGTTCTGTTTCCCTCGTTAGCGCCTATATCAAAAACAAGATCTCCCTTTTTGATAAAGTCACTATACATATTCAAGCGCTTGCCTTTATTTAAATAATTCCCTAACTTATTTTCTACATTTACCGCAGTAGAATACAAGCCTAGTTTTCGAATAATGGATCTAATAATACTTCTCATTCTTCTAGTTTAAATCTTTTTTAAGGCGTTTGTGTAGGTCTGTAAAGTTTGTGTTAACTCATCTGCAAAGGCTTTATCTTTCGACTGGCTATAGGCATTTGACATTTGCTGCAACAAATACAATTGTTCCATAACTGATCGATTTTGTGTAAACTGTCCAGCTTGATACTGACCGAGCAAACCTGGCCTATATTTCTTAACTTTTTCAATCTTGTTATCATACACAATCTTATAATAATCAAGTTCTGCTATGGCCGAATCAAGAATTTTCTGTGCTACCTCTTTTGCCTTTTCATCTTCCCCTGCCAACAAATAAATCTTAGGAATCTCCGCATGAAAGAAATTATAGGCCACTTTATTGGGTGGCAACACTTGAACACATTTATCAAGAACTTTCACAGCACGTTCATTATCTCCTTTGGCCGCTAGCTGTCCCGCTAAACGAACAAAATTACTCACTAAATTAAGCGTCATTCTGCTAAT
>CAZZMB010000061.1:2580-4202 GCA_964655225.1 uncultured Chitinophagales bacterium | reverse complement strand
TTTGCAATGATATCTAATGTTAACAGATCATATTTATACAAGGCATTCTTCTGGACGTCCAAGGTAATTGCATCCAAAGATGTACTATCATTTTCATCAATCAAGCCAATTTTAGCTGCTGCTAGTTTATCGATTGGAAATGATAATTTTTTAGTAGGTAAATAATATCCTACATTATTTACTGCAGCAAACTTAGGGTCATCTTTAGAGATAAACTTCATAATCTGAGAAGCGTTGTAGTATTTTGATTTATCCAAGTTTGGATTTTGTACATATTGCACCATATCTCGATTTCCCGCTTGCAGCATTTTCGGCGTAAATGTAATTTTTACCGGTTCTGCGTCATTCATTTTGTAACGCAACTGATTGATATACCAATCTACTCCCAATAAACTTAAGTTGATAATTCGAACATCTGTTCGCACACCTTCAACCTCTTGAGCATACCACAACGGATAAGTGTCATTATCACCTTGTGTGAAAATAATCCCATTGGGTTCACAAGAATTTAAGTAATTAGAAGCAAAATCAATAGCTGTTGACCGACCGCCTCTGTTGTGATCATCCCAGCCATTGAAGCCCATCAAGGCCGGACCAACAAATGCAATTCCAAAAGCAATTGCCAGAGCACTATTTGGATTAATCTTTTCTCTCATTGCCGTATACATTGCAATAACCGACATCCCGATAAAGAAGGCATAAGCAAACAAAGAGCCGGCAATAACATAATCCCTTTCTCTTGGCTCAATAGGTGGGTGATTACCGTAAATATTAAAAATTAATCCAGTGGTAAAAAACAACACTGATATAGCAAAAGCCTTCTTCCAATCCCGTTTAAACAAGAAGATAATCCCAATAATACCTAGGATAAATGGGATACCGTAGAATTTATTTCTTGCATAATTTGCAGATCTATTGGGCGAAAGGTCCCTTTGTTGCCACTCGGGATTGCCCCACAAGGTTCCAATAAAATCATCAATGGCATCGACACCTACTATCCAACCTCCCTCTGAATTGGCATATGTTCCTTGTATGTCATTTTGACGACCAGAAAAGTTCCACATAAAATAACGCATGTACATATAACCCAGCTGATAATTGAAGAAATACGAAATGTTATCTCCCCAAGTAATAACATCTTTAACTCGATATCTTTTATTTCCAAATTTGGATTCATTGGCCGCATTTAACTGCTTTACATATTGATTAGCTTTGGACAATTCTTGAGATCCAAACTGCGTAACCATTTTTCTATTCTCCTTATCAAAAATCCCATAAGGAGGATTAATCCACGCGCGATAGGCATCTTTTTTACCCTTGTCTCCTAAAACGCCTAGTCTAGGAAAAAACATTTTAGATTCAGCCGCATATTCATACTCCTGCTTATTCCCAAATTTCTTATAGGTACCGGAGTCTTCATCTTTTACGTAAATAGCTCGTCCTTCTTTAATGACTGCTATATCACCTCCGCTTTGTACCATGGCCATTTCTGCGGTGTAATCCGGTCCACTTAAGAGCGGACGTTCCCCGTATTGCTCCCTTTTCAAATAGGATAACATAGAAAATACATCAGTTGGCTTATTCATATTAATCGGCGGATTAGCAATAGCTCGTATTGGAAC
>CAZZMB010000061.1:0-2480 GCA_964655225.1 uncultured Chitinophagales bacterium | reverse complement strand
TAAACTTTTTATAAAAAATAATAATACCGACAAAAGGTAAAGCCAGTAAACTCAACAAGTGAACGCCAGTAGAAAGTCCAATCATAAAAGCGATTAAAACTAGCCATTTATCGGCATTTGGGCTATTATCTGCCTCCCATTTAGTTGCTGCCCAAACGACAAATGTCATGAAGAAAATAGACAGTGCATACACTTCTCCCTCAATCGCGGAGAACCAAATTGAATCAGCGAAAGTACTGGCCAAAGCGCCGACAATACCAGCACCCATAACCGCTGAAATATTAGCCATACTATAATCCTCATCCGATTGGATTACTATTTTTTTCGCAACAGCCGTAATTATCCAAAAACAAAACAAGGATACAAATGCCGTGGACAATGCCGAAAGGAAGTTGATCATTATAGCCGCTTGAGGCGTATCAGGCTCAGCAAAAATAGTTAGAACCCTTCCCACAACACTGAAAAAAGGAGCGCCTGGTGGATGGGCTATTTGGAGTTTTGATGCTACAGGAATAAACTCCCCACAATCCCAAAAACTTCCAGATTTCTCCATGGTTATCGTATAGGTCATTAGCGCAAACGCAAAAACAACCCATCCAACGATTATGTTGGTCTTTTTATAAAAATTTAATCCTTTCATATTCATTTTGCTGGTAAACCGGTCAAAGATAAAAAATTAAGCAAGCTATAATGGATTTCTTTAACAAATACTAACATGATAATTCATTACTTTTGTAACAAAAACAATGGGATGAGTAATTATTACCAAGATAAAACGGTCATCGTTACAGGGGCTTCTTCCGGAATAGGAGAGCAATTAGTTAGAATACTTGCTCAAAAAGGTGCTTCAATTGTTCTGTGTGCAAGAAGTGAAGATAAAATGAAGGAAATTGTTCAATCCATAGCGCTTCCTGAGAAAAAATACCTTATTCTTGCCGCAGACTTTTCAAAACAACCCAACTTTGTTTCTTACGTCAATCAAATCATGCATAAGTTTGGTCAAATTGACATCCTGATAAATAATGCTGGTATTGCTCAGAAATCATTAGTCCAAGAAACACTTGAAGTGGTAGAACGAAAAGTAATGGAAGTCAATTACTTTGCTGCAGTTAATTTCAGTAAAGCCGTATTGCCTCATTTTATTGAGAAAAAACGAGGACATATTGTCGCTATTAGCAGTATATTAGGAGAGATTGGATTACCTTTTGTGGCCCCTTATTGTGCGAGCAAGCATGCGTTAAACGGCTATTTTGAGAGCATGAGTTATGATGTGGAAAAACTAGGAATTAAAGTTTCAGTTGTTTCCCCTGGATTCATTAAAACTGAAATTACCAAGAAATCTTTAACGGGCTCTGGTGCTAAGCATGCTAAGGATAGTTTAGCTCAAGAAAAGGGTATGGATCCTCAACTTTGTGCAAAAAAAATCTTGAAAGAGCTATCTAGAAAAAAAATGAAAAGCGATGTCGGAGGATTAGAAATCTTAATGCCTAAATTTGCATTTTTTCTTCCAAGAATATTTCATTGGCTCATGCGAAAAATGCATAAAATTTAACACACATGAAACTTAAGTATATCAATAAAAAATATACCAATGAAGAAAGCATGGCAAATCTTGCTAAGCAATTTTCATCTGCTAAACCATGTAAACACATCGTTTTGGAAAACTTCTTCGAGGAAAATTTTGCTCATACCCTTCACGATAACTTTCCTAAATTTGAAACGCTCAAGGTGGTTCGAAAAAGTTTAAACGAGAACAAACGTGAGGATTATCATTTTGAAAGATGGCATCCTGCTTTTGGGGAGTTAAGAGACTTCATGATTACCGATGAGGTAAGCAATTTTATGTCTACTCTAACCGGCATTGATGGTCTTTTCACCAATATCGATGCGCTTGGGCAGGGTATTCACCAAGGAGGAAAAGGCAGTTTCTTAGATGTGCATATTGATGTCAATGTGAATACGAAAAAGAAACTCTGGCGCAGAGTCAACCTCTTAGTTTATATGAATAAAGACTGGGAGCCCTCCTATAAAGGGGAAATAGAAATTTGGAATAAGGATATGAAAACCATGGCTGTCAAATATCCTCCGACTTTAAACACAGCGGTAATTTTCTTAACGGATGCGGATTCTCCTCATGGTTATGAGAAAATAAACTTTCCTGAAGGAGAGTATCGCAAATCATATTATGCCTACTTTTTTACGCCGATGGAAGAAGGTGTTAAATACGAAGATTCTCGATTCCTAAGTAAACCCGATGATGCATTGGGAAAGAAGGTAGCCACTCGCTTAAAAGAGAACTTGAAAATAAAAATCAAGCAGGTTCTTAGATTTTTCAATGTAAAGTCTTTAGACTTTCAAGATAAAAATGAAAAAGAATAGAATAAAAGTTTGTTTGTTTTTAAAAAAATCAATTAAATTTGCACTCCGTTTTTGTCCCATGGTGTAACTGGCAACACGTCTGTTTTTGGTACAGAAGAGTC
>CAZZMB010000060.1:3499-6026 GCA_964655225.1 uncultured Chitinophagales bacterium | reverse complement strand
GGAGATTTTGAGGTCAGTTTATTAGTTTTAGCTTCTATAGTAATTAAAGCCGATGGTAAGCAAGACCAGCGGGAAATGGATTTTGTACGTGCTCAATTTGTTCAAATGTATGGTAAGGTGCGTGCGAACCAAGCATTCAAGTTATTTAAGGAAATTTCTAAGCAATCGAATATATCTACACGCCAGGTGTGCTTACAGATTCGTCAAATGATGGACCATGCGTCGCGACTTCAACTAATTCATTTTTTATTTGGAATTGCAAAATCTGATAATCATGTAGACGAATCTGAAGTGAAGGCTATCGCTTCAATCGCCAATTATTTAGGTGTCAGTCTTAGAGATTTTGAAAGTATCAAGGCTATGTTTTATAAAAGCTCTGATATGGCTTATAAGATTTTGGAAATTAATGCTTCTGCTACCCAAGCTGAAATAAAAGCTGCATATAGAAAAATGGCTAAAAAGTACCACCCTGATAAAGTACTTCATTTAGGGAAAGAGCATCAAAAAGGTGCGGAAGAAAAGTTCAGAAAGGTTCAAGAAGCCTACGAACAACTTCAAAAATAGAGATTGATTGATTAACTTGCGAAAAAATATAGAAATTGATGAATCAAATTATTGATTACTTAAGCAGTATTGACCCTATTTTAGCGGCATTATACGCTTCATTATTCACTTGGGTGCTAACAGCACTGGGAGCTTCACTTGTCTTCTTTTTCAAAGGAATGAATAGAGGACTATTAGATGGAATGCTTGGTTTTACTGGTGGAGTCATGGTTGCTGCAAGTTTTTGGAGCCTGTTGGCGCCAAGCATTGAAATGAGCCCTGGAGAGGGCTTTGAAAAAGTAGTTCCAGCAGGAATTGGCTTTTCTATGGGCGCTTTGTTTTTATTTGGTCTCGACAAACTACTACCTCACTTACATATTAACTTTAAGGAAAGTGAAAAAGAAGGTGTAAAATCCCCTTGGCATAGAACAACGTTATTAGTCTTAGCAATAACACTTCATAATATTCCAGAGGGCTTAGCTGTTGGTGTTCTTTTTGGAGGAGTTGCAGCGGGAATTCCTGAGGCAACCATTGGGGGAGCTGTTGCATTAGCAATCGGAATTGGGATTCAAAATTTCCCTGAAGGCCTGGCGGTTTCAATGCCGCTTAGACGTCAGGGAGTCACTAGGTTTAAAAGCTTTTGGTATGGCCAGCTTTCGGCAATAGTAGAACCCATTGCTGCAGTTGTAGGGGCTGTTGCAGTTACATTTTTCACTCCAATACTACCTTACGCCTTGGCTTTTGCAGCTGGAGCAATGATTTTTGTTGTTGTAGAAGAGGTGATTCCAGAAACTCAGCGTGATAAGTACACCGATGTTGCCACCCTTGGTTTTATTGGGGGATTTATTATAATGATGACTCTAGATGTTGGACTGGGCTAGTCACATTTACAGCTATCGTTCCCACAATTATTATTATTAGATTTTCTTAGCTGATTTCGAAATAAATATCCCACAGCAATCAATGCTGCTGCGATTATTATTATTGTTTCTAGTGAAGTTGTCATTTTAAGTTATTTTAGTAGTTGAAAGGCAATTAAAGCACAAACGTAAGCAATAGCTGTCATCCCTAAGAGTTGGAGAATTGGCCACTTCCAGGTTTTAGTTTCTCTCCTTACAATAGCTAGTGTGCTCATACATTGCATAGCAAATGCATAGAAAAGGAGTAAGGATATTCCAGAAGCAAGCGTAAAAACCTTTGTGCCATCTACATAAGTTTCATTTGCCATTTTTGTTTTTATAGTTTCTATATTTTCCCCTTCACCAGCACTTCCAACACTATATATAGTAGCCAATGTACCAACAAAAACCTCTCTGGCAGCAAACGATGCCACTATTCCTATACCAACTTTCCAGTCATATCCCAAGGGTCTGATAAGTGGCTCGATCGTTTTTCCTACAATTCCAATGTAAGAGTGCTCTAGTTTGTATGCTGCAATTTGATCATTATAGTCATCAGTTGATTGAAGTTCTGAAGTCTGTTTGACGTATGATTCAGCATTATAAAACTTATCATCGGGACCATAAGAAGCCATTATCCAAAGGATAACAGATATTGCTAAAATTATTTTACCAGCCTCAAAAACAAACGTTTTTGTTTTTTCAATAACAGTTATAATCACATTTTTAATTAGAGGTAGTTTATAATTAGGCATTTCTACTACAAAAAATGTTTTATGTTTTGTTTTTAAAACTCGATCTAAGACGAAAGCAGAAAATATCGCCATTGCGAAACCAAGCAAGTATAATGCCATTAAGGTTAATGCCTGATAACTCAGTCCAATAACAGATCCCTCGGGAATAACTAGAGCAATGATAATTAAGTAAACAGGAAGTCGTGCTGAACAGGTGGTGAATGGGACTACCAATATCGTTATTAAGCGTTCCTTCCAGTTTTCAATATTCCTAGTTGCCATGACTGCTGGAATGGCACAAGCAGTACCTGAAATAAGCGGGACTATACTTTTACCACTTAAACCATACCG
>CAZZMB010000060.1:0-3399 GCA_964655225.1 uncultured Chitinophagales bacterium | reverse complement strand
GGTAATGTAGCCCAATCATAAATAGCCTGAAAAATAGTCAATAATACTAAGAAAAAAATCACATAACCCCACACTTTGTGAATCAATATACGGTCCAATTTACTTCTCAAGTCTGTTGCCCTTGAGCGATCAATAGTTTGACCATCTTTTAAGATGCTATTAATAAATTGGTAGCGCTTAATTGCTTCTTGTTGTTGCAGGCGTTTTAATTCCTGATTTGATTTTGTTTTAAACCTTGAGATATCTATCTCTTGACGGGTAATTTTCCCAAAATTTGCATCCTGTGTGATGACCAACCATAATTTATATATGTCTTGATTTGGGAAAGCTTTTTGCAGGCTTTGAAAGTACTCTTTATCAATGAGTGTGGTATCTAAACAGACTTCTGTTGAAATGGTTTTATACCCTTCAATAAGCACTTTTAGCTCTTTTATTCCTGTATTTTTTCTAGTACTTACAAGAGCAATCTTTGTGTGTAATTTAGCTTCAAGAAATTTAATATCTAATTCAATACCCTTGCGTTGCATTAGGTCGCTCATGTTAATCACCAGTATAGTTGGGATTTTCAGGTCTTTGATTTGTGTAAATAGAAGCAAGTTTCGTTTTAAAGTCTCTACATCGCTAACTATTATGGCAACATCAGGGTAATCTTTATCGTTTTTGTTTAGTAGTAATTCGATTACTACATTTTCATCTAATGAAGAAGCATTTAAGCTATATGTTCCAGGGAGGTCCAAGACATTTGCTTTTACACCACGTGATAATTTACAAACCCCTTGTTTTTTGTCGACTGTAATACCTGGGTAATTACCTACCTTTTGATTCAGACCGGTCAAAGCATTAAAAACAGAGGTTTTTCCTGTGTTAGGGTTTCCAATTAACGCAACATTCAGTTGTTTACCCATTTACTTTTTCGATTATAACTAGTGAGGCTGTTTCTCTTCGAATCGCTAAGAAACTATCGTTTACGTTAAGGTACATAGGGTCAGAAAATGGCGCTAACTGGAGCAAACGGACCTCATTTCCAGGCAGGCACCCCATTTCCAATAATTTTAGAGGGATATCTTCTGAAGAGCTATCAGTAATAATACCCTTTTCTCCTTTTTTAAGATTTGCAATAGTAAAACCCATGCTTATTTAGATTCATTTTAAAGAGTCAAAAGTAATAAAAAGATTAGTTTTTATAAGACGCTTTTAAAACTTTTATGTCTTCAAGTAGTCGTTCAATTTCTTTTGAATCAGTACCGTCGTAAAACCCTCTAATTTGTCGTTTTTTATCTATCAACATGAAGTTTTCTGTGTGTATCATATCAAAAGGATCTCCATATTCCGGATCTTTAACAGCGAGATATGATTTACGAGCTAATTCATAAATTTGTTTTTTGTCACCTGTAACTAAATTCCATTTAGCAGGGTTTACAAGCTTTTTCTTAGCATATCTTTTTAATTGTGGTACAGAGTCAATTTCAGGGGTTACGGAGTGAGATAATAATAAAAGATCTGGATCTGCGATAGTTTTTTTTTGAATGTCATACATATGATCTGTCATGATAGGACATATGGTTTGGCAAGTGGTAAAAAAAAAGTCAGCAACATAAATCTTATCTTTATAAAATTCTTGAGAAATTGTGTCTCCGTTCTGGTTTATTAGGCTGAAATCAGCTATCTGGTGATATTTTTTTTGATGCTGAATAGTGCTGTCCACCAATTCATAGTTAACCTCTGCCGGTTGGTAAATTGGCAATATTTTTTCAGGGGTAAGAATGTTGTAGAATATCGTAATAATAATACATGATAGCGCAAACATTGTAGTTATGAATACTTTGTATCGTTTAAAAAATGAAATCATACAAACTTGAAAAGTTTTGTAAAAGTACAACATAGTGTCTTAAATTTTATCAACGAAATCCTAAAACGTGAACTTTTAAGTATTTTTTTTGTTTTTAAGCTGAAAACTTTACATTTGTTCGCCTAAACCTAAAATCACAGAACATGGAGTTTGTTATTAAAATATCACAATTTTTGATGAGTCTTTCTTTACTCATTGTACTTCATGAATTAGGACATTTTATACCTGCTAAATTATTTAAAACGCGAGTTGAAAAGTTTTACCTCTTTTTTGATGTTAAATATTCATTGTTCAAAAAGAAAATTGGTGATACTGTGTACGGAATTGGATGGTTGCCGCTGGGTGGTTATGTGAAGATATCAGGGATGATTGATGAAAGCATGGATACTGAGCAAATGGCGCAAGAACCGCAACCGTGGGAATTCCGATCTAAGCCGTCATGGCAACGTTTAATCATTATGCTAGGCGGGGTTACTGTTAACTTTTTACTAGCAGCAATTATTTATGTATTTATGGCCTTTTCATATGGCTTGATTGATATTGATGCTAATAGCATTGATGGTGGTTATGAAATCAAAAGCTCAGTTTTAAAGGAAATTGGACTTCAAAACGGAGATAAAATAACTTCAATTAATGAATATAAAATCGACAAACTTTCCGATATTAGACGATATCTCATAGAAGCTAAAACAATGACTGTTTTAAGAGCTGGTAGATCAAAAACTATAGAGTTCCCAACAGACTTTTTAGGACAGCTAAGCGCTAGTAAACCCAAGGGTCTTATAGAACTTCGGAATCCATTTATATTTTCTGCTTTTCAAGAAGGTTCTGTTAATTCTTCTGTAGACTTACAACCAGGAGACGTTATGGTGTCTATAAACAACCAACCGGCTCGTTTTATGGATGAAATAACCCCGTTACTGGAAACTCTCAAAGATCAAGTTGCTGTGTTTAGTTTTAAAAGAAACGGTAACTTAATAACACAGGAATTAAAAGTTAGTAATGAAGCTAAATTAGGAGTTATAATAGCTAGATCTAGTCAAGAATATGCAAATGCTGGATTTTTTAAAATTATTAAAAAAGAGTATAGTTTTATCGAGAGTATTGAGGTTGGAATTAAACGTTTTAGCTTAGAAATGGATTCTTATTGGAGTCAATTCAAGCTTATTTTCACGCCAAGCACCGGGGCATTCAAAGGAGTTGGAGGGTTTAAAGCTATTTTTGATATTTTTCCAAATACTTGGAACTGGGAAGCCTTTTGGGGAAGAACAGCTCTCTTGTCTATTATGTTAGGAGTATTGAATTTGCTCCCTATTCCTGCTTTAGACGGAGGACACGTGATGTTTTTGATTTATGAAATGATTTCAGGACGTAAACCCAGCGACAAGTTTATGGAATATGCACAAACAGTCGGATTCTTTCTTTTAATATCCCTGGTATTATTTGCTAATGGAAATGATATTTACAAAGCATTGTTTGGCTAAATATTTTATAAAATGTATTTGTATAGATTAAAAAATACTATATATTTGCGCTCGCGATAGCGAAAA
>CAZZMB010000059.1:3420-6791 GCA_964655225.1 uncultured Chitinophagales bacterium | reverse complement strand
AATTCAATTTGAAATAAGAGTTGCCGTTTATCCATGTAAAATCTACGCCCGGAGGCAAACTTTCAGGCTTTACTTTTCCGATGATTTGATTCCAATGAAGTGACCACTGCGATGGCTCAAAGTTTGTTGTTGTTTGATTGTCAATGGATATACGAACATCCATCTGTCCATTTTCTACATCAAATGCATTGATGGTATATGTCAGATGAATGACACCTTCTTTGTTGTTGGCGATAAAATATGCAGCAAAGCCCATACTTAGCAATACTAGGAATGTAATTAACCTTGATTTTAGCTTTAAGAGATACATCTAGTTATTGCGTATTTATTGTAAATATAGCTTGACTTAAATAAATTATGTATGGGCTTGCGTTAATTGCTTGATAAGGGGTTTAAGGGTAATAACACACAAAGCCCTCAACAGCTTCATATTCAGGCAATCCTAATAAATTGTATTCTTTTGCTGTTTTCCGATTTCTTTGTTCCGATCGTTGCCAAAACTCTCTCTCGTCTGGACCTGGGAACATGGCTTTGTCTTTTTGAGACTGATGTTTGAAAATAGCGCGTCTTTTCTTTATCAAATCGGCAGGGGATAGGGGTACTGCCATTTCAATATCTGACACTTCCCATTCTTGCCATGCGCCTCTGTAGAGCCATATCTCACAATTGTTGACCCACGCCTTTTTGTTTTTGATGAGTTGGTCAAGGGTGTCGAACAAGATTTGCAAACAAACCCTGTGCGTTCCATGTGGATCCGACAGATCGCCGGCAGCAAATATTTTCTCTGGTTTGATTTTATCTAAAAGCGCATAAGTCAAATCTATGTCAGCTTGTGTATGCGGGTTTTTCTTTACGGCACCAGTTTCGTAAAAGGGAAGGTTCATGAAGTGCCCTTTTTCTTCGCCTACGCCACAGAGACGACACGCGGCCAAGGCCTCACCTTTTCTAATAAATGCTTTTAGGTCTTGTATTTTTTTTAAATCGGGTTGTCCTTCTTTTTTATTTTTGAAAAACGCTTTCGTTTGTGTGAATTCCGCTTTAACTGCTTTGTCATCTGGATTTGCATCGATGCAAAACTGTAAAAAACGCAAAACATCATCGTCATGGACTGCGATATTTCCAGAAGTTTGATAGGCAACGTGAACATCAAATCCGTTATCTACCAACTGGATTAGGGTGCCACCCATTGAAATAACATCATCGTCTGGGTGTGGGCTAAAGACAACAGCCTTAGCATTTTTAGTGTTGGCAGTATTTGATCGCCATAAGTCAAAAGCACTGTAGAGCGATTCGTATACTTGTGTGATTCTTTGCTTTAAATCAAAATGCGGGTCGTAAAATAACTCTGCCAGATGATTTTGCATAAAATCATTTTTGTTAAGCTTTAAAATCGACTTACTTGTTTTGTGGGACAACCAAATGATCGCTTTTCTAATAAGCTTCGTGTCCCAAACACATGGTCCAACCAACCAAGGTGTTTTTTCTCTCGTTAGTTCAGAGGCAGCTACTTTATCGAGTATAAATTTGCAGTTGTTGTGTTTTTGTAGTAGGGTTGCAGGCATCTGAGTTGTTACACTGCCTTCTACTACCTTTTTAATGATAGAAACTTTGCTTTCTCCCCAAGCCAATAGCAATATTTCTTTAGATTGCATGATTATTCTCATGCCCATGGTAATGGCTTGTGTGGGTACATTTTTTTCTCCAAAGAAACCGCTTGATGCGTCTTTACGGGTTAAAGGGTCGAGCCATACCAACCGGGTTTTGCTTTCAAAAGAAGAATCAGGTTCATTAAAGCCAATATGACCTGTTCTACCAATACCTAAAAGTTGCAGGTCAATTCCGCCTAGTGTTGCTATTTTTTCTTCGTAATCGGCACAATAAGCATCAATTTTTTCTACTGGTAAAGTGCCGTCGGGAATATGTATTTGTGCTTTTGGAATGTCAATTTCATCAAATAGGTTTTGATGCATAAACTGCACATAAGAATGTATGGAGCTGCTGTCCATTGGAAAGTACTCATCTAAATTAAATGTAAAGACATTTTTAAAGCTGACCTTACCGTTTCTATAGGCTTGAACAAGATTTCTGTAGACTTTAATGGGCGTCGACCCCGTTGCCAACCCCAATACAAAAGCCTCTCCTCTTTTTGTTTTTTGATTAATCTTATCGATAATATGGTCTGAAACAGCTTTGCTAGCGATATCACTGTCGTTGTATATTTTAACCTCTATGTTTTCTCTGGTTGGATCAAAATCTTGTTTTACAATGTTTTTTAAGTCGCGCGTTAATTCCATCATTTGGTTTAGTTGTTCTATAATGCATTTAAATGCATTTATTTTCAAACTTATGCTATATTTTGCAAATTTGCAATTCTATTTAATGGGAAATATTTTTTAAATTTAGCATTTAAAACCAAATTACATGCTAAAAGAAGAACGACACCAAAAAATATTAAATGAAGTATCCCTTCGAAATAGGGTGCTTTTAAATGACATAGCAGAACATTTAGACGTGTCAGTAGATACTGTTCGCCGTGATGTTAAAGAACTTGACAAAAAACAGCTTCTTAAAAAAGTACACGGAGGTGCCATTTCATTGGGCTTTACTTCGAACAAAAACTCTGTAGAGGTATATGATATTGATGAAAAGCAACTTATTGCACGTAAGGCTGTAGGTCAAATTCAGGATGGGTCTGCTATTTTTATAGACGGCGGCACTACTTGTATGGAGCTTGCTAAAGCAATTTCAAATAACAAGAAGATTACTTGCTTTACCCTTAGTTTACACATAGCTATGGAATTGGTGCATAAGGAGGGTGTGGATTTAATTTTTATTGGCGGCAAGGTTTCTAAGGTTTCGCACATGAGTATTAGCGCAGGTGCCATTAATGAATTATCACAGATTACTTTTGACCAAAGCTTTATCGGGACAGGTTATATTGACGCTGTTCACGGTCTTAGTGAGTTTGACTGGGAAGTAGTTCAGGTTAAACGTGCCATTATAAAGGCATCAAAAAAGACAACCTTATTGTGCACCTCCAAAAAATTTAATTCACAACAAAAATATAAATGTGTTAATGTGAATGCGATAACAACTATAGTTACCGAGTTGGAGCCCAAAGACAAACTTTTTGAACCCTTTAAGTCATTAAATATTAATTTGGTTTAAACTTTTCTTCGTTAAAATCAAAAATACCTTTCAACTCTTACTGCTGTTTTTTTATTTTTTTTGCTGTAAGTTGCAATTTAATGCTTATTTACTATATTTACGACTTAATAATCATTAATAAAACAAACTATGTTGTTTAAAAATTCAATTTTAATACTGTTTATTTCCTTAAGCAGTATTCTTGTTGCACAAAAGACGGTAAC
>CAZZMB010000059.1:0-3320 GCA_964655225.1 uncultured Chitinophagales bacterium | reverse complement strand
TTTTAATACTGTTTATTTCCTTAAGCAGTATTCTTGTTGCACAAAAGACGGTAACAGGAAACGTTAGTTCAGCTGACGGACCATTACCTGGTGCTACAGTTGCTGTTAAAGCTAGCGCTTCGGGCACAACCACAGATTTTGACGGAAATTTTTCAATTGCCGTTGCTGATCAAGACGTTTTGGTAGTTTCTTATGTTGGTTTCGCAACCCAAGAAATTAGTGTAGCTGATAATTCAAATTTTAATATTGTCATGCAAGCTGATCAACTCCTAGACGAAGTTGTAATTACGGCCTTGGGTATTTCTCGTGATAAAAAATCACTTGGGTATGCCGTGACTGAAGTTGCAGGTGATAATGTTAATACAGTAAAGGACAATAACCTTGCTAACTCACTCTCAGGTAAAGTAGCCGGCTTACAAGTTTCTCAATCAGGTTCATTAGGTTCTGGTTCAAGAGTAACTATCCGAGGTAACAATTCAATTACAGGTAATTCACAAGCACTTATTGTTGTTGATGGAATGCCTATTAATTCATCTTTACCTATAAACTCCGATGGTAATGCGGTTAATTCTGGAACTGCTGGTGGTGGAACTAATTTTGAGCCCAGCATCGCTGGTGGAGGTATTTCGGATATTAATCCTGATGACGTAGAATCCATCACTGTTTTGAAAGGCCCCAGTGCGGCAGCACTTTACGGCTCAAGAGCTGGTAATGGTGTAATTCTTATTACAACTAAAAAAGGTTCACGCTCAAACAGATTAGGGGTTACAGTAAAAACAGATTTGTATGTTGATAATCCTATGTTTTTGCCAGATTTTCAAAATGAATATGGCCCAGGTAGTTTCGGATCTCCCTATACTGACCGTGCAAATGATTGGGGTAACTTTTCATGGGGCGGTCCTCTAGACGGGTCTCAACAAATGTATTTTGATGGTACTATGAAACCATATAGTGCTTCTTCTAATCCTGCTGAGAACTTTTTTAGATCAGGAATACGTAGAATAACGTCTTTGTCCGTTGATAAAGGATCAGACGCTGGTTCAGTACGATTTTCTTACACAAACAATTCATCAGAGTCAATTATACCAAACTCAGACTTAAATAGTCACAATTTTAATTTGAGAGCATCAGTTAATTTGTCAGATAAATTAACCATAGATTCTAAAGCAACTTATTTCACTCAGGAAGTTAAAAATAGAGCTTCGACGACAGGCGCTCAAGGAATAATAGGTCAGATATATCAAATTCCTAGAAACATAAATATCGATGATTTAAGTACCTACCAAAAAGCAAATCCTGCTACTCCAGATGATTATAGTGTTGTACGTCATGCAGACGGTTTTGTGGCTAATCCTTTCTGGATGGCATATAACGATGAGACCAATGTCCGCAGAAATAGATTTTTAGGTTTTACTAAAATAAACTATAAATTTACAGATTGGCTGAGTGCTTTTGTTCGTATTGGTGCAGATATCACTAATATTAGAGATAATAAAATTTACAAATTTGGTCATCATAACCGTAGGTCAGGTGAATTGGAAATTGGTGAAAGTACATTTGGGGAATTAAACTCTGAGTTCTTGGTAACTGCAAAACGTGACATAACTGATAAGTTAAATATAGTTGCTAATATTGGTGGTAATTTGTCTAAAAGGACTTCTGAGGGCATGTTGGTTAGAGGCACAGGCTTTAAAATACCGACTAAATTTTTCTTGAATAATATTAATGATATTGGTGCAATAGAGGAGTCGCCGTTAGCTATTAAAAAAGTAAATTCTTTGTATGGTTCATTAAACTTAGCATATGATAACTTTTTGTATCTAGATGTTTCTGCTCGAAACGATTGGTCGTCAACTTTAAGTGAGGACAATAGATCTTACATGTATAACTCTGCAAGTTTATCTGCCATACTGAATAAATTTATTGATCCAACTCAGGAAATCTTTAATTTAATTAAATTCAGAGCTAGTATCGCTCAGGTAGGTAACGATACTGATCCATATCAGTTAAATCAAACTTTTAGCGTTCCTGGAAATGGATATCTTGGTCTAACAACACTTGTATCTCCTACTGTTAAATTAAATCCTGATTTAAAATCTGAAACAGTTACTTCAACAGAGTTTGGTTTAGAGTTAAGTATGCTTAACAATAGAATAAGCTTAGATGTTTCTGTTTATGACATGGTTACAGAGGACTTGATCTTCGATATTCCAGTACCTGCCGCTACTGGATTCCAATTTTCAAGAGAAAATATTGGTAGAGTTTCAAACAAAGGACTAGAAATTGCTTTGGGTGCTTCGCTAATTCAAATGAACGATTTTTCTTGGGACACATCACTTTTTTATTCAAAAAACGAAAATACTGTTGAAGAGTTGACAGAAGGTCTCGAGAGCTTTGTATACGCTGGATCAACAGATAATAATCTTTCTATCAAGGCTACCAAAGGGGGCAGTATAGGGGATATATATGCTAAAGTTTTGACAGGTGAAGTTGATGCTACTGGTGTTCCGATTAGCTCAGCTGGACCAACCGAAAAAGTAGGAAATTCTCAACCTGATTTCTTAGCAGGATGGACTAATACTATTAGGTATAAAGATTTCACTATGAGTTTCTTAATTGATGCCCGTATAGGTGGACAAATTTATTCTCAAACTTCAGCTGATTTAGACCGTGCTGGTATTTCTCAAAGAAGTTTACAATACCGTGACACTGGTGTCACTTTGTCTGGAATTAATACTGGAACAAATGCTACCAATACTGAGAGTATTACAGCCCAAGAATATTGGACAGCTATGAGTAACGTCTCTGCCAATTATATATATGATCAAGACAATTTTCGTTTAAGAGAACTTTCTATCGGATATAAATTACCAAATGTTTCAAAAATTGGAATGCAAAGTGCAACTATTCAACTTGTTGGTAGAAACTTATTCTTCTTCTCTAAAAATGCTGATGATATTGACCCTGAGTCAATGTATGGTACTTCGATCGGATCACAGGGTATGCAACAGTATTCCATGCCTACTTTAAGGAGTCTTGGTTTAAATTTAACCTTAAACTTTTAATTTAATAATAAACAAAAAATGAAAAATATAATATTAATACTCACAAGTCTTTTATTGGTATTTACGTTATCATGTACAGACGATTTTAATGAAATTAACGAGCAACCAGATGCACTTTCTGTTTCTGATGTTAGTGCTAAATATTTCGTCACTACTCTTCAACAGCAACTTTATAGAAATAATTTGGTTGAATTATGGTATGGAAGAATCTTGCATTCAGATATGTTTGCTGGTCATTTTGCAGGAGGACACAGT
>CAZZMB010000058.1:4893-7164 GCA_964655225.1 uncultured Chitinophagales bacterium | reverse complement strand
GACTCAGAAAGTACGATGGTTACCTTTTCAACATCCCCACCAATTGGCGGGTTTATTTTAGAAACAGAAACGGTTGCAGAAGTTACGGTTTTACAGCTATTAAAAATTTCAGACAGGATACGCTTAGCAACAACTTCTAAAAGTTTTGCCGGAACTCCCATTTCTTTAACCACAATGTGGTTTAATAATACGTAATCTACAGTGTCACTTAGGTTATCAGTCGTTGAGGACTTGTTAAGGCATGTCTCTACACTTAAATCAACCCTGTAATCACTTCCAATTGTCGTTTCCTCCTTTAAGCACCCGTGATACGCAAAAACTTTAATGTTTTCAACTTTAATAACCCCCATTTTTTATTTTTATCGGAATAAAAATAATAATTATCCGTGAGATATTTATATAAACTTTTTATTTGATTAGTTTTGCTTAGTATTTGATTAAGAAATACAAACAACTATGTTATATAATCAAAAGCCGCTCAATTTCATTGAGCAAATTATTGAAGAGGACCTAAAAAACGGTTTATCACAAGACAAGCTGAGGTTTAGATTTCCACCCGAGCCAAACGGTTATTTACACATTGGACACACAAAAGCTATTGGTATAAGTTTTGGATTAGGTGAGCGCTACGGAGCACCAGTTAATTTACGTTTTGACGACACGAACCCAACAAAAGAAGACCAAGAATATGTAGACGCTATCAAGGAAGATATTCGCTGGCTTGGCTATAAGTGGGATAAAGAGCTTTATTCATCAGATTATTTTGATCAATTGTACAGTTGGGCCCGCCAAATAATAAAAGACGGACACGCTTATGTTGACTCTCAGTCCAGTGAGTCAATGGCAATTCAAAAAGGAACCCCGACTCAACCAGGAGAGGACAGCCCTTTTAGAAACAGGTCTATCGAAGAAAATCTAGATCTTTTTGGTAAAATGAAGGACGGTAATTTTAAAGCAGGAACACATGTCTTAAGAGCTAAAATAGACATGAAACATGCAAACATGTTAATGAGAGACCCGCTAATGTACCGAATACTACACACAAACCATCAACGAACAGGATCAAATTGGTGTATTTACCCAATGTATGATTGGACTCATGGAGAAAGCGATTACTTGGAGCAGGTTTCACACTCACTGTGCTCCCTAGAGTTTAAACCCCATAGAGAGCTATATGATTGGTTCAAAAACAAAGTGTTTAATTATCAAAAACAGACACATCCATTAAAGCCTAAACAAAGAGAGTTTGCCAGACTTAACCTTAGTTATACAGTAATGAGTAAAAGAAAACTTCTAAAGTTGGTAGAAGAAAAGATAGTTATTGGCTGGGACGACCCAAGAATGCCTACCATATCAGGGTTGAGACGGCGAGGATATACACCAGGCTCTATACGTAAGTTTGTAGAAACCGTAGGTGTTGCGAAACGCGACAACATAATAGACGTATCGCTTTTAGAGTTCTGTGTTCGAGAAGACCTAAACAAAAAAGCAACTAGAGTAATGGCTGTTTTGGATCCAATAATCCTTGAAATAGAAAACTACCCAGAAGAAAAAGAGGAGTGGTTACAGGCCGAAAACAATCCAGAGGATGATAAAGCAGGGGTTCGTCTTCTTCCATTTTCTAAAGTTCTTTACATTGAGAGAGCTGATTTTAAAGAAGAGGCTAGCAGCAAATACTTTAGACTTTCTTTAGAGAATGAGGTGAGGTTAAAAAACGCATATATCATTAAAGCCACTAGATTTACAAAAGATGTTAGGGGTATAATCACAAAGATTTACTGTACATACGACCCTTTAAGCTTAAGTGGAAGCAAAACACCAGAAAGCGCGCGAAAAGTTAAAGGAACTATACACTGGGTGTCTAAATCTCACGCAATTGAATCAGAAGTAAGGGAATATGACCGCCTATTCGTTAATGAAAGCCCAGATAATCATAAAGAGGATTTCATGACGTATATAAACCCTGAATCATTAAAGGTACGCCAATCTTTTATTGAACCTTACATCAAAAAAGCCTCTGTTGGGCAACACTTTCAGTTTCAGCGCTTAGGTTATTTCATTCTTGATAAGGACACATCGTTAAATCACATAGTCTTTAACAAAACAGTAGGGCTAAGAGATACATGGGATAAAAAATCACCTAAACAGTCCAAAAAAAATCATAGCACTACTTCATTAAAAAAGAAGCCGATAGACATTATTAAGCAATTAGGAAAAAGATATACAAACCTTCCCGATGCTAAACAATTAAAGGTTAAAGCTGAAATCAAA
>CAZZMB010000058.1:0-4793 GCA_964655225.1 uncultured Chitinophagales bacterium | reverse complement strand
GTTTCCTGGCCAATAGACTGAAGCGTGTCGTAGTGCTGTGTTACAACAATAAGAGCAGACGCCTCTTGAGAGTTTATACCAACCTTATTTAAAACCTCTACAGATTCTTCAAGTCCACGAGCAATTTCTCTACGTTGGTCCGCAATACCCTGGCCTTGAAGCCTTTTACTTTCAGCTTCAGCCTTTGCTTTTTCTACAATCAAAATTCTAGCCGCATCACCCTCAAACTGAGCAGCAATTTTTTCTCGTTCAGAAGCATTAATCCTGTTCATTGCTTCTTTAACTTGAGAGTCGGGATCAATATCGGTGACCAATGTTTTTATTATATCGTAACCATAGTCCATCATTGCCTCGTTAAGCTCTGTTTTCACGGCAATTGCAATATCATCTTTCTTAACAAAGACCCCATCAAGTTTCATTTTTGGAACCTCCGCTCTAACGACATCAAAAACATAGGACGTAATTTGATCATGAGGAAAGTCAAGCTTGTAAAACGCATCATAAACCTTAAGTTTTATTACTTTAAACTGTACCGACACCTTGAGTTTGACAAAGACGTCGTCTTTTGTTTTTGTTTCTATTAAAACATCAAGCTGTTGAATTTTTAAACTCATACGGCCAGCAATACGATCTATTAAAGGGATTTTAAAATGAAGACCAGATTGGCGTATACTTAAGAATTTACCAAAACGCTCAATAATAACAGCGGTTTGTTGTTTAACCGTAAATAAAGCAGCTAACAAAATTAGGATTCCAATAAAAACGAAGGAGAGATTAAGGTAATTCATAGAGAAGATATTATAATTAAAAAGATAAATCTAAATTAAGAAAACAACTTGTCATTAAAAAGTTATTTCAACTTTAAATACACAGAGTTGTTTTTTTGTAAGCTTGAAGCGTGATTAAAATAAATTAAAGAACCTTTATACTCTGCCTCTATCAGATAAAAGTGACCTTTGTAAAAAGACTTTTTTGTAATGGCTTTTAGTGTACTTTTCTGAACAACAGTAATTTGATGCGCGTAATAAATAATGTTGTTTATTACGCTGTAATCACCAAAAAAAGCGGCGACTGTTGAATATTTAGGCTTTTTATATATTTCGGCAGGATGGCCCTCGACTAGAATCTTTTTGTTTTCAAGAACAATCATATTATCAGCATAAGGCAATACATCCTCTTTGTCGTGTGTGGCAATGATGCAAGTAATTTTATTTGAATTCAAAAAAGAGAAGAATTTTTTTCTCAAACTCTTTTTTTTAAAATTATCAATATGGCTAAAAGGCTCGTCAAGAAGAAGAACTTCTGGTTGCTTTGCGATTGCTCGCGCGAGAGCAACACGTTGTTTTTGGCCACCGCTTAAAAATTTAACCTTTGTGTTAGAAAACTCTTCTAGTTCAACGACATTCAAAAGCTCTTTAATACGAGCTTGTTTTTCTTCAGCATAAAAGTTTGATAAATACGCTCCGACGTTTTCACGTACCGAAGTATATGGCATCAGATCAAATTCTTGAGACACATACTTCATAAAGTCATGCCCCACAACCAACTTGTTTTTAGGGCCTAATATCTTTTGACCACACCAAGAGATTGTACCACAGGATACATCTAGTTTTCCAAAAATCAAATTTAAGAGGGTGCTTTTTCCAGATCCACTTTTACCAACTATCGATACGAAGCCCCCTTTATCTATATCAACAGAAATTGAGTTAAAGATTTTTTTTTCTTTGTAGCTAAATGAGATTTTTGATATGGAAAGCATTTAAATAGCTTATAAAACGTTTGCAGCTAAGTGCTCTGCAATTTGTATTGCGTTTGTAGCAGCCCCTTTTCTTAGGTTGTCAGCAACAATCCACATATTCAAGGTATTAGCGATTGTTTCGTCACGCCTAATTCTGCCAACAAAGACCTCGTCTTTTCCATTTGCATAAATTGGCATCGGATAAGTGTTTGTATCTATATTGTCTTGAACGGTAATTCCTGGTGTTTTGTTCAAAAGAGCCCTAACATCGTTTAGCTCAAAATCATTTTCAAATTCTACGTTAACAGACTCTGAATGACCACCCGCTGTTGGAATTCTTACCGCAGTAGCGGTTATGGCAAATGAAAAGTCGTTTAGAATTTTATGAGGTTCATTTGCCAACTTTACTTCCTCTTTGGTGTAGCCGTTTTCTAAAAACACGTCACAGTGAGGCAGCGCATTCCTGCCAATAGGATATGGGTAAGCCATTTCCCCGTCAATTCCGTTAATTTCATTTTCTAATTGTTGAACGGCTTTCACTCCTGTCCCGGAAACGGATTGGTAAGTTGAGACAACGACACGCTTCATTTGATAAGCCTTATGCAGTGGGTAAAGCGCCATTACTAATTGAATTGTTGAACAGTTTGGGTTTGAAATGATTGTATCTTTTTTCGTCAACTCGTGAGCATTGATTTCAGGAACAATTAATTTTTTTGTTGGATCCATTCTCCAAGCAGATGAATTATCTACTACAACAGCTCCAGTATCAGCAAACTTTGGCGCCCACAATAGAGAGGTTTCACCACCAGCAGAAAAAAGAGCAATATCAATACTCATTTTCACAGCCTCTTCAATACCGACAATTGAGTGGTTTCGTCCTTTGAATTTTATTTGTTTACCTACACTCTTTTTTGATGCAACAAGAACAAGTTTAGACACGGGAAAGCTACGCTCCTCAAGTAATTTTAACATTACAGTGCCCACCATTCCTGTGGCACCAACAACCGCTACCTTCATTTTTTATGTATTTATGTTAGAAGCGTAAAATTAATAAATTAACCGTACGGAATACGTTTATAGCCAAAAAAACAGAGAACTTATGGTCCTGTTTACTAATATAATTAGAATAAAGATTTTTTATAATAATTAATGTTTACCAATTAATGAGCTTTCTTTTAGAGAAACTTATTCGATAAACTTGCGCATTACTCGCTGTGAAATTCCCGCTATTAACTCATAAGAGATTGTGTTAGCGACCTCTGCTACTTTTTCAGCAGGAATGTCAGGGCCAAAAAGAATAACTTCATCCCCTTCTTTACACTCTATTCCGGTCACATCAACCATTATCATATCCATGCACACGTTACCAATAATATTAGCTTTTTTGTGGTTAATATAGACAGCCCCCACTCCGTTACCATACTGTCTTCCAATTCCATCTGCATGCCCTAACGGTATTGTTGCTATTCTAGAATCAAATTTACAAACATGGCCTCTATTATAGCCCACAGTCTCTCCGGAAGCAGTATTAAAAACCTGGGAAACAATAGACTTCAAACTAGCTGCTGGAGTGAGTTCGTGAGCGTTTTTATCAAAATTGCCATATCCGTAAAGACCAATGCCACACCTTACCATGTCAAAGTGAGCATCAGGATAATTTAATACACCTGAAGTGTTGCACAGGTGTCGAATAATAGGGTAATTGAAGTGTTTAATAAATTTTTCAGAAAGGGATCGGAAAAGGGCTAATTGATTTTCTGTGAATTCTTTTTCGTTCAGATCTTCACTTGCTGCTAAATGAGAAAAAACAGACCGGACTTTCAGTAAATTACCTTCGGCCAATGAGTCCAACACCAGATTAATGTCGCACCCCCTAAAGCCTAAGCGGTTTAATCCTGTATTAAACTTTATATGTACAGGATAATTGGTGACCCCATAGTCAAATGCGGCTTTTTTAAATTCTGTTAATAACTTTAGACTGTAAAGGCTTGGTTCTAGTAAGTATTGAATAGCTAATTTAAGATTGTTGGACTGAGGATGGAGCACCAAAATAGGTGTTTTAACACCAGATTCTCTCAGCGCAACCCCTTCTTTAACATAAGCTACAGCAAAATAGTCAACGCCGATTTTTTCAAGATATTTACTAACAACAATAGAGTCACTACCATAAGCAAATGCCTTGACAACCGCTAAAAAGAGGGTGTTGCCATTAAGTTTAGATTTTAAAAAATCAAAATTGCCTTTTATAGCACCAAGGTTAATTTCTAAAGTTGTTTCTGAAACTTTAGACATTAGGTTTTTTTATTGAATTATCTAAACTCACAGCTTTTGTCTGATTTATACTTTTGACCCCTTTTTTAACATTTGCCATATAGTAGGCAGCTCTACTTAATGGTTCATACTCGTTTACTTCTCCCAAGAGGACTAAATTGTCATCTTTAGATTTCCGGTGGCTATATTGTGCTAAATTTCCTGTGTGTGTGCAAACCGCATGTACTTTTGTTACATATTCGGCAGTAGCCATTAGGTTAGGCATTGGACCAAAGGGGTTTCCTTTAAAATCCATGTCAAGCCCCGCAACGATTACTCGCACCCCTTTATTGGCAAGGTCATTACAAACGTTTACAATTTCTTCATCGAAAAACTGAGCCTCATCTATCCCAACAACGTCGCAACCGTCAGCTAGAAGCGGTATGTTTGATGCTGACGGAACAGGCGTTGAACGAATTTCATTAGCATCATGCGACACAACCATTTCATTGTCGTACCTTTTATCGATGGCTGGTTTAAAAATTTCAACCTTTTGTTTGGCAAAATGAGCACGACGCAGCCTCCGAATTAATTCTTCTGTTTTTCCAGAAAACATTGATCCACAAATCACTTCGATCCAGCCAAATTGTTCTTTAGGGTTTACTGTATTTTCGAGAAACATTTTGTAATTTTAACACCAAACGAAATTTATCTTCGTTTATATAAAGGTGGCGTAAATTTATTAAAAATCAAAAGTATTAAATTTAAAAGTTACAAAAAAGCGTTATTAGGATGTTTGTTACAC
>CAZZMB010000057.1:0-8605 GCA_964655225.1 uncultured Chitinophagales bacterium | reverse complement strand
AAAAGTAGGGGTGAAAAGATTCGAACTTTCGACCCCCTGGTCCCAAACCAGGTGCGCTAACCGGGCTGCGCTACACCCCTATTTTATTTTTGTTCGAATTGTTTTAATCTGATAAAGATTTTGCACCAATAAGAAAGCGCATATAATATTCCTTTTACAAGGTGGCGGAGAGACAGGGATTCGAACCCTGGGTACCCTTTTGAGGTACGCTTATTTAGCAAACAAGTCCTTTCGGCCACTCAGGCACCTCTCCATTTGTTAAGAACGGACGGCAAAGTTAATGTAAATTTTGAAAATACAAAAGCTTTTTTTAACCTATATTCATTTGAATTTTCTTCTGAATGTCATCTACGTTGTCCTTGAATTCCGGATCGGTATCTAACAGATTTTGAACAGCCTGACAAGAGTGAATAACGGTACTGTGATCTCTGCCTCCAAAGTGCTTACCAATAACTTTCAATGAGTTTTTAGTATAATTTTTAGCTAGGTACATAGATAATTGTCTTGCCTGTACGATTGAACGTTTTCTGGTTTTCTCTTTTAACTTTTCTATACTTATATCGAAATATTCGCACACCGTCTTTTGAATGTAGTCAATAGAAACTTCCCGACTTACACTCTTCACAAAGTTCTTGATGATTTTTTTAGCTAAGTCTAAATCAATTTCTTTTTTATTCAACGATGATTGGGCAAGAAGTGAAATTAACGCTCCTTCCAACTCACGAATGTTCGTGTTAATGTTGTAAGCAACAAACTCAACTACCTCTCTTGGAAGCTCAATCCCATCTGAATACATTTTCTTTTCAAGAATCGCAATTCGTGTTTCGAAATCCGGAACTTGAACATCCGCACTTAATCCCCATTTAAATCGGGACAATAAACGCTCTTCCATTCCTTCTAAATCTCTAGGAGGGCGGTCAGATGTTAAGACTAACTGCTTGCCGCTTTGATGCAAGTGGTTAAAGATGTGAAAGAAAATATCTTGCGTCTTTTGTTTATTTGCAAAGAACTGAATGTCATCACAAATTAAGACATCTATTAGTTGATAAAAGTGCACAAAATCATTGACTGCATTGTTCTTTAAGGCATCAATGAACTGGTTGGTGAATTTTTCAGAAGAAACATAAAGCACCGTTTTGTTCGGCATTTTTTTCTTAATCTCATTACCAACTGCTTGTGCCAGGTGTGTTTTTCCTAATCCAACTCCTCCCCAAATCACTAAAGGGTTGAATGCTGTTCCTGCTGGCTTTTGAGCCACAGCATAACCAGCGGACCTAGCTAATCGGTTGCAGTCACCTTCTATGTAATTATCGAAATTATAGTTGCGGTTTAACTGAGAATCAATGTTCACCTTTTTTAAACCAGGAATAATAAATGGATTTTTTATGTTTTTTCCTATGACCATTGGAATTGTTGATTCTTGGTTTTCAGAGTTTCCGGTATTGTAATTAGGGTACTCAATAGTGTAGGGTCCGGAATTGGTGTTACTGTTTTCAATAACAATTCTGTACTCTAAACGTGCATCTTCTCCTAATTCTCTTTGAATAGTTTTTCTTAACAGAGTCACATAGTGCTCTTCCAGCCATTCGTAAAAGAATTGACTTGGAACTTGAATAGTAATTACTTTTTCGGTTAACCCTACGGGGACAATCGGCTCAAACCAGGTTTTGTAGCTTTGAATACTAACATTGTCCTGAATAATCTTAAGAGCATTTCGCCATACAGAGTCGTGAGTTATTGTCATGAGTTGGATTACGGGTTAGTTATTTATTAACAAATCAAATTAGTTATGCAAAAGTGCAAAAAAATTGTTTAAAAAAAACTTATTTTACTATTGTTTTTTTAGAAAAAATAGCAGGGGGGTGTTTTTTAGTTAATTTTATTTTTTCACAGACCAAGGTGACATCAAGTCTTCCCAAATTAATGCCGGCCCATCCGACCTGATTTATTACTACAGGCGTGCCCGTCAAGTTATTAACAATCATGGGTTTATCGAGGAAGGAATGTGTGTGTCCCCCAATGATGATATCAACATTTTCAGTGCTTTGAGCTAAAATTAGGTCAGAAATCTTTTTGCTTTCATATTTTAACCCCAGGTGAGATAAACAGATAATAAAATCACAGTCCAAATCATTTTTTAGTAAGCTAGCAGTTTTATTGACGTTTTGAATGGGATCTTCATATCGAATATCTCCAAACAGTTTATCAGGCACTAAACCACTTAGCTCTATTCCCACTCCAAAAACGCCGATTTTGGCAGCTCCTTTATAAAAGATTTTGTAAGGCTTAATGTGCTCCTTCAAAGGTGAATTTTCAAAATTATAGTTGGTGTTTAAAAAAGGAAAATTAGCATGGGGAAGCTGCTTAATCAAACCATTTATTCCAGCATCAAAGTCATGATTCCCTAAAGTGGTCGCATCATAGCCCATTTCGCTCATGAGTTTAAATTCTAATTCACCACCATACATATTGAAGTAAGGGGTTCCCTGGAAAGTATCTCCTGCATCCAATAATAGAACATGTTCGTTTTCTTTTCTAATCTTTTTAATTAAATGTGCTCGTTTAGCCATTCCACCTAAACCTTCATATTTACTACCAGCAGGGAATGGATCTATTCTACTATGGGTATCATTGGTATGTAGAATGGTCAATTTGATAAAATCCTCATGCCGCCCACCAGCCAATAATTCTAAGGGTAAACTGGAGGCACCTAATGCGATTCCTGCAAGACCTATTTTTTTTATAAAGCCTCTTCTATTCATAGCTAATGCGCATTTCATTATTTAATTGTAAAGCTCCACCATTCTCTTGAATTTGCCTGAAGTAAGTTAGAAATGCATCCCTTAATAGGGTGTTGGTGTTAATTTGGGGTAAACCTCTTAACATGTCTAAATGATCTCCCCCATTGGCTAGATAATCTGATAATGCCACACTGTATTGTTTCTCAAGATCCAGGGGCGTATTATTAATAACTATTTGATAAGGAAGGCCATTTGTTATCTTAAATTTTAGTCCAGATATCGGCCAGCCACCACCGGCAGTAATTGCATGGCAAACTTCAGTTAATTGGGATCCGCTTAGATTGATCACTACTAAATAATTGTCAAAGGGCATTAACTCATAAACATTACCAAGTGTCACTTCCCCTTCACTGATACTCGGCACTCTAATTCCCCCATAATTCATTATTCCTACATCGATGTCTCGCGCCAATAAGGTAGCTGCCATTTTTTTGGTGGCATCTGCCAATAAATTTCCTAACGGTGAAGAGGGTTTGGCTTTAGGTAGGTCAGCGCTAGCTGTAACGACTACCTCGCTCATCGATTCTTCTAACTGTGTTCGATAAGGGATTATTTTATTTTCAATCGAATGGTCTTGTTCAAGGTATTCTGCTGTAAATTTTTGTTGTTTATCTTCTACATCATAAAATGTGAAGGAGCGATTGCAGCTTATCAATGAAAAACTTAGAGATATATAAACGAATAAATTTCGCACTAGATGAACAAGGTTTTAACTTCCATTTTAATAACCTCATTTACTTTTAATGGAGTCATTAAATCCTCGTTTTCCAAATAGGCTTCAACAATTAGCTTACCTAAGTCATACGCAATTGCTCCATCATCCAGTTGTTTTGCTTTGGCGTTGATTAAATTGGCGAAGGAGTTTTTATAAGCTACTACAGCCCCCCAAACACCTTTAGACACATAAACTTGTTGCGTAATATTGTGTTCAAATTCACTTTGAATAGCAGTGATTAAAGCAATTTTAAGTTGTTTTGCAGTCATCCCTGGATGAGTGACTCTTGGAATGATATGTTCAGGAGATACTCGATGGATAAACAAAGTCAATCGTTCATATGCCTGCAATTTTAAAGGAACAATATCCTTAGAATTTGTCGATTTTATGTCCAGCAATTTTAACTTATAGTTGTTTTGTTGGTGAAGGCGCATCATGATGTAAACAACAAGAGCCACAACAAGAGCGGGAAGCGTGTATTTTAGAAGTTCAAGCAGTATTTCCATAGTCTAGTAATTATGTATATTTGCATATAAATATCCTGCAAATTAAAAAATAAAATTACTAATGGACAAAGTTATCAGGGATTTAGCAAAAAAAAGGCCCTTAAAGTTTAGCCCTTCTGCCATTGCTGAAATAAAAAGGCTTTACAAGCTGGAAGAAGATGGCCGTGTTTTGTTTGTTGGAGTGAAAGCTGGCGGCTGTTCTGGTTTTACCTATGTTTTTGAATTTAGACAAGCATCTCCAGATCAAACCATATATACTATCGACGATATACAACTAGCTATGAATAGCGAAGATTTGCAATATATCAACAATCTATCCATTGATTATGAGCAAGGGTTGAATAATAGAGGCTTTACATTTGAAAATCCTAATGCCGATACAACCTGTGGTTGTGGCACTTCATTTTCTTAATAAAATCCGATGGATAAGACATGGTTTCTGCTAGTAGTGATCATTGCAGGATTGCAGTTAAATAAACAATTGACTGTTGTTAATCAACCCTTCATTAACACCTACGCTGTTACAGATTTGGAATCACAAATAATAAGTCAGTTATTTAAATAATGAGTCAATTTCGTACCATAGCATCACTAACCCCCAGCGCTTTTCAAATAGGATACGGCGATCAAATTGCATTGATGGGTTCTTGTTTTTCTAATAACATCGCTATGAAATTAGCAGACAGAAAATTGAAGGTTTTATCTAATCCTTATGGAATTGTATTTAATCCAATTTCTCTCTTTAAATCGATTCAAGAAATTATTGATCAAAAGGAATACGATTCCTCTCACCTGGTTTTTCACAATGAATTGCAGCATAGTTTAAATCATCATTCGGAGTTTTCTCATCCTGAGTCTAGTGAGGTGATTCAAAAGATTAATTCAAATATTTTTAAAGCAAGAGATTTTCTTCAAACAGCCAAAGTCCTATACTTAACACTAGGGACTGCTTGGGTGTATTCGTATGATGGAGAAATTGTAGCGAATTGCCATAAGATTCCCAATCACCAGTTTGAGAAAAGATTGTTGAGTATTGAGGAGATTACCGACTCATTCGAGCCCGTAATAAAAAGATTAAATGTATTTAATCCCGATTTAAAAATAGTGTTTACCTTAAGCCCTGTTCGACATCTAAAGGATGGTTTCGAAGAAAACAGCCTTAGTAAAGCACTTTTGCGAAGTGCCATTCATCGGCTTGTTGGAAGAGGAGGGGAGGTATCGTATTTTCCTGCCTTTGAAATTATGATGGATGATTTAAGGGATTACCGCTTTTATACTAAAGACATGTTGCATCCTAGCGAGCAAGCTGTTGATTATATCTGGGACAAGTTTTGTTCTCGCTATATGAGTGCCGATACTTTAGCGATTATGCAGCGCGTAGAAAATTTGGAAGCAGCTAAAAATCATCTTCCAAGATTTCCTAATTCAGCAGCCCATCAGAAACACAAGGCATTTATTCAAAAAGAAATAGCAGCGCTAAAGAAGTTTATTCAATATTAATCGTTTAGAATCGAAGGCCTCAAAGCTGGGATTTTAGACAAGCGGTCCATCTTCAATCTATCTTTTTAATGTTCGAGCACCACCATTTTTATTTGCTTAAATTTTGAGTTTAACGATCATATCGATTGTTCTCATAATCATTACAGAAGGCCAATGAATAAATAAAAGTAAATTATTGCAACACTGTTGCAATAAGTTTTTATATTTGCGCAAACAAAAAAATAAAACAATGATTAAATCTAGTACACTTACGCTTTTTGCATGTTTCATGCTTTTTTTAATGTCTTGTGAAAAAGACGACCCTGTTATTCCAAATGAACAAGAGGTTATAACGACATTAACTTATACCCTTACTCCAGCGGGAGGAGGAACACCTGTAGTTTTAACTTTCCAAGATTTGGATGGTGACGGGGGAGATGCTCCAACGATTACTGATGATGCTATTCTTCAGGCCAATTCAACTTATAATGGTTCTGTAGGCTTACTGAACGAAACTGAAGATCCTGCAGAGGACATTGGTCTAGAAGTTTTAGAAGAATCTTTAGAACACCAATTCTTTTTTCAATCGAGTATTCAAGGTTTAACCATAGCATACGCTGATGTAGATGAATTAGGGATGAACCCTCTTGGCCTTTTATCAACGCTTACAACAGGTGGTGTAGGGTCAGGTTCAATAACAATTACCCTTAAGCATGAGCCATCTAAAGATGCTCCAGGAGTTTCTGATGGAGATATTTCGGAAGCAGGCGGAGAGACCGACATAGAGGTTACTTTTCCTATAGATGTTCAATAGCTCAAAGCTATGCCTTTGCATTATATTTTGGTTTAGTTTTCTAAGCCTGCAAAGTCAAGAATGTAATTTATCGGTCAAAGGCATTACTCAAGATGCTATTACTGGGCAAAAACTTCCTTTTGTAAACGTTTTATTAAAGGAATCAAATAAAGGAACCATCTCTAATGAAGATGGTTCCTTTTCATTTGATAAATTGTGCGCTAGGCATTATCACTTTGTGTTTTCGCACATAGGATGTGATCCTGTTCAGGTTCATCTCGATCTTCAGAAGGATTCTACTCTTCAGGTTTTTTTAGCTCATCATACCACATCATTGAAGGGGGTTGATGTTACGGGAAACAGACCAAAGCAAGACCAGCAGCCTGTTGTTGTTATTAGTAGACAAACTATTGAAGATAGAAGTAATAAGAATTTAGCAGGGTTATTAGAAGACCAATCAGGAATTCACTTAATTAAAAATGGCAATGGTATTGCTAAGCCTGTAGTTCAAGGGCTGTATGGTAATCGTTTGACTATATTAAACAACGGCATTGTGCAAAGTGGTCAGCAATGGGGAAATGATCATAGTCCAGAAATTGACCCTTTTTCAGCAGACAAAATTACCGTAATTAAAGGAGTAAGTGCTCTTTCTTACAGCGGGGGAAGTATGGGAAGTGCTATCTTGATAGAACCAAGTAGAATTGGGCAAGACCCTCATTTACATGGTCAAATAGGCTACCTTTTTGAAAGCAATGGCCGCGGCCATACGATGAATATTCGTCTTCAAAAATATAGTCCTAAAATTGCTTGGAGATTGAGTGGTTCTTTGAAAAAATATGGAGATAAAAAAGCGGCGACATATTTTTTAAATAACTCGGGTACGGAAGAAGGAAACCTATCTATTCAACTCGAAAAATCATGGAAGGATAAGATCAAATTAGAAGTTTATGGAAGTACATTCAATACCCGTTTAGGAATTTTACGTGGTTCTCAAATTGGAAACTTAACAGATTTATTACGTGCATTTAATCGGCAAGTTCCATTTTATACAGAGGAGGAGTTTAGCTACCAAATACAAGCACCTAAACAACATGTTTCACATCATTTTTTAAAACTAAAGACAAGCTATTACTTTTCTGATAAAAATTCATTGGAAACAATAGTTGCAGCTCAATTGAATAAGCGAAAAGAGTTTGATATTCGACGAGGGGGCCGTTCTATAATTCCTAGTTTAAGTTTAGCTCAAATTACACTAAATGCAGAATTAAAATATACGCACGATTTTCAAAAAAACCTACAATTAAAACTTGGTCATCAAACCATTATTACTGACAATACAAATAATCCGGAAACTGGAATATTGCCACTTATTCCTGATTACTCTTCTATTCAAAGTGGAGTTTATGCGATTCTTACTAAAAAGTTAAAAAAAGTATTGCTTGATTTAGGGGGTAGATATGACTACACGTTTCAAAATGTTGCGGCAATAAGTAATTCTTTACCCAGAAGAATTGAAAATTATAACAATAACTTTCATGGAGTTACTGGCTTTCTATCCTTAAGTTATTCTCTTTCTCCGCGACAATCGATAGGTTTAAATACTGGCTATGCTATGCGCAATCCTGCCATCAATGAATTGTTTAGTAGAGGCCTACATCAAGGTGTTGGTGGAATAGAAGAGGGCGATATAAACCTAGAGATGGAAAAGGCAATAAAAAACACCTTGTCTTATAAATATTTGCCCAATGAAAAATTTTCTTTTGAGGCTGTAGCATTTGCTCAATATTTTCAAAATTATATTTATTTAAACCCTGAAGACAAAGTTCGTTTAACTATTCGTGGAGCGTTTCCACTATTTAGCTATAAGCAAACTAGCGCACTTATCTATGGAGTAGACTTATCAACTACTCTTACATTTGCCAAGTCTTTTTATTCCCGACTAAACTATAGTTTTATTAGAGGAAAAGATACAGGCATCAATGCTCCTTTGGTATTTATTCCTCCAAATAGCTTCTTCGGTAGCTTGAGTTATCGAGTGAAAAAGCGGAGTACAACATCGATAATTGAGGATATAGAGTTTGAAGTTAGTAATCGGTATGTGTTTAGGCAAAATTACTTGAACGCTGATCAAGATTTTGTGGCTCCACCACCAGGATATAATTTGCTTGGGGCAAAAATTTCTGCGAATATCAGTAGTTCAAAGGTCGGTTATCGCTTATTTGTTCAAGTTGAGAACATGCTTAATGCTTCTTATCGAGATTATTTGAATAGACAACGGTACTTTGCGGACGATTTGGGTATTAGTTTTACT
>CAZZMB010000056.1:4331-8628 GCA_964655225.1 uncultured Chitinophagales bacterium | reverse complement strand
GCTCCTAAGCTAAAAGACTCTATTGAAGGAGTTATGTTTTACAGCCCTTCAACAATTAAAAGTTTCTTACAAAAAAATAAGCCCACATGTATTGCTTATTGTATCGGGGAAAGTACCGCTAAAGAAGCGAGAAAATACTTTAAAGAAGTTCAAGTTGCAAAAATCCCAACTGTTGAAAGTGTTATAGAACTTGTCAATCAAAATTATATCAAAGTGTTATGATAAAAAATGACTTATTTTTAAAAGCCCTTAAAGGGGAAACGGTAGAGAGACCGCCCGTTTGGATGATGCGTCAAGCTGGGCGTTATTTACCAGAATTCATTGCCATTAGGGAAAAATATGATTTTTTTACAAGATGTCGAACTCCAGAGCTAGCTAGTGAAATAACTGTTCAACCCATTCGAAGATTTGGGATGGATGCTGCTATTTTATTCTGCGATATTTTGGTTATTCCGCAGGCCATGAATATAGAGGTTCAAATGAAGCCTAATTTTGGCCCATATTTACCAAATCCTGTTCGTACTCAAAGAGACGTTGATAATGTTATTGTCCCAGACGTAATCTATGAGCTCGACTACGTATATCAAGCTATTAAAGCCACGAAAGAATTACTAAATGACGACATTCCATTGATAGGTTTTGCAGGCTCGCCATGGACTATATTATGTTATTGTGTTCAAGGACAAGGCAGTAAAAACTTCGATAAAGCCAAGGAGTTTTGTTTTACAAATCCGATAGCTGCGCACCAATTGCTTCAAAAAATCACAGATACCACAATCGCCTATCTTAAAGAAAAAGTTAGAGCAGGAGTCAATGCGGTTCAAATATTTGATTCTTGGGGAGGGGTGCTTTCACCGACTGATTACAAGGAGTTTTCTTGGAAATACATAAACCAAATCATAGAAGCTCTCAAAGATGAGGTGCCTATAATTGCTTTTGGAAAGGGCTGCTGGTTTGCTTTAGGAGATATGGCAAAATCTGGAGCCTCAGCATTAGGGGTCGACTGGACCTGTTCGGCAAGAAATGCCCGCTATTTGACCGGAGGCAATATAACAATTCAAGGGAACTTTGACCCTTCCAGATTGTTATCCCCTCCAATAAAAATCAAAAAAATGGTCCACCAAATGATTAATGAGTTTGGAAAAGACAAATATATTGTGAACCTAGGACACGGAATCTTACCAAATATTCCAATAGACAATGCAAAAGCATTTATTGATGCCGTAAAAGAATATCGCGCTTAATGAAAGACAAGTTTTTTAAATATCTCCACGAGCTGCAAGACACTATCACTTCAAAACTTGAAATGATTGATGGTTCTTCAGTTTTTAGAGAAGATCTTTGGAAACGACCTGAGGGCGGCGGCGGGCGGACTCGAACTATTGAAGATGGAGCAGTCTTTGAAAAGGGAGGGGTAAATATTTCTGGTGTTCACGGAAAACTCCCAGCTTCCATGGAATCTTATTTCAATGTAAAAAATGTTGATTTTTTTGCGTGCGGCTTAAGTTTAGTGTTACATCCAAAAAATCCAATGGCTCCCACTGTCCATGCAAACTGGCGTTATTTTGAAATGTACAATAAAAAAGGAGATGTCATAGACCAGTGGTTTGGAGGAGGTCAAGACTTGACTCCCTATTACCTTTTTGAAGAAGATGCAGTTCATTTTCACCAAATATGTAAAGCGGCTTGCGATAAGCACAACCCTGACTTTTATTCAGCTTACAAAAATCGCTGTGATGAGTATTTTTATAATTGCCATCGTAATGAAGCTAGAGGGATTGGTGGGTTGTTTTTTGATTATTGTAAATCATCTGAAGAAATGAGTATGTCACAGTGGTATGACTTTGTAAAGCAAGTAGGAGATAGCTTCCTAGAAGCCTATGTCCCTATTTTAGAAAAAAGAGCTCAATTACCTTTTACAAAAGACCAGCAAAACTGGCAAGAAATAAGAAGGGGGAGGTATGTTGAATTTAATTTAGTACATGATAAAGGCACTCTTTTTGGGTTAAAAACAAATGGGAGGATTGAAAGTATCCTAATGAGTTTGCCCCCAAAAGTTCAATGGGTTTATAACCACCAACCAGCCCCTAACAGTGAAGAAGAAAGATTAATTCGAGTTTTAAAAACTCCTAAAAACTGGGTTTAATATGTATCCAATAAAGCGAAATAGAAGGTTGCGTTCAAATGAATCAATCCGTAGTCTAGTAAGAGAAACAGTCATTACACCAAATGATTTTTTAGTGCCATTGTTTGTTGTTGAAGGTAAAGGAGTAAAACATGAAATTCCGTCAATGCCTAATTATTTTAGGTTCAGCCTTGATACACTAGAATCAGAAGTTAAACTACTTTGGGGGTTGGGATTAAAATCAGTGCTTGTTTTTGTAAAGGTGTCAGATGTTTTAAAAGATAACAAAGGAACTGAAGCTTTAAATGCTAACGGATTAATGCAACGTGCAGTAAAGACCATAAAAAATGTATGTCCAGAAATGCTAGTCATGACCGATGTAGCATTAGATCCTTATTCAATGTACGGTCACGATGGTGTGATTTCACAAGGAGTTATCAAAAATGATGATACTGTTGAGATTTTAACCGGTATGAGTTTGTCTCATATTGAAGCAGGAGCTGATTTTGTAGCCCCTAGCGACATGATGGATGGGCGTATTGTGAGTATTAGAGAGGCATTTGAAGATAATGGCTATGTTGATGCTGGAATCATGAGTTACAGTGCGAAATATGCCTCCTCGTTTTACGGCCCCTTTAGGGATGCACTAGACTCTGCGCCAAGTAATTCTAAAAACGTACCAAAAAATAAAAAAACCTACCAAATGGATTATGCTAACCGCTTTGAAGCTCTCAGAGAAACAGAACTGGACATCGAAGAAGGAGCTGATATTGTAATGATCAAGCCGGGGCTACCATATTTAGATATTTTAAGAGAGGTTAAAAATGAATTCGATGTGCCTGTTGCAGCTTATCAAGTTAGTGGAGAGTATGCCATGATAAAAGCAGCAACTGAAAAGGGTTGGCTAGACCATGACCAAACAATGTTAGAAACTACAATCGCTTTCAAGCGTGCTGGCGCAGATATTATTGCTAGTTATTTCGCCAAAGATATTGTAAAGATTATATAACAACTTTCCTTAAATCTTTTTGACTACCTTTATTTAACTAAATAATTACTAATGAAAAAATTCACATCACGTTTTGCTTTAGTTATCGCTATTTTGATTGCAGCGCTATACGTTACCGATACCGACTATATTTTAAAAGCTATACAAACTATTTATCTACAAGGTAATACAACAGCATCAATAGACGACTACACCTTTTTTGATAATCAAACAGTAAGCACAGGTAAGTCTAAAGCTTGGCCTCTTCATAAAAATTACAACAAAGTTTCCTCCACAAATAAATTGTCTGAACTACACAAGGCGCAAGGGACCGTTGCGTTTTTAATTATTAAAAATGATAGTATTTTGTTTGAGAAGTATTATGATGGATACGACGAAAATTCAAAAAGTAATTCATTCTCAATGGCTAAAAGCTACGTTAGTGGTTTACTTGGAAAGGCAATTATGGAAGGACACATTAAAGGTTTAGATCAGCCAGTTGGCGATTTTTTCCCTCAATATAGTAGTGGTCTTTCTGCTAGGGTAACGGTTGGCGATCTAGCCTCTATGGCTTCTGGATCTAGCTGGGAAGAATCTTATTACTCTCCTTTTACAATAACAACCCGTGCTTATTTTGGAAAAGAGTTAGAAAAAACTATTCTTGGACTTACAACCGTAGCCAGTCCAGGAGTATCTTTTAAATACGCAAGTGGAGACACTCAGTTGCTCGCTATGGTTATTGAAAAAGCAACGGGGAAAAAAATGTATGACTATCTTTCTGAAAGTTTTTGGATTCCCTTAGAAAGTGAAAATGAAGCTCTTTGGCAAATAGATAGTCATGAAAACGACATGGTAAAAGCTTACTGTTGTATTGCTACTAATGCAAAAGATTTTGCTCGTTTTGGAAGACTCTATAAGGATTATGGAAAATGGAACGGGAAACAAATTTTAGACTCAGCTTTTGTAGCTAAATCTATTCAACCCCGTTTCAAAGAAAGCCCCAAATATGGATATGGTTGGTGGCTTCGAAAAACAGAGGATAAATCATTTTTTATGATGGAAGGTCATTTAGGACAATTTGTGGTAGTTGAGCCAAGAGATAATATAATGGTAGTTCGACTTGGACAAGCAAAAGAATACTTTGGAACCGACCCTTACAACGGGGATATTACCACCTATATTGA
>CAZZMB010000056.1:0-4231 GCA_964655225.1 uncultured Chitinophagales bacterium | reverse complement strand
AAAGATAGCTATGATATTTCAAGAGCCTATGAGCGCTCTAAACCCGTCTATTTGCTGTGGTAAACAAGTTGAAGAGATTTTGCTTCATCACGTTAATATCACACCAAAAGAAGCGCAGAAAGAAGTAATTCGTTTATTTAATGCAGTTAAAATTCCGGATGCTATAAATACATTCAATAAATATCCTCATGAGATTTCAGGAGGACAACAACAGCGGGTTATGATTGCAATGGCTATTGCTTGCAAACCGAAAATTCTGATCGCTGATGAGCCAACAACGGCCTTAGACGTCACTGTTCAAAAAGAAATTATTTCATTACTGAAAACACTTCAAAAAGAGTTTAAAATGAGTGTAATTTTTATAAGCCATGATTTGGCTTTAGTTTCTGAAATTGCTGATCGAGTCTTGGTAATGTACAAAGGAAATATTGTAGAAAAAGGGACTATAAAATCGGTATTTAAAGATCCTGAAGAAGAATACACAAGAGCGCTTATTGGCACACGACCTACACTTGATGGTCGATTAAAAAAACTCCCAACAATTACTGACTTTTTATCGGGTAGAATTCCTAAGTTACTTGTTACAAAGACTGCTAGAGAAGAAAAACATAAAAAAATTTATAGCGGCGTTCCATTACTTGAGGTAATTAATCTTGAAAAAACATACTATTCTAAAGCCTCTTTCTTTGGAACAAAAACAGCCCTTAAGGCTGTGGACAACGTTAGTTTCAAAGTGTATTCAGGAGAAACTCTCGGACTGGTTGGTGAGTCTGGCTGTGGTAAATCTACGCTTGGGAAAGCTATTTTACAACTGGACAAAGCTTCTGCGGGTTCGATAAAATATAAAGGAAATGATATAACAAATCTTACTAAAACTGCATTACGAACTTTACGAAAAGAGATACAAATTATTTTCCAAGATCCCTATGCCTCGCTAAATCCTCGACTCACAATTGGAAAAGCAATTATGGAACCCATGAAAGTGCATGATTTATTTAATTCTGATGAGGAACGAAAAGCGAGTGCTATTGAAATTTTAGAGAAAGTCGGATTAGAAGCAGCTCATTTTGATCGCTATCCTCATGAGTTTTCGGGTGGACAACGGCAACGAATAGGTATTGCTAGAACCATTGCTGTTCACCCAAAGTTGATTATCTGTGACGAATCGGTATCTGCATTAGATGTCTCTGTACAAGCACAGGTACTAAATTTATTGAACGACCTTAAAGACTCCTACGGGTTTACATATATTTTTATATCCCATGATTTGTTAGTGGTAAAGTTTATGTCTGATCAATTAATGGTCATGAACAAAGGCAAAATAGAGGAAATCGGAGAGGCTGATTCTATTTATGAATCGCCAAAAAAAGATTATACAAAAAAATTAATAAAAGCAATTCCTAAAGGAGTTTAAAACATCTAATAAGCCTAAGAAGTTGTAACGATTAAATATCCATTTCCGGTACATCTCCATCAACAATAAGATGGCCTTCAGTAGCCTTTTGAATGGTTTCTACAGTTACCCCAGGTGCACGCTCTAAAAGCTTGAAGCCACCTGTAGATACTTCCAGAACTGCTAAATTAGTAACCACTTTTTTAACACAACCAACACCCGTGAGTGGAAGAGCGCAACGTTTAAGAAGTTTAGACTCTCCTTTTTTATTGGTATGCATCATCGCAACTATAATATTTTCCGCACTGGCCACTAGATCCATAGCTCCACCCATTCCTTTAACCATATAACCAGGAATTTTCCAGTTGGCAATATCTCCGTTGTGTGAAACCTCCATAGCTCCTAGAATCGTAAGCTGTACATGCTTACCACGAATCATAGAAAAGCTAGTAGCAGAGTCGAAAAAACTGGCTCCTTCAAGCGTGGTAATTGTTTGTTTGCCTGCATTAATAAGGTCTGCGTCTTCCTCCCCTTCAAAAGGAAATGGTCCCATTCCTAAAACTCCGTTCTCACTTTGAAAATCAACTTCAATATCTTTACAAACATAGTTTGCTACCAAGGTTGGTATACCAATTCCTAAGTTAACATAGTATCCGTTTTTGACTTCTTTAGCAATTCTCTTTGCAATTCCAATTTTATCTAACATAATTATATTTTTTGTCGAACGGTTCGTTTCTCAATTCGCTTTTCATAACCTTTTCCTTCAAAAATTCGTTGCACAAAGATTCCTGGAATATGAATTTGATTTGGATCAAGTGAACCCACAGGAACTAATTCTTCAACTTCAGCAACTGTAATTGTGGCAGCGCCACACATATTTGGATTGAAATTTCTCGCGGTTGCTTTAAATATTAAATTTCCAGCAGCATCACCTTTCCAAGCTTTAACAAATGAAAAATCAGCTTTAAATGCTGTTTCCAATATATACATCTTACCATCAAACTCACGCGTTTCTTTTCCTTCAGCTACTTCTGTTCCATAACCCGCTGGTGTATAGATTGCTGGAAAGCCAGCTTGAGCAGCTCTACAGCGCTCAGCTAAAGTTCCTTGAGGAATTAACTCTACTTCCAACTCACCCGACAGCATTTGTCGCTCAAATTCATCATTTTCACCTACATAGGATGAAACCATTTTTCTTATCTGGTGCTTTTGCAACAACAGTCCAAGTCCAAAATCGTCAACTCCTGCATTGTTAGAAATACAGGTGATTTTTTTAACGTCCATAGCAACCATTTCAGCAATTGCATTTTCGGGAATACCACAAAGCCCAAAACCACCAAGCATGAGAGTCATTCCGTCCGTAAGCCCTTTGAGTGCTTCCTTAGCGTTAGCTACTTGTTTATTAATCATTTTTTTTATTTAAAGTTAAAATTTAAAAACTTAGTCAAAAAACTAATTTTTCTAGAAATCAATTTCTGGAACATTAATTGTACTATTTTGATACCTAATTTTTCCATCTTTGCTTTTTGAACTACAATTAACGCCAATTGAAAGGCCTTTAGGGGCAATAAATTTGTCCTTTGAAATATTTAAATCCTCAAATTCGTAACAACTTCGCATGTAATTTGCCCATATTGGCAGTGCCATAGAGGCGCCCTGTCCATATCTAGTCGTTCTAAAATGAATAGATCTGTCTTCTCCTCCAACCCAAACACCGGTGACTAAGTTAGGAACTACGCCCATAAACCAGCCATCACTCTGATTTTGAGTTGTTCCAGTCTTTCCTGCAATTGGATTTTTAAATTCATATGGGTAGCCTGTAATAATTTCTTTAAATACAGGTTGGTCTTTGGCCTTGCTATGTCGCAAGCGCGCACCAGAACCAAACATGGTGACTCCTTCCATAAGTTTTAATGTTACATAAGCAACTTCTTGGCTCAAAACGTCTTTGGTTTGCGGTGAATTCTGAAATAATATAGTTCCATTTTTATCTTCAATCTGAGTTACTGTCACAGGTTTGGTGTAAATTCCTTTATTAGCAAATGTAGAGTAGGCTGCAACCATTTCGTAAACACTAATGTCTGTCGTGCCAAGTGCAATTGAAGGCAAGACTGGTATTTTTTGATTTACGCCTAAGTTCCTAGCTAAATCAATCACAGGCTGTGGTCCAATTTCGTTCATGAGTCGAGCAGTAATTGTATTTCTGGAATTAGCTAGCGCTGATTTCAAGGTTTCAAAACCGCCATAATTATTCCCAGCATTTTTTGGAGACCATGATTTTGCATTTCCATATTTGAGTGCCTCAATTGTAATTTGAGATTTTGGAAATGAGTCACAGGGAGACAAATGAAGTTGGTCAATAGCTGCTGCATATACAAAAGGCTTAAAAGTGGAGCCTACCTGACGCTTTCCTTGTTTTGCCATATCATATTGAAAGTGCTTAAAATTAATTCCTCCTACCCAAGCTTTTATGTGACCGGTTTGTGGTTCCATTGACATCATTCCTGTTCTTAAAAATGACTTATAATACCGCATGGAATCCCAAGGGGTCATTAAAGTGTCTATTTCATTATTTTTTGCAGTCCATGAAAATATTTTCATATGAGTAGGCTTTTTAAAAGACGCTATAATCTCATTATCTTCTTTTTTTAGGTCATACTTCATTCTTCGCCAGCGTTCTGAACGTCTCATGCTCCAATTAAGTAAAGAAGTTACCTTTTTTGGTTTAAGGCTTAAAAAAGGAGTTGTTGGGTTTCTTTTGGGTGTATTTTGAATAAAAAATTCCGCTTGTAAGTTAGCCATGTGGTTTGATACAGCAGTCTCAGCAAAGGCTTGCAT
>CAZZMB010000055.1:0-8930 GCA_964655225.1 uncultured Chitinophagales bacterium | reverse complement strand
AGCTTGGTTTTTACTTTGGAAAAATTTAGCGGAAGACGTTTGCCAATTGATTTATCTAGCGGAATGTATATCTTAAAGTTATTGCGGGGAGATAAGCGTTTGGAGCAGCAGCTTATGGTCTATTAGAGGCTTTCGTCCTTGACCTTTACAATACCCGTTATATTATAAATCACATAGTTGGTGAAGTTTTCGTCTGCTTCAAAACCAGATCCATAAATTATTTCATCATTGGTAAAAATCTTTACAAACCCTTCTGAACGTATTTTTTTGTCTTTCTTGTTCCAAGTGAGATTTTCGGTATTCAGTTGTTCTTCTTTTTCATTGATAATGACGACATCTCCATTGACCTCTAAATCATCACTATTGTCTGTCATTTTACCTTCATTAGCTGAAAGTTCACTATCTAAATCTCCATTTTCGTTATATACGTATAGTTTGAGTCCGTCGGGAAATACTGTATAAGGTAAGTCAGGGGGTTCTGTATTATACCGAACAGCAGTAGGTGCAATTATACGAATGGTAGGTAAGCCATCTTCAGTAAAAAGAATTTCAACTTCTTTTCCTCTTTCAACACTCAGGAATTCAGTACTAATTTCTTTTACATCCTTAAGGTCATTACTGCATGCAGTAAGGAGTATAAAGCTAAAAAGAACAATCCGTTTCCAAGCTATTGAAAACGGATTGTTTGTATGGATAAAATGTCTTTGCATTTTGAGCCTTAGTCAGCCGTTCTTACTGTTGTAGTAATACCTATCCAGCATCCGATGCTGAAGGATGAACCGACACTAATATCGGGTCTTAAGAATACATCAGATTTTGAAGGCATATATTGATAATATTTATTAATCAATTTTTGAGCTTCATCAGTAACGCTTGGATCAATATTTTTAGCCTTACTCCACATATCTATAGCAGCCCATACGACAACCTGACTATCCCATCCTGTGCCACTTCCACATTTAGATCCACTTGAGGCGTATAATCTTCCAATAAGTATGAAAGGATCTCCCCATCCTGGACGCATATCTGCAGCATTATTAGCGTATGAACGAGCAGAGCTGTAATCTCCTTTTGCTTGATAAAACTGCGCGATGGTAAGCAAGTTCTTTGCTTTAGTATTTGAATCAGTTTCATTCTCATTTGCTTCTTGCATGTATTGTATAGCAGTAGAGTACTCTTTATTTGAACTTGCTCTTTTAGCAAGGAATGTAGCCAATGCAGCACTCGGTTGTTGTAGATACACTTTTTCAGCTACCTCAAAGAAAATAGGATGGTCATAAAGCTTTGCCGCTTTTAGCATCTTATATACTTTTACTTGTGTCGCTATGTCTTCTGGGCTAGCAATATATTTTTTCTCAGCAAGAGCCCCGATAGTTTCTGGATTAAGATAGCCATACTTTTCCATGTACTCAAAGCACTTATCTGCCGCACCTTTATATTTCCCGGCGCTATTTCCGTTAGCCAAATTGTAATCTGCGATAACATTTATTTCATCAAAAATATCAAAAACAACTTCTTGGTCAATAACTTTTGCAGTTTTGTGCGCCTTGATAGCCATTATCATCCATGGGGCAAGGAATGCAGCATTAATTTTTAACTTACTTGTTCCTTCTTCAGATTCAAACAAGTCCACAGTATGGTTAAATAGATTGAAGACATACTCTTCATTTCCCTTGTTTCTTTTACTGTACCATGCAAAAGATTTTCTCATGGTAAGGTCTGCGGTTTCTCCGAAACAGTGCAATCTAACATCATAAACAGCAAGCATTGAATCGATGTAAGCACCTTTTATGGCCTCATCAGTTGCAGCTTCTGCGTACGCTTTATAAATATCCACTCCATCAAAGTGCGGAGTTTCTCTTGCGCTCGTTGCGTTGATATAAATATATTTCCAACCCACATATGCGTCATTGTAGTATTTTATTTTGGTCGCTAGGTCATCTTGATTATCCCCTTGTTTTTTAAACTCACGATACAGTGAGTAATTCTGAATAGCTTCTAGGCTATCTGGTCCCCAGTGAGGTGCTCCGCAGTTTACAGTGATAGCATCAGCAATAGCTTGCACTCTTGATGGATCGTCCTGAGCATAAGCATGGAGACTTGTCAGTGCAAGAATACTCAGTGTAAGGAGTTTTATCGTTTTCATTGTTTTTGTTTTAATCAAATTTTCTTTTAATAAACCATCGATCACTTAAGGAATAAGCTAAAGTAAGTTTGTAATAATTCTCTTTAATGGCTGTATCACTTACAATTCCTCTTCTTCCTATTTCAACCGTCAGATTTAATCTGCTGTATGAACGATAGTTGCCCGTTGTTTTCCCGAACGGTAAACCAAATCCAAATGTCGTGCCAAACTCAGGAACTCCCGAATTATTCGAGCTTAAACGAGATTGCCCGAAATTGGCTCCCAAGCGATAACTTACATTACTTCCATATTTTTTGCTTTTGTAGTTAGGAGTAATTTCACCACCGACTTTAACGTACCATTCATTGTTTAATGCTAAATCATTCAGTGGGCTTGAGAAGTTCTCCCAATTCTCATAGTGAAAATCTATACCGGCTGTCCATTTGGTATTGTTTCCAAAAGTAAGTCCTGCACCAAAATAAGCGGGTAGCCGAGTTTGTTCTTTAAGTCCATATACACCACCACTAGCAGAATCTATGGGAATTTCTTCACCCGTGAGCAAACTTGTTAGGCTGGAATTTGTGTATTTTGAAGAAAGACTTTTTATATTGAAAGAGGGGGCACCATATGCTCCAATGGTCATGTAGATGTTTTCACGATCCTTGTTTTCATTCTCTAATTTATTAATCTTGACACGATATTGAATACCAAAGTCGAAACTAACATCTTTAATACTTATTGTACTGTGTTTACTGGTATTAATATTGCCCAAAGAGTCCGTAAATAAAATATTCTCGGTTTCATCAAGCTCTCCAAACAGGAAATTGGTATTGAATCCAAAACTAAAATCCTTCACTTGCAAACCATTACCCCAAAACAGCTTGTAGGTAGAGCCTGCACCCTTACTTTGGAAGTTGTAGCTGATACCATCTTCAACAACATTGTTATTGTAGGCGTAATTTTTAAAAGAATATGGAAGTAATCCGAAGGCCATTGACCATTTATTTTGTATTATTGGGAAAGCTAGTGCAATGTGATTGACACCTCCATTAGCTGCATCTGTTAGTCGTGCCGTATCAGAAATAATATTTCCATAGAGCTGTAAACCCATATCAAAAGTGGTGAAACTAATGGCAGAATAAGAGGCTGGATTTAAAGCGTTAATATCTCTTGTACCCCGAAATCCTGCGGATATCCCCCCCATTGCTTTATTGGCCGAAAAAAGAGGGCTGTGTAAGCCCCCTAAGCCAAATTGACTTTGAGGTGAAAATGTCTGTGCTCTCATACTTGTTGTACAAAACAGCAAGAATAAAAGACTAAATAAAGAGGATAAGTTAATCTGCATTGTATAATAAGATTCTGTTTAAGCCTATAGCTTGTAAATTAGCTTGCGCAAATATCTTATTTTTCAAGTGTAATTCAAACAAATAAGCATCTCCTCCTGTGATTATTATTGTTAAATCATTGTAAATTGATTGAAACTGATGAATTACGCTACTTATTTCACCAATTACACCATTAATCACTCCACTCTGCATACTCTCCTTAGTACTTTTCCCTATGAGTGCTATATCGGCCACTTTTTTCTGGCTTAGCTGTGGGAGCTTAGCAGTTTGCTCGTGCATGGCTTTTCTTCGCATATCAATTCCAGGACTTATTATTCCCCCTTGAAAGACACCATGTTCATCAATAAGATCTATTGTAATACAGGTCCCTGCTGAGATTATGAGACAGTTTTTTTCTGGAAAACTTGCATAGGCACCAGTAGCTAGAGCAATACGATCAGTTCCCAGAGATTCGGGTGTTTTATAATCTAAGCGAATTGGCAAGGGAGTTTTAGTTGATAGGAGGAGAAATTTTTCTTTATTTATAAATGTTGCGATTTTAGATGAGGAGGAGTATATACCACGAACAAATACTTCCTTGTTCAAGGTCGATTCAATCGCTTTAACTTCATTATTGAGAAAGGTAAATGCCTTAATGAGTTCTTCTTTTTGAAAGAAATATATCTTCGTTCGAGTATTACCTTGGTCAATTACGCAATTCATAAATTATCTAAGTTTATTTTGATTTTCTAACTCCATTCTCAAAGGCAACTACATAAGCATATTTATGGCCGTTACGTTTTACGTCTAAACAAAAATCATTGGCTTGTCTCAAAACTTTATAATTACCTATCATATATTGAAAGTACTCATTTTCATAATAAGTTTCATATCCTTTCAGGTGCGAATAGTATTCAATATCAATAGGAATCTCTCTCCTTAGACTAAGAAATTGAATTTTATAGACGAGCCCTTCATTGTTAACACTCTTAATCGATCCAGGCTCTACGATGTCTTCTAAAAATCCGCTCAAGGAATGTAACAAATGGTTTCCAATATCTAGGGTAAATTCCTTATTTTCATTGAGTGGTCGTCGAGTAACGGTTAATACTTCAGCGACATCATCAATAATTTCATCAGTCATATCATATTCAACCTCTTTGAGTTCCCCACTAAACTTATGCCTTACTTTTTCAGAGGCAGCACTCATCCACTGTTGCTCAGTTGCAGATATGGGAACAGATAAATTATTTTTTTCCACTTGAGATACTGGCATGATTGCATATTTTGCTTGCCCACCATTGTCATACATGCTGCTAAAAGTAGGTATATAGCCAACATTATTGATAAATGCCACGCCGGAACTTTTGTCTTGTTCGATAATTATTTCTAAGATACAAGCGCTATTATTCATAGGGTTGGATTTTGTGCTTACAAAATCACCTAAGGAGTATGCCACAATTCTATTTACAGGATGTCCATTTATAATATCATCTGTAACTTGGACCTCTTGAACTAATTTTGGGTGAGTCCCAACCACCACGTTGGCTCCTTCTTGGATTAATAAATCAGCAAGCTTTTGTTGATCTATATTTGGTGAAGACTCGTATTCCTTACCCCAATTCATGTAGACTATGGTAAAATCAGCCCCTCTATTCTTGGCTAGAATCAAATCGAGTTTAATCTGTTTTTCATTAACGCCATTGATTAAAGGAGATAGCTTTGGGTAATAAGGGACTCCCTCTATATAATTAAGAAACGCTACTTTAATGCCATTTTTTTCAACAATTGTGGGATTTCGCTTTGTTCGATCTTCTTCATTCTTAAATGAACCAATTTGAGCAATATGAATATCATTCAGAAAGTCTTTATTTGCGTTCCAATTGTCCAGCTCCTGATGCACTGTGCTTCTATCGGCATTCATGAGTAAATTAAAGCCGGCATATTTTAGAGCGATTCCGTATTCACTCGGTATTGATTTAAGCCCTGATTCAAGGTAGTCATCTTCCTGAGCGAATGAATTGCCTATATTGCCAACTACAATATCTCCTAAATTGAGGACAGGGCGAATGTAATGAAAGAGGTATTGAAAATCATACTGTTTTTGATTTGCACTATATGAAGCATCTAAAACGTTTTGATTGATAGTTAAATCCCCAACCAACATAATTTTAAGAAAATTACTTGTGTCATTACTTACAAATTGAAGCTGAGCTTTCGAAAAAAAGCAACTACTTACGGTCAATGCTATGAGCCAATTCTTTAATCTCATTCGATAGTATTATTTTAATTTTTTGAGTCTTTCCCTTTGAATTTACTAGCATTCCTTTAGCAACATCTGCAGCTTTAATGCTTCTATATTTTCTCATTTGACCTTGTAGTAAAAATTCAAAAGGAGGCATCAATATACTAGCTATTTTTTCACCAATTCTAGATTCTTTTCTTTCGCCTAAAAGCAGAGAAGGCTGATATATACTTAAAGATTCAAATTCAATACTTTTCAAAGCTTCTTCTAATTCTCCTTTAACCTTGCTGTAAAATACGGAAGACTTTGAATCAGCACCTAATGCAGTAATAACATGAAAATCCTTACAATTTTTGTCTTTTAACGCTTGGGCAAGTTGAAGTGGGTAGTTATAGTCTACTCGTTTAAACCCATCTTGAGATCCCGCTTTTTTAATAGTAGTCCCTAGACAGCAAAACCCAAAATCAACTGTGGGGAGATTTTGATAGTTCAAGCTAAGATTAAAATCAAATAGAGTTTCTTGCAGTTTTTCATGCTTCACTTTTGATGGTCTTCTCACTAGACTATAGATTTTATCAATAGTTTTATCTAATAGCAGCATGTTTAGAAGATGACTGCCTACTAATCCGCTTGCTCCCGCTATTAAAACAGTCTTTCCCATTTAAATTTCTTTGAACTGATGTAAAGATAAACACATAACTTTGTTCTATGGATTTTTGGCAGATAATACTTATGATAGCGGTTGGATTCATTGCAGGTATCATCAATGTAATGGCTGGAGGTGGTTCACTATTAACTATGCCCTTACTTATTTTTTTGGGTTTGGATTCTACTATGGCTAATGGAACTAATCGTATTGCTATATTATTTCAAAATGCAACTGCTATCGGCGGGTACCAAAGTAAAGGTCAAAGCCCGGGTAGATTTGGTATATATTTAGGTATTTCGGCATTGTTTGGTGCAATTATTGGTTCAAAGATAGCCTTAGAAATCCCTGATGGTGTTTTCAATAAAATACTTGCAATTGTGATGGTTTTGGTGGTGATTATGACCTTATTAAATCCTTCACTAAAATTAAAAGACGGCGAAAAATTAATAGTGCGATTGGATAAGAAGCACAAATTACTAGCAGTTGGAGCCTTGTTTTTAACAGGAATATACGGAGGTTTTATTCAAGCTGGAACAGGACTTTTTATAATGGCTGCATTGAGTTTTATAAACAGGTACACGCTTCTTCAATCCAATGTGGCGAAAGCAACTATCATGTTTATATATACCCTATCTGCCATTTTTATATTTGCCTTGGATGGACAAATTAACTTATTTTACGGTTTGGCATTAGCAGTAAGTATGTCTGTTGGTGCCTGGTGGGCAAGCAGATGGTCTACTGGTTCGGGTCAAAAATATATTAAATGGTTTATGGTCATTACAGTTTCAGCAATGGCAATAAGTCTTTGGTTGAAGACTTAAAATCACTTCAATGAATAGGTGATTTTATCATTGATTTTCATGGCTTGCCTTCTCATTCGGGATGATCAATGACATGCATTCCCTTCGGAGCCATTCAAAAAGGGAATTGCGGTACTTCAACGGCACCGATTATTTTCGTAAAGTTGCTTGCATAAAAAGTAAAGCTTTTCAGAATAACTCTTCAAAGAAGGAAGGCTCATCAAATGTATCGTTGAGTATATCATAAACGTGATGATGATAAGTGGAGTATTTGGTTAGATTATTATGCCCGCCTCCTTTAATCCGTGTTAGGTGGCTGCGTTTATTCAATTGGCTAAGCTTTAATGCATGTCGGTAGGGTATCAATTTATCATCGGTACCATGAATGATAAATATTGGACATTTTACGTTTTGGATATGCTGGTAAGTTCGAATATGATAATTAAGTAAAGAAGCAACCGGTAAAAAAGGTAAATACATTTTTACAAGATGGTACATACTGAAATAAGGTGAATCTAGGATTAATTTTTTTGGATGATTACTTGCCGCTAAGCTTGTCGAGAAACCAGATCCAATACTTCTTCCATAAATGATAATCTCGCTTTCTGCATAAAATTTCTTTAAGTACGTATAGGCAATTTGCGTGTCCAGCTCGATGTTGCGTTCTGATCGTTTGCCACTAGATTTTCCAAAACCCCGGTAGTCAATCACAAAGAAGTCAAACCCTTTGCTAAGAAAGTCACGAGCATATTTCCCCCAACCTTTTATGCTTCTGGTGTTCCCTTTAAAATAAAATACAACCCCTTTACTTTTGGGTAGTTGAAAGTGCAAGCCATTTATAATTTCTCCATCTTCAGTATCTAAAAAAAACTCGTAATGGGGATATTCAAATTGATACTTAAAATCGATATCTAGTTTTTCAGGATGGAAGAGAAAAAGCTCTTGGGTGTAATAAAATACAAGACAAACAACTAGGTAAACTAATGCTACAATACCTATCCATTCTAAAATAGTCATACAGCAAGATACTTAATAATTTTAAAGACTGATTGATTTTCTTGGCCACTAAAAATCAAATTCTAAAGTATCTCCAGGTTTAAATTTATCGTTTTGCTTCTCATTTATATTTTCTGCTTCAATATCCTGGATCACTTTGTTCTCTTTCGGAGAAGATTTAGGCTCTTTTGCATTGGCCTCTATGTCCTTCTCCTCGGGCTTTTCGATAACTTTCTCTTTGGTGATTTCAAGGAGTTTTATTTTCCCGTTAATGGGATGGGAACTTAATTTATTCCCATGTGATTTCCAGCCTTTCACATCTATAAAGTTGTGCAATTCTAGTTGTTCCTCAATTTTTTCTTTACTCTTTCCTTTAAGAACATTAAATTTTACTTTAACTTCTTTGGCTGTCGAGACAATGGATACACTTGACCGTTTATGCTCCGAAATAAAGTGAAATTTTTGCCCTTCCGTTTTGGTCTCAATTTGAAAACGTTTGGCATAGTAATCTTTTACATCTCCATCAAAATAAATGCAGGATACAATCTGATTTTCATTGTATTTTACGATGTTTAAAATACTCGACATATCATACCTATTGGCTAATTCAAAATTGCTTAGCTCATAGTCCCCGGACTTATAAATAGCTAATATCTGATTACCCGTGTTGAAATTACCTAAATAATCCCCACGCTCATCTTTATTTAAACGACCAACAGTTTTGTCAATCCAAATATCAACACCCCCCAAGGTGGACTCTCCAAGCGATAGTTGTTCTACTTTACGAATA
>CAZZMB010000054.1:0-9079 GCA_964655225.1 uncultured Chitinophagales bacterium | reverse complement strand
ACATAATTCCATAAGGAATGACCCACCAAGCGCATTTCATCTGAAGATAAGTTACTAAGATTACTAAATCTTCCCGATAGGATGCCTTCCCGCAGTTCGTTATCTAATTGAGTGCTCCAAGGGGTGCCAGTATATTGCACAAGGCCTTCGGTAAACCAATCTGGCAAATTTAACAGAAGGCTATTTTGAATAACTTCTTGGAAACCGCTTCCTTTGGATAACTTGCCAATATGAATACGCGTAATTCCTTCTTTTATTTGCCGATCTATATCGCTGTGTTCACCATTGAAATAAATAAAGAGTTTATTGTTTTTTAGCTGGACAGTGCCACTTATCGACTCCACATCTTCAAGCAATCCAATATTGGTTTGATGCATATCGGATATGTCATTATAGACAATCAGATCCAACTTTTCAGCAAGCTTAACATTTAATAAATCATTGACTTCGATCAAGCATTTTTCCGATGCCATAATAGCATATTTGCCCATATCCTGACCTCCTTGGTAAAAATATATACGGAAATTATCCGTTTCATAAAATTGCCAATCAAAATTCTTATACTGCACTCTGTTTTTGCCAAAGGTAATTTGAGACTGTTGGCTGAAAGCCATGATTCCCCCTGAACAGAACAAAAACGTTAAGACCACGCATACGTTGGAAATATTTTTCAAGGAAAAATTCATTGTATATAAAAAACGAAAATTACTGATAATAGTTTGTTTCCTGTAATTTAATTTTGTAAAATTTGAGGGTAAAATATTAAAACGACAGATTATGATTCATGTTGCATCCTTTACATTTAACCCTTTTCAAGAAAACACTTATATCCTGTATGATGAAACAAAGGAATGTATTATTATTGATCCAGGTTGTTATACCGCGAATGAACGCAAGCAACTAACAGCATTTATTCAGCAGAATGAACTACAAGCTGTGCGTTTAATTAACACCCACTGCCATCTGGACCATATTTGTGGGAATGCATTTATAGCAAAGGAATATGATCTTGTGCTCGAGGCCCATCAAGGAGAAAAAGTAGTCCTAGATGCTTCCATTGATCATGGACGAATGTATGGATTCGTGTTTGACCCTTCACCAAGTATTGAACAATATTTAAGGGAAGGTGAACAAGTTAAATTTGGCAATAGTGTATTAGATATTCTATTGACCCCAGGACATTCACCCGCTAGTATTAGTTTTTACAGCGAGCAAGATAAGTTTGTAATTGCTGGAGATGTCTTATTTTTCATGAGTATTGGCCGAACGGATCTTCCAGGCGGAAACCATGAGGCCTTATTGAATTCAATCCGTGAGCAACTATTTACTTTACCTGAAGAAACCATTGTCTATAATGGACATGGTCAAAAGACGAGTATTGGATTTGAAAAACAAAACAATCCTTTTTTTTAGCAGACTTTTTATTGCCAGATGCTAAAGCTTGCTTAAAGGATGTTTAGCTTGGTTTTTATTCCAAAGATAAATCATTCCTATAGCACCAAATAAGACCATACAAATAGATATGATTTGAGCTTGTGAGAGATTGAAAAATGAAGGGAATCTATCCGTCACTCTTATCATTTCAATAGGGAACCTTTCAATTCCACTTACCACAAAAAGCAGCATAAACATAAAACCCGGAAGATGCGTAAATTGCTTTCTTAAGCTCCACATAATTGCAAAAAAGATAAAGAACATGAAAATCTCATAGATTGAAGTTGGATAAACCCCCGGAACTAACTGTGTGCAATATTTACCTATACAACCGGTGATCCTCTCCCCATCACCAATCACGTTATGTGCATAATGATTACTCCAGAAATATTCTGGCAACCAACTTGGAGCAGGGCTCGAATTAGCTATTCCCCAATCCCCATCTCCACTGAAGTGACAACCCATTCGTCCGAATGCCATAGCTAAGATGAAAGCTGGCGAAATAGAGTCGAACAAAATGAAAGGCTTCAACTTTCGATACCAGGCATAGATAGAAACACCAATAATGCCAAAGGTAAGTCCACCGTAAATGGTTAACCCACTTAAAAAATTCATGGGGTCGCTAAATAACTCGAACAAGGTCATATCGGAATTAGGCTGTATTAGTTCAAATACACTTGCACCAATCACACCAAAAATTGCCGCAACGAAAACCAGCTCACCGACTAAATCTTCCGGTTTAATTTGTAACTCTTTCTCTATAGGTTCGGGCAAGGCCTCTTTTTGAATTGAATAGTAGGTATACCCAGCCGCAATGGCGGCAACAATTGCACCATAAATATGAAAGCCATATCCTGAGAATAAGTAACTCACCGTTTTTTGACCTTGTGTTAACAAAGAAGGATCATTGATCAGTGCACCAACAATTTTCATTCCGATAAAATAACCCATCAATATAGGAGATATCAAATCTTTCCAGGTCGGTTTGGCTCCTACAACTTGCTTACTTGATATATCTTTAATCATTCCAAGAGCGCCTCTTCTTCTTAATTCTTTTGCCGTTACAAAAGCCGCTACCATAAAACCCATCGCTACAAAAAAGCCATAAGTATTTACCGGAATATCGGGTATAATATCCGTGTTGAACAAGGAATTAAAAAATTCTGGCAAAGTTGCATACGCACGAAAAAATATAATTTGCATTTCTTAATTTTTAATTTGGAACCTTCATCAAGACACTCCCAATAATTATTCCTGATTTACTGAGCGCTCCAAGTTGCACTTGCTGCAAGGTATTTACTAATTCTTCTTGGTAAGGCACCCCAACCTTAACATAGTTTTGGGTAAATCCATACATAGTACCCTCATCATTTTCCGCTTCAAAAAGTACTTGCGCTGAAGTATTTTCAAATCGCGAATAGAATGCTCTTCTCTTTTTCTCTGAAAGGATTCGCAGCATCTTACTTCTTTCTCTTCTTTTTGCAATTGGCACAACAGTTTCAATTTGAAGCGCTTTTGTATTCGCGCGCTCGCTGTAGGTGAAGACATGCAGATAGGAAACATCTAAATCATTCAAAAAATCATAAGTTTTCATAAATTCTTCGTCCGTTTCACCTGGAAATCCAACAATAACATCCACACCAATACAGCATTGAGGCATGACCGCTCTAATTGTTGTAATTCGACGACGATATAAATCTGTATCATATTTCCTGCGCATCAACTTCAATATCTTATCTGATCCACTTTGCAGAGGGATATGAAAGTGAGGAACAAATCGTTTTGATTGAGCAACAAACTTAATAATGTTGGTTTTTAGTAAATTCGGTTCTATAGAAGAAATTCTAAATCTATCGATAGCCTCAATGTCATCAAGTGCTTGAATCAGTTGATAGAAATTTTCACTGCTTCTTTTTTTACCATCTTCGGTTTTCCCAAAGTCTCCAATATTGACCCCTGTCAAAACAATTTCTTTTACTTTGCTATTGGCTACTTTATCTACGAGGCTAAGGGTTTTCTCTATTGATGAGCTTCTACTTCTTCCTCTGGCCAAGGGAATGGTACAAAAACTACAGAAATAGTCACAACCATCCTGGATTTTCACAAAACTCCTTGTCCGCTCTCCATAAGAAAACGCCTCTGAGTAAAAGCCAACTTCCTTTATTGCACCCGCAATAATGATTGGCTCATCAGACTCCTTTATACCTTCTAAATGCTCATGTAGGCGAAATTTTTCGTTAGCTCCAAGTACTAAATCCACTCCTTTTATTTTCGCTATTTCCTCAGGTTTTAACTGGGCATAGCACCCTATAATGATAACTTTTGCTTCTGGATTAGTTTTCTTCGCTTGTTTGACTATTTGTTTACATTTCTTATCTGCATTTTCGGTTACCGAACAAGTATTAATCACGTAATAATTTGCAGCACTAGAAAAATCAACCTTTGTGTAGCCGTTATCATTCAAACTTCGACTAATAGCAGATGTTTCAGAGAAATTTAGCTTACAGCCCAATGTATAATATGCAACTTTTCTATTATAGAACATATACGAGCAACAAAATTAAGTTATTTAGCTTAGTTTCTATCATCATACCCTTCCCAATTCATTTTTTTAGCTTAATTTTACAAAAAAAATAAACCTATGAAAAATTTAATTCCCGTATTTCTTTTAATGTTTTTAGCCGTTTCTTGTGGAGACGATTGCAAAGATGAATACTGCCCAACAGGCTATGTATGCGTAGATGGTGTTTGTGAAACCGCCGATGGTGGCTGTCCTATGGGATATGAAGGAGCAGATTGTGATGTTCCGTCCAACGCCAAATTTGCGGGTGATTATGATACAGATTACACCGGAACAGGTGGCTTATCTTCTTCAGGTGGAAACACAACGGCAAGCGTTGCTGTAGTTTCTGGCACTCCAAACAAAATTAGAATTGACGTTGAACTTTCTGTTGAAGGGAATGTATTAGGTCAAGCTATTCCGCTAGATCTAGCTGTTTCTATCGAAGGTGAAACGGATGGTGACAGTTACTCCATACCAACTACAACTATCCAAACGGATGTGGAAGTAGCAGGGTTTCCTTTACCAATAGAGTTAACTTTTACTGTAGAAGGCACGAAAATAAGTGAAAATAACTTACAATCAACCTTGACAATGGCTGGATTATTAACCGGTACGATACTAATGGATGGAACAAAATAATTGAATCCAAATCTTATAAAAAAGTCTCCCAATTGGGGGACTTTTTTTATGCCATGATCTTAAGTTTAAAACCTACTCCTCGAACGGTTTGAATCGCTATAGATTGATCTAAAGATAAGTGCTTTCGTAACCGAGAAATAAAAACATCTAAACTTCTGCCCAGAAAATAATCATTCTTCCCCCATAACTTAATGAGTATGTCTTCTCTTTTTAATGTTTCATTAAGATTGGAAGCTAAAAGCGCCATCAAATCTGCTTCTTTTGCCGTCAACTCTATACGCTCTTCTCCCCTTGTTAATAGTAAGTTGCTGGGTTCAAAACAATAGGTACTTAATTGATAGTTTTTCTTCTCATTTGCGTGAGCTAATCGCTTTCGCTTAAGAAATACTTTAATCTTAAAAAGTAATTCAACCATACTAAAAGGCTTAGTAATGTAGTCATCCGCACCAATTTCAAATCCCTTTAAACGATCTTCTTCTAAAGATTTTGCGGAGAGAAAAAGTATGGGCATTTCTTCATTTTTCATTCGAATGGCTTTTGCGATAGAGAAACCATCCATTTTAGGTAGCATTATATCGAGAATTGCTAGGTCGTAATGATCTTGGTTGAAAGCTTCAATACCTTTTTCACCATCTTCACAATGCTTTACTTCGTATCCTGCTTGTTCTAGTTCATCTTTTGTAATAAAGCTCAAGGCTTCATCATCCTCTACATATAGTATTTTAACATCTTTCACGCTATATAATTTAACCAGGTCTACTTTTAGATTTTAATTTCAATCTTTGTTCCCTTACCTACTTCACTTTTTATGCCAATTTTCCAATCATGCTCATTAACCACTTGTTTTACATAGTACAAACCTAGGCCAAAACCCTTCACATTGTGTACATTTCCTTTAGGCACTCTGTAGAACTTATCGAATACCTGCTTGCGATATTTCTCTTCTATACCTATACCGTTATCCTGAATACTTATAATGAAAGTACTCCCATTCTTAGAGAGTTTAATGTTCACTTTGGGGATATGGTCATTATATTTCAAGGAATTATCTAATAAGTTATAGAGAATATTCGTGAGATGCACTTGGTCTGCAAGCACCATGCAGGGCTGTTCTGAATATATAAATGTAACCTTCCCGTCCCTCTTACTATAGTTGACCTCCGTACTTCGTATTATCCCCTCAATTAAATGTTTTAAATCGATATTCTCCTTATTCAATTCAATATCATTCTTCTGCAGAGATGCAATTTGAAGCACCCGTTCAACCTGACTATTTAACCGGTCAGCTTGTTCTTTAATAATTCTGCTATAATTACTTAAGCGTTTATCTTCTTTAATACTTGTATTTTTTAACAAGGCATCTGAAGAAAGTGAAATAGAAGATATTGGAGTTTTAAACTCATGGGTCATATTGTTGATGAAATCCGTCTGTAACTCGGAAAGTCTTTTTTGTTGTAGTATGACATAAATAGCATAGCCAAAAAACACCAATGCTATTAAAAGAATGAGACTAAAAACAATACTAAGCCTTAAATTATTAATGACGAAGCTTGATTTTGTGGGCAAATAAACTCCAAAATAATAGGGGAATTCGTCATAGGTTGGCAATACTTTGGTAGGTTTTTCATCTCCTTTATCCTCCAATTTAACATAGTTGCCATAAACCATTTCGTCTGTACTACAATCGTAAATGGCATATTCAAAATCTAAGTTGACCTGAAACTTCTCAAACTCATTCCTTAGGTAATACTCCAAGGTATTTGCATCGATATTGTCGTTAATATTAACCACAAAATAATCACTGGAAAGTTGATTGATAACATCTTCGTTCCCCAAATTACCCCCATTAGCATCTACTAAGTTTTCCGCTACGTGTTGAAGCGCTGTATGGATGGTTTCATTAAATTGTCGTTCTTTAATGTCATAGGCTTTACGCAACCAATAGACCTGGACACTAACAATACCAAGGATTGCAACCACTCCTAAGATGACGACAAAGCGAATTTGATTATTTTTCACCTGATAAAAATAATATTTTCTCTATTAAGGAGTTAGTAAAATTTGTTAGTATTGAGTTAAACTACCGAGCACATTGCATACATTGCCGACTTTCAGGCATGAATATCAAGCGATCAAAAACAATTGTTTCTTTGCATTGCTGGCAATTGCCGAAATCCGAATGCGTAATATTTACTGCAGCCTCTTGCAATCTTACCAATCTTTTTCTTGCTTGGCGCAAAGATTCTTCTGCAACACTTTTGTTGTTGATAGCATCCATTCGACTCACTCTTCCAAGCGAGTTTTCAGGAGCAATTGGTTGGGTGTCCTCTTCGAGTTGGACGATACCCTCTCCCACTCGTTTTATTTGCTCCTGTATTTTATCCGCTAATAATGCTCGTTGACTAATACTTAGCATTTTTAAACTTATCATTTCCAGATTTACTGAAGAACGAATTATGACCGCTCTTGGATTTTGAAGAACTGCTCCTTCTATCGCTAGCAGAACTATTACCGCTATTATTTCTTCTGCGACCTCCAGAGCTTTTATCGCTTTCACTTCTTCTACGACCGCCGTAAGCGCTTCCGCCACCAGAGGCTCTTCTTCTACCTCCATCACCACTTCTGAAGTTTCCGTTTCCAGAACCACCGCGACCTCGGGATTCTCCTTGACGACCTCCGCGACTTCCACCGCCTCCCCCACCATCACGTTTCTTCGCTTTGGTGATCATACTTTTGCCGTTGTTAGTTATTTTTCTAAAAGCAGCTAAAACAGTTTGAGCATCCTGATTTTCTAATGTTACAAATGAAAACTCATCCAACATGAAGGTATCTAGAAATGCATTAGCTGGAATTCCAGCTTGCTCAATGATGAATTGCTCCAGATCATTCTTATCCATATTGTCTTTCTTGCCTTTGGCAACAAACAAACGGACATCGGTACTGTTTGGATCACTTTCAATACTTCTTTGAGACTTAATTTCTTCATATTTCTTGGCTTTCAGCTCATCTTTTAGGAAGTACTTCAATACGGAAGTTAGCACATCGGCTTGCTCTCCTTCCTCAATTAAACGAGTCGCTAGCTTCAATACGTTTGTGTCCTTTTCAGAAATTTCACTACTCATGATTTGCTCAAAAATTTTATTCATTTTGGCATCAATCATTTCCGCTGCTGAAGGTAATTCAACCTTTGTCATTTGAACCTTAGAAATTCCCTGAATAATAGACATTTGTCTTTTTTCTCCATTGGCAATTAATGAGATAGCCGTTCCCTTATTTCCCGCTCTACCTGTTCGTCCTATTCGGTGAACATAAGCCTCGGGGTCTTGTGGGAGCTGATAGTTGATAACGTGCGTTAGCTCATTAACATCGATACCCCTGGCAGCGACATCCGTAGCACAGAGAACCGTACATTTCTTATTTTTGAAACGCTGTAAAATTCGCTCTCTTTGATTTTGCTGAACATCACCGTGCAAGGCCTCTGCAGCAAACCCCAACTTATTTAAGTCACGGGTAACGTCATCTGTACCCATTCTGGTATTGCAAAAGACAATACCATAGAAGTCTGGATTCATTTCGAAAATGCGCTCCAACACCTTCATTTTATCTCGAGCAGCAACCGCATAATACAATTGCTCGACGTTATCAGTTGTTACTGTTTGTCTTTCTACATGAATGACTTCATATTCATTCATATACTTCTTAGCTAATCTTAATATTTTGTTTGGCATAGTAGCAGAGAACAACAAAACTTGTTTCTCATCCCTAGTCTCACTCAAAATGAATTCGATATCTTCGATAAAACCCATATTTAACATTTCATCTGCTTCATCAAGTACGAAATATTTCACATCGTCTAAGATTAATTTCTTTCTTTTAATCAAATCAATGACTCTACCCGGTGTACCTACGACAATGTCGGCTCCCTTGTTTAACTCACGAATTTGTCTATCTATGGGCTGACCACCATATACGGTAGTAATTTGAAGTCTTTTTTTCCCTTTAAAGGAGTCTATTTCGTTGGCTACTTGAACAGCCAACTCTCTTGTTGGTGCCAGGATAATAGCTTGCACTCTACCTGTTTTCTCTTCGATGTTCTGAATGATAGGCAAACCAAAGGCAGCTGTTTTACCCGTTCCGGTTTGCGCTTGACCGACCACATCCTTGCTGCGGTCTAATAAAATAGGGATTACTCTTTCCTGAATAGGCGTAGGTTCGCTAAAACCTTTTTTGGCTAATGCATCTAATATAGCTGCATCAAGACCAAGATCTTGAAATTTTTGCATGTGTATTGCGATATTTGGAGGTTGTTAATCGCTGGTAGGAAAAATTTTTAATTTATCTATAAAAGATCTCGGCAACCCCCAACAATTAACCTTACTCGGTTAATAAAGTGCAAAGGTATGAAAATTTACTTAGAAATGTTAATTACGTGTGGAAAACCAA
>CAZZMB010000053.1:0-9104 GCA_964655225.1 uncultured Chitinophagales bacterium | reverse complement strand
GGAATCGAACCCGCACTCCCGAAAGAACTGGATTTTGAATCCAGCGCGTCTACCAGTTCCGCCACCAGGGCTTTTTCGTCGATACATTTTTGCTCAACGGATTGCAAATATAAAGCTAGTTTTCGATTATTTATTAAAAATTTGAACGATTAGCTAAATTCTGATCAAAACGAGTTGGAAGGTTCTAGAATAATAATAATTAGTGTCTATTTCTTTAAGTAAGACTGTGAATATGGTTAGTATTAATCCAACAAACAACCGTATTTCCAAAGAAATAAAAAATAATAAAGCCAAATTGAACTGTATAAAAAAAGAGTAATATGCTATCTGTTATGTTAGGGGAGGTGTTTTAGCAGCTTTCTTCCGAACATTGGCAATATTTTAAATTGTAAAAATGCAATGCTATCAGCGCAAATGCTGGTATATAAATAATGTTATTGAAAATATTTATCAACTGCAGATTTTCATTTAAAATAATTAAAACTAGCAAGGACCAACTCACCCACATAGCGGATTTTATCCAGTTTTCAGTTTTTATTTTTTGTATTGCAAACAAGGATATTGCTAAAAAGGTAAAATCGATCAGACGCCACCAAATTGGTGAGTCTTGACAGCAACTTGCTGAACATGTTTTAACCGCAAAAAAAAAGGGAGTCAATATGCAATGAATCATGCATAATGAACTTGCCATAATTCCAATGGAGTCTGATTTAAGTTTGTGAATTTCCATGTTCAATTAATTTGGACCGTAAAAATAGTAAAAAATTAGTAATGCAACAAAGTTGCATTACTAAAAATGGTTGTATAAGGCTAACTACTGGATCTAAAGTATTCTAAAATTGCACGTGCATCTTCTTCGCTTAAGTGTTGATTTAGCATGGGAGATTTGTACTCATTAAACAGCGCCATTGTGAGGGTGTCTTGCTCTAGCATACCCTCAGGATTCAGGATCATATTCATAATCCATTCTGGCGATCTTCTTTCAGTTACTTCAGCTAAAGCAGGACCAACTAATCTTGACTCCATTTTGTGACAGGCGACACAGTTAGCATTGAAGACTTCCATACCATGTGCTGCAAGTGTTTCATCAATTGCTTCCTTTAATATTAGTTTATCGATAGGTCCAACTTCCTTCTACGATAAAGGATCTGTAATATCTTCAAGGGTGATTCTTGCTTCTTTTGTATATTTTTTAATGGGCTGTTTATTTTCAACATTCGGTCCGGGAGAAGGGGCTTTACCACAAGCATATAAAAAAAGAAAAATGGATAATTTAAATAGACTATTTGTAATATTTTTCATAAATCCATAATGGTAAAATAACGATTGATTAACCAGTATAAAGCTAGGCCTTAAACTTTGTGAATCAAAAATGATTTCAAGAATTAAAGATGAAGATAATACCGCTCAAGTAACTGAATGAATCGAGGACTATAAGATTCGTCCTCAAGTTTATAAAAAATAGTTTTCTCCTTCAATATTGGCAGGAGGTCGGCACAAGCCAATAATATGACTCTTTTTGTTTTCGCCAATGCTGTATCACGTAACTCAATGATTTGCTGATGATTCAATCCGATTCGATCCAATTCATTTTGATAACTTACTAATACCTCATTGTTTGATAATAGAAAGGCACTTATAGTTTTATCTTTAGCATAATGTTTAATAAATCTTGCCCAATCCTTAGGGTCTAAGCTTTCTGTTTGTCTGGCTATATTTCTTTGCGGGGAACTATTCTTTGATGTATTATTGAAAAATGGAGGATTACTAATTATAAAATCAAAGCTTTCATCACTTTCCCACACTCGCATGTCTGCATGAATCAATTCTATTTTTTTGCGCCACTTACTTTGGTTTACATTAAAAACGGCTTGCTTCAGGCAATTTTGTTCAATTTCAATTCCAGTTATGGAAACTGACCCTTTATGACCGAGCATAAGGCTTAAAAGCCCCGATCCGCAGCCCACATCAACAATACTTCCTTTTGAAATATATTCATTTAACCATGCGCCAAAAACGCAAGCATCCGTGCTTACCTTATTGGCACAATCAGCTTGCTCAATGGTAAATTCTTTAAATTGGAAATAAGTATTAGCCAAAACTCTACAGTAAGTCTAAAAATCGGGTTTCAATTTCTTCAAGAATAACTTCTTTTTCATCATATTTCTCCTCACAACGGGCCCTAAAAAATCCACAATCATCACCATCTTGCCGAGATTCAAAAAAATAGAATTCGGTACTGCTAGAATCTATGAAACTCATTGATGCCAATATCCATGCGGGCTTAGTCATCAAGCCTTGCGATAAAATTAGCTGGAAATAGAGGGTGTCACTTACTGCACTGTCGCTAAGTTGTATATTAATGCCGTCGTTTTCAAAGCTTGCACTATCGGTTTGCATAATGTTGAATAGTGTTGTCTGATTTTGAGGGACCACAAATGATTCATTAAGCGGTGTAACTCCAAAATCTTGACTGGTAGCTAGTAAAGCAAATACTGAAATTACCAAGGGATAAATAGGCTTAACTTTGAGGATGTGAAGTTCATTTCTTCTATTGTAAACCCAGTAGGATAGTGGTAAAATAAGTAAAGCAATTAAATCGGTGTAGTCCACTACACGAGAATAGTTGAACAATGGTAGCAAATTAATCCATTCGATAAGACCACTGCTCCAAGGTGATTTCCAGAAAATGAAAAATAGGGCACTGGCAGGGAGGATTGTTTTTATCCGTTTTGGGAAAAAGATTGCTAAGAACAGGGGAAGAATGAAAACACCGGCAAAATCAGATAGCTTGCCTGTCAACCAATTGTGGAGGGTCTGTTTCAGTATAAAATCATTGAGAATAAGTAAACCAAGTGCTCCAGTAAACCAATAACTTCGAATAAGTTTAGAATCTATTCGCATTTTTTGCGTCTTTAGCGCAAGTTATACATTTTTTATCGGTTTTGTAAGTTTTAAATGCAGCTGTGTGCTGACTTAAACCTTATTTTATTTGCCTATATGTAATTTTTAAACTACATTTACCAAACGTTTGTTTGATAAACAGTAAATAGGACCTAAAACTAAATATATATATGGAAATAAGTACACAAGCTAAAGCAGTTATTCCGGCAAAAGATCGCCATATTCGAAAAGCTGCAGTCTTGGGTTCGGGCGTTATGGGGTCTCGAATTGCCTGTCATTTTGCAAATATTGGTCTGGAAGTCGTCCTGCTTGATATCGTCCCTTTCGACTTAAAAGAGGAAGATAAAGACAATAAATCCAAAAGAAATAGCATTGTGAACAGTGCCTTGAAATCTACTCTAAAGGCAAATCCTTCTCCTATCTACGATAAGTCCTTTGCCAATCGAATTACTACTGGTAATTTTGATGATAACATGAATTTGATTGCGGATTGTGATTGGGTAATTGAAGTTGTAATCGAGCGACTGGACATCAAAAAGCAAGTGTTTGAAAAGGTTGAACAATTCAGAAATCCGGGTACATTAATCACTTCAAATACCTCAGGTATTCCTATCGAAATGATGACAGAAGGAAGAAGCGAAGATTTTGTTAAGCACTTCTGTGGGACACACTTTTTTAATCCGCCGCGTTACTTACGCTTGTTTGAAATTATCCCTTCGACAAAGACTGATCCTGAAATTATTAAGTTTTTTGAGCATTATGCGGATTTATTTTTGGGTAAAACACCTGTCCTCTGCAAGGATACACCTGCCTTTATTGCAAATAGAGTCGGTGTCTTTTCGATGTCGGCTATTTTCAAACTACAACAAGAAATGGGCTTGACAGTTGCAGAGATTGACAGCTTGACTGGATCTTTAACGGGTAAACCAAAATCTGCAACGTTTAGAACAGCTGATGTCGTTGGTTTAGATACGCTGATAAAAGTGGCAAAGGGGGTTTATGATAATTGCCCTAATGATGAGATGCGCGATACTTTTGATGTACCTGCCTATGTCCTGAAAATGGAAGAAAATAAGTGGTTGGGTGATAAGACCAAGCAAGGGTTCTACAAAAAAACTAAAGATGAAAATGGCAAGAAGGTCATTTTGCAGTTAGACCTAGCAAAAATGGAGTATGTGCCAAGTGTTAAATCGAAATTTGCGTCTGTTGCAGCAGCCAGACAAGCAGGAGATCTAAAAGCTAGATTAAAAGCCTTAGCGGTTGGTAAAGATAAAGCAGCTGAGTTTTTAAACAGATTGTCTTACATGATTTTCCAATATGTCTCTAATCGAATTCCGGAAATCTCCGATGAGCTATTCAGAATTGATGATGCTATGCGTGCAGGTTTTGGATGGGAAATTGGCCCTTTCGAGCAGTGGGAAGCTGTTGGAGTTGCCAAAACTGTTGCCAAAATGAAAGCAGCTGGTTTTGCGCCAGCAACATGGGTAGATGAAATGCTCGATGCTGGAATTGAGTCATTTTACAAGGTAGAAGCTGGAGAGTTAAAGTATTACGATATTCCAAGTAAAACATTCAAGCCGGTATCTGGAAGAGAAAACTTTGTAATATTAGATAACCTTAGGGAAAATGCCCCAGTATTTAAAAATTCGGGTTGCACTGTTCACGATCTAGGTGACGGCGTAATGAATATTGAATTCCAAACAAAAATGAATGCCATTGGTGGCGAAGTTTTAGAAGGAATTAACAAAGCGATTGATATTGCGGAAAAAGATGGTTGGCGAGGAATTGTTCTTGGAAACAATGCGCCTAATTTTTCTGCTGGTGCAAATCTAGCTATGATTATGATGCAGGCTGTCGACCAAGAATGGGACGAGTTAAACTTTACAATTAAGTATTTTCAAAATACGGTGATGCGGATTAGGCACAGCGCCATTCCTGTGGTAGCTGCCCCTCATGGCATGACATTGGGTGGTGGTTGCGAAATCGTGATGCATTCAGATGCTGCAATGGCAGCAGCCGAGACGTATATCGGATTAGTTGAAGTAGGAGTTGGTCTTATTCCTGCTGGTGGTGGAACCAAAGAATTTGCTTTGAGAGCATCTAGTAGTTTTAGCCCTCAAGATACGATGGTGCCAAAAATTTCAGATCGATTCACCAACATCGCTACGGCTAAAGTAGCAACTTCGGCCCATGAAGGATTTCATATAGGTGTGCTAGATCCGATGAAAGATTTCGTAGTTGTGAATCAAGATAGAGCAATCGCAGAGGCAAAACAAAAAGTAATTGATTTGTTTGAAGCAGGTTATACAAAACCAGCCGAGAGAAGTGATATCATGGTATTAGGAAGAACTGGATTAGCGGCATTATATGCTGGAGTTGCCGGGTTTCAAGTGGGAAAATACGCTAGTGAGCATGATGCCTTAATTTCTAGAAAGATTGCTTATGTCCTGTGTGGCGGTGATTTAAGTCAACCAACCCAAGTTTCTGAGCAGTATTTATTGGATTTAGAAAGAGAAGCATTCTTATCGCTATGCGGGGAAAAGAAAACTTTGGAAAGGATACAGAGTATTTTAACAAGCGGAAGACCTTTAAGAAACTAAAAGTGACTTCTAAGAGCGCGGTAATTTGCATGAAGTAAACAAAATTGATAATAGAGAGCCATGGTACTTCGTACTAGATGCTCAATACTAAATAAAAAAAGATGGAAGCATATATTGTAAAAGGATTTAGAACAGCAGTTGGGAAAGCAGGCAGAGGGGGATTTAGATTTACAACGCCGGTCGATTTAGCTGCAGAGGTAATTAACTATATTTTAGCTGATACGCCAGAGTTAGATCCTGCTAGAATTGACGACGTAATAGTTGGAAATGCAGTTCCTGAAGCAGAACAAGGCCTTCAAATGGGGAGATGGGTGTCTATTGCTTCCGATTTACCTGAAAGCGTTGGCGGAGTATCTGTAAATCGTTATTGCGGTTCAGGTGTGGAAACAATTGCCATGGCTGTAGCTAAAATTAAAGCAGGTATGGCCGAATGTATTTTGGCAGGCGGTACAGAATCTATGAGTTTAGTGCCTACAATGGGATTCAAAACAGTCCCTAATTACACGGTAGCTAAAGAGCATCCAGATTATTATATTGGTATGGGATTAACGGCTGAAAATATCGCTGAAAAATATGATATTTCAAGGTTGGAGAGTGATACTTTTGCCTTTGAATCACATCAAAAGGCATTGAAAGCTCAAGCTGCAAGTTTGTTTAAAGATGAAATCGTTCCGGTAGAAGTAGAAGAGGTATACTATAAAGATGGTAAGAAACAAGCCAGGAAATATACTGTCAGTGCGGATGAAGGGCCGAGAGCAGATACTTCAGTTGAGGCGCTATCTCGATTGCGTCCAGTGTTTAAAAATGGAGGTCAGGTAACTGCTGGTAATTCTTCACAAACTTCTGACGGAGCTTCTTTTTGCTTAGTAATGAGTGAAGCGATGGTTAAGGAATTGGGCTTGGAGCCAGTAGCTAGAATGATTACAAGCGCAACCGTTGGTCTTGACCCCAGAATCATGGGAATGGGACCTGTTATGGCTGTTCCAAAGGCACTGAAATTAGCAGGCATGAAATTGGGTGATATTGACTTAGTAGAATTGAATGAAGCCTTTGCCGCTCAATCGATAGGCGTAATGAAGAATATGCCTGATTTGGATCCATCAATTGTAAATGTGAATGGAGGAGCGTTGGCTCTTGGACATCCACTAGGATGCTCTGGAACTAAGTTAACTGTTCAAGTATTGAACGAACTTCGCAGAAGAAACAAGAAGTACGGAATGGTAACCGCATGTATCGGAGGAGGTCAAGGAATTGCCGGAATCTACGAGTTATTAAAATAATAAATTACTTCCGAGTGCCAAGTGTTTTGGACTCAATTAAAATATAAATATTAATTAATTAATTACAAAGTACCCAGTACTAAATACTTAAAAAAGATGATAGAACAAGAAACAAAAACAGTTTTAAGAGGTGGAGAATTTCTAATCAAAGAATCTTCTCCTCAGGATGTATTTATTCCAGAAGATAAAACTGAAGAACAAGCTGCATTTGCAGAAATGGCTTCAGAGTTTATTGACAAACGGGTAGCTCCTCACTATGATGCCATTGAGCACAAAGACTACGATAAAGTTATCGAGTTATTGCATGAAGCTGGAGAACAAGGTTTGTTAGGTACAGGTATTCCGGATCAATATGGTGGTATGGGCCTTGATTTTAATACGGACTCTTTAATTATTGAGCATTTTGGTAGAGCGCAGTCTTGGAGTGTCGCATTTACCGCTCATATCGGTATTGGTACTTTGCCTGTTTTATATTACGGTACTGAAAAACAAAAGCAGGAGTGGTTACCTAAGTTGGCTTCAGGAGAAGCAAAATCCTCATACTGCTTAACGGAGCCAGGTTCAGGATCTGACGCATTGGGTGCAAAAACCAAAGCAGAATTAAGTGAAGACGGAACTGAATGGATATTAAATGGTCAAAAAATGTGGATTACCAATGCAGGATTTGCGGATTTGTTTACGGTATTTGCGCAAGTTCAGGAAGATGACCGATTAGATGGCGTAAGTGGGTTTACAGGGTTCTTAGTAGAAAAAGGTACACAAGGCTTACGATTGAATGCTGAAGAGCATAAAATGGGGATTAATGGTTCTTCTACTAGACAGGTCTTTTTAGAGGGCGTAAGAATACCAAGAGAAAACTTATTAGGGGATATTGGAAAAGGACATAAAATAGCCTTCAATGTTTTAAATATCGGTCGTTATAAATTAGGTTTACTCGCGGTTGGAGGATGTAAAGAAGGTGTGCGTGATGCGGTTAAATATGCCAATGAAAGAGAGCAGTTTGGTATGCCAATTGCCAAGTTCGGAGCAATACAATACAAGTTAGCTGAAATGGCTACTAGAACTTTTGCAAACGAATCTGCGGTATATAGAACGTCTGGTTTAATAGAAGATAAAATTAATGAATTGGTAGCCGGTGGTATGGATGCTGTCGAGGCTAAATTAGCTGCTGCTGATGAATACAGTATCGAAGCGGCAATATTGAAGGTTTTAGGATCTGAGGTAGGGGATTATGTAGCTGATGAGAATGTACAAATTCATGGTGGAATGGGATTTTCTGAAGAAACTCAAGCATGCAGAGCCTACAGGGACAGTCGAATAAACAGAATTTTCGAGGGAACCAATGAAATTAACCGTTTATTGGCAGTTGGAACAATTCTGAAAAGAGCCATGAAGGGAGAACTTGATATTATGAAGCCAGCTATGGCTGTTCAAGGCGAGTTAATGGCCATTCCTTCATTTGGTGATGAGCCATCAGGATTTTTGGAAAAAGAAATGATTGCTGTAGGTAAAGCCAAAAAAGCAATTTTAATGACAGCGGGTGCAGCTGCCCAAAAATTCATGCAGAAGCTGGATAGAGAGCAAATGATTCTTATGGAGTTAGCAGATATGTTAATCGAAGTATTTGCTGCTGAATCTGCTATCTTACGAGTTCAAAAAATGGCAGCGGTGCGAGGAGAGGAAGCAGTTTCTTTGTATACTGATATGACAAGAACCTACGTATCAGACGCTATGGAGCGTATTAACTCAAGCGGTCGTCATGCCTTATATGCTTTTGCTGAAGGAGATACACAAAAAATGATGTTGATGGGTTTAAAGCGTTTTACCAAAATGGATCCGTTTAATACCACAGCAGCAAGAAAACGCATAGCTGCAGCTATTATTGAAGCTAATGATTATCCCTTCTAAGAGACGCACCATTCACGAACATCAAAAAGGCGTCCACTAATAGTGGACGCCTTTTTAATTTTAGATTATGTTCTTTAAATATTTAATGAAAGAGTATGTATAATTTTAAGTTTTATCTACTCTTAATCCTCCGTTTAAAATAGTTATTAGCTATTTCAAATAATACATAGTATCGGGCAGTTGTCTATAAATCTCTTCTTGGATAATACCCTGTTCTAACTCGTCTTTTTGAATAACAAATTTTGCTTCCTCCTCAGGCTTTTCAAAATACAACTTGGCTTCTACAATACCTTTTATTGGCATGAAGTCCTTGGATTTAGAAAATTCCTTATTAAACTGACTACTCACATAATTAAAAAATCGGTCTGATTTTTTTGAAAATACAATCATAAATTGGTTTTGTTTTTAAAAA
>CAZZMB010000052.1:0-10411 GCA_964655225.1 uncultured Chitinophagales bacterium | reverse complement strand
AAACAACACCTCAGCCCTGTTATTTAAACCCTCTCGAACCCCAGTACTCGTATCTAGATTTTCATACATTTCTATTCCAGCGGTGTCTAAGGTGAAAAAGATAACAAATATCATCATTTCATCATCAGAGGTTAATCCCCAATCAACGGGCACTGGCCCATCATTATTATAGGTTGCCTCAGCTATAATTCCTTTTTGTGCGTCAACTTCAAGGAAGGGTTCGAAGAAACGAAACGGCAGGTGTTGATAATCAAAATCTTCAACAGCGCAACCCGGTATACCATTTGCACAACCTCCGTCATAGACCTGTGCACCTTGAGAACCATCTAGGTTACGGTTATATATGTTGAAATCTTTTCCGTATTGGTGAGTGTGAGAAACTACCCCCCAAACATAAAGGTTGATGTCCGCTGGCAAACTAAAAGGATAATTAAAAGTGACATCCTGACCATCGTTGGGAATGGGAATATTTGTATTGGGCACAAGTTGAGAGCGCATAACCTGTGCAGCAGTTCCACTCTCTTGCGTATAAACATTTAAATATACCTCACACTTAAGCACCTGCGTGCTCGAATAATTAATGTAATGGCTATTTAAATCTAACACAGTGTTATCATCCCACCTGAAAGCGGTTCCTTTAGGGGTTTCAAGGGTGTTAGAATATTGCTCCGTCAAAACAAAACTCTTGCCATCAAAAGCAAGGTTGTCTCGTAAACCATAAGGAACGGTGTTTGGGTCAAAACCCGTACTTGCCCCGTTAGAAAAATCATACACAATATAATGGTGCGAATAAGAACCCATCTCTGTTTGAAACTTTATAATTTCAGTTGTACCATCAAGGAGAGGTTCGTATTTTGACATATACTCCACTTCAGCACCGGGCTCAATAAAATAGGGCCCCAAATGTATTTGAAAACCCTCACCCTCCGCTGGAGGTTCAATGGCTGCCGGTATTGACTCAACACCACCATTTGTATAAAACTCATTAACCAAGCTTAAATCTACTTCATCTGCCCCACTATTTGCCCCATAAACAATCCACTGGCGAATAACTTCCTTTTCATAATCTGTTAAATTTCCACCGGCAGGCATATGGTTTCCTTCATTAGGTCCTAAGGGGGTGTCATCAGAAAAACCATTATTAATTTTCCTAAATAAAAAACTTCGGTATGGATCCCCGGGATAAATTGTATAATTGTTTTTAGCTGCAGCAGCACTGTTGCCGGGAGTTCCTTTGAAGATATTTGTATGAACATCCATTTGTTTATCTAAGACACTCACCCCCAGACCCTCAAGATCTAAAGAGCCCGCTTTACTTCCGTTGCTGTGGCAATAGGCTGTAGCGCAATTGGTTTGGAAAATAGAGTAAACTTCTTGATAGGTTGTCTGTGCATATAGTGCGGATGAGAAAAGAAAGAAAGACAGATGGGTAAATGTTGTTTTCATTGGAAATAGGTTTATTTTTCTAAAGGTAAGACTTTTAAGCATAACAATTAAAGATGGATGTTTGGATATTACTTGAAAATACTTTCTCTTTGCCTTGTAATATAAAATATATGACAGTACTTACACCATCAATTTTTTATTTTCACCATCAAACAGTTTTAAGATTAGCCTATCTTAATTGCGTTAAACACTTCAGTTTCCCTCGAGTTCTATTTACAATTCTTTTATTAAGCTTACACCTGTTTGGGGTGCTTATTATATCTCTTGGAAGGTTAATGGACGAAATTTTTTTTAGAGGTTATAAAGACGTAGATTTATCCGATCCAGTCTTTATAATTAGCAACCCACGATGCGGGACCACCTTTTTACACCGGCTTCTCTGCTTAGACAAAGACCGGTATACTTTTACTTTACTATACCACACCCTACTTCCATCGGTTTTTTACATCAAAATGATTCAAAAAATTGCCGCATTAGATTCAAAAATAGGCGGCTTTTTACACCGCGCATTTAAACGTTTGTCTGATTTGATTTTTGGTGGATGGAAAGACGTACACCCCATGGGGTTTGATCGCTCAGAAGAAGATGAGGCTTTGTTTACGATTGCCGCGTATTCGCCTGCGTTAATTTTACTATCCCCCTGGGCGGCTAAACTGTCTTATTTAGATGTTTTAGATAATAGCGACCCCACAATACAAGCAAAAATTAAAGAGTTTTATATAACAAGCCTAAAGCGCATTGTATATGCGAGCAGTCCAGAGAAGACTCTTTTGATTAAAAATGTTTTCTCAACGGGAAGGTTGAACTTTATTTTGGATTGTTTTCCTAATGCAAAAATTATTTATCCAGTTCGCCACCCCTATAAGGCCGTGCCGTCTGTTGTTAGCATGTTTGCTGGCCCATGGAAAGTGCACAGTCAAGACATCAAAGATGACAGTGAAGAATCAAGAGATTTTGCTCAAATAGCCATTAATTATTATTCCTACATTAACGAACAACGAGCGGTTATCAACCCTAAAAACTTATTGATCATTAAGTACGATAATACCATTAAAAACCCAACGGCAACTGCCCAAAAAATCTACGAGCATTTTTCTTTTAAAATCACAAAAAAATTTAGCGATGAACTGGACCAGTATGTTTCAGAAAGTAAAAAATATAAATCCAAACACACCTACTCACTTGCTCAATATGGAATGAGCAAATCAACCATAAACGATCAATTGGGTGCGGTTATGGATGAATTTGGATTTGACCGCAATTTAGAAGCATAATTAAACACCAGCGTTTTTAGGCAAGAACTTTTAACAAGCAATTAATCTAACGGATTTTTTCTTTTTTAGGTAGCGCTGCAGCGTTTTTAAAACAAAAGGGTTGTTTTCACAATAGATTAGATTTTCCTTCAAAGTTTCTATGCTGCCATCGTAAAATTCCCGGTCTATTTCAGCGTAACCGATGTAGGAGAAATCCTCAATGTAAATCGCATAAATTGTATTCGCAAAACTTACCTCACGGATAATAAAGAATGTCCGCATAGGGTATAGTTCCTCGATAAGCGCATGCTCAACATCATTTCGATACTTATTGATTACTTCTTTTTGGTTTGGAAAACTAGGTGGCGCCAAATGCCTTTCTTTCCTTAGTTTTTTTAAGAAATTATGTGCTCTTTTTTCGTTAATGAAGCGCCAAAGCGCTTTTCCGTTGGGGTTTCGTTCAACATAAAATGCGGAGGAGTTTTCATGCCGGTTTTCATAAATCCCCACGGGGTAGGTTTTAGCAGCACTATTTTTATTGTACTTAGGTTTAATGTTTCGTATATCTTCAATTTCTTGAAGCTCAGCAACAATCACACTATTGAAGACTTGGGCGTCAATAGAGTCAATATTTTTGAATAGGTCCTCATAGCGGCTATGTTTAATTTCGTTCAGCAAGAACTTGGATACATCAGCAAACATGTTTTTAGATGCGCGAACATAAAGCACCTCATTTTCATCACTTAGAAAACGAAAAACTCCAGGGTCTTCTGGGAGCGCATCAATCATTTCTTGGGTTAGGGAACCCTCAAAATCGATGTTTTGTGTATAAGCGCTCGAGTGATCAAGAATGTAAGCCACACCCTTTTCTTTAATCATCATTTGTAATAAAATGGCCGTAGCCTCTGCATCTCCAAAAGCACGATGACGATTAGACAGGTTAATACCTAGGTTTTTCGTTAAGTTACCTAAACTGTAGGAGGGTTGGTTTTTAAACACTCGCTGAGAAAGCTGAACGGTACACGCGTTTGATCTACGAAATGGAACACCAATTCGTTTAAATTCACGCTTAATCATAGAATAATCAAAACTAATATTGTGCGCTACAAAAACACAATCTTTTGTGTAAGACAAAATCTCTTCGGCAATTTCTGCAAAAGTTGGTGCTGTGCTTACCATTTCATCTGTAATACCCGTAAGTTTCACTACAAAAGGGGTGATTTTACGCTCAGGATTCACTAGGGAGGAAAAACTTTTGATGAGCTTTTTTCCATCGGTAACATAAATAGCTACTTCTGTAATGCGATCATCATATAAATGACCCCCTGTTGTTTCTACGTCTATTACTGCAAACACAAATGCAAAAATGCAGTATTTATTTCAATATATCTTACTAATTTTACAAGCATACATGCTAAGACCGATTTTTTTATTTATTTGTTACCTCTCCTCCTTTTCATGGGCAATGACCCAAGTGGATACAAGTAAGCTGTTTTATGCAAAGAATTTTAACAGTGCGGCATTTGTAGAACTAGCAAGCAACATCATTCAGGTGAATGATAACGCAGGGATGAATATAGATTTTTCGGCCAATTGGTTGGTTGAACACAAATATTATTTAGGTGCAGCATATAGCCAGCTGGCGAATGTAGAGACGATTTTTTCCGCGGAAAAAATTGCAAGTTCCGGTCCACTTGTTTTTAATCAAGAAACAACTATTAAATATCAAACCGCAGGCATTCGTTTAGGCTATATCCTGTTGGAAGATCAAAAAGTAATATCAATTTCACCGGACTTAACGGCTGGCTGGACGGGTATTAATTTAATTATTAAGGATCATGAGCAAAAGATAAACGGAGCATATTTATCACCGGCATTAAAGAGCGTTTTTAACATAAGTGATTATTTACGGGTAGGGTTATCGGTTAATTATCGTGTATTTGTTTTTAAAACCTATGATTCAACAACAGACAGAGGGGCCCCATACGCTTCAATATTTTCATCAAAAGCACTCACCGGCTGGGGCGGTGGTTTGTTTTTAAGAATAGGTAAATTTTAAGTGCAGACCAACTTACATAGCTATGTATACCATTGAACAATTGGAGAAAATTATAACGGGAGATTGGAAAATCGCCAATAAAAAAGCTAGGGTAAGTCTCGTTTTACAAGATAGCCGTAAGCTTGATAAACCCTCAAGTACGTTATTCTTTGCCATAAAAGGCGACCGACTGGACGGGCACCACTATTTAGCTAAAATGTACGAGAATGGTGTACGCAGCTTCGTGGTTTGTTCCGCTGGAGTTTTAGCAAAACTGGACGGGGTGAACTATGTAGTGGTCAAGGACAGCCTGCAAGCTATGCAAAACTTAGCAAGCTTTCATCGCAGTCAATTTAATTTGCCAGTTGTTGCGATTACGGGGTCAAATGGAAAAACAATCGTCAAGGAATGGTGTCATCAATTGTTGCAAGCGGATTATGACATTTGCAGAAGCCCAAAGTCGTATAATTCTCAATTAGGGGTGCCACTTTCTGTCTGGCGATTAAACAACAAAAACACACTAGCAATTTTTGAGGCAGGTATTTCGGAACCCAACGAAATGGAAAGGCTAGAAAAAATAATAGCACCTAAAATTGGAATATTCACCACTATTGGGGCTGCCCATAATGAAAATTTCATTCATGAAAACCATAAAATTAAGGAGAAATTAAAGCTTTTCTTAAAAACCCAAACCTTGATTTATTGTTCTGATCTTCCGGTGTTACATCAAAACATCAGAGCAGTTTTCGGAAACAATTCGACGATTTCGGGTGCACCAGAACTACTAAGCTGGGGCATAAATAGCGAATCGAAAGTTCGCATAGTCAAGGAAATTACTTACGATAAAAGCACGGAAATATCCGCAGAATATCAAAACAAAAAGTACTTTTTTACGATTCCTTTTGCAGATGTGTCATCTGTTCAAAATGCCATGCAAGGCGTGGTACTAATGCTTCACTTGAGTTATTCGGAAGAGTTAATTAATGAAAGGTTAAGTGGTCTTCAGCGGGTAGCTATGCGGCTAGAGCAAAAGGAGGGAGTTAACAGTTCTACCATCATTAATGACAGCTATAATTCAGATTATGATTCTTTGAAGATTGCATTGGATTTTATGCGTCAGCAAAAATATAAAGAGAAGAAGACGGTCATTCTGTCTGACATTCTTCAAAGCGGAGTTTCGGGTGTAGATTTGTACGCAGCGGTGAACGACCTACTTGTTAACAATGAAGTCAATCGCTTTATTGCCATTGGTCCTGACTTGATAAGGCACCAATTTGTTTTTAAATCAGAAAGCTTTGGGGGAGGCTTGCATTTTTACCCAGACACTAAAGGGTTTGTTGGGAGTATTCAAGATGAAGATTTTGGCGCGGAAACCATTCTTATTAAAGGAGCAAGAAAGTTTGAGTTTGAGACGGTGAGTGCGGCATTAGAAGAAAAAGCTCACGCCACTTTGCTTGAAATTGATTTGAATGCAGTTGTTCATAATTTTAAGCTGTTTCAATCCAAACTAAATTCAAACACCCGTGTGATGGCCATGGTAAAGGCTTTTTCTTATGGAGTTAGTTCAGTGGAGATTGCCAAACTTCTCTCCTTCCATCGAGTGGATTATTTAGGCGTGGCCTATACAGACGAGGGAATCACCTTGCGAAAGGCCGGTATTGCCACACCTATTATGGTGCTTAATCCCGAAAAGCGAAGTTTTGCAGCGATTATCAAACACAACTTGGAGCCGGAAATTTTCAGCTTTGAATTACTAAAACAATTTGCTTTAGCTGTTGAAAAGAGCTCACATAAAGGGGCTTATCCTGTGCACATTGTTTTTGATACAGGCATGAGACGCCTTGGGTTTGAGCCCAAGCAATTAAATAAATTGGTAGACCATTTAAAAACCCTTCCCTTTCTTGAGATTAAGTCTGTCTTTTCACATTTAGCGGGATCAGACGAAGAAGGTTTAGACGAATTTACACAAGAACAATTAGCGCTTTTTGACTCTTTGAGTCAAAAATTACTAAAGGCGTTAAAAAGCAAGGCTATCCGGCATATTGCTAATAGTAGCGGGATTACAAGGTTTCCTGAAGCGCAATTTGATATGGTTCGTTTAGGTATAGGTATGTACGGGTTTAATAAAGAACTACAAAGTCAACTGCAAACGGTTGCCAAGTTAAAATCAACAATATCGCAGATAAAACACGTTGCTCAAGGTGAGTCTGTGGGTTATGGCAGGAAGGGCAAGGCGGTAAACGATATTCGTATAGCAACCATTGCAATAGGCTATGCAGACGGTTTGAACCGCCTACTCAGTAATGGGCTTGGAGAGGTTTTTATTCGTGGCAAACGAGCTGCAATTATTGGTAATGTGTGTATGGATATGACCATGATAGACGTTAGTGAAATTCCGGAAGCGAAAGTGGGAGATCAGGTTGAAATTTTTGGAGAAGAAATTTTGGCAACAGAAATAGCGACAAAGACAAAAACCATCCCCTACGAAGTCTTAACGGGTATATCGGAAAGGGTAAAGCGGGTGTTTTTTGTGGACTAAGCTCACCCTTTCTATAGGCAAACATCAAAAAAAGGGGCGCCCTATTAAGAATAGAACGCCCCCTTAAAAAACTATAACACGAACTATTTCACTTGTTTAAGCAATTTATGAACAGCTTTACCGGCAGCGGTTTCAACTTCTATTAAATACATTCCATCTACCTGGTTTGAGAGATTAATTTGAGCTTTCTGACTATCTAAATCTTGTGCTTGTATCAAAACATTTCCTATCAAATCATACACTTTAATGTTATGAATTTTTAGATTACCTAAACTGATTTGATAAATACCGGTCGAAGGGTTTGGATAGACTCTTAAAGCGTTTTCTACAGCGCTATTTGTAATTCCCGTCATCTTTTCAACGATTTCATTTTCAACAGTATTCGTTACAATTGCAGGATTGAAATCGAAGAAAATTTCAGCGGTATTATTAATAATCGACCCAACAGGTAGATTACCATCTTGCCTTAAAGTGAATGCTAAAAACCCTTGGCTCAAGTTTTCATTTACACTTTGTGGAACCAGTTGGATGTTGTTGAAAGTAAACACAAGGACATTATCGTTTTCAACCGTAAGAATGTAATCATGTGAGGCAGATACGTTTTTTAGGCTGTGCAATGCTAGATTAGCATCTATTTCATCTCTTATTACAACAGTAGTTGCATTTCCGTTTCCTTCATTTTGGAATCGAATGTAATAAGCATGATCATCTTGATCTATTGTAATGTCGCCATCTGGAGAAACAGCTTTGTCGTTGGGATCCCACGAGGAAGTGATAAACTTGCTTAGGTAAGCCTGGTTGTTGGCGGGCGTAACATCTCCTGGTATGGGGTTGACTGTTGCATCGATTAGGATAGGGTCGCCTGGCATTAATCCTGTTCCAATAGGAGTTTCGTAGTCAACATCTAAATAGTTGCATTGCCCCGGCAATAGGTTGCTAAAGTTGTATGTTAAAATTTGATTTACAGCATCATGGCTTGAAGGCACATCGTTGTTGGTGATAGAAATTCCAGAAGGAGTCGTTCCAGATTGGTACCAAACTAAGGATGCGTCATATTCAACAACAACATTACCCGACATTGGTATTGTTCCATCATTACAGTATTGTACCGTGGTGTACGTTGGAAAACCTGGGGTGAATGTATAAGGGGTATACATGTTGACGCTCAGGTCTTGCGATGGAGGTGGGGGGGCTAAGAAGAAGTCAACAGTAGCATTTGGGTTGTTGGCGTCTATGGTCACACTATAATTAGCGTTTGGACATAAACCGGTGAAATTATTTACGTTACTTCCATTAACATCAAAAAAATATGTTCCCGCTGGAGCATTAATAGAGTAAAACCCATTATTGTCTGTATAATCGTATATCCACAACCATGGGCCACCTGCGCTTGCGGTTAAATCCACAAAACAAGAAACGGCATAATCTGTGCTATCAAAAACACAGTTTTGATTAACATCTACATACACATTTCCACTAATAGTATAACATTCGTTATTAGGTACAGTAAAGGTCTCAGAGTAGGTGCAAGTATTTGCATCTGTGACAATTACGGTATAAGTTCCAGCAGAGGGATTTGACACAGTTGAAGACGCGCTTCCGTCGCTCCATGAATAAGTATATGGGGGGGCGCCTCCATAAGGAAATACAGAAATAAAAGAATTTCCCCCTCCCGGTGTATTAGAACTACTATCACAACTTGCGAAGTTTAAACTATACTGAACACCTAAAGCTTGAGCGCCGTTTAAGACTGTGGTATACTCTCCAATACACCCTAAATCATCAACAACCATTACAATGTATGTGCCCGGGCAAAGACCGGAAAAGCTCCCATTGTTTTGATAAGTAACCCCAAAATCAACAGAGTACTGATATGGAGGAGTTCCGTTAGTAGCAACTGCTTCTATGCTGCCCGAGCACACCGTAGATGTGTCACACGCATTTCCATTGTTTACAACAGCATTGACAAATACACCAGACACCGAGTCTGCGCCTACAGTTGCGCTAATAATTGCGGTACAACCGTTGGCATCATATACAGCAATATCATATGTGCCAGGGCATAAACTGTCAAAAACAACTTGATAACCGGTTAAAGTGTCTCCCAGACCTAAACCAAAGGTGTATGGGCCAGCCCCTCCCGTGGCAGCAGCAAAAATATTGCCATCACAGCTTTGCGTACATGCCGAACTTGGGGTAGCGTCAACTATAGCTTGAATTCCACTATCAACAACAATTATGCTATCATAAACTGAAGGGCAAGTGTTCAAACTATCGGTATAAAGTAAGGAAATCGTGTAGGTTCCGGGTGTGGTAACGGTATAGTTTAAGTTTTGGCCAGAACCAATAACTTGGTTTAAGCCATACCACTCATAAACACTTGAGTTGTTTGGATTACCTCCAGCGCTTAAATTAATTATATATGGTCCGGTACAATTTACCGAACTTACTGAAGCAGTAAATTCAACATCCGCACTTATAGCATTAAAGTTAATTGTCTCAACAGTTGTATATGTCGATCCATTTAGAAATACCGTGTGAGTAACTTGGTAGGTTCCTCCATTTGAATAATTGTGTATAGGGTTCTGTGCTGAGGAGGAGGAGTTGTCTCCAAAATCCCACAAATATTGAGCAGCCATTTGCGAAGTGCCACTTTGGTCTACAAAACCAACTTCCCAAACATTACAAACGTCAATAAGGTCGTAGGAGAAATCGGCAGAAATTTGCGCTTGCGCGGTTTGGAATACCAATAAACTTGAGCAAAAAAGAAGTAAATGTTTTAATGTTTTCATGATTAATTATTTTTATTAATGTAAATGTAATAAGCTTTGAATTGATAAAAAATGACAATTATTTAAATTTGTGGTTAAGGAAAAGGTGCCCCGACTTATACAATGACACCTTCAGGCCTAAAACCAAAACTAGCTTTTTAAAAATGAGTAATACCTTTTCTTGCTTGGTTAACTGAGTATATATTGATGTTGGTTAATCCAGATAGCATGAATAAACCCATTTTTAATGTTTGCATGATTTTAAGGGTTAATGTTTAAATATTTTTTGATGATACAAACATATTGTGGTGTGCTGCTTAAAAAAACTACAATTGAATCGTTTTGTGAAGCCTTTTTAGCCATT
>CAZZMB010000051.1:0-10431 GCA_964655225.1 uncultured Chitinophagales bacterium | reverse complement strand
TTTTTTGGAATAAAGAATGTATTCTTTATCTTTTACTTTATTTGGATGTATTTAGCGAATATGATCAGTACGAACTTAAGTGTATTGATTATACCTCTTCTCTATTTCCTATACAGTTTCTTCATTGGGAAAAAGCTTCTTGAGCTAAAGGATGAGGATTTTACACAACTTAAACCTTAATTGCTTTATAATCGAACCTTTCCATAATTCCAGTATCATAACTACCCGATTTAAACTCATCATTCTTAAGCAGTGCAAGGTGAAGGGGAATAGTTGTTTGTATTCCTTCTACCACAAATTCTTCTAAGGCCCTTTCCATCCTGGCTATAACTTCTTCACGATTTTTACCTTTACAAATTACCTTAGCTATCATAGAATCATAATAAGGAGGTACCATATATCCGGCATAAGCATGCGTATCTACACGAACACCAAAACCTTTAGGGGTATGAAATGCTGTTATTTTTCCAGGATTAGGAGCGAAATTTTTAGTTACATTTTCTGCATTAATTCTGCATTCCATTGCAAAAATTCCTTCTGGCAGATATCCATTGCCTAGAATTTTTTCGCCGTTGGCTATTTTAATTTGTTCAGCAATTAAATCAAATTGCATCACTTCTTCCGTAACTGGATGTTCAACTTGAATTCGAGTATTCATTTCCATGAAGTAGAAGTTTCTATATTTATCCACAAGAAACTCAATCGTACCCATACCTTCATACTTAATGGCTTTTGCAGCTTTCACTGCAGCTTCACCCATTTTTTTTCTTAATTTATCATCAACAAAAGGTGAGGGGCACTCTTCCAGTAATTTTTGATGTCTACGTTGGACAGAACAATCTCTTTCTGACAAATGACAAGCATTTCCTCTATGATCTCCAGCTACTTGAATTTCGATATGTCTTGGTTCTACTAAAAACTTTTCCATGTACATACCATCATTTCCAAAAGCTGCAGCTGATTCTTGCCTAGCAGAGTCCCAAGCTGCTTCTAAGTCTTCTTCTTTTTTTACGATACGCATACCTTTCCCACCGCCTCCTGCAGTGGCTTTGAGTATAACAGGGTATCCAATTTTATCTGCAACTTTTTTCGCATTTGCTACGCTACTCAAAAGGCCATCTGATCCAGGAATACATGCTACTCCTGCAGCGATCATTGTTTCCTTAGCGGTAACTTTATCGCCCATTTTATTGATCATATCGGCAGTTGGGCCGATAAATTTAATTCCTGTATCCTCACATATTTTTGCAAAAGTTGCATTTTCAGCTAAGAAACCATAGCCGGGATGTATCGCATCTGCATTGGTTATTTCAGCAGCTGCCATAATATTGGTTATCTTCAAGTACGAATCGGCTCCTTTTGGACCACCGATACAAACTGCTTCATCTGCAAACTTGACGTGTAAGGAATCTTTATCAGCGGTTGAGTATACCGCGACAGATTTGATGCCCATTTCTCTACAGGTTCTTATTACTCTGAGGGCTATTTCACCTCTATTGGCGATGAGGATTTTCTTGAACATTTTTATTGATTTTTAGTTTGGCACGAACTCATATTCAGTAGATTTTGATTGGTACATTCATTTCTCTACTAGCAATTCATGCTCTAAGTATTATGCAAGATCAATTAAAAACAAAGGTTGGTCATATTCTACCGGTGTTTGATCATCCATTAGAATTTTTACAACAGTACCTGAAACTTCTGATTCTATTTCGTTAAATAGTTTCATCGCTTCAACTATCGCAACAACATCTCCTTGATTTATTTTATCTCCAACTTTTATAAATACTTCTTTATCCGGAGATGGCTTTCTATAAAATGTGCCAACCATTGGTGATTTGAAGACAAAATAGTCCTCACTAGGAGGTGTCTCTGAATTAGGGGTGTTGCTGCCTTCACTTTTAGTTTCGGTCACACCCTGGGATGCCGCTGTTGGAACAGGAGCAGGAGCCGGAGCTGACGCGCCTGGCATGACTGACACCATCTGTTGTGCTTTGCCTTTAAAGAAATCTTTAGAACGGATAGTTACCGAAAAATCTCCTTGTTTCATTTTAAACTCAGCTAAATCAGATTTGTCAACTAGTTTTATTAACTCGTGTATTTCCTTATTATTCATAGCACTTGGTTTGGATTATTTATTTAGCACGCTCCATGTATGCTCTAGTTCTTGTATCAACTTTAATTTTATCACCTTCATTAACAAAAAGAGGAACATTGATTGCTGCACCAGTTTGTAAAGTAGCTGGCTTAGTTGTATTGGTTGCTGTATCCCCTTTTACACCCGGCTCACTGTAAGTAACTTCTAAGATAACAAATGAAGGTAGCTCACAGGTCAATATTTCTTCGGTATTTGCATTAAATAATGCTTCAACATTCATCCCATCAACCATTAAGTCATTATTCTCAATAAGGTCTTCCGGAATACTTACTTGTTCAAAATTCTCGCTATTCATGAAGTGAAATCCCATGTCATCTTTATACAGATATTGAAATTTTCGGCGTTCAATTCTCACCTCATCAATTTTGTGTCCAGACGGCCAAGTATTATCAATTACTTTTCCCGAGGTTAAGCTTTTTAACTTGGTTCTTACGAAGGCAGGACCTTTCCCTGGTTTAACGTGCTGAAATTCAACCACTGTAAAAACATCATGATTGAAATTCATGCAAAGTCCATTTCGTATGTCGGAAGTCGATGCCATAAAGTTAGTTTAGTCTGTAAAAGTAAGATATTTTTTGGAAACCTCTTTTATTGAAGAATAAATAAAGAAAAATTTAAGCGGGATGATTAAGGGCAAAATTAATATGCCCAAACCAAGTAGGTTGAGCCCCATGTAAATCCACCCCCGAATGAAGTCAGAATGAGTTTGTCTCCTTTCTTTAGTTTGCTTTCCCATTCTGCCAAACAGATGGGGATAGTGCCTGCAGTTGTATTCCCATATTTATGGATGTTGATCATGACTTTTTCCGGAGCTATACCTGCACGTTTTCTAGTTGCCTCAATAATTCGGAGATTTGCTTGATGTGGCACAAGCCAGTCAACATCATCTCCACTCAAGTTATTATTTTCTAAAATTTCACTGCAAACACTAGCCATGTTAGAGACTGCAAATTTGAATACATGTTTGCCTTCTTGGTAAACGCTGTGCATCTTTTTATCAACTGTTTCTTTACTTGCCGGTTGCAATGAGCCTCCAGCTTTTTGACGCAAGAAATCGACTCCTGATCCATCAGTTTTAAGTATGCTATCTTGAATGCCCAAAGATTGATCCTTACTTGGCTCTAGCAATACAGCTCCTGCGCCATCACCAAAAATGATACAGGTATTTCTATCCGAGTAATCAATTATTGAACTCATGGTATCCGCACCCACCACAATAACTTTTTTATATTGCCCGCTCTCTACAAAGCGCCTACCTGTTTCTAATGCAAACAAAAATCCGGAACATGCTGCCCCCAAATCATAGCTAAATGCATTAATCAGACCACTTTTGTGACAGATTAGATTTGCGGTAGCTGGAAATGGCATGTCAGGAGTAACTGTTGCACAAATCAATAAGTCTATTTCACTTCCTTGGATACCCCTTTTTAGAAGAATTTCATTGACCGCTTCAGTAGCCATGTCTGACGTCGCTAGATCCTTTTCTTTAAGAATTCTGCGTTCGTGAATTCCAGTCCTACTAACAATCCATTCATCGCTAGTATCGACCATATTCTCAAGCATAGCATTAGTGAGTTTATGTGGGGGCACATAAGCTGCGACACTAGTAATGCTAGCTCTTAAAGTATACATCTATTGGGTTAAGCTTCCGTTAACTGCTTTCCTCTGTAGTGTAATACGCCATCTACAAAGTATGCTCTGTGACGCACGTGTGCTTCACCAGTAGCGCTACATACTGAAATCGTAGGTGAAGTAGCTTTGTAATGCGTTCTTCTTTTGTCTCTTCTAGTTTTAGAAATTTTACGCTTAGGATGTGCCATTTTGCTTTATTTTTTATTTTTTAATTTTTCAAGAGCTGCCCATCGAGGATCAAATCTTGCTTCCTGTTTAATACTTAACTTATTAATAGTTTCTTGATTGCAAGCCGATTTACCGTTCTTATCTTCTGGGTGAACACAACGAAGTGGAACACTCACAATAATAAACTCATAAATTAAGCTTGAAACATCAATGAAATCATCATTTTCAGAGATGTAAATAACATCTTCATCTTTATTATCATTTCCCATGTCCCCGAATTTCACTGCAAGCTCATAATCTCCAAAAATGGTTTGATTAAAAAGTTCTGTGCATCGGTCACAAGGCATTTCAATAGTCCCATCTATATAAAATGTTAACAAAAAGAAATTCTCTCTTTTGTCAAAATCTATCTTCACTTCGATAGCACATTTTTTAAATTCGCTATCGTTTAATTTCTCGAAGAATTTAGGGCCAATCAGATATTCAAACTGATGCAGCCTTTTCTTCATTCCTACAAAAGGAATTTTGAACTCTTGTAAAAATTTATTTTCCATTTCTAAAATAGGAGTGCAAAGATAAGTATAAATTGTGAAAAAAATATTATTGAACCCTGATTTTATTGAATGTCAAAATAGTTAGAGTATGATTGGATATTCTTTGCTTCTTTTGCATTTTTGTTAATAATGTCTAAATGTTATCAACTTTAAATTGCGCTATTTAAATTTAAGAAAACTTCCATTTACATTTGTATAAAATTAAAAAATTATGAATATGACTAAATGGATTTTTGGTTTTAGTGCTTTACTAATCCTAAGCGCATGTGTTTCGAAGAAAGAATATGCAGCATTGCAAGCGACGAGTGACATGCATAAAGAAGAGTTTATCCAAAAAGATAAAGAATTTGGCGAGCTTGCGGTGCAAGCCGATGCTTTAAAAGACAACATCGCCTTAGCGGAAAAGCAAAATAGTAATTTACAAAAAGCGCTTGAAGCCTGCCTTAGTAACTCTGCTCAAGGGTCAGCAAACATCACAAAATTACTGGATGAGGTTAATAAATCTAATGCTTATATTAAGAAACTCGTAGAGAGTAAATTCAAGAATGACTCTTTGAATTTATTCATTTCAAACTCCTTGAAAAGATCTTTAGATAATATCGATGATGAAGATGTAGATGTAACAGTGCTGAAAGGAGTTGTTTTTATTTCTTTATCGGATGGATTGTTGTACAAAACTGGTAGTTACGATGTCTTACCGTCAGCTGAACCAGTTTTAGCAAAGGTTGCGAAAATTATTAATGATTACCAAGATTATGATGTTTTGGTGGAAGGGCATACAGATAATGAATCTTTTAGCGGGGCAGGAGTGATTAAAGATAACTGGGACTTAAGTGCTATGCGTGCTACGTCTGTAGTTCGTTTTCTTCAGGATAATCTCAATGTAGCTCCGGAGCGAATGACTGCAGGGGGACGTTCAGAGTATAACCCTAAAGTGAGTAACGAGTCAGAAGAAGGGAAAGCTGCAAATCGAAGAACAGTGATTGTTGTCATGCCAAAATTAGGTCAGTTTCTAGATCTCATGAATCAGGGACCTGCAGGAAATTAGAGACAAGTGGATATAAATAGAAAAGCTCTCAAGTTTGCACTTGAGAGCTTTTCTATTTATACTAAATCCCGTCCGGCTAGGCTAGTTCTTTAACACTACGCTGAATGAAATCGGTAAGCTTTTTACCTTTTAACATGCCTTGCCCCAATAAGGCAAGATCATATAATTGTTGAATTTCTTCTTTCTTCTTTTTTCCACCTTTTAAGATTTTCCCAGCGATTTTATGGTTTGTATTAACCACTAAATTTAATCCACCAGGCATATCTCCCATGAAAGGCATTCCGCTACCTAGCTGCTGCATTTCTTTCATTCTTCTTAACCACTCGCTCTGCGTTATTAGGACAGGCATATCATCAGGAGATAGTGCTTTTAACTCTACGCTTACATTAGCGTCACTAATAGTTTCCTCAAAAACTTTTTTTAGTTTCTCTTCCTCTTTTTCGTTTAAAACAGATTCAAGCTTCTCGTCTTTCTCAATCAATTTATCCATTGTATCTGAATCCACTCTTTTGAATACGGAATCTGGATTTTTCATTTCAAGATGTTGCATAAAATGATTATCAATCAAGGCATCCATTTTCAACACATCATAAGATTTAGCTTGTGCGGAACTAATATAGGCGTCTTGCCCTTCGACATCATTGGTGTAAACATGAACGAGTTTACCATCTTTATCCGTCTGAAGTGCTTTGATCTTTTCCGTGTATTCTTCTATGGTTTTGAGTTCATTTGATGTGTTTTCAAGTAAACAAGCCCCTTTAGTTCTATCGAAAAATTTCTCATCGCTTAACATGCCATATTTCACAAAGACGCCCAGACTTTCCCATTTTTCTTCAAATGATTGACGATCTTTTTTGAAGAGATCAACTAATTTATCAGAGACTTTTTTACTCACGTGTCCCGTAATTTTCTTTACATTGCTATCGCTCTGTAAATAACTTCTAGAAACGTTCAATGGGATGTCAGGTGAATCAATTACACCGTGTAACATCGTAAGAAATTCGGGAACTATATTTTCAACATTATCCGTAACAAATACTTGATTACTGTATAGGCCTATTTTGTTTTTTTGAACTTCATAGGTTTTTTTCAGTTTGGGGAAATAAAGTATTCCGGTAAGTTTAAAAGGGAAGTCTACATTAAGATGAATCCAAAACATCGGGTCTTCACTCATCGGATAAAGCTCTCTGTAAAAATTTAGATAATCTTCATCGCTTAAGTTACTCGGTGATTTTATCCAGGCTGGAGAGGTATTATTAATAATGGCATCTTTGGTTTTGGTCTCCATAATCTCCTTACCATCTTTGTCTTTTTCTCCAGTTGCAACTTCAGCGCTTTCTTCACCAAACTTAATTGGAATAGGAAGAAACTTGCAATACTTATTAAGTAAAGTTCGAATCTTCGCTTCTTCTAGGAATTCGATGGACTCTTCGTTTATATGCAGTATAATGTCTGTACCACGATCTTTTTTGTCAGATTCCTCAAGCTCATAGTTAGGGCTTCCATCGCAACTCCATTTTGAAGCAGGAGCATCTTTGTATGATTTTGTTATAATTTCAACATAATCGGCAACCATGAACGCGCTATAAAAGCCTAAACCAAAATGCCCAATAATTTGAGCTTTGTCGTCCATTCCTTTAAACTTTTCAATAAACTCTTCGGCACTTGAGAATGCGATTTGATTGATATAATTGTCGATTTCTTCTGCTGTCATGCCAATTCCCTTATCACTAATGGTGAGCGTTTTGGCTTTGGAGTCCAGGCTGACTTCAATTTGAGAGCTGCCTAAATCACCTGTAAGTTCTCCTTTCTTGGAAAGCAAGAGCAATTTTTGAGTAGCATCTACTGCATTGGAGACCAATTCTCGCAAGAAAATATCATGGTCTGAATACAAGAATTTTTTTATGATGGGGAAAATGTTTTCTGTTTGTACATTAATACTTCCTTTTTGCATAACTAAACGTGTTTTGATTTAACTGAAACAATCAAAGTTTGTGCCTCAGGATATAATGTGACAACTTGGCAGTAAAATGCCAAAATTAACTTCTCTTTTGACTGAATGGGTGTGGAATTACTTGACGTTAATCAATTCAGATTTTGAAGTTTCCGGTTTTATATTTAAAGCATACTTATTCCTAGAATTAATGCTGAATTTTGCCTTCGAGTAAACAAGTGCTTAGGGATTAAAAAAGGAGTAGCTTTTTTATTAGTTTTCTTTTGAATAGCTGTTGTAAAATTCTTTAAAGGGACCATTCTGTTTTAAAAGTTTTTCGCGTTGACCATAATCTGCAATTTTTCCGCCTTCCAGCATCATCACATAATCTGCTTTGGAGATAGTTACTAATCGGTGTGCAATAATAATTGAGGTTCTGTTTTGCACAAGTTTATTAATTGCTTTTTGTACAATAAATTCAGTTTCTGAGTCCACGGATGATGTCGCTTCATCTAAGATTAATATCTTTGGTTTAAATACTAAGGCTCTTACAAAAGATATTAACTGCCGCTGACCTAGGCTTAAAGTTGCTCCTCTTTCCATAACCTGATAGTTGTATTGATTCGGTAATTTTTCAATAAACTCATTGGCCCCAATTAATTCTGCAGCATGTTTTATCTCATCATCTGAAATACCTTGATCAAGCAGACGAATATTATCGAGAATACTTCCCGAAAACAAGAAAACATCCTGTAAAACCGTACTTATTTGTTTGCGATAAAAATTCAAATCATATTCTTTTATAGGAATACCATCTAGTAAAATATCTCCTTCTTGCCAATCATACAAACGACTAATTAAATTAATGATACTGCTTTTCCCAGATCCTGTATGGCCAACAATAGCTAGTGTTTTACCTGCAGGCAAATGAAAGGATACATCTTGGAGTACGTAGTCTCCTGGGTTGTATGCAAAATTTAAGTTTTTAAATTCAATTTCTCCAGTAAGATTTCCAATTTTTTGTTTTCCTTGATTCGCAATGTAATCTTTCCGATTCAGCAACTGAAATACACGTCTAGCAGCTACTAATCCCATCTGCATGGTATTAAATCTTTCTGCCATAAATCGGATGGGACGAAACAATAATCCTATCAATAAAATAAATTGAACAATCAAACCGACATCTGCCGGAGTGCCATATGATGTCGTTAGCTTATTTTTTATCAACAAGCCAGCTCCCAGCCAGACCATAAGTCCAATAGCGACAGCAAGTAAAATTTCGACAACTGGAAAGAATATAGAATATGCCCAAATCGCTTCTACGTTGGCATCTTTATGTTTTTTATTGATGGCTTCAAATTTTTGAAATTCTTGATTTTCGGCACCAAATATTTGAACCAACCGCATGCCTGAAATATGCTCTTGCAGAAATGCATTGAGGAGCGATACTTGTGTACGGACTTTTTGAAATGCTTTTTTAACACTTTCCTTAAAAATATAAGTACTAAGTATCATAAAAGGAAGCGCAGCTAGGCTAATAAATGCAAGTTGCCAACTTTTAAGAAACATCCAAACCACAATAACAAGAAGTGTAAGTATATCTGCTAAGAGTTGAATAAAGCCTTGAGTAAAAATACTGTTGATTGTTTCAATATCATTAACTGTGCGCGTGGTGGTGGTCCCGATCGGGGTTTTATCAAAATAGCGAAGGTTTAAACTTAGTACCTGTTTAAAAACAGCTGTTCGCAAATTCTTGACTACAGACTGCCCCAATTTATTGCTGCTAAATATGAAAAAATAGCGGAGAATTGATTCAGTCATTAAGGTGACAATAATGAGGATCACCAGGAGTTGGGTGTTCGATCCATTGTTCAGTATGTTTTCATCAATTAGGCGTTGAATCAATTCAGGGCGAAGCGGCCCAAGTATTGCAAGCGCCATAGAATACATGATAGTAGTAATCAACAAGAACTTGAACGGAAATGCCAATTTGATTACCTTCCAAAGTAAATGAAGATCCATCGATTGTGTGGTATGTTCGTGTTTTGACATAAATTTTATAGATAAGGATATTTAACATTCCATAAAAATAAGCCTTGAGGTGGCGATGCTTTGTTGTATTTTAATGGGGTACCATTGCGTAAAGATTCCTCTAAGTCTTGTAAACTTAATTTTCCCCGTCCAATATCCACCAAACATCCAACCATGCGCCTGATTTGATTGCGTAAATATCTATTCGCTTTTACTTTAAATATGACCCGTTTTTCTGGCCCAAAATAGCACCAGTCTGCTTGAGTGACTTTAGACAGGTGATTGCTCAATTCAGGATTAAATCGACATAAAGCGATGTAGTTGTCATATTGGGTAAACAACTTACAAGCTTCGTTGATTTGAGTGAAATCCAATTCACTTAAAGGGTACCACCAGGTTTGATTTCTTCTAAATAATTCATATGTTTCATCTAAAAAATACCAGTATGTGCGTTCGGTAGCATCAAATCGAGCATGTGCTGAAGGTTCGACCTGGTGAATATTAAGAATACCAATATCTTTTGGAAGCATTTTCTGGAGAATAAATTTGAGATTCTCTCTTTCCTTAGGTGCATCAAAATGCAGAAAATATCGTTTCGCATTTACACCTGTATCTGTCCTACCACAACCCACAATATAAATGGGCGTATCATAAAGCTTACTCAAGACTTGCTCGATGGCTTGTTGAATAGAAATGAATTCAGGCTGGCGTTGCCAGCCAAAGTAGTTGCTGCCATCGTAGGCGATTTCTAGGAAAAGTCGTTGTGGGTAGTTCTTTTTCATTTACAATTAACAAAGATAGTGTTTTCAATAGCATGTATTTAAGAACTTAAGGAAATGAATGCGCTCGAAAAGTGAAATGACTAAAAAATTGTACAATAGAACTGATTCAGAAATATGTTCTTCGG
>CAZZMB010000050.1:0-10849 GCA_964655225.1 uncultured Chitinophagales bacterium | reverse complement strand
TCAAGAAAAAACTATTGAGTTCGATATTGTATGAAAAACTTGTGTTTACAGGTAAGAAGTATCGAACTCCGAAGTTCAAAGAGGGCTTTGCATTTATTTACATGATTATCAATAGGTTGCAAAGGGAAAAAACAAAAAAGGGAAACAATCTTTCGAATGCTTCCCTTAATGTACCCCGGGCGGGACTTGAACCCGCACGACCTTGCGATCACAAGATTTTAAGTCTTGCGTGTCTACCAATTCCACCACCAGGGTAGGTAGGTGTTTTAAATTCCGATAACTATCGGAAAAAAGAAAGAAGATTACCAAGTAATCTTCTTTCTATAATGAGCGGGAGACGAGATTCGAACTCGCGACCCCAACCTTGGCAAGGTTGTGCTCTACCAGCTGAGCTACTCTCGCTTATTTTTTCCCGTTTGATCCGGGAGAACATTCCCCATTCTTTTAAATGGATTGCAAATATACGTATAAAGTTAGAATTTCAAATACTTAAGTTGAATTTTATTTAACTCCTAAAACGCCGAGTAAAGCACTTGTTATTGCTTTAAAAACAGTTCGACCTGCCCAATGAACCCGAGCATTTCTAAAGCTTCTTAAGAATCAAATCTATCCATATATTTCGTTTAAGAATGGTGATACATGTAAGGGGTATCGGAAAAATACAGGATTTATAGAAATACAATTTCCTTGAGTACATGAATACTATCTTGGCTGAAGGTTTTCTGCCAAGAATTTACACTGAACTTGACTCCTTTCTCATAGAATATCTCTTTCTCATAGCTAAACAAAACATTTTTATTCTTAATTAGTGCCTTGATAGAGCCATTTTCATACACTTGCAGCCACTTGACGTTTAAATCATTGTTCATTGTTGAGTAAGAGGCAACGGAGACTCCGGTATTGCTTGACGGATCCAGCACCATTATAGTATCGAGAGTGTATTCATCTTTAAAAATTCCCTTATTAATGTTGGCTTTTTTCAACAATTTTGATATTTCATCAAAACTCGTACTGTCTACCTCAATGCTATCTTTTGATTCTATTTTGCCATCCAAATCTAGGCTTACGTTCACATACTTTACTTCCTCAAGGAGGAGTTCTACCTCCGCCGAAATAAATTTTTCTGTATCAAAGTACAAGGAGTTTTTCTCTGTTTTTTGCAGGTCACAAGCACCCAATAAAAAGAAGAGGACAAGGAACAAGTATACATACATGTGCTTTTTAGAATAATACATCGCCTGTCATTTCCTGTGGTTTATCGATACCCATTAACTGCAATATACTGGGTGCAATATCACCCAATTTACCTGCCTTCAAAGTCTTGTACTTATCATTACTAATTAAGAATAAAGGAACTAAGTTTTTAGTGTGGGCAGTATGCGGGCTTTCATCCATGTTTACCATGATGTCTGCATTGCCATGGTCTGCAGTTAAAAATATGGTGTAATCCAATTCCAAAGCTACTTTCACTATATCTTCAACGCAAGAATCTACGGTTTCAGCAGCGGTAACAGCAGCAGAAAAGATACCGGTATGACCAACCATATCAGTATTTGCAAAATTCAAACACATAAAATGCGGTTCCTCTTTCTTCAAAAAATCAATCGCTTTTTCCTTTAAAGGAAGGGCGCTCATTTCGGGTTGCAAATCATAGGTGGCAACTTTAGGTGAATTCTCCATGATTCGATACTCTTTATCAAAGGGCTCTTCTCTTCCCCCAGAAAAGAAAAAACTAACATGAGGATATTTTTCGGTTTCTGCCATTCGGGCTTGCTTTAGGCCATGCTTGGCAATTACTTCTCCTAAAGTATTTTGTAGATTATCCTTTTCAAACAATACTTTAATATTTGTGAATTTATCATCATAACTCGTCATCGTCGTGTAATGCACGTTCAGTTTATGCATGTTATAATCGTGCTTATCGCGCTGAGTAAGTACCTCAGTAATTTCACGACATCGATCGGTTCGAAAGTTAAAACAAAGCACAGCATCACCTTCGTTCACTAATCCTTTTGCTTGCTTATTCGCATCCACGATGGAGATGGGTTCAATAAATTCATCCGTTTCTCCATTGGCATAAGCCTGCTCAATCGCTTCAATAGGGTCTGTAAATGTAGCCCCTTTGCCAGCTGTCAGTAAATGGTAAGCCTTACTTATTCGTTCCCATCGCTTGTCTCTGTCCATGGCGAAATATCTACCGATAATACTTACTATTTCAGTATTTGTAGAATGAATGCTTTTTTGCAATTCTTCTATAAATCCTTTGCCCGATTTTGGTGCACAATCGCGCCCATCCATAAAACAATGAATACGTATCTTTTCAATGCCATATGCATCAGCATACTCGCATAGAGCTATTAAATGATTGATGTGAGAGTGAACACCACCATCAGAAACCAATCCCATTAAGTGCAACACTTTTCCAGACTCTTTGATATACTTAAAAGTCTCATTCAGTTTGATGTTTGACGATAACTCACCTGTGCTTATTGATTGATTGATTCGTTGCAATTCTTGATAGACCACTCGCCCTGCTCCTAGATTCAGGTGGCCCACCTCACTATTCCCCATTTGCCCTTCAGGCAAACCAACTGCTTCACCATATGTAACCAGGGAGCTATTTGGGTATTTATCATATAAACTATCTACAAAAGGAGTTTTTGCTTGAGCTATCGCACTTCGCGCGGGGTCCAATTCTTTTCCCCAACCATCCATAATTATTAGCGCTATTTTTTTATATTTGTTAGACTTACTCAATTTGAATCATTATTTACCTCAAAATTAAGACTTTTTTAGGCAAATTTGGTCTTATTGGCACAATTTTGGATACCTTACGAAAGAATATAAAGAGTAGCAATAATGAAAGCTTTAGTAAATATTAAATCTATCTGTCTAACGATTATGTTAGCATCTTGCATAGTGGTCTCTGCGCAAAGTTTTTCAAGTATTGGTACTGCTTTTCAGAATGGAAATTCAAGTGCCTTGGCTAAATATTTTGATGGCAATGTGGAGTTGACTATTCTGAATACCGAAGCCTTATACAGTAAAGGTCAAGCAGCAATGGTCATTAAAAACTTCTTTAAAAGTAATAGTCCTAATGGCTATAAAGTGGTTCATAATGGGGATTCCGGCAGTGGTGCGAAATATCAAATAGGCGAATTAAAAACATCTTCTGGTTCATACAGGACTTATGTATATGCTAAAGATAAAATGGGCTCAATGCTCATTCAAGAAATTAGAATAGAAAAAAATTAGGGCTTTAAGCCTCAGGTTTTGTAAATTTAGTCCCGATTTCAAATTCATGATAATCGGGATTTTTTTATTATGACAGTAGATGAATTTATAGATTTAGCTTTACAAGAGGATCTTCAAGATCCAAAGATGGTGATTCCTTATGGTGATCATACCTCTCGGGCTACCGTTAAATCTGGAATTACTCAAAAGGCACGAGCACTCATCAAACAAAATGGTGTGATAGCAGGTATTGCGCTTGCCAAGCAAATTTTTCAAAAGATAGATCCCAGTTTAAATTTCCAAGAAAATGGATTTCAAGACGGGGATAAGGTAAATGATGGGGATGAGGTTTTTTACCTGGAAGGGAGTTCGAAGAGTATGCTTACAGGTGAAAGACTAGCGCTAAATTTTATGCAACGAATGAGTGGCATAGCCACCTTGAGTAGGGAGTATGTCAATGCAGTTGATGGTACAGGAGTGAAAATTTTGGATACACGAAAGACAACGCCTAATTTAAGATACTTTGAAAAATGGGCAGTTAAAATTGGTGGAGCAGAGAATCACCGCTTTGGCTTATATGATATGATTATGATAAAAGATAATCACGTAGATTTTGCCGGAGGCATAGAAAAAGCAATTGATGCAGCTAATAATTACCTAGAAGCACATAATTTTACTGTACCAATTGAGATTGAGACCAGAAGCTTCGATGATGTTCAACGAGTAATTAATCACGGAGGAGTTCAACGAATTATGTTAGATAATTTTACAGTGAATCAGGCATTTGATGCAATCGATTTCATCGCAAAAAGAGTGGAGACGGAGATTTCAGGAGGCATTAATTTAGATACAATCCGCGCCTACGCTGAGGCGCAACCCGACTTCATATCTGTTGGGGCTTTAACACATTCATATACAAGCTTAGATATTAGCTTAAAAGCAATGCTATAAAGTACCAAGGTGAAAAAAAACATTCGATTTATTGTCAATCCTATTGCCGGAGGGATTAAAAAGAAAAACTTGCCAGAGCTAATTGACGCTTATCTGGATAAGGATAAATTTCAATATTCAATTGTATACACTGAGCGTGTTGGTCATGCTACTCAGCTAGCCAACGATGCAGCGAATAAGAATGTCGATATCATTGTTGCCGTTGGTGGAGATGGTTCTATTAATGAAATTGCCAAGGCCATTGTTAATCGTGAAATTGTACTCGCAATTATACCGCTAGGCTCGGGTAATGCCCTGGCCCATCATTTAAAGCTTCCCGTAAAAAATATTAAAAAGGCTATTGGAGTAATCAACTCAGGAAAGCAGATTCAAATTGATACTCTAAGTTCCAATAACGGAGAGGTTATATGTTTTGCAGGAATAGGCTTGGAGGCGTTTGCCGCCAGAACTTATAGGCACCTTAGTTCAAGAGGATTCTTAGCCTATGTTTGGGCAGCTATATTGAGTATATTTTTCAAGTATAAACCTCAAAAAGTCGAATTTGAGATAGATGGTCATCTTAGAGAGGAGGAGGTTTATATGTTTACGGTATATAATGCTCGATTCTTGGGCTATAAAATTGCAAAAGTGGAGCAAGTATCGTTAGTAGATGGATTAATGCACATTGTTTTAATAAAAACATTTGCCATGTGGAAGTTGCCTTGGATTGCTATTTTAGAGCTTACAGGGAAAATCCACTTAGCTCAGGAAGCAGAGATTATTGCGGCTAAAAAACTGAAAATCCACTTGCCAAAAAAGGCACAGGCTCAGCTTGATGGCGATTCATTTATTACAAGTTCAGCTTTTGAAATGCAAGTGAATGCTTTATCTTTAAATTTGATTGTACCGAGCACTTTAGAGAATTATTAATTGTATCACCATGGCAAAGAAAATGAGATTAGAAGATTTGAAGGGAATGGCTTATTCAACAGACCCAGATAATGTTCCAGCTGAAGAAATTGAAGAAATACCTGCCCTTGAACCGGATGAACAAAAACTTTATGTCAGCTTGGACAAGAAGCAGCGAGGCGGTAAAAAAGTCACTTTAATAGAGGGCTTTCAGGGGCATGAAGACGATATCAAGCAGTTAGGCAAGGAATTAAAGAAATTATGTGGATCGGGTGGGGCAGTCAAAGATGGAGAAATTATAATCCAAGGTGATTGCAGAGATAAAGTAGTCGGTTTTCTTCAAAAAGAAGGCTATCGTGTAAAGCGAAAAGGTGGGTAAAAAAGTAACTCAAATTACTTATTATTAGGGAGCAATTTCTTTACTCTGCCCAAACTTTCAATCCTTCTGTGCAATTCGTACAAATATCAATACTCTTTCTGTTTTTTACCAACTGCCCGCGAAAGGCTTTATAATTCTTATTCTCCCATATACTTCGGAAGGTGTGCGTTTGTAGACTACCCATCTCGTATTTTGCATCTTTATCAAAACAACAGGGCACAATGTTTCCATCCCATGTCACCACGCAACTGTGCCATAACTTCCAGCACTTATTCTCCAACTTGTTCTTTATGCGATAGCTGCCATCTTCGTTTTTTCGATACCTCGAATATTGTTCAATACTTGGGATCAACTCGTTCCCATTTTTGAAGTCATAAACTTGAGCAGTTTTCAATTTCACTTCGTCAACTCCTAGATCCTTACCTAATTGTAAAATTTCTGGGATCTCATGTTCGTTGGGTTTAACCACCAAAAACTGAATGATTATGTGAGGCGTGCTGCTATTCAACTGGCTTTTAGCTTTTACTAAATTTTTAGTTCCTTCTATGACTTTAGCTAGTTTACCTCCTTTCCGATAGCTTTCGTAGGTTTCTTGGCTTGCGCCATCTATTGAAATTAAAATCCTATCCAAGCCGCTTTGCACTGTTTCAGTGGCTTTTCTTGGGCTTAAAAAATGAGCATTTGTTGAAGTGACTGTATAAATATTCTTATCACTTGCCGCTTTAACTAGACTTAAGAAATCTGGATGGAGATATGGTTCACCTTGAAAATAGAAATATAGGTAAATTAAATCTTTCTGCACTTCCCGGAGGAATTTGTTGTAAAAATCAACGGACAAGGTCCCCGTATCACGTGTAAAAGATTTTAATCCGCTTGGACACTCAGGACAACCTAAATTGCATGATGTAGTTGGTTCGATGGAAATATTGAATGGCAGACCCCATTGAATAACTTTATTCATTTGGGAGGACAGGAAAAAGGATGAAATCACCTTTAAAGCATTCCAAATTTTCCTAAAACTTAGTTTTCTGATAAAGTTTAAACTGTCTCTCCATTTAATCACAAGCACAAAGTAAATAGTTTTCTGCTAATAGAGGGTAGTTGTGCATAGAAGAAACTCAATTTTAAAAATTGTTAAGTATTCCTTTAATAGCATGAATTATATAACTTTGCAAAGCATGTCGGTAAAGGTTCAAAATTTATCTAAACTATATGGAAGTCAGCGGGCGGTGGACAATATCTCTTTTGACATACCTGATGGCCAAGTTATAGGATTTTTAGGTCCTAATGGAGCAGGCAAATCAACCACAATGAAAATGATTGCTGGTTTTATTGAACCAAACGCTGGTATTATTGAAGTTTGTGGAATTCCTGTTCTTGAACAAGCCATGATTGCCAAACAAAAAATAGGCTACCTTCCAGAGAATAATCCACTTTACTATGACATGTATGTCAAGGAGTATTTAGCTTTCGTAGCCAATGTTCACGGTATTGGATCTATTAAGAATAGGGTAGCAGAGATGATTGAAATGACAGGCTTGGATCGTGAACAACACAAAAAAATTCGGCAGTTATCCAAAGGGTATAAGCAGCGTGTTGGTCTGGCGCAAGCCATGATACATGACCCAGAGGTTCTAATATTGGATGAACCTACTTCAGGTTTAGATCCCAATCAATTGGAAGATATTCGTTCCTTAATCCTTAATTTTGGTAAGGAAAAAACAGTCATACTCTCCACGCATATTATGCAAGAGGTAGAGGCGATGTGTGAACGCGTTATTATCTTAAATAAAGGTAAAATTGCTGCGGATAACCAGGTGCATCAGCTGAAATCTGGAAATAAAAAGACACAGCTGGTTCGTTTAAAGATTAAAGGAAAGTCAGCGAGTAAACTGCAGCTTGACCATGTTAAATTTAAGGATATAGCGAACGGTTTTGTCCTTGCACAATCCAATAACAATGAAGTTTTAACGGAAGAAATATTCAGGTATTGCGCGAGTAAAGAATGGGTTTTAGAACATTTATCACAAGAAGAATCTTCATTGGAAGACGTCTTCAAAGATTTGACAAAATAGATGTGGACGATTTTTAAAAAGGAAATGAATCAGTTTTTTAGCTCCCTTGTGGGCTATATTGCTATTGGCATTTTTCTAGTACTAAGTGCTCTATTTACTTTTGTATTCCCTTCTACTTCTGTTTTGGATGCTGGTTTTGCAAGCTTGGATACTTTTTTTAGTAATGCGCCTTTATTCTTCTTGTTCTTAATTCCCGCGATAACTATGCGAATGTTTGCCGAAGAATTTAATACGGGTACCCTTGAATTATTGCTTACCCGACCACTCAAAATTATGGATATTATTGGAGGTAAGTTTTTAGCTGCATTAATGCTGGTGGTGTTTTCTATATTACCTACAATCGTCTATTATTTTAGTATATATAAATTAGCTGCACCCGTTGGAAATGTGGACACTGGAGGTATTATTGGCTCCTACTTTGGACTAATCTTGTTAGGCGCATCTTTTGTTGCATTGGGTACGTTTAGCTCAGCAATAACCCATAATCAAATCATTGCCTTTTTAATAGGTGTTTTGTTCTGTTTCACCTTTTATATGGGCCTTGACTTTCTAGCAAAAATGCCTGTTTTTGTTGGTAGATTGGATTATTTTATAGAGCATTTAGGGATTAACGCACATTACCTTGCCATGAGTAAAGGGGTGATTGATACCAGAGACCTACTCTATTTTTTAAGCTTAATCATCATTTTTTTATTGTTGACTAAAATTGTACTAACCAAACGAAAGTAGTAAGTGAAGTTTTTCAAAGAAAATATCAACTCAATAATCATTATTTTCATTTTGGTGGCACTTAATGTGATAGGCGCCTTCTTTTTTACTCGCTTGGATTTAACCGAAGAAAAACGCTATTCAATTTCTGATCCAACCAAAGAATTTTTGAAAAATTTAGATGATGTAGTCACTGTTAGGGTATACCTGACAGGAAATCTTCCCGCTGGAATGAGAGAGTTGGAGAAAAGCATAGAATCTACCCTTAATGAGTTTAAGGCTTATGCGGGCAATCAGCTTGAATTTGAGTTTGTCGATCTCAATGAATATGAGCAAGAAGTTCAAGAAGAGGAAGGGAAGGTATTAATGAGTAAAGGCTTGAGCCCTATCAGTCTGACGGTTGTAGAATCAGGCGAGCAAACGCAGCGCGTTTTATTTCCCGGTGCAATAGTCATGTATAAGGGGAGAATGATTAGTACGAACCTCTTAGAAAATAAGGTAGGGTACGATCAGTATCAGATCTTAAATAATTCGATGGTCTTGGTTGAATATAAATTAGCCAATGCTATTCAAAAATTACAACAAACACACCCTCCGGTTGTCGCCTTTAGTATTGGACACGGAGAGTTAGGTCAAGAGCAGTTAGCTGAGGTTATTGAAGACCTTCAATCGGAACAATTTGCTGTTTCAACGATAGATTTATCGGTAGGCTATGCGATTGATAGTATGGTCGATGTGCTTGTGGTAGCCAAGCCAACCAAGCCTTTTTCTGAAAAAGAAAAATATAAAATCGATCAATATCTAATGCGAGGAGGAAAAATTCTTTGGTTGATGGATCAAATTAATGTCGACATGGATAGTTTACAGGGCAAAGATTTTTACATGGCAGAAGTAAGAGACCTCAACATTGACGATATGCTTTTTCAATATGGGGTTCGAATTAATGATGATTTAATACTAGACCTTCAAAATACCAGACTTGAAGTTCAAACAGGAATGCTTAATAATCAAGCGCAAATGCAGTGGTTTAATTGGCCTTATTTTAATTTGATGATAGGGAACAACAAACACCCAATAACTAGAAATCTGGCTCCAATTGCCGGGCAGTTTTCTAGCTCTTTAGATACCATAAAAAGTGCCAATATTAAAAAAGAGATTTTGCTCAGCTCATCAAATTATAGTAAAGCGCTATTTGCACCAGCAAGAGTTTTTATTGGTATTGTAAAAGACCCTATGGATCCAAGCTTATTTACGCAAAAAGAGCTTCCAACTGCGGTGGCTCTCTCAGGGGAGTTTCCTTCCATTTTTAGAAACCGTGCATTTACCGGAGCATATGCGGCAATGATTGATACTGTTGAAGGGCTCAAATATAGAGAAAGTAGTGATTCTAGCGCAAAGATGATTGTTGTTTCAGATGGGGATTTAATCGCCAACGAACTGCGTAAAGGAAAACCACTGCCGGTAGGGTATGCGGTCTATGGAAATAATAATGATGCCATGGTGTTTGACAACAAGCCATTTTTTATCAATAGTATTGAATATTTGATTGATGCGAACAACTTGATTGAAACAAGAAATAAGGTGGTCAAACTTCGTCAATTGAATGCAACAAAGGTCAAAGAAAATAGAAATTTTGTTCAATTAAATACCCTGATTTCTCCCATTCTAATCTTAACTCTTTTTGGATTAATATTTACATTTATTCGGAGAAGAAAATATGGCTCCACATGAAAAAGACAGTTTCCTATTTAACTATTTTAATCCTACTAATAGCTATGTGCGCCTGGTTGTTTCTTCGAAATGGCAAGCCTAGTGAGGCAGAGGGAAAGGCATTCAATACACCAGATATTGAAGCCTTAAGCGCCATTGAGTTAAAGGATAGACAAGGCAATCTTAGTTCCTTGAGTAAAGAAGGTCAGGAGTGGTTGCTGGAAGATCGATTTCAAGTAAGTAAAATTACCTTAAATGATTTGTTGTACGCCATAGAGCACATGGAAGTTGCCTATGCTGTTCCCTCCGTCGCGATAGACAATGTTTTAAGACAAATGGTTGCTAATTCAACAAAAGTAAGTTTGTTCAGAGATGGGGAAGAGGAGCCCTATAAAGTATTTGTGGTAGGTGGCCCAAATCATGAGCAAGACGGAACATACATGATCATGGAGCTTGACGGAAAGGCTGCTAATCGTCCCTATCTAGTTAAATTACCAGGATTTAAAGGCTACATAACATATCGCTTTACAGCAATGAGGAGTCATTGGATCGGTAAACAATTCACTCACCTATTGGCAGATGAGATAAAACAGGTTTCATTAGAGTACTTTCACGAAGATAGTCTGCAATCCTTTGATATTATAAAATCAGGGAATGACTATACACTGCTAAATGGGGTTAATCAAAAGAGTAGTGAAAATTTAAATCTGGACCTTTTAAATGAATATTTTAGCGGCTTTAGGAATTTAAGTTTTGAAAGATTTTTAGGCAGCATACCCAATCAAGATAGTATAGTCAATCATTTACATTTTGCGGATTTAAGTATTGCCTTAAATTCTGGGGATACTAAAAAGATAAGCATATACTTCAAGCCATTTCCCAAACAAGAGAATTTGCCATTAGA
>CAZZMB010000049.1:0-12520 GCA_964655225.1 uncultured Chitinophagales bacterium | reverse complement strand
AGTTCTTAATTATACATTTGAAAATGATACACTCCATGTTGATTTGAATTTTGGAAATGAATTGGTAACTCTAGTCACATTTGACTGCGAGGGTGGTCAAGCAAACTTTGAAATGAATGGACAAACTTTTTACAGATTAAATTCTGATTGCGAGTAAAATGAAAATTATATTCGGTATTGATAAAATTAACTTTCAGATTTTATCAATAAAAAACGCCCAGCATAACTGGGCGTTTTTTTATTATCAACTAAGTGAAACTACCTTAAAAATAACAATTCTCGATACTTCGGTATTGGCCAAAGTTTGTCATCCACTATCAGCTCCAACTTATCACAATTGTATCGTATCGTATCAAAATAAGGCTTTACGTCATCACAATAGGCTTTAGCCATCTCGGAAGCTCCTTCCAGCTTATTCGCTTTCTTTCTTGCCTCTATCATTTCAGCCACATCATTTTCGATTACCTGAATATGGCTAGAGATACGCTCTATCAAATTTAGTTGAGATTGATAACTCCCCTTTTTAAGTCCTAAATCTTTCAAACCACGTGCATTAGCAATCAAGTTGTTTTGATAGGTAATAGCAACAGGCAAGATTTCATTCAATGCCATCTCTCCGAGAGTTCTGGCTTCAATCTGAAGTTTCATGGTGTAAGCTTCATAAAATATTTCACTTCTTGCTTCTAGCTCAACATCACTGAAAATATTGTTTTTAATAAATACATCTTTAGCTTTTTTCGTATTCAAAAAATCCAAAGCATAAGCCGTTGTTTTTACATTACTTAATCCTCTTTTTTCTGCTTCTTGAGCCCACTCATCACTATAATTGTCGCCTTCAAACAAGATATTTTTTGAAGCGTTGATATACCGACGAATTACACGTAAAATTGCACCTTCCTTCTTCTCTCCACCTTTCATCAATTTATCTACTTCCTTTTTAAAGTCCGTCAATTGATTAGCCATGATGGTATTCAATACTGTCATCGGCCATGCACAATTTGCGGTGCTACCCACTGCTCGAACCTCAAACTTATTTCCGGTAAAAGCAAATGGAGAAGTCCTGTTTCTATCCGTATTATCCAATAAAACATCTGGAATCTTATTGTGAATATCTAACTTAAGGCTTGCGTTTTTATCCTCATCATAACGACCATGGTCCACTCGTTTTGCCACTTCCTCTAAAACCGAACTTAAGTGAGAACCTATGAACACTGAGATAATAGCAGGAGGAGCCTCGTTTGCCCCTAGTCGGTGATCATTACTCGCTGTAGCGATGGCTGCACGCAATAAATCTGAATACTCATTAACCGCTTTAATCACATTGACAAAGAAGGTTAAGAACATTAAATTAGTCTTCGGGGTCTTGCCTGGCGACAACAAATTTTTACCGGTATCTGTACTTAAACTCCAATTATTATGCTTACCTGACCCATTGACGCCTTGAAATGGTTTTTCATGCATCAAAACAGCTAACTTATGTCGCTTACCCACTCTCTCCAGTACATCCATAATCAGTTGATTATGATCAACTGCTACATTCATTTCCTCATACATTGGTGCAAGCTCAAACTGACTTGGAGCCACCTCATTATGGCGAGTTCTTACAGGAATACCCAACTTATGCGCTTCTCTTTCAAAATCTAACATAAAGTCATACACTCGCTCAGGAATAGCTCCAAAATAATGATCATCCAATTGTTGCCCTCTAGCAGGAGCATGACCAATTAATGTTCTTCCACTTAATACCAAATCAGGCCTTGCGTAAAATAAAGCTTCATCTACCACAAAATATTCTTGTTCCCATCCTAAGGTTGAATGTACCTTAGTAGCATGCCTGTCAAACAAATTAACCACAGGCAATGCTGCTTTTTCTAAAAAGTGGCAAGACTTTAACAACGGAGCTTTATGATCTAGGCTTTCTCCAGTATATGAAATAAAAATTGTTGGAATACATAAGGTAATACCATCACCAATCTCCATGATAAAGGCAGGAGAGGTTGGATCCCATGCCGTATATCCTCTTGCTTCAAAAGTTTGACGAATTCCACCGTTTGGAAAAGAAGAAGCATCAGGCTCTTGTTGAATCAATTCAGCCCCCGTAAATGTTTCCATTCCTTCCCCATCCATTGAGGGAACAAAGAATGTATCGTGCTTCTCTGCTGTACTTCCTGTTAAAGGTTGAAACCAATGCGTATATGATTTAGCTCCTTTCTCCATTGCCCAAGACTTCATAGCTGCAGCCACCTGATCGGCTGTATTTCTATCAATCTTTTTTCCCGCGCTGATTGCACTCTGAATACCATAAAATGCATCTTCAGAAAGATATTTCTTCATTGTCGATTCCGTAAAAACATTCTCCGCATAATATTCAGATATCCTCTTATTCGGTAGCTTAACGTTTATCTTTTTGCGGTGGGTTGCAGTTTTTACACTTGATTTTCTAGAATTATCCATTTATTTATAAATTTTTCACAAATTTAAACGGAAAAGCTTTTTTTTAAATGTTTTTAGTTGAAATTTATGCCTTTTTTATCCACAAAAGTATCAATTGATATAAAATGACTCGATATTTATAATTAATTCAGGCAAATAGGTCGTCCTTTCTTGTCCACAGATAAACTAAACAAGGCACAAGAAAAAACAATGCAACGCTCCGATACCTGAGTATTGCGCCCAAATTTGGAACTATCAAACCGGTAAGCAGCAAATAAGTCATACCGAAAGTTAGCAATAGAAAAACTATGGCCTGTTGATCACAGCTACAATTTTTTACGTAAAAAAGTGCTGTAACTAGTAATATAGTAATCAGTAGACTCTCCAAACTAGCAAGACCAAGAAAAAGTGAATGAATATCCAAGAAATGAGGTCGAACAATGGCATTGAATAGCGCCTGGGGAACGTTGACTATAATACCTAAGTAACTCTCTTCATAAACGCCCAAATCAATTGCAGTATTTCCATTATCTAGTGCTTCATATAACTGCTTCTTTGCAACAACTGCATCAACCAAGTTTGGAATACCAAGGATCTTTGGTGTCAAATAAGATAATCCACCAAGTGCAATAAAGACAGACGCAAAGACTAACAGGGGGTGCCATGTTCTCTTCATATGATACATATAGTATGCCATCAGCGAAGGAATCAGCATTGCCGCTATAAAAAATCGAGTATAAAACAATAAAACAAAGGAAGCTAATGCCAGTATAATCGCAATAACTTTTTTAATATGGATAAGATACAAGAGGCTATAGAGTATACAAGCAACTAAGGCCACGCAAAGAGATTCCTTATGTGAACCTGCTGTCCAATACCAAACACTTGGCGTTAAAAAAACCGCTAGCAATACACTGGTCTTTGCTTGTAGCTTTTTGGCCAAAACCTTCGCGAAAAGGAATGATCCCAAAAAAGATATAGATGCAAAAAAAACTGCGTTTGCATAGATGCCAGTTCCCAAGGTAAACACATTTACCAATGCATTGAACCGGACCACCATATAGGCCGAAGTATCGTGCCAAAAGCCCATTGAATACACCGTAGAGGCAATATTTTCGGTAATAGAGACATTGTTTAAACCCATGCTTAATTGTAAAAATGTAAGTATGTCCCCATGCCTCAAGTGAGCGTATATAAGTTGACTATCCGAATAGTACATCATTATATCTCCCGCCTTAATAATATGCGTAGAAAAATAAACATAGATTAAGCCTGCACTAATTTTAAGAAGGAATAGAAAGAGTATAAACTTTTTACTTAATCCATTGATTGTAAATAGCGGCAATCTATGGATACCATAAGCTATCAAACCAACATAAAATAAAATGATTATTACTTGTATCATAGCTCCTAACAAAAATAGGACTATTCGAAACATATCTCTACCTATATAGTGAAAAAATATATTTTATATATTGTTTCCAGAACTACACCACATTTTTTATACAAACTTAAAAAAGAAGTTAATTGCTCTTAAACATTTTCGATGCGATGGCTTTATTAAATGGTGTATGGCTAAAGCTTACTGAAACGCAAAACAGACTTATCAAGCTGAAAACTTTCGGCCATTGATCCAAACCTCTTGAATACAATTCTCACCAAAACTATAGGCCAAATAATGGACCGAAGGAACAGCAGCTGTTATAAAAAAATTAGCTAGTTTACCTTTTGTTATACTACCCAAATTATCTTGAACACCCATAGCGTGCGCAGCATTAATTGTGGCCGCATTGATTGCCTCTTCAGGAAGCATCTTCATTTGGATGCAAGCCAAGCTTACCAGAAAATTCATATTACCGCTTGGCGTACTCCCTGGATTATAGTCGGAGGCCATTGCTACAGGTAAATTTGCATTAATCAAGGCACGCACAGGAGCATAGGGTATACCTAAATAAAATGAACAAGACGGCAAAACCACTGGAATGGTATTCGATGCTTTCAAGGCATCAATTTCTGCTTTGCCAATTTGTTCTAAATGATCTACAGATATCGCATCATTTTTTACCGCCACCTGCACACCGCCACTTATCGCTAATTGATTTGCATGAATTTTGGGAAGTAAGCCATATTTTCGTCCAGCTTTTAAAATTTGATCCGTTTCTTCTACGCTAAAAAATCCTTCCTCGCAAAAGACATCAATAAATTCTGCTAGATTTTGTGCTGCAACCTCCGGAATGATTTCTTGTATAATAAGATCTATATAGCCTTGTCGATCTCCCTTATACTCCTCAGGTATAGCATGCGCCGCGAGCAAATTTGCTTTTATTGGAACATCAAAGTTTGCCTTTAGTCTTTGAATAACCCGCAACATTTTCAATTCACTTTCTTTACTTAAGCCATAGCCACTTTTTATCTCAATACCACCTGTACCTAATTTAATCAACTTAATCAGCCGATCAGCAGCACGCTGATATAACTCATCTTCACTATGTTGACGCAATTTTCTAGCAGAATTTAAGATTCCTCCGCCTGCTGCAGCAATTTCTTCATAAGTTTGTCCCTTGATTTTCATCACAAACTCCTCTTCCCGGCTAGCGGCAAAAACAATATGCGTATGACAATCCACCCAAGTAGGCAGTATCATTTTCCCCTTGACGTCCACAATTTTGAAGTCTCCTGATGGACAAGTATCCATTTCACCATAATCTTCAATGTAATCGCCCTTCAACAGCAACCAAGCATTTTTGATAGAAGGCAAGTTTGACATCGCTGAGCCAGCAACAACTCCCTCTTCATTCTCCCTTACCTGAACAAGTTCCTTAATATTTGTCAATAAAATTTGTCGCATATCCATTTATTTAGATAATTCTTGCAGCCTTGTTTTTTCAGCAGCACTCAAACTTTCCACACCAAACTCATTTACCCTATCGAGCAAAGCATTCAATTCTTTCTCTCGCTCAAACTCCTTGTTGTAGTATAAATCATCAATACTTCTTTTCGTTCTTTTGGGCTCATTATCATTGAAAACTGTAAACCGATTTCCCGATTGAGCGCCTTTAGGTTTTATGAAAAACATGATTAATGGAATAATGAGTAAAGCTGCTGTCAACCACCAATTTTTCATTGCCAAACTTGGTTCGAAAGCCAAAGCAAGAAGCACCCCTGCAACGGCACCACCTAGATGCGCCTCATGCCCAATATTATCATTTTGCTTATTCATTCCGTATACAGAGTACAAGAGGTACAAAATACCAAAAACCCATGTTTTTAATGGTAAGATAAAGAATAGCAAAACTGTTCCGTCAGGGTAAAAAAGTACGCTAGCGAAAACCACCCCACTAACCGCGCCACTTGCTCCTACGGCACTATAGTTATAATTATGTTTATTGAAAAATAAAGACAAGAAATTGCCAGCGAGCAAACTCACTCCATATAAAATGGCAAACTGCGTGGTACTTATACTATATCCCATGGCTAAGCCAAAAGAATATAGGGCGATCATATTGACCAACAAATGAGTCATATCACCATGCAGGAAGGCACTGCTAAGCATTCGAATATATTCTTTCCCTGAAAGTATATTGCCGATGCGAAACTTGTACTTGTCAAACAGCGCACTATTGCCGAAACCTTGCCATGAAAAGAGGACATTGGCACCAATAAGTAAATAGACTAATATTTCAACACTCATTAATTATAATTTATACTTATTCAAAATCCAAATAAATCAAATATTTACTTCTAATCAATTTAAAGGCATTTAAATCATCTTGCCATGATGCTCGAATAGTTTCTGCTGTTTTACCTGCAATGATATCTTCACGAAGTTGAGTCCCTCCCGCTAGTTTGTCAAAGAAACCATTTTCAAGAAAAAACTTATCCTTATCAGGATAAAGCGCATAAACGCTAGTAAGATAATTCAAATTCACTCCTTTTTGTTCCTCAAAATCATTTGGCACTTGGCTAATATCAAAACCAAAGCATTCTTGACCTTCAAATTTAGGGTATTTTGCCCCAGGCATACTTTTAGGAAAAAAGACATAAGAAGTTAATTCAACGTCCAAATTTGGCGCACCAAAAACTTGAAACGGTTTAACTGTGCCGCGACCTTCACTAATCACTGTGCCTTCGAAAAAACACGTTGAGGGATAGGACCTAATTGCTCGATCATTGGGTAGATTTGGAGAAGGTTTTATAGGAAGGCTGTAGCTGTTCTTGTGCGTATAGTTTTCACAGGGGATAACCTCCAATTCACACAAGACACTATCACTTAACCAATTTTCACCATTAATCATTTGCGCGTATTCACCCACTGTCATCCCATGTAATATAGGAATAGCATGTTTGCCAACAAAAGAGCTGTAATCCATGTCTAAAACATTGCCATCGACTATATCGCCATTAGGATTAGGCCGATCCAACACGAGCACTTTCACGTCGTTTTCAGCGCATGCCTCCATCAAATAATGTAAACTCGAAATATAGGTGTAAAACCGTGCACCTACATCTTGGATGTCAAAAATAACCACATCGAGTCCGTTCAAATCTTCCGTATTTGGTTTTTTATGGCTACCATATAAGGATACAATAGGAATCCTTGTTTTGGCATCCACTCCATCCTTGACATGCTCTCCTGCATCCGCATCACCTCTAAATCCATGTTCAGGAGCAAATATTTTACCTATGCTAACTCGTTTTTCTAATAAGAGGTCGACCAAATGTTGGTCCCCTACCCTAGATGTCTGATTGACCAGCAAGCCGACATGAACATCTTGGATCGCACTCCAATCCTCCATTAAAACTTCCGCACCCGTTCGAATAGGCCTATCTTCTGTGGTAGATAGGGCAGAACTTCCATTTTCACTAGTTGATTCTTGTGCAGAACAAGCTTGAAAGCCGAGTCCACAAATACATAAAATGCTGTATAAATAAATAAATTGTTTCATTTCCATCTCAAAAATACTTGCTTTATGTTTCTTTTTATTAATAAAAGCTATTAATTATGCACTTATTTAGCATATGAATTTTCCACTTTTTGTTGTCAAAAAAATAGCGTTTAATCAGCATCAAGCATTTTCAAGGTTTATTTTAAAAATCTCGATCGCGGCTGTTGCCCTGAGTATGACCGTCATGATTGTTGCTACCGCGCTTATTAGTGGGTTCCAGCAAACCATAAGCCAAAAAGTATATGGATTTTGGGCCCATGTAATTATCACCCCATTTAAGTCTGCAGAATCTCTAGATAAGGAAGCGGTGAGCAAGCAAAGTGAGGTCTATGCGCACCCGGAGTATTTTGAAGGGGTTAGTCATGTGCAAGCTGTCGCTTTAAAAGCTGGAATCATTCACACCAAAGAAGATTTTGAGGGAATTATTTTAAAAGGAATCGGGGCAGATTTTAAAACGAGTCCCTTTACAGAGTGCCTGGTTGAAGGGCAGTTATTCCCGCTTGAGGAAAATCAGGACAATAAGGGAATATTAATCTCCTCAATCACGGCCAAACGACTTCAAGTGACAGTTGGAGATAAGTTACTTATCAGTTTTTTTGAAGATGATGCCAAGATTAGAAAACGCAGCTTCAAGATAAGTGGGATTTACAATTCTGGCTTGGAAGAGTTTGACAAAAAATATGCTTGGATAGATATTGCAGTGATACAAAACTTGAATGGATGGACCAAGGATGAAGTGGGTGGATTTGAATTGTTTGTAGAGGATAAGCATTTGTATGAAGCCAAATTGAATGTATACGGGAAAAAGATTGCGGCGATGTTTCTTCCTGTTGAAAGGGCAATGGAAATTCAAAAAGAACCATTAGATAAGATAGGTGACGATATTTTCTACAGCATAAGCAATGACCTATATGCGCAAACCATTAAGGAGTTTAAGCCCGATATTTTCAATTGGTTAGCCTTGCAAAACACCAATGAAATTGTCATTTTAGCCGTTATGCTTTTGGTAGCTGCAGTTAATATGATTACATCCTTATTGATTCTAATCTTAGAACGAACAAGAATGATAGGAACGCTAAAAGCACTTGGAAGCAACAATAAGCAACTTAGAAATATATTTGTTTGGAACGGCGTCTTTATTATTGGACTAGGCTTAATTATTGGCAATATTGCAGGTATAGGTTTATGCCTCCTTCAAGATGCTACCCACCTGATAAAGTTGCCAGAGGATTCCTATTACATCAATTATGCACCGGTTAAACTCGAGTGGACCTGGCTACTTTTTCTAAACGTTTTCACCTTGACTACGGCAGCTATCTTCCTCTTGCTGCCCGCTATGTTAGTCAACAAAATTGAAGCGATAAAAGCCATTCGATTTAGTTAAACACTTGGCCATGTGGGATCAAGATTATTGACTCTTATATTATCAAAAGAGAAGCAATAATCCTGCAAGGAAACCAAAACTCTCTTTAAGAGTAAGGGAGTATCCTTTGATGTTCCTATTGATTTTACAGAGGAAATTTTACTGAAAGAAGAATAATTCTTCTCAAATTCATACTATCTTTGGTTAAATGAGAAGCTTCCTTACACTTATATTTTTCTTTTCTCTTCTGGCTTCTTGTAAGACCGGGACTGTAGCAGTTAATAGCGGGACAAAAGCATTTGAACAAAAAAAGTATGTACTAGCTGCCAACCTGCTTAGTAAGGAAATAGCTAATGAAAACGATCTATACAAAAAGATTGAAAAGCTTCAATTATTAGCCGAGACGTATAATGAAATGGGCAAGCCTGATGGCCAGGTGGACGCACTTCAGCAAATTAGAGATTTGGACCAAAACCCGCAATATGTTTTTGATCTAGCCTTGGCACAAAAGTATAGTGAAGATTATGGACAAGCCATTGAAAATTTAGAAAAATATATAGCCCTAAGCAAGGACGTTTTTAATACCTCCGGGCATTTAAGCTACTGCCGAGAAATAGTGAATTACACTGAAGGTCAAAGCAACCTAAGAATCAAGAATATAAAAAACATCAATTCAACTTCATCAGATTATGCAGCGTGTCTTTTTAGGGAAAAATTTCTCGTATTTACAAGCTCTAGAGCATCTAGCACGGGAGATATGGTGCAGCCTTGGGATGACTCAAGAAGTTCTGATTTATTTATGGCCGAGGCGCGAAAAAATGATTGGGGCGCTTTGATTCCTTTTAGTGCGCCGATTAATACCGAATTGGCTGAAGGAGCGGCTTCATTCTCTAAAGATTTTGAGACCATGTATTTTACTCGATGCGATTACCTTGAGCTAGGTAATAGCTACTGCCGAATCTATAAAGCTGAAGCAGATGGAGATTTATGGTACGAACCAACGTTGGTAAGCATCTTTTCTGATTCGGTAAACATCGGGCAGCCTCATTTAAGTGATGATGGTTCTCGCTTATATTTTTCAAGCGATGCAAATTATGGCTATGGAGGCAATGACATCTACTTTATGATTGACCAATCAGGCACGTGGAGTCAGCCCTACAATGCAGGTTATTCAGTTAATACCGCAAAAGATGAATTATTCCCAAGCACCGATAGTCGAGGAAATTTATACTATTCCTCTAATGGTAAGGAAGGCTATGGTGGCTTGGATATTTTTAAGGCAAGTCCAGATAAATTTGCCTTTGGCCCGTCAGCTATCTTGCCTTACCCTATTAATACAGGTGCTGATGATTTCAGCTTTGTCTATTTAAAAGAAGCCCAGGAAAATGATACCGCTTATATCCTAGAAAAAGCAATTTTTTCTAGCAGCCGAAAGGCTGGTAAAGGAAGTGATGATATATACCTTTACGAAAAATTGTTTATCAACTTGTATGAACTGGATTTAACGGTATTGGAAAAACAATATGAAGATCCAGAAGATAGTGAAAGCATCATTATCGGGATGCAAGCTTTAGAAGGTGTAATTGTTTTATTTAAAGGGCAGGAAAAAATAAGTCCTGAAAATGGGAAGCTTAGATTTACCTTGGAAGAGGATATCGATTATACAATCTTAGTGACTAAAACCGGTTATTTTAATAAGCGTATATCTTTTAGCACTAAAAACCTAAAAACCCCAGACAGCTTGCTGATTACCCTCTTTAAAGAAGTTGAGTTAGAAAAAATATTTCCGGAAAAGGAAATTGTTATTCAAAACATTTATTATGACTATGACAAGGCAAGTTTGCGTGAAGAGTCTTTACCCATTTTAGATCAGTTGGTTTCTTTTTTCGAGGAGAATAGTGATTTAACCATCGAAATTGGGTCACACACGGATAGTCGAGGCAGTGATTCTTACAATGCTGACTTAAGTCAACGCAGAGCTCAATCAGTGGTTGATTATTTTGTTTCTCAGGGAGTAATTGGGGAACAATTAAGTGCTAAAGGCTATGGAGAGAGCAAACTCATTAACTCGTGCACCAATAGAATAGAATGCACTGAAGAAAAGCATCAAGAGAATCGAAGAACCACTTTTAGGGTAACGAGCTCAGATGGAGTGATGAATAGCGAAAAATAAAATCATCAAAAAAATACCAATAAAAAAGCCGAACGCATGCATTCGGCTTTTCTTTATCCGTCAAGGCCTTTAACAGCTTTTCCTTTTCTAGGTTTAGACTTTTGGTCTTTTTTAGAATATGCTGCTCGGCTCTTTTTAATTTTTTTCTTCACCCCTTTAGATGGTCCACTTGTAGCATAAGTAGGGCAAGTACTTTTACTGCAGGACTGCAAACCTACTCCAAGAATTAAAAAGCAAAATATGGAGATTAATAATTTCTTATGCATGGCTTAGTGATTTAACATTACAGGCATAACCAACATGAGTAATTGTTCACCCTCCTCAACTTGACCAGGAACTAGAATTCCAGCTCTTGTAGCAGAAGATAATTCAATTTTTATCTCGTCTGTTTCCAATACACCCAACATTTCTATCAAAAACCGAGCATTGAAAGCTATCTCCAAATCATCTCCGTCATAGGTGCAATTTAAACGTTCGAATGCCTCATTGCTAAAGTCCAAATCTTGAGAAGAAACCTTAAGCTCAGTCCCTGAAATATTCAAAACACACTGATAAGTTGTTTTATTTGAGAATATACTCACTCGCTTCAAAGTATTTAAAAAGTCGATTCGATTAAGCGTTAATAAGTTATCATTATCTACCGGAATAACCGCGTTGTAATCCGGATATTTAGCATCTACCAGACGACAAATTAATTTTGTATCACTAAAAGTAAAAAAGGCATTGGATGAGTTATAGCTGACGACAACCTGCGTATCCTCAGTAGGAAGACTTCCTTTCAATAATTGTAAAGCTTTTTTGGGAACAATGAACGAAGCTGGATCCTTAGACACCATATCACTTCGCTTATATTTTACCAATTTTGATGCATCAGTAGATACGAAAGTCATACCATCTGGTTGTAATTGAAAATAAACACCAGTCATTGCTGGTCGCAATTCATCATTACTCACTGCGAATAGCGTTTGGGTAATTGCTCTACCCAAAATTTCAGAAGGAATTTCAACTTCAGATGAATCTTCAGCAGTCGGTATTTTCGGAAAATCTTCAGGATTTTCTCCAGCCAATTTATATTTACCCGTAGATGAACTAATCTCGATTCCAAAATTCTTTTCATCAAAAGAAAAGGTTAGTGGTTGTTCAGGAAGTGTCTTAAGCGTATCCAACAATATTTTTGCAGGAATAGCGATTTTACCACTCTCTTTAGATTCCGCTTCAATTTCTGTACTCATAGAAGTTTCAAGATCTGTAGCAAAAACTTTTATTTTTCCATCTTTTATATCGAAAAGAAAATCCTCTAAAATAGGCAAAACTGTATTGGAACTAATAACTCCGCTAATCATTTGAAGTTTCTTAAGTAACTGGGTGGTTGATACAACAAAACGCATAGTATTCTTTTTGATTTAATTCATACAAATATAGCGACAAAGCTACCTATTATCTTAATTTTTAAATCTTTTTCTTGTTGGGCATCTCTAGGTCACCGCATCTCCCTTACAAATTGAACTGATCTGCCTTCGCAAATAACTTACCAAAGGTGTAGTATTGAATCGTATAAAATGATTGGTTAGAATGATCAAAAGCATACAATTTATCTTGGTCTAT
>CAZZMB010000048.1:0-13054 GCA_964655225.1 uncultured Chitinophagales bacterium | reverse complement strand
AATAAAAAAGCCCAAACTAATGAACGCATCAGTTTGGGCTTTAGAATTAACTCTTGGTTTCTACTTAACCATCGTCTTAATTTTCTTTGTTTTATATTCCTCCATCACCTTGTCTGTAGTTTCATCCGAAGAAACAGAAGATGAATTTTGAAACTTAGCATTTGCACCAAGCGCTAATCTTCCGATATATCTCTTTCTCGGTACTTTATTGATGTTCTTATGGCAAATGATTTGATAAGCAGAAGAACCTCCAATTTTAGCTATTCTAACAGCCCAAGACAAAAATATTTGATACATTCTAAATTGTTTTTCTCCATATTTAGCAATCACTAAATCTTTATTACTCAACCAATTCTCATACCAGGCAGCAATAGTTTTATGGTAATGGATGCCAACATTTTCTACTGTTTGGATTTCAAACCCAGCTTTTTCAATTTTTCTCAAATCCCAACTTACTGGCATACTTGCATCTGCACCAGGAAATATATATTCATTCATAAACAATCCCCATACTATAGTTTCCTGATCAGGCCCCCAAAGCAAAGATTTTCTCTCTCTTAGAGCAGCAATCTGAAGGTAAAATATACCATCATCCTCAAGCATATCATAAATCTGCTCCATAAAAGTTTGGAAGTACTTTACACCTACGTGCTCAGCCATTTCTAGGCAAGAAATTTTATCATATTTCTTTTTAGGAATATCTCGGTAGTCCATTAACAGGATTCTTGCTTGATCCTCCGTACCGTTTTCCTTGATTAATTTATTCCCCCATTCTGCCCCCGCCGGAGCGATGGTTACACCCGTAGCATCCATGTCGTAATTCTTCGCCATGTGGGCTACTAAGGTTCCCCACCCACAACCAATATCTAAAAGGGACTCTCCCTTCTTCAATTGCATTTTTTGCGCTACTAAGTCCAGCTTGTTATCTTGAGCTTGCTCTAAGGTTTCATCTTCAGTTTTGTAATACCCTGAAGTATAAACCATTCTTGGACCCAAGAACCATCTAAAAATATCATTTTGATCATCATAATGACTTTTAATAGTAGCCTCATCCATTTTTTGAGAATGACTCATAATTTCTGGAAGAAACTCTGTAATGAAAAATTTGTAATGGTGACCTACAAAGCCAAACTTACAAACCTCCTTAATGTTGGCAATGAAATCCCTTATATCGCCAACCATATCTATGTCTTCATTTAAATAGTCTTCGACCCAGTGACCTGCTTCCACTTTGTCTTGGGCATATCTTTTTGCCAACTTTGAATTTTTTACTTTTACGTAATCTGAAATCTTAGCCATAAATTATTATTGAAGTTGAAAGTTAATTATTAAAAAGACAAAACTAATTTATTCTAAATCCAATAAATTTTTCGCCCAAGTGTAAATATACAACTTTCGTTTACTTGCACTAATTTACCTGAAAAGAATTAAACGCAGCTAAAACATTCCATATCCTTTATCATGAAAATACAAGCTTGATTGGGTAGCATCGCATAGTGGAATCTTTAGAATTACTTCCAAAGTTATTTGTGCCCCCTTAAATCTATAAACTTTTCTATTTTTGAACGAGCCTGTTTAAGCCATTAACTCCAAAACCCTTTTCGGCCAAGATATTTACCCAAATAGACTAAGCCTAACATTATAGGTACTTCCCAAAACAAACCCATTGTTGTACCAAGAGCTGCTTGAGAGTTTAATCCATATAATCCTATGGCTGTGGCAATAGCGATTTCGAAATGACTTGATGAACCAATTATTACGGAGATAATAGCCTCTTTATACTTTAACTTGAGTAATTTGGTAATCATAATATTCAAACCTACAATTATAAAAAAACCAAGCAATAATGGGATTGACACAAGCCCCATTTCCTTTGGATTTTGAAGAAGAACATCTCCATTGAGGGCAAATAAAACAATCAATGTAGTTAATAAGGCAACAATAGAAACTTTCCCAACTGCAGGTCTGTAGGTGTTTTCAAACCACTCTTTACCCCTTCGTTTGATGATTGCTTTTTTTGAAATCAAGCCAGCTATCAAAGGAATTCCTATAAATACCAAAACCGAAATGAAGAGCTCCCATCTATCAATTGCAATTCCTTGAATCCCAGTTAACAGCACAACAACCGGTGCATAAAGAAACATTATAGTTACTGTATTTAAACTAGTGGTAATTACATTTTGCTCTTGATTGCCTTTGACCAAATCACCCCAAACAATTACCATTGCAGTACACGGGCTTGCTCCCAATAGAATTAATGCTACGATAAGCTGGTCATGACCTTCAAGAAAGTAATGTGCTAAAATAACCGTTACGATTGGAGCAATTATCCAATTTGAAAACAAGGTTATAAGAATTGGTTTGGGTGCTTTAGTCAGTTTTTTAACTTCCTTCATTTGAAAATTAAGTAAAGCTGGATACATCATTAAAAAAAGACAAATCCCAATGGGAATGGAAACTTCACCAACTTTCCATTCATTAAGTCCTTGACTAATTGTAGGGAAAAATTGAGATAAAATAATTCCTAAGATCATACATATGAGGACCCAAAGCGTCAAATATTTCTCAAAAAAACCGATACTGCTTTCCTTTTCCATTATCCTTTTTAATTTCTATCTAAAGTAAAATTTACACTAAATTTTGCACGATTCATTTAGCAACGCAAAAATACAAAGTCCCGTTGACTTATGACAAGAATTGATTGAATAAATTGAGCACCCAATGAAGAATTTCCCCTGATAATAAGATGGACCTTATTCGTGTTTTTCTTCAAGGCATTCGAATGCAGGCATCACCTGACCTTCAAGTTAAAGAAAATGTAAAATGCAATTATAAACTAAACAGGCCCCGCTGCTCAAATTCTTTGAGTATGATCTTAAACCAAAAAGAAAATTTATCCGGATCTGCCTCTATCTCTGTCCTTAAATCGTCTAATTTTACCCACCGCACAGCTTGAACTTCTGCTTGATTAAAAGGTATATTGCCATCATATTTACCAACAAAAACGTGATCTAACTCATGCTCAATAAGGCCACTTTCTTTGTCTTTAGCTTTATATATAAAACTAAAGACATCTGTGAGAAGTGTTTGGAAACCCAATTCCTCTTCAAGTCTTCTTTCTGCTGCTTGCTGATATGTTTCACCCTGTCTGGGATGTGTGCAAACTGTATTGCTCCAAATACCCGCCCAATGATACTTTTTATCTGCTCTTTGCTGGATGAGCAATTCCTTATTCTCGTTGAAGACCATGATACTAATAGCTCGATGAAGGAATCCTTTCATATGCGCCTCAGTTTTACCAATAAAACCCTTTACCACATCATCTTCATCAACTAGTACAACTTGCTCTTCCATGTTTTTATTTATACCAACCTGCATACATAATATAATTATTTGCCAACTTTTCCAATTTCTTTAGTGAAACATTTGGGTCTAATTCCTTTACTTGTTTGGCAGGAACACCTGCCCAAAGAGTATTTGATGGAATTATTTCGTTTTCTTTTACCACTGCTCCTGCGGCAATAATTGATCCTGAACCTACAACAACTCTATCCATAACAATAGCGCCCATTCCTATCAATACTTTATCCTTTATCGTGCATCCGTGCACAATGGCATTATGACCAATAGTCACCTCATTACCGATGTAGGTGCCATTTTGCTGATAAGTACAATGCACCATTGCATTATCTTGAATGTTCACCTTGTCGCCAATACGAATAACATTAACGTCTCCTCTAAGCACGGCATTATACCAAATAGTACAATTCTTCCCCAGTTTGATGTCGCCAATTAAACAGGCAGTTTCTGCTAGCCAACAGTTCTCTCCTAGCAATGGTGTTTTTCCGTTAAGTTCTCTAATTAAAGCCATAGTTGTGTAAAAATACAAATTATATACGCTTTCTTAAGGCGGTTATTAGAGTGGGTAGTAAAATCAACCGTATTGCTCTTATCCTCATTGGATTGACTTGAATAATAGAGTATCGTCTATTATGAAGGTGTTATTTAACTACTTCAAGGTAAGCTGCTTGAGATATTTCCTTAAATCCTACAAAAATAAATTCGGTAGACGCTAGCGCAGCTTCTAGACTTTCAAGTTCTATAAATTCCTGCACTTTATAATAAAATATATTGTATTGGCCGAGGGCAAAATGAGGAACTTCTTTAAATATTGGCATTAAACTTACAATCAAGGGTTTTACTGCTTGCTGATCCATAGACTCAAACTCTAGTTTATAATAAATGTCCTCTTCTTGAATATCTTGAGAAAAAACATTAGTGCTTAGACTAAAAGTAAGAAAGAAAATAAATGTAAATCTACATAGCAATTGCTGCATTACAAAAGGTTTTGATAGACCCCTAATATAGGTAAACTTTAATAATTTAAAAATTATTACCCCCTATCGTTTACAAGAAAAGACAATCGTTTAATCCCACAAAAAAATAAGACTCCGAAAAATCCACAGTGCAAAAAAACTAAGGAAATTGATCTAAAAATTATATGAATTGCATTTAATTTTTCTTTGGCAAACAAAACTTTAACTTTACAGGGAAAATAATGGCCCTCATGCAAGAAGCTAAACCATATCAAACCAAAAACAGCGTTAGAATTGTTACCGCTGCGTCTCTTTTTGATGGCCATGATGCTGCCATTAATATCATGCGAAGAATTATCCAAGCTACAGGGTGCGAGGTTATTCATTTAGGTCACGATCGCAGCGTACAAGAGGTCGTCAATACAGCTATTCAAGAAGATGCTCAAGCGATTGCCATGACTTCCTACCAAGGAGGGCACAACGAGTACTTTAAATACATGTTTGATCTTCTAAAAGAAAGAGGAGCTTCACATATTAAGATATTTGGTGGTGGTGGTGGAGTGATTCTCCCTGAAGAGATCAAAGACTTAATGGATTATGGAATCACCAGAATCTATGCGCCAGATGATGGAAGATCTATGGGCTTACAGGGCATGATTAATGACTTGATTGAAAAAAGTGATTATGCGCCTTCTTCTTTTCCTTTAGAAAAGGACTATCTGAAAAAAATTAAAGCAAAAAATGTAAATACTATAGCAAGGTTAATATCCATTGCGGAAAATAACTCTAATGTATTTGATAAAGATATTCTCCCTTCAATAAGCAAAGAGAAAAAGGCAGGTACAGGAGTGCCGGTACTGGGTATTACAGGCACAGGTGGGGCAGGAAAATCCAGCTTGGTTGACGAGTTGGTGCGTCGTTTTCTTATAGACTTCCCCGAAAAACAAATTGCAATTGTTTCGGTCGATCCAAGTAAACGAAAAACAGGTGGTGCACTTCTCGGAGACAGAATACGCATGAATGCAATCAATAATGAAAGGGTTTATATGCGCTCTCTGGCGACTAGACAAGCCAACCTAGCGCTATCTAAACATGTCGATGATGCCTTAAGTGTTTTAAAAGTAGCAGGCTACGATTTGATTATTTTGGAAACTTCTGGTATAGGTCAAAGCGATACTGAAATCACCGAGCATTCAGATGCAAGCTTATATGTTATGACGCCAGAATATGGAGCGGCTTCTCAATTAGAGAAAATCGATATGCTAGACTTTGCAGATGTTATTGCCTTAAATAAGTTTGATAAACGAGGTGGGCTAGATGCCTTACGCGATGTTAAAAAACAGTATAAACGCAATCACGGCTTATGGCATGACGAGGATGATACCCTTCCCGTTTATGGAACAATCGCTTCACAGTTTAATGACCCTGGTACAAATACTCTATATAAAGCAATTATCAATAAAATTGTGGAGCGAACCAAGTCAGATTTAAACTCAACATTTTCGATTGAAAACGAAATGTCTGAAAAGATCTTTATCATTCCTCCTAAAAGAACTCGTTATCTTTCTGAAATCGCTGAAAGCAATCGCTCCTACGATGAATGGGCTAATCAACAATGTGCAGTTGCAGGAAATCTATTTGGCATTCACAAAACCATACATTCGCTCCATAAAAATCAAGACGAATTAGCACTTAGTTTGCAGAAGCACTTTGAAGAAGTCAAGCTAAATCTTGACCCTAAAAATTGGAAGTTGATTGAAGAATGGGAAGGAAAAAAATCAAGATATGCTGCAGATATTTACACTTTCCAAGTTAGAAATAAAGCGATTAATATTGAGACAAAAACTACCTCTTTATCTCACCTAAAAATTCCTAAGATCGCCTTGCCTAAATATGAATCTTGGGCTGATATTTTACGTTGGACATTGCAGGAAAATGTGCCTGGCGAATTTCCTTTTACTTCCGGCTTATATCCCTTTAAGAGACAAGGTGAAGATCCAACTAGAATGTTTGCGGGAGAAGGCGGCCCTGAGCGAACAAACAGGCGGTTTCATTATGTAAGTATAGGTATGCCAGCCAAGCGTTTATCTACCGCTTTCGACTCTGTAACTTTATACGGGAACGACCCTGATTATCGACCAGACATTTATGGTAAAATAGGCAACGCTGGTGTTAGTATATGTTGCTTAGATGATGCAAAAAAATTGTATAGCGGCTTTGACCTATGTCATACAGCAACATCCGTATCAATGACCATAAACGGTCCTGCTCCGATGTTACTGGGCTTTTTTATGAATGCTGCTATTGATCAGCAATGTGAAAAATATATTAAGGAAAATAAGCTTGAAAAGAAAGTAGAAAAACAGTTAAAGTCGCTGTATGAAGATAAAGGCAGAGTTCGCCCTCAATACCAAGGAGATCTTCCAGAAGGAAACGACGGATTAGGTTTAATGCTTCTGGGTATTACGGGAGATAAAATATTGGATACTGCCGTTTATGAGAAGATAAAGGCAGATACTTTATCCTCCGTTAGAGGAACTGTTCAAGCAGATATTTTAAAGGAAGATCAAGCCCAAAATACATGCATTTTTTCTACTGAATTTGCCCTTCGTTTAATGGGTGATGTACAAGAGTATTTTATCGATAATTTAGTTCGTAATTTTTATTCAGTTTCTATTTCTGGCTATCATATTGCCGAAGCTGGAGCTAATCCTATTACGCAGTTGGCTTTTACTTTAAGCAACGGTTTCACCTATGTAGAATATTACCTAAGCCGGGGAATGGATATTAATGCTTTCGGGCCCAATCTATCGTTCTTTTTTTCGAATGGTATAGATCCTGAATATGCAGTAATAGGCCGGGTGGCTCGAAAAATTTGGGCCAAAGCTTTGGCAAAGAAATATGGTGCAAACCCAAGAGCGCAAATGTTGAAATACCACATTCAAACCAGTGGACGAAGCTTGCATGCCCAGGAAATTGATTTTAATGATATTCGAACGACGCTACAGGCTTTATATGCCATTTACGACAACTGCAATTCATTGCACACCAATGCGTATGATGAGGCAATAACCACCCCCACAGAAGATTCCGTGCGACGTGCCATGGCCATCCAATTAATTATTAACAAAGAGCTGGGTTTAACCAAAAACGAAAACCCGCTTCAAGGCGCATTCATTATTGAGGAGTTAACTGATTTAGTTGAAGAAGCTGTCTTATTAGAGTTTGATAGAATAACTGACAGAGGTGGAGTTTTGGGTGCCATGGAAACCATGTATCAACGGGGTAAAATACAAGAAGAAAGCTTGTACTATGAGACCTTAAAACATACAGGAGAATTTCCTATTATTGGCGTAAATACTTTTTTAAGCTCGAAAGGTTCCCCTACCATTATTCCTCAAGAAGTGATTCGCAGCACCGAGAAAGAAAAGGAATATCAAATTTCGATGCTAGGCAACTTGCACGAAAGTCACTCCGACAAGATTGAGATTATGATTGCAAAATTACAGCAAGCCGCCATTCAAAACGAAAATTTATTTGAGCATTTAATGGAGGCATGTAAGTATTGTTCCTTAGGTCAAATCACCCATGCCTTGTTTGAAGTTGGTGGCCAATATAGGCGAAATATGTAGTCCTTTTAAAAGGCGTGTTTTATAACTGTTAATTTCACTTTATGCAGAACCGAATCACCCAACTATTCAAAATCCAATACCCCATCATCCAAGCAGGAATGGTCTGGTGCAGTGGTTGGGAATTGGCCAGTGCGGTAAGCAAGGCAGGAGGCTTAGGTATAATTGGTGCGGGATCCATGTACCCTGAGGTATTAAAACAACACATTCAGAAGTGTAAGGTGGCTACAAATAAACCGTTTGCAGTTAACCTCCCCCTTCTTTACCCAAGTATTGAAGAACACATTAAAACCATCATTAAGGAGCAGGTACCCATTGTCTTTACTTCCGCTGGAAATCCAAAAACTTGGACAGCCCATTTAAAAGCACAAGGAATCACCGTAGTCCATGTGGTCAGCAGTACTAAATTTGCTTTGAAAAGTGAGGCAGCAGGAGTACATGCGATTGTTGCAGAAGGATTTGAAGCCGGTGGTCACAATGGCAGAGAAGAGACCACCACTTTATGCTTGATTCCGGAAGTTTGCAAGCATGTAAAAATTCCAGTAATTGCAGCAGGTGGAATTGGTACGGGTAAAGCAATGTTGGCTTGTTTCGCCCTGGGTGCTGAGGCGGCTCAGATAGGTAGTCGTTTTGTAATGTGCGAAGAAAGTAGTGCACATGCTAATTATAAAAATGCCTTACTCCAAGCAAAAGAAGGGGATACCGAAATTCGATTAAAAAGTATCACCCCTGTGCGCTTATTAAAAAACAAATTTTACGAACAGATCAAAAGTGCAGAAGAAAAGGGTGCCAGCCCCGAGGAACTTCGTACTATTTTAGGAAAAGGTAGAGCAAAAAAAGGAATGTTTGAAGGTGAACTACTTGATGGAGAACTAGAAATTGGTCAGGTTGCTGCGCAAATTGAAAACATCATGCCTGCGGCCGACGTCGTTCAAGAAATTTGGGAAGAGTTTTTAAAAGAGAAGGAAAGACTCTCCAATCTATAAGCTTTTTGGCTTGTATCCGAGGAACTATTGTAAAAATATAGTGCGCATTATTTTGTTTTCAAGACCTATTTCTTTCATCTTCCATCTTAGCAAATATTAGAATGAAAAAACAAGTTAGACAATCCCCTCCCCTAATTACAACTCCTATACTAAGCACTTCGCAGCAATTGCATTAACAAGAAAACACCCTATCTTTGCCGCATGATAATTCATACAGCTGAATTTACTTGTAGTTATGTTGATTGGAAAAAATGTCCAAAAGAACATGTAGCTGAATACGCTTTTATAGGAAGAAGTAATGTAGGAAAGTCCTCCTTAATAAATACCCTAACGGAACGTAAAGGCCTAGCTAAAATTTCAAATACTCCGGGTAAAACGCAATGTATTAACTTTTTCTCAATCAATGAAGAGTGGAATCTAGTGGACTTACCTGGCTACGGCTATGCAAAAACCAGCAAGAAAAATAGAGAGCTGTGGATGAAATTTACTAAAGCCTATTTGCGCAGAAGAGAACAATTGCAAAATGTCTTCGTGTTAATTGACGGAAGAATAGATCCCCAAAATGTAGACCTGGATTTTATTCAGTGGTTGGGAGAAAATGGAATTCCTTTTTCACTTGTATTTACAAAAAATGATAAGCCTAAAAAGACCTTTAAGAATATCGAAAATTTTAAAGAAACTCTATTGGAAACTTGGGAAGAGCTTCCGGTTACTTTTATTACGTCATCAGTTACCAATGCGGGGCGAGAAGACATTCTTGCTTACATTGACCAAGTAAACAAAGCTATCTCCAACGATATAGACTAGGCGTTAATCATATCTTTATATGCCGCTGCATCCATTAAACCATCTAATTGATCAGTATTGGATAATTTAATTTTAACCAACCAGCCAGCCTCGTAGGCATCTGAATTTACCAATTCTGGTTCATCTTCAAGTTTTTCATTAAACTCCAAAACTTCTCCAGACACAGGCATAAATAAATCAGAAACCGTTTTAACCGCTTCAATGGTTCCAAAAATTTCATCCGCTTCGATGCTATCACCGACAGTGTCTATTTCAACAAAAACGATATCGCCAAGCTCACTTTGCGCAAAATCGGTAATGCCTACAAAAGCGACATCGCCATCTACTTTCACCCATTCATGTTCTTTCGAATATCTTAAATCATTTGGTACATTCATGTCTTAATATTTTTTTCGTTTTGTTACTAATATGATATTGACTATCCAGTTAAAGTACTTCTTCAACAGGAGTATATGGTAAATCAAAAGCCTCTGACACTCCTTTATAGGTTACTTTGCCGCCTACAACATTTAAGCCTAGCTTCAATTCTCTGTTTTCTCTGCATGCTCTTTTCCAACCTTTATTGGCTAACTCAATTGCGTAAGGTAGAGTTGCGTTGGTCAATGCTATAGTAGATGTATATGGCACTGCACCAGGCATGTTTGCTACACAATAGTGTACCACATCATCGATAATAAACGTAGGGTCTTCATGGGTCGTTGGTTTGCAAGTTTCAATACAGCCCCCTTGGTCAACAGCTACATCCACTAATACCGTTCCTGGCTGCATGTCTTTTAACATATCTCTCGTAATCAAGTTTGGCGCCTTAGCTCCAGGAATTAATACAGCACCGACTATCAAATCGTGGTTTATAATTAACTCGCGAATATTCAATTCATTTGAAAATCTAGTAACTACATTGGCTGGCATAACATCATTTAAGTAGCGTAATCGGGGTAAACTTATATCCATGATAGTCACTTGAGCACCTAACCCGGCTGCCATCTTCGCTGCTTGAGTTCCTACTATTCCTCCACCTAGCACCAAGACCTTCCCCGGCGCTACACCAGGAACACCACCTAGTAATACGCCTTTACCTTTAATTGGTTTTTCTAAATACTTAGCACCCTCTTGGATTGCCATTCTTCCAGCCACCTCACTCATTGGTACTAAAAGTGGTAAACTTCTATCCGGTTTTTCAACTGTTTCATAGGCCAAACAAACGGCCCCGCTATCAATCATAGCATGCGTAAGTGGCTCATAAGAGGCAAAATGAAAATAAGTAAATACAAATTGATCTTTTTTAATCAATTTGTATTCCGACTCAATAGGCTCTTTTACCTTCATTATCATTTCGGCAATAGCATAAACCTCTTCAATAGTGTCTAATAATTTTGCACCTGCATTCTCATACATTTCATTTGAGAATCCACTGCCAATTCCGCCATCTTTTTGAATGTAGACAGTATGGTTTCTTTTAACCAATTCAAGCACTCCGCCAGGGGTTAATGCAATCCTGTTTTCATTATTTTTAATTTCTGTAGGAACTCCAATAATCATTTTCTAAATTTTTGGTATATGCCTACAAATGTAATTCAATATTCTCTAAATTGTTTGAAAAATTAGGTGAAAGGATACAGAGTAATTACTTTTGATAAAAATACTATTATGAAATTTTTACCAGATGAAATTGAATCATACGCAGCACAATACTCGAGCAAAGAAGAAGATGTTCTTGCTCGATTAAATAGAGATACGCACCTAAAGGTAATGCTTCCCCAAATGCTGAGTGGTCATATTCAAGGAAACTTCCTAAAGATGATGAGTCATATGGTTCGCCCTAAAAACATATTAGAAATTGGGACTTACACGGGATATTCAGCCATTTGCTTAGCGCAAGGTCTGCAAGATCAGGGAAAATTATTCACCATCGACATCAATGCCGAATTAGAAAATATGTGTAGAAGCTACTTTAAAGAAGCAGGTATCGAAGATAAAATTGATTACAGGATTGGTAATGCCTTAGATATTATACCCAATATTAACGAATCCTTAGACTTAGTTTTTATTGACGCGGATAAATTAAATTACGCTAAATACTATGATTTAGTATTTGATAATGTAAGACCAGGAGGGTTTATTATTGCGGATAACGTGCTGTGGAGTGGCAAAGTATGTCAGGGAAATCATGATAAAGACACTGCAGCTTTGCATGCTTACAATGAAAAGATTACCCAAGACCGCAGAGTTGAAAACTATCTTGTACCTATTCGTGATGGTTTGATGGTCGCTAGAAAACTATAATCGACTTCAATCATAAAATATACCGTTTCAGCCAAAAAATATAACGATACGATAAGAACCGAGGTACTAGAGAAGTAAACTCCTTATACATTTGTATTATCAAATATTTAAAAAAAAACTTAAAATATACCGTCATGGAAGAATCATTAAAAAAATTAGTATACGCTGGTGTAGGATTTGCCGCTCAAGCTTCTGAAAAATTCGAAAAGTCAATTGAAGAATTAGTTAAGAAAGGAAATATTGAAGAAAAAGAAGGCAAGAAAATTGTCAACGATTTCTTTGCTAAGTCTGAAAAAACTAAAGAGTCTTTTGAAAGTAAATTCAAAAAAACAACAGAAGAGATTGTTACTAAATTTAAATTAGCTCCTCAAAGTGAAGTAACCGCTTTAAACAAAAGAATTGAAAAACTTGAGCAAATGTTAGCGAAGTCAACTGCTAAAAAAACAGCAAAAAAACCAGTTGTTAAGAAAGCTAGTTCAAAAGCTGCGAAGAAAACTGTAAGTTAATAATTGGCCTAAATATATCTTAAGCGCTTAACTTTTAAAAAGACCAATTGTTTCTGCACAATTGGTCTTTTTTGTTAATTAAGCCGTTTAATTTAACTTTACTCTATGGAAGCAATTATGGGTGTTATAGGAGATGGGGGTTTAATTACGCTAGGAGTATTTCTCCTTCTTATTGCCTACTTAGGATCCCTGCTTCCGGCATTGCCTGGAGTTCCATTTGCTGCAGCAGCGGTTTTACTTTTACACTTCACTTTTGTGAAATACCCTTGGTATATTATTGCTATAATAATCCTTTTGACAATCATTATATCCTTCATAGACTATGTAGCACCTATCTGGGGAACGAAAAAATATGGAGGATCCCCTATTGGCATCCGTGGAAGCACCTTAGGTTTAATTCTAGGTGCGCTCATTTCTTTTATGTCTGGTGGACTTGGAATAATGGCCTTATTTGCTGGGCCCTTCCTTGGGGCATATATTGGCGAAAGATATTTTGCCAAAGCTGATAAAAAAGCTGCACTTCGCTC
>CAZZMB010000047.1:0-13718 GCA_964655225.1 uncultured Chitinophagales bacterium | reverse complement strand
AGATTATTTGAATAGACAACGGTACTTTGCGGACGATTTGGGTATTAGTTTTACTCTGGGGGCTCAGTTGAAGTTTTAATTATATTGTTTTATATTTAAGCTAGTACGTTAATTTTTACTCGCAAGGGAAAAAAATTAAAAAACCCCAAGTCTTCACTTGGGGTTTTTTCGTGGTGCCTCCAGGAATCGAACCAGGGACACAAGGATTTTCAGTCCTTTGCTCTACCAACTGAGCTAAGGCACCAGCCTTTAAAAGGATTGCAAAGGTAAAATTTAATTTCATTTAAACACAAAAAAAATGAATAGATTTTTTTACGAAATGCAGTTGTATATTTGTAACATAATTAAACCTTAATGAGAATTGTTATCGCAGGAGCAGGAGATGTTGGCATTCACTTAGCCCGTTTGCTTGCGCAAGAAAAACAAGACACTGTAATCATTGATCAAGATTCGGAGAGTTTGCAATATGTGGAAAATCACTTAGATGTTTTTACCCTGAAAGGCGATGCTACTTGTCCGTTGATATTGAAAGAAGCAAAAATTGAGAAAGCTGCTCTTTTTATTGCGGTGACCGCAACAGAGGCCCACAACATTACGAGTTGTATTTTGGCAAAGAAAATGGGCGCTAAACAAACGATTTCTCGGATAAGCAATGCAGAATACCTTAATAAAGAAACAGGGTTAGACCTCAATGAATTGGGAATTGATTTTATGATTTCTCCCGAAAAGTTGGCCGCCTTGGAAATCGAACGCTTGGTAAGTCGAAATGCGTTTACTGATAGTTTTGAATTTGATGAAGGAAAACTTCACCTGGTTGGTATCCATTTAGAAGCGCTATCCCCTTTAGTTGGCAAACAGCTGGAAGAAACTTCATACCTAAACCCTGCAAGCAATTTTATTCCAGTAGCCATCAAGCGAAAAACAGCTACATTAATACCCCGCAGTACAACGTTTTTTGAGGAAGGTGATTTTGTATACTTTGTTTCGAAAGAAGATGGCGTTGTAGAGATAAGTAAGTTAAGCGGTAGAGATAAGTTGAAGAGTAATGGAGTGATGATTTTGGGTGGAAGTCGCATTGGAATCAAAACAGCTGCTGCGCTTTCTGATAATTACAATGTTAAAATCATAGAACAAGATGAAAAGAAATGCTTTGAGATTACAGATAAGCTTCAAAACGTACTTGTAATTAATGGGGATGGAAGAGACGTTGAGCTGCTGCGTGAGGAGGATATAGGGGCAATGGGTATTTTTATAGCGGTAACAGGAAGCTCGACAGCTAATATTATGGCTTGTCTAGTGGCCAAAGCTCAGGGTGTTACTAAAACGATCGCCCTCATAGAAAACATTGATTATATCCAACTTTCTCAAATGGTAGGAATTGATACGATGATTAATAAGAAACTGATCGCTGCAAGTAATATTTTTAGGCACATACGCAAAGGGGAAGTTCTCTCACTAACAAATATTCATGGGGTAGATGCCGAAGTTCTTGAGTTTAGAGTGTCAGAAAAATCTAAGGTGGCTAAAAAACCAATACGCGATATCAATTTTCCGAAAGGAGCCATCATTGGTGGAGTTATCCGAAATAATCAAGGGATGATAACCATAGGCGATTTTCAGATCGAAGAAGGAGATCATGTTGTTGTTTTTGCCATGAAAGAATCTATCTCGAAGGTAGAAAATTTCTTTAAATAGGAATAGATACAATGAAGTTGAACTGGAAAGTAATTGTAAGTTTTTGGGGCGCACTGTTAATGATTAATGGGGTTTTCATGTTCTTTGCTATTTTACCTGGTGTTCTTATGCACAATGATTCTGGATGGAAAGCACTTCTAATTTCTGGTGTCATTAATATTTTCATTGGTGGATTAATGCAACTGTTTTCAAGAACGGAGGATAAAACTATTACCAAAAGAGAGGGTTTTTTAATTGTCTCTTTGGGTTGGATATTCTTAACCATTGGCGGCTGTTTCCCTTATCTCATAAGCGGCAGTATTCCCTCTCTTGCTTCTGCTATTTTTGAAACGATTTCGGGTTATACCACGACGGGAGCATCTGTACTCAATGATATCGAATCAATATCACCATCTATACTTACTTGGCGAAGTATTACCCATTGGATAGGTGGGATGGGAATCATCGTGCTTACCGTAGCCATTCTTCCTATATTGGGAATCGGTGGTATGCAGCTGTTTTCTGCAGAAGCACCAGGCGTTACTACAGACAAACTCCATCCCCGAATTACCGATACTGCAAAAAGGCTCTGGTTTATATATGTGGGAATGACCTTTGCGGAAACGATCCTATTAAAATTAGCTGGAATGAGGTGGTTTGATGCCATTAATCATAGTATGGCGACGGTGTCAACTGGCGGTTTTTCAACAAAAAATGATAGCATAGCAGCCTTTGAAAATCCTTTAATTCACTATATCATTATACTCTTTATGTTTCTTTCTGGTGTAAATTTCGCACTTATGTATTGGGGCTTGAAGGGTAAGTTAGATAAGATTTACAAAAACCAGGAGTTTAAATTTTATCTGTTTATGACCATATTCATCACCTTTATATGTACCCTCATATTGATGATAAACGCTTCTGTCGACTGGAGCTTAGAGGAGGCATTTCGTAAAAGTCTTTTTCAAGTCATTGCATTTATAACCACAACAGGGTTTGTTACAGAAGATTTAACTAATATTCAAGGCGCATCTATACTTAAGGTTATTTTCTTCTTCCTACTTTTTATGGGAGGAAGTGCGGGTTCTACTGCAGGTGGGATCAAAATTGTAAGGCATCTTGTGATTTTCAAAAATTCTTGGTTAGAATTTAAACGATTGTTGCACCCATCGGGAATAATACCTGTTCGCTACAACGGTAATTCTGTGCAGGGAAGAATTACTTTTAATGTCATGGCATTTATCATTATTTATTTGATGATATTTGGTTTTGGGAGTATTGTAATGGCAGCTACAGGCCTAGACTTTGAAACGGCAATTGGAGCCGCTGCTACTAGTATTGGCAATGTTGGCCCTTCAATAGGAGGGGTGTGCCCAGTATGTAATTTTTCAGGTATTAGTGCATTCGGGAAACTCTTTCTATCTCTATTAATGCTCATTGGTCGTTTGGAAATCTTTACTGTACTTATATTATTTACCCCATTTTTTTGGAGAAGAAGCTGATCCATAATTTTATGAACTCGCTGACGACTTGACAGGATTTGCTCCTGGCATTTCAAAAGGAACTTGTCCGCCGCATTTTGGGTTTTAGTTACAAGAAATTATTATGCTCAATTGGAATGATATTATAAAATTTGCTTCGCACGGTAATCCCACGCCAGAAAGGCGCTTGGATAGGTCTGATAAAGAATGGAAACAACAACTATCGCCTGAAGAATATAGAATAACCCGTCAAAAAGGAACTGAACGACCTCATACGGGAGCTCTATGTAGCGCTCACGAAGCAGGTAAGTATGCCTGCATTTGTTGCGGTACTAATTTGTTTGATTCTACCATCAAGTTTGAATCAGGGTCAGGTTGGCCTAGCTTTACTCAACCCATTGAAGTCAATGCCATAAAGTATGAAAAGGATACGGCGATGGGAATGATTCGCGTGGAAGTAATGTGCAATGTTTGCGATAGTCACTTAGGGCATGTTTTTCCTGATGGACCTGAACCTAGCGGTCTTCGATATTGCGTAAACTCTGCATCCATAAAATTGATTGAAGCGATAAATGATAATCGATAAAATTTGTGAAATCACTTACATTACATAACACCTTTACCAAGGAGTTGCCTGGAGATGAAAATACAAGTAATGCGAGGAGACAGGTATATAAGGCTTCGTACTCATCTGCAGAACCGCTTAGCCCATCAAACCCTACCATGATTATTTCTTCTAAAGATTTGGGTAAATCTATGGGCTTAGATGATATGGATTCAGAAGAATTCCTTCACTTGATGACTGGGAAGAAGATTGTAGCTAAAAGTTCTCCATATGCCATGTGTTATGGCGGACATCAATTTGGACATTGGGCCGGCCAGTTGGGTGACGGGCGAGCGATCAACCTAGGAGAGGTAAAACATAATAGAAAATCATGGGTGCTTCAACTAAAGGGCGCTGGTCCAACTCCCTATTCTAGAGGAGCAGATGGATTGGCTGTGCTGCGATCTTCTCTAAGAGAATTCTTATGTAGTGAATCTATGTTTTATTTGGGGGTTTCCACCACTCGCGCGCTTTCCCTCGCATTAACAGGCGATAAAGTACTCCGGGATGTTTTGTATGACGGCAATCCTATCTACGAAAAAGGAGCGATTGTTTGCAGGGTATCAGAAAGCTTTATTCGAATCGGTAATTTTGAATTGCTCAGTGCAAGAAAAGATTTAGATAACTTAAAATTACTGGCAGATTTTACGATTAGACATTTTTATCCGCAAACCAAAGGACAAGGAAAAGACTTGTATCTAAGTTTTTTTAAGGAAGTAGCTGCCCGAACAGCAAGTATGATTATTGATTGGCAACGCATAGGGTTTGTGCATGGAGTTATGAATACGGATAACATGTCTATTTTAGGTCAAACAATAGATTATGGCCCTTATGGGTGGTTGGAAAACTACGACGAAGAGTGGACCCCAAACACTACTGACCGAGAGCATCGCAGGTATCGTTTTGGCAACCAAGGTTCTGTGGCACTATGGAATTTAACTCAACTCGCGAATGCCTTATACCCGTTGATTGAAGATGTTCCTGCACTTGAAAAATGTCTAGATGAATATCGAACAAATTACTTAAAAGACTATCACAAAATGTTAAACACGAAGTTAGGTTTAACTAAAATGAAGGGAAATGATGAGAAATTGAGCAGGGACCTACATGACTTAATGATACACACCCAAACAGATATGACGATCTTTTATCGTCAACTTAGTTTATTTGAAGTAAATAAGCCAAGTGAGCATTTAAGCTTAGTTAAGAATGCCTGCTACATCGGTGATGCGGTTTTTAATGAAAAGAAGGAGGCCTGGCTGAGTTGGCTGGTCCGTTATGCTGACCGATTAACAGAAGAAAGCAAGCCGGAAGAAAAACGAAGAGCCAATATGAACGGTGTCAATCCAAAGTATGTCTTAAGAAATTATATGGCGCAGTTAGCCATTGAAGAAGCGGATAAAGGAAATTATGATTTGATTCACGAACTGCATGACTTGCTTAAAAATCCTTATGAAGAGCAGTCTGAAATGCAAAAATGGTTTGCAATGCGTCCCTCTTGGGCATTGAACAAAGTAGGTTGCTCTCAATTATCTTGCAGTAGCTAAACTGACCACTATTGCTTCTTGTTTGATGAAAAATTTAGACTTGAAGCATTATACAAGACCTTAACTTCAATTAAAGGAGAGGATGAACTTGCTCATTTAAATGTTATTGATAACTTTGCAACTCAGATAAGCATCAATAGCCTTTGACCCAGTATCTTTAGGTAAATTAAATAGGTATCCATCAAATAAATAGCTTATCGGGAATTACTCATTCATGCACTGCGCATTGAAGTATAGAAGACAGCTTAAATACACAAACAGAGAAGCACTTATGATTTTAAATGATTTGAATCAACCCATTATTGAAAGCACGGAGTTAGGTGAATTTTTTGAAGCACTTTGTGCTGCTAATTACGAAAATTACGAAGGCTTAATCAAGGCACATAATATTACTTTTGAAACACTACTGCCATTTGCCTCTTGGTCGAGTAAAGGTTATCAGCGAATTTGCTTGGCAAGCAATGAGGAATGTGAGCTTATTTTACTTTGCTGGGATAAAGGTCAGAAAACACCTATTCATAGCCATGATGGGCAAAAATGCTGGGTATATTTTGCCAAAGGAGAATTTGAAGAATTCCTTTATGCGAAAGGCGAAAAAAATAAATTACTTCAAAAAAACAGTGTTGCAGAGGGGCAGGTTACTTTTTTAACGGATGAGATTGGATTTCATTCACTTGAGAATAAATCTTCTGGATTGGGAATGACTCTGCACTTGTATGCTAACCCTATTACCAAGTGTCAGGTATATTCGGAAAGTAAGAATGAGTTTGAAAATAAAGAGTTGCATTACGATATAGATCTATCTGATACGAATAGGGATGCAGAAATGAGTGCGGATCTGCTGACTTTTATCCAACTGTCTCAAGAGCTATTGAAAGATGAAAATGATAATCCAGTTTCACAGCGCATACCTTCTAGTGAATTAAAAAAGGTACTAAATATAGGATTAGAAGAAAATGGAATTAATGAGGACCAATTTGTTGAAACACTTAAAAAGATTGTTTTAGCGACACCAAAAACTTCTTCAAGTCTGTTTTTTAATCAACTTTTTGGGGGAAGAGAAAGTAAAGCTGTTCTCGGAGACTTGCTCGCGGTTATGCTAAACAACAGTATGTATACCTACAAAGTTGGTGGCGTTCAAGTGGGTATCGAAAAAGAAATTATCAATCAAGTTATTGATCGTTTAGACTATGGACCTCATGCTGGAGGCACATTTCCCTCAGGTGGTTCAATGAGTAATTTTATGGCTATTCTAATGGCTAGGGATAAGGTAAATGAAGCGAGTCGTCAAACAGGTTTGAAAATCAATATGATTGCCTACACTTCTGCTGAATCGCATTATTCCATTGAAAAAAATGCCGCGTTTGTAGGAATTGGGCGGGAAAATGTTCGAAAAATTCCAGTAAATGAAGTGGGAGAGATGCGTGTCGACTCGTTAAAAGCTGCCATAGATAAGGATTTGGAAGCAGGAAATACGCCGTTCTTTGTAAATGCTACTGCAGGAACTACTGTCTTAGGGGCTTTTGATCCAATAAAGGAACTTGGTGAAGTATGCCGTGCATATAATATATGGATGCACGTGGATGGGGCATATAAAGGCTCAGTTCTGCTATCTGAAAAGTACAAGTACTTATTGGAGGGAAGCAATCAAGCAGATTCTTTTAGTTTTAATCCGCATAAAATGCTAGGCGCTCCACTCACTTGTTCTGTTATAGTTGTAAAAGACAAGAAGCACTTGCATGACTCTTTCAGCAACAATGCGGAATACTTGTATCAAACAGATGAGGATGATTATAATTTAGGCAAAACATCCTTCCAATGTGGAAGAAGAAATGATGCCTTGAAACTTTGGACCTTATGGAAATCAAAAGGTCGGAAGGGATTGGAGAGAATTGTCGATAAGCAATTTGAACTGGCGGATTACGCAAGAGAATATGTCCGTAATCACCCCGATTATGAATTGTATAGTTTTGATGACTCTATTGCAATATGTTTCAATTACAAAAATATTTCTGCTGATCAACTCTGTACAGACTTGTATGAGCATGATGAATTAATGGTCGGTTATGGAAAGTTTAAAGAAAATGAATTTGTTCGAATGGTTACGATTAATCATGCCAATACTAAAGAAGATATCGAACACTTCTTTAAAGTTATCGAAGCGTTTTATACCAATTAAAATTCAATACTAGCCGCCTCAACATAATAATTATTAGCCCTACTTCATTGGTATAATTAAACACAACAAGAAGGCTGGGCCTAAATAGTCGCGGGGATACCGAAGCCGTTAAACTTCCATATCCCCGCAGATTTCACCAAAAAATATCGCTTTAATCTTCTAAAGAAGGCAGATCTTCTAGGATTTCACTATTCATCAAAACTGCTCTAATTTTTCCTTCAACTTCGTCGGCCAATTCTGGGTTGTCTTTCAACAAATCTTTTACCCCTTCTCTTCCTTGTCCCAATTTAGTATCTCCATAGCTATACCATGAACCGCTTTTATTTAGAATATCTAAATCAACTCCTAAGTCAATTATCTCACCTAGTTTAGAAATCCCTTCGCCATACATGATGTCAAATTCTGCCTTTCTAAAAGGTGGAGCCATTTTATTCTTAACAACCTTTACTCTTGTGCGGTTACCGGTGATGTCATCTTTATCCTTGATCGCGCCAATACGACGAATATCTAAACGTACTGATGAATAAAACTTTAATGCATTTCCGCCTGTAGTTGTTTCAGGACTTCCAAACATCACACCGATTTTGTCTCTCAATTGATTGATAAATATACAGCAGCAACCTGTTTTATTAATTGTTCCCGTCAATTTACGCATCGCTTGAGACATTAACCTAGCTTGTAAACCCATTTTCGAATCGCCCATATCACCTTCCAATTCACTTCTTGGTACCAGTGCCGCTACAGAATCAATAACACAGATATCCACTGCTCCTGAACGAATCAAGTGCTCTGTGATATCTAGGGCTTGTTCTCCATTATCTGGTTGAGCAATTAGCAACTCCTCTACATTTACGCCCAATTTTTTAGCGTAAGCTTTGTCAAAAGCATGCTCAGCATCAATAAATGCCGCAACACCACCTTGTTTTTGAGCTTCTGCAATTGCGTGAAGCGTTAAGGTCGTCTTACCCGATGATTCGGGCCCGTATACTTCAACAATTCGTCCCTTTGGCAGACCCCCTATGCCTAGCGAGGCATCTAAGGTTATCGAACCGGTAGAGATAGTCTCCACTTCAACAACTTGTGAGTCACCAAGGCGCATTACAGCACCTTTGCCATATGCTTTATCTAATTTGTCAAGGGTTAACTTGAGCGCTTTTTCTTTTTCTTTATCAGCCATAATTAAGTTTTAAGTATTAGTTATTATTAAATTATACCTCAAAGATAGTTGGGCAAAACGCATTCAATATGCGTTTATAATTTTCTTTGAAGAAAATTTAGTTTAATTCTAAGGCAACTGGACAATGATCCGAGCCCATTACCTCATTATATATATCGGCCTTCATTACTTTTGAAAGTAAATCAGCTGAAATCAAAAAATAATCAATACGCCAGCCCACATTCCTCGCTCGAGCTCCAGCTCTATAACTCCACCAGGAATATTTTTGCGTGTCTGGCTGAAAATGTCGGAAAGTATCAACAAATCCTGCCGACAAATATGCATCGATTCCGTCAATTTCTTCCTGCATATACCCTGCACTTTTATTGTAATTGGGTTTTGGATTAGCTAAGTCAATATCCCGATGAGCCACGTTGAGGTCTCCACAGACAATAACTGGTTTTTTCTTTTCTAAGGCTTTCAAATAAGCTAAAAAGGCTTTATCCCAGGTTTGTCGGTAGGTCAGTCTTTTGAGTGCACTTCCAGAATTTGGCACGTAAACGGTTACTACAAAATACGCTGAAAACTCTGCACAGATTACCCTTCCTTCTGTGTCATGATCCTCAATATTGATGTCATATGATACAGAAATAGGTTTTTCTTTAGTAAGAATAGCTGTACCTGAATATCCTTTTTTAACCGCTGAGTTACTGTATAAATGATATCCATTGATTGGTTTAAGCGCTTCAGCAACTTGATCATCTTGCGCTTTAGTTTCTTGAATACATAAAACATCGGGGTCCATCATAGCTAGAGATTCATGAAAATCTTTTTTCATAATAGCACGAATTCCGTTGACGTTGAAGGATACTACTTTCATAGGTTGAGGTACTTAGTTAACAGCTACTTTATGTATTTGTTTAAGCAATTCATATCGAGTGTCCCCTTTTTTAGAAGGAATGATGTTCAACTCGATTTGATATTTATAGCCAGGTTCAAAAATGAAGTTTTCAATCAGGACATTCAACTTTTCGTAGTCCATTGCACCTGGTTTTTTTACTTGGTAGCACAATGCTTCACTGCTTTCATCGCATTTCACTTGCGCACTTGCAATAATCCACTTTTCAGTGGTTTTAACCAATCCTTTTTTACTTATACTAGAACTTGTGTCTTCGGCAGATTTACAAGCAAAAAGCAAGGTGCTCATCACACAAAGTACAGTAATTAACTTCTTCATTCAAGTTGATTTGTTTCAAACAAATTTAGGCTTTATAAAACGAAAAAGCTTTACGATTTTTGTTTTTTAATCCACTCGCTGTGGGCAAGTACATGACGCAACTCAGCGAAGCTCGTTTCGAAAGGTATTTCTTGTTTTAATCGAGTGATAGAGATGGCTTCTTGCTTGTTTAAATAGCTCAAAATTTGTTCTACACGATTCTCCTTCAACAGCGCGTAAATGTTGATTCTCCCTTTGGCAATCCATTTGGTTAAATGTTGTTCAACGGTGCTAGTAGCCATGCTTCTTGATTCTGCAATTTCCTCTACAGAATCACCATTGTTAAACATCTCTAGGGTGACTTCATAAGTAGCTCCCTTTTTCTGTGAAATATTTACAGCATTATCTACACTAGGCAAATCACTTACGCCATGAATACTTGTAGTTTGGTAACACTTTTGGTCTAAATAGTGTAATTGATATAAGTGGTGCATCTTATGCCAATACAATTGGAGCATTTCTTTACAGAACTTTATATAGGCTTTGGTTCGCGTTTTAAACACATACTCGTTAATGTGCGCATTGAGGGGCATAATTAGATGGTGGAAGAGTTCTTCGGTAAAGTAATGAATCGCTTTTTCACAACGGTCCATCAGAATTGGTGTGTCTCGAGTGGGTTCAAATGTTCTAAAAATCTTTCTCAACTGCGATTTAAATTTTGCTTCAACATCTTGCAGCTTGAGCCATGTATGATGTGCATCTTTTGACAAAACCAAACAGTTGCTTTTATCAGGGATATCTTTGGTGCTGATCATCTCTTGCCAATCTAATATTTCTTCACGCAGGGTGAGGAAACTAAAAGCTTTCATTAACGATTTTTGCGCATATTCTTCTTTGGCAAATTTTAAGGCCTGGTCATAATTATCACTTTGCCTGTTCTCCTCGTGGAAATTAATTATTCGCGGATCGATAAAAATGTTTTTTGGATTAATCTTGGTTTTCAAAATCAAACCTTCTAAATCGGTACATCTACTTAAGGCTACATAAGCTTGGCCCGCCACAAATGATTTTCCTAAATCGATAATTGCTTTTTTGAATGTCAGACCCTGGCTTTTGTGAATGGTAATTGCCCATGCTAAACGAATAGGGTACTGTGTGAAGCTCCCCATTTTTTCCTGTTTTACTTCATTGGATTCCTTGTCTAAAGTATAGTTAATATTTTCCCATGTTTCCTCTTTAAGGGTATAGTGTTCGTTATTTTCTAGGAAACTGACTTTGATAAAATTTGCTCCAATTTCTTCTACTACTGCAAGTTTACCATTGTAATACATTTGATCTTCTGCATCATTGCGGATAAACATGATTTGTGCACCGACCTTTAAGCTTATTTCTTGCTCTGCAGGATAGGCATTCTCGTTGAAGGTCCCTTCAATTTTGGCAGCGTAGCGATATATTGGAGTAATTAATTTTTCTAAGGCTGCCTTGTTAATCTGGTCAGCTTGATAGTTGTGGGTACATAGGGTTATAAATTCTTTGCTAGCCACGGGTGCTTGAGGATTGAAGTTTTCATTCAGCAGGGCTAAATCGTCTTCTTCAATTTCGCCATGTCGAACTTGGTTGAGCATGTGAATAAATTGCTCATCTTTTTGGCGGTAAATATGCTCCAATTCTATAGTGAATGCATTGGCATTTTTCCAAGCATAACTGTCAAAGAAGAACGGGCTTTCGTAATACTCACGCAGTATTTGCCAACTGTGCTCTTTTACCACAGGAGGCAACTGGTATAAATCACCGATAAAAATTACTTGCAGTCCACCAAACGCTTCTTTGTTTTGCCTGACTTCCTGTAAGATAAAATCAATAGCATCTAGAAGATCGGCACGAACCATACTAATTTCATCAATAATCAGTAAATCTAGCTCTTGAAACAATTTTCGTTTTTCCTTACGAAAACGCATGTGTTTCTTTAAAGAGCTTCTATTGTTTGCAATATTTAGGTCAACGAAATCATTGTTTGGGATAAAGGAGGTTAGAGGCAGTCCAAACATGGAATGCATGGTAACTCCTCCAGCATTAATTGCAGCTACTCCTGTGGGTGCAACGACAATAGTGTTTTTGGTGGTATGAGATAAGATTTTTTTTAGTAATGTTGTTTTTCCCGTTCCTGCTTTCCCTGTCAAAAAGAAGGATTGTGAGGTGTGAAGCGCAAACTCCTCAGCATAATATGCTAGATTGTTGTCCATATTGTAAAATTACTAAGTATACTGATAATTTTTTTACAAATTATGCTTGCTAAACGACTTCGTGAAAAGAGAAAATAGCGGCCGATTGTAGCTTGATTATTCTCTTCTTTTGATAAAAATTCTGAGATTAAAAATGTTGAATAATAAACAGTTAGGTAGAGTCAACTTTTATAGATACGGTATTTTATTATTTGTTTATGATTATTGGTTAAATATCTTGCTTACTATTTTGAATGGATATCCTGCAGCATGTTTTTCACTGCATTTATTTCTTTTATCAGCAACTCAATTTGCTCTTGTTGCTTCACAATATGAATCTGTTGTTCGTCAATCATGACCTGTTGTTCTTGGATGGCTTTAATAGACAAGATTGAAAATAAGTCATAGGCTAAGCCCGGGGTTCCATCTTCTGCATATCGAACAACATCTGGGAAGACCTCTCCAACTTCCTGTGCAAGAAATCCAAGGGTATTTATACTAGGATCTGAAGAGCTCTTGTATACATAACTTAATGGATTAAGGCGAAGAACGCCTTCCATTACATTGGGTAACTCTTGAATATTAGTTTTTAAGTTTTTATCTGATGTAATCACGTAGTTACCTGTATTGTCCTCAACATAGGCATATCGCGTATCCTCGTTGGAAAAACTATAGTGTAATCCACTATGATAAGTCTTCCAGTAATCACCTCTGTAGTCTACAAAAATCCCATTGGAATCTCCCGCATTAGCATCTGTTTGTTTAACAAATAACTGACCTTCTGGATTAGAACTTCCTATGCCCACATTTCCGTTCTTTAATACAGTCATAGCATCGCTTCTTGACGATGATGTCAAACCATTACCAATTACAAATAGCCTGTCATCTGCATTCCACGTTGTTATTCCCGCTGGAGTGTACATAGTATTGAATTGACCTATTACCATTTCAGTAGAAGAAGGGGCAGTTGTTTCAAAACCCATAGCGGTGCTCAAGTTTCCAGAGGCAGTTGTTTGAAAACCCATAGCGGTGCTGGAATAACCAGAGGCAGTTGTTTGAAAACCCATAGCGGTGCTAGCAATACCCGAGGCAGTTGTTCCAAGACCCGAGACGATGCTGGTGATACCGGAGGCAATTGTAGATTCTCCCATAGCGGTGCTGAAATCACCAGAGGCAGTTGTACCATATCCCACAGCGGTGCTGTAATCACCAGAGGCAGTTGTAGATTCTCCCATAGCGGTGCTGAAATCACCAGAGGCAAATGTAAAATGTCCCATAGCGGTGCTGTAATCACCAGAGGCAGTTGTAGATTCTCCCATAGCGGTGCTGAAATCACCAGAGGCAAATGTAAAATGTCCCATAGCGGTGCTAGCAATACCAGAGGCAGTTGTACCATATCCCACAGCGGTGCTGCTCTGACCAGAGGCACCATTAGTTGTAGAGGCGAATGGGAAATAACTTAAGTCAACAGCATTATCTCCAATATCTCCATAATTAGCAGTATCTCGTCCAACAATGCGATAACCAGTGTTAGACCCTTCGGTAATTTCTTCAAGTGCACCTGATCCGCTTCCAGCTTCTTTAGCATACAAGGCATAAGGAACACTCATTAATTGGCTTGTTCCCATTGTTACATAGC
>CAZZMB010000046.1:0-16501 GCA_964655225.1 uncultured Chitinophagales bacterium | reverse complement strand
TTGGCTTTTTGAATTTATACCTATCTTTCGACCATGAAAGTACACAAGTCAGGATTTGTTAATATCGTAGGTCTTCCCAATGTTGGAAAATCAACACTCATGAATGCTTTATTAGGTGAAAAATTATCCATAATTACTAAAAAAGCACAAACTACAAGGCATCGGATTCATGGCATACTAAGTAAAGAAGAATACCAAATCGTATTCTCGGATACTCCCGGATTTATTGAAAAGCCCGCCTACAAAATGCAGGAAGAAATGAATAAGTATGTTAAATCTACTTTTGATGATGCCGACATATTTTTATATCTAACAGAGCTCGGGGCCTCTTTGGAAAAACAAGCTGATTTATATACGCCGATTTCAAAAGGAGATACTCCCGTTCTACTGCTGATCAATAAAATTGATAAGGCAAAAAACGAAGAGGAAATCAAAGAATATGCTAAATTATGGAAAGCTGTATTTCCGAAAGCAGAAGTCTTGTTTATCTCAGCATTGGAAAAATTCAACCTCGAAGCTATTATTACGACGATTGTGGCAGGCCTGCCGGAAGGACCCGTCTATTTCGATAAAGACCAAATATCTGATAAAAATGAACGGTTTTTCGTAACTGAAATCATTCGAGGTAAATTACTTGAGCTATACAAGCAAGAGATTCCTTACTCCTGTCAGGTGGAAATTGATGAGTTTATAGAAGAAGACCATATCGATAAAATACGCGCCACTATATACACGGAACGGGATACCCAAAAATCTATAATTATAGGTAAGGGTGGTATCGCCATAAAAAAACTAGGTACGCTAGCTCGCAAAGACATAGAAATATTTTTAGGGAAGAAAGTCTACCTTGAACTTTTTGTTAAAGTTAAAGAGGGCTGGAGAGATAATGATTTAATGCTTAAACATTTTGGTTATAAAGAATGAAGCTTTACACCTTTATAATATTAACCTTGTGCTTACATGCAACTTCTCCTCTATTTAGCCAAAAGGATTCTAGTAAGCTGAAGTTTTTTACAACTGCTCCTACCCTTCAAAAAGAACGAATCATAGGTCTTACAACCGGACTAGCCACCTCCTACACCGCTGCAATGCTTGGGCTAAACTATATATGGTACAAAGATTCGCCCCGAACAAACTTCCATTTTTTTAACGATGTGAAAGAATGGAAACAAGTTGATAAAATGGGGCATGTACACACAGCATATTTTGAAAGTGTCTGGTCTGCACAAATGCTCAGATGGGCAGGGGTCGATGCTAAAAAAGCGGCTATATATGGCAGTTTGATGGGTTTTGGCTTCCAAACTTCAATTGAAATATTTGATGGGTTCTCAGATAAATGGGGCGCTTCTTTGAGTGATATTGGATTTAATGCCTTAGGCAGTGGTCTTGCATTAACACAAAACCTGCTATGGGATGAACAGCGTATTCGAACAAAATACAGCTTTCATCAAGTTACTTATCCCGACTCACAGCTTGAGCAGAGAGCTATTGATCTATACGGCACTGGAAAAGTAGAACGAATTATAAAGGATTATAACAGCTTGGCAATATGGCTATCTATTACACCAAGTCTTTTTATGAATAATCCTAGGCCTCAATCCAGTTGGTTAGCCTTGTCTCTTGGATATATGGGCGGTGATATGTATGGAGGTTTTGAAAACAGATGGGAAGATGAGAATGGAACAGAAATTGATCGAAGTGACATCGAACAGTATCGAAGATTTTTCTTTTCATTAGATGTAGATTTCGAACAAATTCCCGCTAAAAAACATGGCTGGAAAACACTACTTCGTATCATCAATATTGTAAAAGCACCGATGCCCGCATTGGAAGTAAATACTCGAGGAGAAATTGTTTTTCACCCGATGTTTTACCTAAATTGGAACAAGGCTATCGTACTTAAAAATTAAATCGTCAATGATTAATCCTACTAAATGGAGAGCGGGTGGTGATTATTTTGAATTTGAAGGACATCAGATTTTCTTTCGCACCGAAGGCTCTGGAAGCCCCCTCTTGCTTATTCACGGATTTCCTACTTCTTCTTGGGATTGGTACAAAATCATAGAGAAACTGACTACCCAATTTGAAGTCATATCTTTTGACATGATTGGATATGGCTTTTCAGATAAACCCATAGACAATACCTACAAAATCTCTCAGCAAGCTGACATTGCAGAAGCATTGCTAAAAAAACTAGACCTAAGGTCCTGCCATCTGCTTGCGCACGACAAAGGGGATACGGTTGCCAATGAACTTTTAGCCCGACAATTGGATGGTGCGCTCTCTTTCCAAATCCAAAGTTGCTGCCTTCTCAATGGCGGATTATTTCCAGGTATACATAAACCACGTCCAGTGCAACGAGCTTTGATGACACCTCTTGGAAAGTATATCGCTCGCTTGTACAATTTTAGCATGTTCAAACGCACATTTCAAAAAATTTTTGGCCCGCATACACAAGCCAACAAAAATGAGTTAAAGCAACTTTGGGATCTCATGAATCTCAAGGATGGCATGAAAATCTTCCATTTGCTTATTCATTATATGCAAGACCGAATAGACAACGAGAATAGGTGGCTTATCGCTCTTCAAAAAACGACTGTCCCCTTGCGCCTAATTAATGGAGTAATGGATCCGATATCAGGCATACATATGGCTAAGCATTATAAGATGGTAATACCCAATCCAGATGTGATATTGATAGAAAATATAGGACATTATCCTCAGTTAGAAGCGCCTGAATTAGTCTTGAAGTATTTTTTTGAATTCCATGAGCACGCTACTTAGTTAAGTGAAAAGCGATTGCCTGGTAAGGCATAGACCACCCCCCTAAGCTCAAGTTCTAAAAGAATATTCGATAATTTACCAGGCGTCATATTCGTAAACTGAAGGAGTTGATCCATTTCGACAAATTCAGCCTGTCGAAGCAATTCAACTACTCTTTTTTCCTCTTCACTTAAATCCAATGCTAAACTCCGTTGTACTTTTCTAAGCTTATTGTCTTGATCAAACCAGGCCATTTGATTAAGGACATCTTCAGCACTCTCGATGAGGTTTGCTTTTAAATCTTTTATCAAACGATTACATCCACGAGCATACTTATCACTATATCTGCCCGGAACCGCGAATACATCTCTATTGTAGGAGTGTGCTAAATTGGCCGTTATTAAAGCGCCTCCCTTACTCGCACTCTCTACAACTATCGTAGCGTCAGACAAGCCAGCTACTATTCTGTTTCTCATAGGAAAATTTGCAGGAATTATCTCAGTACCAGAAGGATATTCGCTGAGCAATGCACTACCCTTTTGCAACATTTCTTTCGCAAGATTTGTGTTTTTATGGGGATAGATCGTGGATAAGGAATGTCCTAAGACTCCGATGGTATCGGTATCATATGCTAATGCAGCCTGATGAGCTCGAGCATCTATTCCCAGCGCCATACCACTGACTATTTGAACGTTAAAGGGCGCAATTTCTTCGACAAACTCTTGAACGAAATCCAAGCCAATTTTACTGGCTTTTCTAGTCCCTACTATCGCTAATACTTTGCTTGAGTTTAGATCCAACTTTCCTTTTTTATACAAGACCGAGGGGCTATCATAACAATGAAGTAATCGCTTTGGAAACGCCTTGACATTATATGGAATAACCTCTACTTCATTCTCTAAGCAAAATTCTAGCTCAAGATGCACACGCTCAAAAACACTGGCATTCAAAATGCTCGCTGCAGTTTTAAAGCCAATACCGGGGATTTTCAGCAAATGACTCCTCTTTTGTTTAAATACCGCTTCTGCACTGCCACAATAGGCAATAAGTTGTTTGGAATTCACAGCTCCCATTCCCGGGATCATCGATAAAGCAATATGGTAGAAGTAAGGATGGATAAGAAACTGAAAATACTGAGTAAAATACTTAGACCTTCCTTATACTTTGTAGTTTAATACTTGGATTAAGTATTTGGCACGTTTGCGTGCGTAACGTGAAACAGCCAATTATCTACTCGATACATCTTAGCATATTCACTGAACTTAAAAATAGCTAACTAGTAAAATTATAAATCCAACTTTATATTATTTCGGGGCAAATCCTCACCTAAAAATTCCGTAAATTGCGCTAAACTTTTAACATGAAGGCTTTAAGATTTCTATCCAGCTTAACTTTTCTATTAAGTATCACACTCGCGCAAGAGTACAATCCAATTGTACCTCCAAACACCTTTCAGCATGCTGACAATCCTTTATACTGGGCAAATAAAAAGCCAAGTAGTGACTATTGGCAGCAGGATGTGGCTTATAAAATCCATGCCACCATCGATGAAAAAACCGATATCATTTCGGGTATTGAAGAATTGAGCTACTGGAACAACTCCCCAGATACGCTTAAAGTTGTCTATTTCCATCTCTATCAAAATGCTTTCCAACCTCATTCCTACTATGACAATCTTTACCACAACAATGGCCGAAGTCCTGAGTATGGGAAATATGAAGAGCAAGGCTTAGGGACTACAATTGATTTCATCTCCTTGAATGGTGAAACGGTAGAAACTACGCTGGATAATACCATACTAATCGTACATCTCAATGAAGCCATTCTTCCTAATACCAAACATACCTTCAACATAAACTTCAAAACCTATTACGACAATGGAGGCGTCCGTCGTAGAATGAAGTATTTCAATAGTTTTGGTAAAAAACAATACAATGGGTGTCACTGGTACCCGCGAATTGCCGCCTATGATAAAAAATTTGGGTGGACCACCGACCAACATTTAGGTCGTGAATTCTATGGAGATTTTGGAAGCTTTGATGTTACTCTAAATTTTGCAAACGATTATGTAGTCGCAGCCACTGGAAAGTTGCAAAATGAAGAAGAAGTTTTGCCAACCGATTTACGCAAAAAACTAGACATCAAAAACTTCGCAGACAAACCTTGGGGAGAAAGGCCATCTGTGATCACCCCATATGAGGAAGGTGTTCGAAAAGAATGGCATTTTTATGCAGAAAATGTTCATGACTTTGCCTTTACCGCTAATCCAAACTATCGAATTGGTGAAGCGGAATGGAATGGGATTAAAACCTACGCTTTTGTTCAAGAACCTCATGCCTCCAAGTGGCAAAATGCAGCTGAATACACGGCAAAAGTGATTCAAGTATATTCTGAAGATATCGGCATGTATGGATACCATAAAATGATTGTTGCAGATGCCCAAGACGGGATGGAGTATCCCATGTTGACCTTAGATGGCGGCAGTGATCCGGGATATAGAGGACTGCTAGCACATGAAGTTGGTCACAATTGGTTTTATGGAATGATGAATAGCAACGAAACCTATCGAGCATTTATGGACGAGGGATTTACGCAGTTTCTGACGAGTTGGGCGCAAGAGAAAATAGATGGAATCTATACGGTAACAAGTCCATCAAGTTCAAAATATATTAACAAGTTTCGGGAACCCCGCGAGGTTAAAGAAGACGAAGTCTATTATGGGTACATGAGAGATGCCGTTTTGGGTAATGACCCTCAATTGAACACGCATAGTGACGGCTTTAATGGTGCACTAAGACATGGTGGAGGTTATGGCCATGTGTATTATAAAACTGCAGCCATGCTATACAATCTGCAATACGTTTTAGGAGATGACTTATTTTTAAAAGCCATGCAGTACTACTTTAAGAAATGGAGTTTTGCTCATCCATATCCTGAAGATTTTAGGCAAAGCATCATAGAATACACCCACGCCGATTTAAACTGGTTCTTTGATCAGTGGTTGGAAACAAATAAAACAATAGATTACGGTATTGGAAAAATAAAACGCGTAAAGGGAGCGCAAAACACCTTTACCATCAATTTTAAGCGAAAAGGTCGCATGCAAATGCCGCTAGATTTCCAAATAAAAGACAAAGAAGGACGAACCTTTGATTTTTATATTCCTAATCAGTACTTCGAGAAAGAAACAGATGCGACAACTTTGGGGAAATGGACGGGATGGGATAAACTTTATCCAAGCTACCAAGCTACTGTAAGTATACCGGAAGCTTACGAGGGGAAAAAAGTCAAAATTAAAGATGTCGTAATCGATCCCACCGAACGCCTGGCAGATGCGAATATTTTTGATAACCGTATAAGAGATAATATAAGTTGGCACTTCGATAGTTATGTTTGGAACTACCCTGACTGGAAAAAATTCCACATTAACTACCGACCAGATATATGGTGGAATGCTTATGATGGATTCAAACTTGGATGGCACATGAATGGCAACTACATGAAGAAAAAACATAATTTTTGGTTGACTGCTTGGTACAACACCCGTCTTTTTCAAGGAAATTTACCTAATCAGGCAATCCAATCCAATGATAATCAATACTACACCAACGATCGCTTCAATTATAATTTTTGGTACAACACAGCCCTTGACCAAGTGCTGCCAAATACAGATATTACTATTGCATCTCGTATGTTGGATGGTCTCTACTTAAGAGAAATTGAAATTGAAAAAGAGTTTAAAAACAAACTAAACGTCTCGCTGGGCTTCAAGAGTATGGAGCGCGAAGAGATAAACGATAGGAACTACCTTATATATCCCGATGAATGGGATATTGAAAAAAATAATGCCAGTTTAAATTTTGGATTAAATTATTCCGTTTCAGACCCCAAGAGGAATTATGTTGGCGAACTGAATATATTAGCCAGAACCTCGGTAAGTCAGGATGTCAATTATCAATTTATTGAATTGGATTACATCGAGAATATCAAGCTATGGCGATTAAATTGGTCATCTCGATTTTATGGAAGAATGGGGACCAAAAACACCCCAACTGAATCTTCTGTATACCTCGCCGGTGCTAATGGTGAAGCAATGGTAGACAACAAGTATGTTCGTTCATCTGGTTTCTTGCCCAATGAATGGATAGGTGAATACGGAAAAACTAGCAATCATTTCCATCATGGTGGTGGATTAAATTTAAGGGGATACGCAGGCTACTTTGCCGTGGAGGAAGATAATGCCGGAAAGCCAATACAAGCCTACAGAGGAAATAGCGGATTTTCTATCAATACGGAATTGGAGTTTGATAACATTATCCAATTAAAAAGAGCTAGAAAATTGAAAAGCCATTTTGATTTTGATAGTTATTTGTTTGTCGATGCAGGTGTGCTAAGTTATATCAATACAGACAAAAAAAGTCAATGGTCAAGTTGGAGAGCGGATGCTGGTGTTGGGGCAAGTTTCACCATAAAACGATGGTTTAAGTTGTATAATACCAAACCATTAACCATTCGGTTTGATATTCCATTTGTTGTATCTAACGCTCCAGCGGGCGAAAACAATGTGGCGTTCAGATGGGTGCTTGGTTTTAATCGAGCATTTTAATGAAAATAGACCGGATGTTGGTCTAAAGCTTTTTCAGTAAAATACTTCAAAGAAACTTAATGACTATCATACGGTGAAAAGTCCAATCAATAGGGGAATATTGAGCTTTCCTAAAATCAAATAGCATAAACTCATTCAATAAATGAAAGCAGTAATTCAAAGAGTTAGCGAGGCCAAGGTTGAAGTCAATGGCAAGGTCATAGGGCAAATCAAAAAGGGCTTATTGGTATTGATGGGGTATGAAAATGAGGATTCTCCCTCCGATATGGAGTGGATGATAAAAAAGATTATTCAGCTGCGGGTTTTTAATGATGAGGAAGGCAAAATGAACCTTTCCTTATTGGATATAAATGCGGATATTCTACTCATCAGTCAGTTTACACTTAACGCTTCAACAAAAAAAGGCAACCGACCTAGTTTTATAAAAGCCGCACATCCAGACATCGCACTCCCCTTGTATCAACAAAGCATTGTGCACTTTCAAAAAAATATCGGCAAAGCCATACAAGCAGGAGAGTTTGGCGCTGATATGCAAGTATCTCTTTTAAACAACGGTCCAGTAACCATTATACTGGATAGTAAACAAAAGAATTAACTACCCCAACAAAACTTCCTTAGTCTGCCTAAGTATATTTTCCACCATTTCTGGCGTTTCTGCTTCCGCGTATACACGTAAAACCGGCTCAGTTCCAGAAGGTCTAATCATTACATTGCGATCATTGCCAAGGTGGTATTTAAACCCATCGATGGTTTCAACATCTTCAATATTGAACTCGCCAAATGAAGTATACTTATCTGCTTTACAATTAGCAATAATTTCTTGCTTTTTGCTTTCTTCAAGATGTAAATCATTTCTGTTGTATGAGAATGGGCCAACAACAGCATACACTTCAGCTATCAACTCCTCTACAGAGGTGTTGGTTTTGGCCATATGCTCAAGAATAACCAATCCATCCCAAATACCATCTCGCTCTGGTATATGTCCTTTAACGGCTATGCCTCCACTCTCCTCTCCACCAACAAGGACATCATCCTGAATCATAATCTGCGCAATGTGCTTAAATCCAATAGGGGTTACTTGACATTCTATGCCATAAGCCTTGCACATTTTCTTAATCTTAGGTGATACTGAAAAAGCGATCACAACCTTTCCACTCATCTTCTTATACTTGTGCAAAATATGGATGAGCAACAATAAGATATGGTGAGCATCTATGAACTCTCCGTGACTGTTGTATAATCCTATTCGATCTGCGTCGCCATCGTTTGCTAAGCCAATTGCTAAACTATCGTCTTTCCGAATTAAATCAGAAAATTCCTGCAGGTTTTTATGGATTGGCTCAGGAGCCTGCCCCATAAAACTTGGATTAAAATCGCAATGCAAGGTTGCTGCATTAGGTAACAGTCTTGGCAATATACGCTGGCCAGCGCCATACATTGCATCATACGCTAAAGTATATTTTGAATGTCGAATGGTCTCCATATCAAAATGAGCAATTACATGCTGAAAATACATTTCTTCAAAATCTACAAACTCCAGTAAATCCGTTTTCTCCAATTTATCCCAATCACTTTTAGGGCAATCCCATACATCTTCAATCAAATCTTCCACCTCCTGAATTTCAGCAGGTATGGTCGGTCCACCAAAATTAGATTTTAATTTATAGCCATTATAGCTCGGAGGATTGTGACTAGCAGTTAAAATCACCCCCGCAGTGCTTTGCAATTTATTAGCTGCCAAAGAAATCATTGGTGTGGACACAAAGTTCTTATCAAAAAATACTTTCACCCCTTGAGAAGCCATAACGTCGATAACTGTTTGAGCAAAAAGAAATCCTCCAAACCGGCAATCATATCCCAAAACTATAGATGGAGTATCACTTTTAGCTTTTACCCAATCAGCTGTTGCTTTGGCTATTCGCTTAACATTCGTTACGGTATATGTATCCGCAATTATTGCACGCCATCCGTCAGTGCCAAATTTTATCTTGTCCATATATTTTTACTTTGAACGCCAAAGTTAAGTCTTATCCCACCGATAATAAAATTGCTCATGCAATATCTTGTCTGATTCATTAGACAATCCCGCAGTTTTGCAGGGAAAGAAATGGTTCAAGTAACTACAATAATCCTTAAATTTGTTTTACCAATGAAAACACCCAATTTTAAATATGTTAGAAAGCGAAAAGAATTAGTTGAACTTCTTCAAAATAAAGGAATCCATGATCAGTTAGTGTTAGCTGCTATTGGCAAAATTGAAAGACAACTCTTTATACCGGATAGTGCATTGCACGGCCATGCCTATGAAAATAAAGCGTTCCCTATTGGCGCTGAGCAAACGATTTCACATCCTTATACCGTAGCTTTTCAAAGCCAATTACTGCAAGTGGGAAAAGGAGATAAAATTCTTGAAATAGGTACAGGAAGTGGTTACCAAGCTGCTGTACTTGCAGAATTAGGAGCAGATTTGTATACCATCGAACGACAAAAAGAATTGTATGATAAAACGACACCCCTACTTAAATCACTTGGATACACGCAAGTAAAATATTATTACGGTGATGGGTATGAAGGGAAACAAGCTTTTGCCCCATTTGACAAAATAATTGTCACCGCAGCAGCACCTGAAATTCCAGTTGCTTTGCTTGAACAGTTAAGAGTAGGCGGCATGCTTGTCATTCCCTTAAATAATAAAAAGGGAAATCAAGATATGCTGCGATTAACAAAAAGTGAACAACAAGAGATACACAAGGAAGTATTTGAAGAATTTTCCTTTGTACCTATGCTCAAAGAAACCAATGAATAATAGTTTTTAACGCTGTTGATTGATTTAAAAAAAGTTGCTAAATATTTTGCGTTCAATTAAGTAGTTTTGTAAAGCACAATGAATACAATGAAAAACATAGTAGAGGAATTACGATGGCGAGGGCTCATTCATGATATGATGCCGGGTACCGAAGAACAGCTGCTCAAGGAATGTACTGTTACATATATTGGATTTGATCCAACTTCAGATAGCCTTCATATTGGCAGCCTAGTACCAATAATTTTATTAATGCACCTAAAAAACTATGGCCATAAGCCAATTGCTTTAGTAGGAGGAGCAACGGGTATGATTGGAGATCCATCTGGAAAATCAGATGAAAGGAATCTGCTTGATGAAGAAAGCTTAAATCACAATGTAGCTGGGATAAAAAATATTCTTTCCCGATTTTTAGACTTCGACTCAAAAGAGGCAAATGCTCCCTTATTGGTTAATAATTATGACTGGATGAAGGATTTCACCTTTATCGATTTTGCTAGGGATATAGGTAAGCGTGTTACAGTCAACTATATGATGGCGAAAGATTCTGTAAAGAAACGATTGGGCGAAGAAGGAGGTGGCATGTCATTTACTGAGTTTACTTACCAGCTAATACAAGGTTATGATTTTTATCATTTACACAAAAACTACAATTGTCTGCTCCAAATGGGGGGAAGTGATCAATGGGGTAATATTACCACAGGAACAGAACTTGTGCGACGAATGAATAATGGTGGTGCTAAAGCTTACGCTTTAACTTGCCCGCTAATTACAAAAGCTGATGGTTCAAAGTTTGGAAAGAGCGAAGGAGGGAATGTATGGTTGGACGCAGAGAAGACTTCACCTTATAAATTTTATCAATTTTGGTTAAACACCTCAGATGAAGATGCAGCGAATTACATTAAAATTTTCACTTTCAAATCGCAAGATGAAGTGAAGCAATTGCTTGCCACTCATCAAGAAGCCCCACATGAAAGACAGTTGCAGAAAGCATTAGCTGAATCATTGATGCTGTTGGTTCATAATCAAGAAGCTTTGGATACAGCCATAGTTGCTTCTTCTATTTTGTTTGGAAAGTCCGATGCTGCGGCCTTGAATAAATTGAGTGCAAGAGATATGCAAGAAGTGTTTGATGGTGTTCCTTATTTTGAATTGGATAAAAACAAATTAAAGGATGGGTTAAATCTAGTTGAATTTTTTGCTGAGCATACAGCTATCCTTAAAAGTAATGGAGAAGCTCGAAGAGCAATCAAAGAAAATTCTTTGAGCATCAACAAAGCCAAAGTAAATGAGACGAAAACCATAGATCTAAATGATGTCTTGGTTAATGGTTTTATTCTTGCCCAGCGTGGAAAAAAGAATTACTTTCTGGTCAAGTTAATATAGTCAGTTAATTTAAAAGCAGTGTCGGTAGAGGCTAAAGCATCTATTCTTACTTAAACATTCACTTGCTGGGGTATCTTCTCTGCCTTCAAGAGATAAATAACAGACAGACTAATACAGATGCTTTGATATACAACTATACCTGTCATTAATATGACCCAAACAGCGCCGAATTCATAGCTAGATTCTAAAAGATACCAACCCATCATCCCCAATATTCCTTTGAAAATTTCCAAGAGGGCTGCATATCTTTTTCCATCCATTATTGAAGTATAACTGTATATGGCAAGAAATATAAAAGCACCAATGATTACGGCATGTCCAAATGCGAGTATGGCTATATTATTAAATAAAAACATAGCTGTAATCAGCGTAGATAATAATTGAAAAGCACACCAGACTTTTATCCATACAGGTATTAAGGGCATGTACTTTATCTGATCTTGCGGGTTTTCAATAATTTGAATGGGGTATTTTTCTGCAACATCGTCAGGCCTCCATCCAGTAGGCATAAACCAAATCCTTGCCTTGTCCTTCCAACTATCGGTTCTAAAAAAGTCTAACCACACGCGGCTTGCATGTTGAAAATTAATCAAAATAGGGTTCCAAGTAGCTACTGCTTTTTTAACACCATAAACAGGCACTTCCTCTTCGAGTTCTTCTTGAAATGTACCAAACCATTTATCCCAGACAATAAAAATTTGAGAAAAATTTCTATCTAAATATATCTCGTTAATAGCATGATGTACGCGATGATGCGAAGGAGTCACAATAATTTTTTCAAGAACTCCCATTCGATGGATATGCTGAGTATGGTACCAAAATTGAGCAAACAAATGTATGGGAGCGACAATCGCAAAAACTTCAGTGGGAACGCCAAGCAAGGCTAAAGGAAACAAGATGAAAATAGTCAAACTAAATATTTGTGAGATGGATTGTCTAAGCGCACAAGCTAGGTTGTATTCCTCACTACTGTGATGGATCATGTGCCTATTCCAAAAATAATTAACCATATGTTCAAATCGATGGATCCAATACCCCGCAAAGTCCTTTACAACAAAAACAAGAGGAAACATCCACCAAACAACATTCAATTCAAAAAATGCATAATTAGATTCCAACCAGGAATAGGAAATCACAGCAACAATCAAACCGAGGATATCCTTTGTGATATTTGCTATACCACTGCTTAGACTTGAAATCGTATCAGGCAAATTAGCGGTTATCCTTTTAGTAAGCACTCCATAGGCTAGTTCAAGCAATATTAATAGCGTGAAAAACGGTATCCCAAAATTTAAAGCTTTTGCATATGCTTCCATGAGCAGTTAAAGTTAAGGAGATTTTTTTACTCAGCAGCCCTTTACTAATAGCGGACCGACCACTAATAAAAAAGGCGCTCAATGAGCGCCTTTTTTATTCTACTTTAAATCTATTTCACCTTTATCAACTCGATATCGAAAATTAAATCTGATTTAGCTGGAATTTGAGGTGGTCGACCTCCAGCTCCGTATGCTAGAACGTAAGGAATGATAAGCGTGGTTTTCCCACCTTCTTTCATCAATTGTAAGCCTTCAGTCCAACCGCGAATCACTTGACCCAATCCAAATGTGATTGTTTCTCCTCGAGCAATTGAACTATCGAAAACCTTTCCATCCAAAAACCGTCCTTCGTAATGCACTTCTACTTGATTAGCAGCTGTAGGTTGCGCGCCTGTTCCTTCAACGGTATGCACGTAATACAATCCACTTTCCGTTTTTTTAGCATCGGGATAATAATCTTTCAAAAAGTTTTCAAATGCATTTGCATCCAACTTTTCCTTTTCAGCAAGTTTATTCTTCATTGCTTCTTGAATTTCAATGAAAACCTTCGGTGCATCAAATTTAGCTGCTCCTTTCCCTTCACGAATAATTTTCACAGATACAATGTCGTCATTTTGTTTTGTCTTACTCACATATTCCATGCCCTCAATCACTTTTCCAAAAACTGTGTGTTTACCATCAAGCCATGAGGTAGGCGCCAAGGTGATAAAAAACTGACTCCCATTTGTGCCAGGACCTGCATTGGCCATAGATAAAATACCCGGAGTGTCATGCTTAAGTGAGCCTACAATTTCATCTGGAAATTGATATCCCGGACCACCCATACCATTTCCTTGAGGGTCTCCTCCTTGAATCATAAAATCCTGTCCACTTCCTTGGACTTTACTAATTACTCGGTGCCATTTTAGTCCATCGTAGTAGGGTACACCCAATTCTTTGGCATCATTTTTCATGTCTCCTTCAGCTAACGCCACAAAATTGGCAACTGTCATGGGTACTTGTTCGAAAAATAATTCAACTTTTACAACACCTTGTGTTGTCGTAATTTCTGCAAACATCTTTGATTCTTTTTTGTTACCCTCTGCGCTACATCCAAAGCTTATTATTAGGGCAAGGTTTAGTATAATAAATTTTAAATTTTTCATCTTTATATTTTGGTCTGTAAAAAAACTACTCCCCTACTTGAAGCAACTCTACATCAAAAATTAATGTTGAACCAGGGCCAATTAACTCACCAGCCGCTCGGTCACCGTAAGCCAACTCTGAAGGAATAAAAAATCTTGTTTTTCCACCTTCCTTCATTAACTGAAGACCTTCAGTCCAACCAGGTATTACACCGTTCAGTGGAAAGGTAGCAGGTTCGCCTCTTTCAACAGAACTATCAAATACAGTTCCATCAATCAAAGTACCGTGGTAGTGCACGGTGACATTGCTCGTTGCCAGGGGACTTGGTCCTTCCCCTTCTTGAATCACTTCATATTGAAGTCCACTTGCGGTAGTATTTACTCCTTCCTTAGCGGCATTTTCTGCTAAAAATTCTATACCTAATTGTTTAGCACCTGCTGCAGCTGTTTCACTTTGCTTAGACATATAGTCATTGATTATCATCCCCGCCTCTTCCTGAGACATGGAGGAGCTGTCCCCCGCGTATATCTCAGTAATTGCCTTAGCCATAGCTGAGGCATTTATAGATTCAAAACCTGATTGCTTCAAATTTTGTCCAATATTCATGCCTAATGCATAGCTCACGCTGTCTTCTAAATTATTCAATTCTCCTGAAAACTGAGTTGTCGCCCCCTCATTACAAGAAAATAAAGCGAAGCTCACTAGAGCCATTGCCATTATTCCTTTAGCTAATCTGTTCATTATTTTTTAATTTTAATTAAGCTGCAAATATAGCAAAATGCGCCTTAAAAAAAATGAATGAAGTTTAACGAATGTTAAATTCTTCTAGATACTGAAGTAAGTCTCTTTCTGTATCTACTAAATTTTTGAAAGATATTCCACCTGCTGCATTACGATGTCCTCCACCATTAAAATATTTTTTAGCAAAAATACTAATATCGATAGCCCGCTTCGATCTAAAGCTCATTTTTACTTTACCCTCATCTTCTTTCATCAAAATAGAAATATCTATGTCGGCGATTTTCATCGGCTCATTAACCAATCCCTCGGTACCACCAGTCTGCACATTATAGTGCCGCATGTCTCCTTGACTGAGCGCTAAGTAGGCAATTTTCTTATCCTTTAAAATTTTTAATCTCTCCGACACACAAAATCCAAAAAACTGCAAGCGTTGCTTGTCAAAACTATTATTGATATGATTATGCACAACATCTGCTTCCACTCCAGCCTCAATCAATTGCGCAGCTTGAAAATGTACTTTTGGTGTCGTAGCTGAAAACTGAAAATTACCTGTATCTGTAAGTAAGCCTGTATATATGCAATATGCCATATTGCTAGTAAGTTGAAGATTATCGCCTGAATAAGCGCTTATAAAATCTAAAACCAACTCACAAGTTGAGCTTGCGCCAACCACAGATAAATTAAGATCGGGCCATGTTGGATCTCCAATATGATGATCAATCAAGACCTTGTATGCACTCGATGCGTCAATTGAATCTTGCATTTTTGCTGTTCGCTTGGTTTCATTATAATCTAAACCAAATATCAAATCTGCTTGCTGAATAAGTTCTTTGGCTTTCTCAGAATCTTGATCAAACACAATTATCGATTCACTACCTTCCAACCACATCAAAAATTTAGGAAAGGCATTGGGCACGACAACTTGCGCTTTTATATTTTGTTGCTTAAGAAAGTGGTACAGCCCCAAACTGCTTCCGATAGCATCGCCATCTGGACTGACATGCGTAGTTATCACAATAGATTTTGTGTTTGTTATTCTAGATTTTAAATCCGCAATTGCTTTTATCATAAGACAAAGTTAAAGTTTATCTATTAAAATGAATTGAATAAACTTATCTTTGCGCAAGTTTTAAAATTTAACCTACAAAATAATTAAGAATGTCAAATAGAACGTTTACCATGATTAAACCTGACGCTACAGCAAATGGGCATGCAGGAGCTATTTTAGATCAAATTTTAAAAAGTGGCTTCAAGGTTGTTGCCTTAAAATACACCCAGTTAACTCTAGCGCAAGCGCAGGACTTTTACGCTGTTCATGCGGAAAGACCATTTTATGGTGAATTGGTCGATTTTATGACTGAAGGACCAATTTATGCGGCTATTTTGGAAAAAGATAATGCAGTCCTTGACTTTAGAAAAGTAATTGGTGCTACTAATCCTGCTGATGCAGAAGAAGGAACAATTCGTAAACGTTTTGCAGAAAATATTGGTCGCAACGCTGTCCACGGTAGTGACAGTGATGAAAATGCAGCTATAGAAGGAAGCTTCTTCTTTAGTAACTTAGAAAGATTCTAAGGCACAGAAAACGAATCAAAAAGACCCCGAAAATAATTCTTCGGGGTTTTTTATGTCTTTGATAATTCTAAAGCGTATCCACAAGAATTTTATTGCGATGAAACCATTATTTATCTTTTTTTTACTGACCTTACTAGGCTTAAATTCATGTAAAAAATCTTGCTCATGTGAGGCCTTGGTATACGA
>CAZZMB010000045.1:10767-17547 GCA_964655225.1 uncultured Chitinophagales bacterium | reverse complement strand
AGATAAATTTAAGCCTACTTCAATCTTGGCAGGTAGCGTTCTTCAAGAATATTTAAATGATGTCGATTGTGGCCTACTGCCAGCCAACCCAACTCCCTTGGAGTAAACTGCATCCCGTTAGCATTTCCCTTTAAGTCAAGATTGTCTAAATTACTATTTAAAAATAAGTGCACTGTTGCTGATCTAACCGCCGTGTACTCCTCAACAAAATGGGAGACAGTTTTATAGCCTAAACTTCCTTGGGCAAAAAAATCCTCATCAAATCCCGGAACTTCACTGGTATCCCCGCGAAGGAAGCGTAAAGCTCGATATGCATAGACCCTTTCAGCATCGCAGATATGTTGAAGCAAAATACCTATAGACCATTTATTTTCTGTATAAGCGAATTGAAGATCTGCATCCTGAAGTTTATTAAGCTCACCAAGCGTTAAACATGAAATATTAGATAATTCAGCAAGCAAATCATCCCCACTAGCCAGACTGAGATATCTCGTATAATACTTACTCGAATCCATAGTCTCAGGTATCCCTATTTTCATACTTACTTGGGTTTAAACAAATAAATAAACCGAAATGCAAGTGTATTGTGATACCAACCGCCTCTTCTTGCGCGAGAACTCGCAACAGCTAGATCCCATAAACTATTCATAGAAAAGTTTGCCTTAAAATTTAAACCAAAACGATCTTTAAAAAGAAAAGTCATCCCGAGAGTTGCGGCAAAGTCCCATTTCTTGGGGTCATCGGGCAGCGTCAATCCACCAGATTGGTTGATATTGTAGCGAATCAAGCGCCCAAAAGTAGCCCCTGCATGAAAAATGGCAATATCAGCTTCATGATAATTGAATAATACGGGTATTTCAACATAATCGAAACTAAACTTTTTAAAATTTAATGGATTATTGTTCTTGAAATTTTCTTGGCTTCCCTTCATTGAATAACTTAACTCTATGCTATTTGAAAACTGTGGTTTGTACATAATATATGCGCCAACACCAGCATTTCCTCCTACTTTTCGATACCCAGCCATGATATCACCCGCTATCTGAGTAACATTCATTCCTGCGGCCAAGTACCCAACAAAGAGCTGCTTGCCAGCTGGGCTTACTCCTTGTGCACTTAGGAGTATTGGTAAAACAATCAAACACCAAACAATTATTTTTTTCATTTTCCTTATATTTACTATTCAAAAGTAAGCTAAAAAAGATACTTTGGTTTCAAGAAATCTTACTTTTATTCTAATTAAGGCTTAACACTTAGTTCAAATCAATGAAACTCAATTCTACCACCTTAAAAAAAGCGGAAAATTTCTTGGAAGAATCTGGTTATATCGTGCGTTATGAAAAAGGTAGTTTCAACTCAGGATATTGTGTCTTAGAAGATCGTAAAGTTGTTATCATTAATAAATACTTTCAAACGGAAGCCAAAGTCAGTGCCATTTTAGAGATAATTTCTAAGTTGAAGATTGATTTAAGCACCTTGAGCGGCAAGTCCCTGGAGTTTTATGGTAAAATTTCTCAACTTAAGTTTGAAGATTTATAAAGTGCATAAAATGATAGTAAGAATCGTAAAATTGACATTTAAGCAAGAAGAAATATCAAATTTTTTAGATATTTTCGAACAACAAAAGAAATTCATTGCAGGATTTGAAGGATGCTCACACCTCAGTTTATTAAGAGATAAAACTCAAACTAATATTTTTTTCACCTACAGCCATTGGAAAAATGAAAATGCATTAGAATTGTATAGAAAATCTGATTTTTTTCAAAAAATATGGTCAAGGGTTAAACTAAAATTCGCAGAAAAGCCTCAAGCTTGGTCACTAGAAAAATATGAATAATTCGACGCTATATTATGGAAATATTAATGAAAGCTTAACAGATTTTCTTCAGCGAGAGAATTATTCCAAGCTTTTTATACTAGTCGATGAAAATACCTTATCAGATTGTTACCCCATACTTAATATTGATCAAGCACAAATCATACAGATAGAAAGCGGTGAAAAAAACAAAAATATTCTTAGTTGTCAATCAATATGGGCTGACTTGCTAAAGTATAAGGCTGATAGACAAGCCATACTTATAAATTTAGGTGGAGGAGTAATAGGCGATATGGGTGGATTTTGTGCGTCTACTTTCAAACGAGGAATCCGATTTATCAATATTCCAACTACCTTACTCGCTATGGTTGATGCCAGCATTGGGGGCAAAACAGGTATTGATTTTATGCATCAAAAAAATATGCTAGGAAGTTTCACATCTCCACTTGCTGTTTTTGTTGACCCTATATTTCTACAGACGCTATCACCAAGACTATTACTTAGCGGAAGAGCTGAAATGCTAAAACATGGACTTATTGCAAATGAGGCGCATTTCAAGACTTGTTTGGAAGTATTAAAGCCTGATCTAGCATTAATTAAAGAATCGATAAGCATAAAAGATAAAATCGTCAAGCAAGACCCTTACGAAAAGGGCATAAGAAAATCTTTAAACTTCGGTCATACAATGGGTCATGCTATAGAAAGTCTTGCACTAATTGAAAGAGAAGATCTACTGCATGGTGAGGCTGTTGGTCTTGGAATGATTTTGGAGTTGAAGTTATCCGTACTTTATGCTGGATTGGATAATCAGCTTGCAACAAACATCATACAAGATCTATCCAAAATATATGGACAAGTCAAGCTTAGCCAACGTTATATAGTTAGCTTAATTGATCGATGTGCAAATGATAAAAAAAATAACTCTAATGGAATCAATTTTTCTCTACTTAGTCAGTTGGGGAAAGTACAAAATAATGTAAGCTTATCTCCTGAAGAAATTTTACAAATTGCTATGAATTAACACCTCATTGAATTCGTAATTGACGCATACCCTCATAAGCTACAATACCCACAGCATTTGCCAAATTCAAACTTCTTATCTCTTTACTTTGTAAAGGAATTTTGTAGGTGTTTTCAAGATTATTTTTAAGTAAATCGGTTCCTAAGCCTTTCGATTCTTTCCCAAATAACAAAAACATGTCTTGTTCAAATGGAATATCCCAAAAGTCTTTTTTGCCATGACTAGAAAAATAAACCATTGGCTTTGTCTGATTTATCCTGAAAAAGGATTCCACATTTTCATATTCTTGAACCTCGATGTGTTTCCAATAATCCAGGCCAGCACGCTTTAATCTTGAGTCACTTAATTCGAAACCATAGGGTTTAACCAAATGCAACTTAGCGCCAACCGCCAAACATAAGCGCCCGATGTTCCCCGTATTATTTGGGATTTCGGGTTCAATCAGTACAATATTTAATGCCATATTTTAATAATTGAAATAAAGCTAAACAAAGTTGTGTAATTATAGCCTTAAAAGAGCTACATGATTTGTATATTCGTCTTAATCAATTTAAAATTTTAGCCTTGTTATTACGATACGAAGAAAAAATAAATTTAGCGGCAGAAATTAACTTGCCTGCGTCCAAAAGCATTAGCAATAGAGCCCTTATTATTCAAGCTTTGAGCGAAGCCCATATACCCCTGAGTAATTTATCTAAAGCAAATGATACTGAGATACTTAAGAATTTAATTAATGAAAATGGTTTAAGTAAAAATATTGGAATAGCAGGGACTGCGGCAAGGTTTCTGTGCGCCTACCTAGCCACTAAAAAAAGTGACTCTATTTTGGATGGTGATCAACGCATGCGAGAACGCCCCATGAATATCTTATTCTATGCTTTGAGCCAGCTTGGAGCAAAAATAGAGTTTGTGGATCAAACGGGTTTCCTTCCCGTTAAAATCAATGGCGATCATACTCAAGGAGGAGAAATAAATATAGATTCTAGTGTAAGTAGTCAGTTTGTTTCCGCACTAATGCTTATTGCTCCAAGGCTCAATAAAGGCCTAAAAATAAAACTAGATGGAGCCATTAGCTCCTCAAAATATATTGAGATGACCAAACATATTTTAGGCTATTTTAATATTGATGTTTATGTAGAGAAGAGCCACATTATCATCCCCCATCAAGAATTCACCGCTATTCCGCTCACTATTGAAAGTGACTGGTCATCTGCGTCTTATTTCTATAGTGCATTAGCCTTGGTCGAGCAAGGTGAGATAGTTTTGAAAAATTTGAACTTCGATTCCTGGCAAGGCGACGAAATTGTAGCAGATATTTTTTACCGTTTAGGTATCAGTAGTACCATGCAGGGAGATGATGTGCGCCTAGAAAAAACTGGTCATATGGTGGATTATCTGGTGTATGATTTTATTGAATGCCCAGATTTAGCACAAACGGTAATCTGCACCTGTGTTGGGCTCGGTATAGAAGGTGAATTTAAAGGCTTACATACATTAGTTCACAAGGAAACTAACCGAATCAAAGCTTTGCAAAATGAGCTGCAGAAGTTAAAGTGGATTTTAGAGGAAAGCTCAACTGGTATTTTTCACCTTAGACGAGATCATATACCTAAGGAGCTAAACTTGAATATACATACCTACAACGACCATCGAATGGCTATGGCTTTTGCTCCTTTAGCTATTGTATATGATAAGTTATCGATTGATCATGCTGAAGTGGTCAAAAAATCTTTTCCTTCGTTTTGGGAGGAGTTCAGTAAATTAGGTCTCAGTTAATGCCCATATATCAACTTACAGCTGAGTTAACATTCCCACATCCAAGTTTAGCAGAGGACGGAATTCTTGCGGTTGGAGGCGATTTAAGTCCAGAAAGATTAATTCTCGCCTATTCTAATGGAATATTCCCCTGGTACAGCGAAGGAGAGCCAATTATATGGCACGCTCCAAACCCAAGATTTGTTTTAAACCCAAAAAATCTCAAGATTTCTAAGAGTATGAAACAAGTCATACAGAAAAAAATATTTCAGGTCAGCCTTAACCAAGACTTTGAACAGGTTATTCGAAATTGTCAGATAGTCTCAAGACGGGGTCAAAAAGATACTTGGATTACTGAAGAAATGCTGGAAGCATATCATCGATTACACGACTTGGGATTAGCGCATTCTGTTGAAGTATGGCAGGATCAAGAACTCGTAGGAGGACTCTATGGGGTTAACCTAGGAACAGTCTTTTTTGGGGAGAGCATGTTTCATAAAAAGAGTAATGCATCCAAGTATGCACTCATTCAATTAATTGAAGCATTCCCCTTTTCAATGATTGATTGTCAGGTATATACAAAGCATTTAGCAAGCATAGGTGCAAGTACTTTATCGCTTTCTTCATTTACATCTTTACTAGTTAAAGAAAGTAAAAAGAAAAACCTATTAGGCAGAGAGAGCAGCTTTACTAAAAGAGATCATTAGAGCCGGAAATAACATAATAAATGTATTTCGAATATGGTATAGTTGCGCGCTAGCAAAGGCAAGTTTCAATGCAGCATCTGGATAAAATATATAATTAGATGAGTCTTAATAAATAGTGTATAAAGTAATTACTCAATTTTAATTAATACGCTATCTTTGGAATATGACTAAGGCTTTCATCTATCTGAGTATGCTGTTTGCTATACTATTTAGTTCTTTTACTTTCCCCTTTCAAAAAGGTATCTCCCTTAAATTGAATATGGCGAAAAAAAAAGGCTACAGCATGACTACATATGGATATGTACCCAATGATGCTATTTTGATTAAAGATGCGATACGACCAAATGAATTCTTGTCAAATGTCTTCTCCAAGTATTCTCTTGGCATGGATAAAGCCCATGAAGTAAGTAACTTTCCGAAAGAAGTATTCAATGCTAGAATTTTTAAGACAGGCAATAAATATGCTTTTGTTCTAAAACTTGAGAATGGAAAGTTAGTTCCAAATCAGTTTATTTATGAAAAGAACATCATCGATTATGTTGTTTTCGATTTTGGTGATGAACAAATAAGTGGCGAAGTCAAAAGTAAACCAATCACACGAAAAAAGACGGTTTCTTCCGCTGTTATAAAAGGTTCCTTATACCAAACCTTGATAGATATAGACGCCAGTCCAATGCTCGCTATCGAACTAGCAGACATATATAGATGGACAATAGATTTTTACAGAATACAAGAAAGAGACTATTTTAAGGCCGTTTACTATGAAGAATTTGTGGAAGGTAAGTCCATTGGCGAATTTGAGGTAGAAGCATGCAGCTTTCAACATTTGGGTATCGAACACAAAGCTTTTGCATACAGTCGTCTTGATAGTAAAGTGTCAGAATACTTTGATGAAGATGGATTTACGCTGCAAGAGTTTTTTTTAAGGTCTCCCGTAGCATACAGTAGAATAAGCAGCCCATACACGATGAATAGGTATCACCCGGTAACAGGGAAAAAAAAGGCGCATTTAGGCACCGATTATGCCGCACCAACGGGAACACCTATATTTAGCACTGCTAATGGCGTTGTGACGCATGCAAAATATGCCAAGTACAATGGCAACTATGTTAAAATTAAACACAGCAGCACATATTCCACACAGTATTTGCACATGTCTAAAATTGCAAGTGGCATCAAGCCTGGAACTGCGGTGGAGCAAGGACAAGTGATAGGCTATGTGGGAAGTACAGGTCTTGCCACTGGACCACATGTTTGTTATCGATTTTGGAAAAATGGTAAACAAGTGGATCCGTATAAGGAGAATATTCCTAAGGCAGATCCTTTAGCAGAAGAAGAATTACCTGCATACTTTGAATTTATTAAAAACTTAAATAAGAAATTAGATAATATAACTCTTTTAGCCTCATGAAACATTTAATCTTATCATTTTTAATTGCATTTACTTGGAGTAATATTAGCGCTCAAGAGCTCAGTAAGGA
>CAZZMB010000045.1:0-10667 GCA_964655225.1 uncultured Chitinophagales bacterium | reverse complement strand
AACTTTTTTTATTTAGCAATTAATTGTAGATTTGCACGCTGAATTATTCAGAAAATACTTAAATAAATAATTAAAACGAATAACGGATGGGACAGTATATGATTTACATGCCAATAGTTGCAGCAATTCTGGGACTTGCTTACATGATGATTAAGCAATCTTGGGTGATCAAGCAAGACGCCGGTGATGGTAAAATGAAAGAAATTTCTGACCATATCTATGAAGGTGCTTTAGCCTTTTTAAATGCTGAGTATCGATTGTTAGCAATTTTTGTGGTTGTAGTAAGTGTCCTTTTAGCTATTGTTTCTTTCGTAGTACCGACAACGCACATTCTTATAGTTGTTGCGTTTATTTTTGGTGCAATATTTTCAGCTTATGCAGGAAATATCGGAATGAAAATAGCTACAAAAACAAATGTTAGAACAACCCAAGCAGCTCGCACAAGCCTTCCCGATGCTTTGAAAATTTCTTTTGGTGGTGGAACCGTAATGGGTCTTGGTGTTGCTGGCTTAGCAGTTTTAGGTTTAACGGGATTCTTTATTATTTTCTACAACTACTTTATGGGAGGATCAGATGGAATTTTTTCTGTCGACAAAATGACTGTAGTATTAGAAACCTTGGCTGGATTTTCTTTAGGTGCTGAATCAATTGCTCTTTTCGCAAGAGTAGGTGGTGGTATTTATACCAAAGCAGCAGATGTGGGAGCCGATTTAGTAGGTAAGGTAGAAGCAGGTATTCCAGAAGATGACCCTCGTAATCCAGCAACAATTGCTGATAACGTAGGTGACAATGTAGGTGATGTGGCAGGAATGGGTGCAGATTTATTTGGTTCTTATGTTGCGACAGTATTAGCGGCAATGGTTTTAGGAAACTATGTAATCAAAGACATGGGGGGAAGTATTTCTGATGATTTTGGAGGGATTGGTCCTATCTTATTGCCTATGGCAATTGCTGGAGTTGGAATTATAATTTCTGCGATTGGTACTGTGCTCGTTAAAATTAATAGTAATGATGCTAAGGAATCTGAAGTTATGGGTGCCTTAAATATTGGAAATTGGGTATCTATCGGATTAGTTGCAGTTTCTTGTTTTGTTTTGGTTAAATACATGTTGCCTGAAACTATGCAAATGGAATTCTTCGGAGAGGGCTCTAAAGATATTTCTTCCATGCGTGTTTTCTATGCTACACTAATTGGATTGTTTGTAGGTGGAGTTATTTCTTCAGTCACTGAATATTATACAGGCTTAGGCAAAAAACCAATCTTAAATATTGTTCAACAATCAAGTACAGGAGCTGGAACAAACATTATTGCAGGTTTAGCTACCGGAATGATTTCTACATTCCCTACTATTTTATTGTTTGCTGCTGCTATTTGGTCTTCATACGCTTTTGCAGGATTCTACGGAGTAGCTTTAGCTGCCTCTGCGATGATGGCTACAACAGCTATGCAATTAGCTATCGATGCTTTTGGTCCTATTGCAGATAACGCAGGTGGTATTGCTGAAATGAGTGAGCAAGACCCTATTGTGCGTGAAAGAACAGATATATTAGATTCAGTTGGTAATACAACTGCTGCGACGGGTAAAGGATTCGCTATTGCCTCTGCTGCATTAACTTCATTGGCTCTGTTTGCTGCATATGTAACATTTACTGGTATTGATGGTATTAACATCTTTAAAGCGCCTGTTTTAGCCATGTTATTTGTTGGTGGAATGGTGCCAGTGGTATTCTCTGCTTTAGCAATGAACGCAGTAGGAAAAGCAGCTATGGAAATGGTAGAAGAAGTAAGGCGTCAGTTCAAAGAAATTCCGGGTATTATGGAAGGTACTGGTAAACCAGAATACGATAAGTGTGTGGCAATCTCAACAGAAGCATCATTAAAAGAAATGATGTTGCCAGGCTTATTAACTATTGGCTTTCCTTTAGCAATTGCATTTATTCCAATGATTTTTGGAATGGATAAATTAGCAATCGCTGAGATGTTAGGAGGTTATATGGCTGGAGTTACTGTTAGTGGTGTGCTATGGGCTATCTTCCAAAACAATGCTGGTGGTGCATGGGATAATGCAAAAAAATCTTTCGAAGCTGGTGTTATGATTAATGGAGAAATGACTTACAAAGGTTCTGAAGCGCATAAAGCGGCAGTAACTGGAGATACTGTAGGAGATCCGTTTAAAGACACTTCTGGTCCATCAATGAATATCTTAATTAAATTAACGTGTTTGATTGGCTTAGTGTTAGCTCCAATTTTAGGAGGTGATACGCACGCAGCAGATGCGCACGCAGAGGAAGCCGTTGTAGAAGAGCGGATAGAAATGGAATCACCCGCTTCAGAAACCCTTGCTGCTAAGAAGAAAGTAATTGAATTTGTAGGTCTCGATGGTGAATTAGTGAAAGTTGAATTGACTTCTACAAATGGTGATATTACGGCTGCAATTATTGAAGGACAAGTTGAAAACCTTGGAAAAAAGGATTTAGCTCAGTTAAAGTCTAATTATGGTCTGGATATGACTTTACTAGAAATGCCTCGAGAAGAAGTACAGTAATAATACCCCACATACTCATAAAAAAAGACCCTAGAATATAATTCTAGGGTCTTTTTTTTTAAATCAGTTTTAGTCTACTAGCTCCCCAACGATACCAGTTGCTTCAACCTGTTCAATAAATTTTTCTATAAATTCGATAGTCTCTTTTTGAAAAACCATATGATATAGATGTTCCTTAAATAAGTCGTATTCATCAGGATTTGTTACATCTACAATATCTACATTCGATCCAATATGAAAACGCGGAACAAACTTAGCAATACAATCACGTTCACTTTTTAACATCAATATTGGAATTTTATTTTTTTCCATATTAGGATATCCTTCTTTATCATCAAACCCTTTGGATTCCAACAAAGCAGAATATATCTGAATCACAAACAACTTAGCGGGTAATCTATTTAATGCGCGTTCAATTGGAACTCGATTGAGATGAGGTAAAGAATCCATATTGGTCATCAAATAAACAATCTGTTTCTTCATTGCTATCCAAACTCTATTGCGCATAGCTGAGTCCCTTCTAATAAGCATATCCGTTAAGCTAATACCTCTTTTCCTTACGCCATTTTTTGAATCCAATGGTACAAAGCTCCTAAACCCTCGAAATAATGATTTCTCAATTGGGTTTTTAGTCATTGATAACGATGGTAAAATAACGTTATCAAGAAAACCAATCACTGAATGTTTTGCTTCACTGCCAAAAAATGGGTTGGCACCTATTCGACCTTTTAAGTATTGTTTTATCCCTTTTAATCGATCATATTCTCTATCCATTATCATGAAGTAAACATTGCCCATCGAATGATCGAAAAGATATACAGGATGTCCTTTCTCTCCAAAGAAATTGACCACTGCATCTATATTGTTTACTACATGCTTAGAATACCTCTCTACCTCCAATTTATCAGGTACAGACCCATAGTGCATAGCTGCAGCAATATACCGATGTGTAGTAATGTTGGTTAACAATCCATCAAATGAGTTCAATCCTAAAAATCCATGAATCATAAGGATTACCGGCAACTTCTTCTTTGCCTTTTCATTGTAAGGCTTTGGTAAGTCCACTTTAATTTTACTTATTCCCTCTCTACCCTTTCGTTCAACAATAATTTGTGGCCAATTTAGCGCTTCATCGTCGATAAACACCGTCAAACGTTCTTCTACATTATGCATATGCCTGAGGAAGCTAGGGCTTTCTGTTACTAATCCATTCTGATCCAATAGCCATGCAAGGGCCCTTCTTTTATCCGCCTTTGTTGCTAAAAAGGCAATTCTATTAGATAAGTTAAGAAAATGTGGGGTTACCGTAACTTCTAACTGGTTTCGATCAGGAACAATTTCAATAATATTTTTTGAATCAAATATTTCAGATTTTCTTGAAATACCTGCTACATGACCCTCCGGATTGGTAGCAACAAAAACATAGTCTAAACCAATTTTTTTATACTTTTTTAGGTATTTCCGTAAGCGCTCATTAAACGTCTTGGCATATTCATGTATATCAGGAGTACTAATTGCACTTCCTAAAATATTTTCTTTTTTCAAGAGTTTTTGATCCAACAAAGCAGTCAAGAAGGATTTTGCATCCATAACAGCTTTGAGATCTCTTTGTCGTTTTAATGGTGAATTGACAAAAGTGTAACGTAATATTTCGGGGCAATTAATTCTGTGGTAATTTTCCAAAACATATTGATAAGCACCAGACGGAGATTGGCCATGAGAAAGGCCTACTAAAAAACGCTTTTCATTGGATGACAAATTATTAACTGCATGAATAAAATCTTCCCCTACAGCAATATTAAAGTCTCCTCTAGTTTGGTAATACCTTATATTGGGGGATTTGTAGGTATCTTTTTTGTTTTTTACCATAGAAACTATTCTCAAATAAAATTATCTAATAAATGCTGAATTAACAATCAATAGCTTAAAAATAGACACTTAAATAAAAATTCTATTCAACTCCTCCTCTACTAGCAGTCTAACTTTCTTAAAGTCCTGAGCTTCTCCAAGTTCTTTAGCTAAGCTAGTCACCCCTTTATTCTGCAAGCCACACGGGTTAATTTTTTGAAACCAAGATAAATCAGTATTGATATTAAAAGCTATGCCGTGCATAGTTATATGTCTACTAGCTTTCACACCTAAAGCTGCTATTTTCCTTTCGCTCATGCCTCCCACATCCATCCAAACTCCAGAAGCACCCTTAGAACGTTGTCCTATCAATCCAAAGCAATCAAGAATACGGATAATTAACTCTTCCATAATAAAAACATAATCGCGTAATCCCATGTTAAATTGTTCAAGATCTACAATTGGATATATCACCAATTGCCCAGGCCCATGAAAGGTTACATCTCCACCTCTCTCAATTCTAAAAACTGGTGCATCTAAAAAATTATTAGACAATAGGATGTTATGGATATCAGCACTTTTACCGAGAGTGAAAACCGGGTCGTGCTCGACTAAAATAATTTGATTACTTACCAAACGATTCTCTTTTTTTGCTTGTAAGGCATCTTGAAACAAGGTTTGCTGGTAATGCCAAGTAGTTTTATATTCTTGTCTGCCTAGGTGTTTTAGCTCAAATTTTGCCATCACTAATCGTTAGTAGTATTTTTATATACTTCGTTTCGTCCAGTTATGGTTAGAACGAGGTTTGAAGGATTCTTCCAATTCCCATTTTCAAAGATTTGAGTATTTTTCCATTTTAAATCTTTAAACAATTTAGTTTTAAAATTTTCAATTGGATAGTAAAAGCGATAAAGATTAGAATTCATAATAGAGGCTGCGGCTAGGTTGCTTTTCTTCAGATCATCCAAGGAATATTTCTTTGAGATATAGGTGCTAAAGCTATTGTAATCAAATACCTCACTCTTTATCTGACTGCTCCCCTTAACTTTCTTACTTTGGTTATTTTTAGGAAACAAAGCTGTCGCTTCTCTTACAAAGAATGGGAAAGGTGACATAAGTTGGGTGTTATTATGGTCATAAATTATTATGGCCTCTTGAATAACCGAAGTTGAAGTCACTACTTTCCTTTTTGTATTGTTTTGGTTTATTGCATGCGTTTCAAACACCTGCCCTTTTCGTGCAAACAAGAAAAATTCCTCTTTCAAAACTATGGTCGTATCTAACTCAAGATTGGCATTTAAAAAAATCCCCTGATTGCTTCCATTCAAAATTGCTGTTCTATTTTTTGCATCAGTAATATAAACCTTACAAAAATCAAATATATTAGCTTCAGTAAAGCCTATGGCATAACTCAAATTATCCAAAAGTAATTCTGCTTCTAATTGATTTGCTAGCTTTTCATTTCCCGCTTCTCGGTAAAGAATAATTTTCTTTAAATCTATGTTAAGAAGCAGTATTAATGCACCATTACGCAAGGCTGAAACATAATACTTTGCCAAATCCTTATCACTATATTGAACCATAGTGAGCGGACTAACTTTCTCACTAAACACCTCGAAAAAATCTTTTGGTTTAAGAGTGAAATCACCATTAAAAATACTATCATTTAGGGATGGGTTAAAAGAGTATCTCGAAAAAATTAACTCAAAATAATCTTGTTCTATGTTCGGTCCTGAAATTTTTTCAAACCCCAATGAGTCATGATATATAAAAACTACGTCTGGAGGAATTTCATCAAACTGTTTGTTTTCCTTGGTCTTAAAGAGATGCGGGTTGTCAAATTTAGACTGGTAAAACTCCTGCTTAGTATGATTCCTGTGGAAAGCTGAAACTTCAGATTTATCTGCATATTTAGGTGATTTACAGCGATATAATATATAATCTCCACTCATATATGCTTCCACATATTCATCCCTAAAGTAGTCGGTAGAAAGTGCTCTTAAACTTACAATACTCGGAAGTAAAAACTCGACATAGTCTAACTCCTCAACAAAAGAAGAATAAGGAAGATAGCTCACTTCTGATTGGGCTCTATAAACACTTTGGAAATCGTCGCAAAACATAGCTTCTGCGCTAGTATCTGATTCGAAGTAAAATTGATTAAACCTCCAATTCGTAATTTCTACATACTGCGTATCTCCCTCAAGACTAATATAATAATCCTGACCAAAAATGTTCAATGTAAGTAATGAACTAAATACTAAAAGAGTAAATCTATAAATCCCAAACTGGATTGCGTTTCCCATTGACCATACTTTTTAACTTCATCCAAAATGCAACTATCAAATAAATTATAATCGGAGATCCAAACGTGAAGAAACTAGCATAAACAAAAAACAAGCGGGTATTCTTACTCGGCATGTTGAGTTTCCTACCAATAAAGGCACAAACACCAAAAATAGTATTATCAAATATAGATCGAACCTTACTCACGTATGTAAATTTACATTTTTTTGATTAAAACTATACTTAGTTGTCTCAAACCACTTCTGTATTTCCCGACATTAATATTCAAAACCTGATAGGTCAATCTACATTTTAAGCAATGCTTAGATTTACATACTTAATCATTAATTGCATCAAATCTTGACAAGTAAAGCTATTTATATAGTATACCCCTAAATAAAAATAACTCACTAAAAATACTCACCCATCTGATCAGTCAATTTCTGGGCCTCTTTTCGTGCTGATTTATCGAAAGACTCATCTGCCGAAGCATATATAATGCCTCGAGAAGAATTTACTAAAAGCCCGATCTCCTCATTCCTACCTGCCTTTACAACCGCATCTAAATCTCCTCCCTGTGCTCCAACACCTGGCACTAAAAAAAAACTTCGCGGTGCGAGCTTTCTAATACCTCCAAGTTCTTCAGGGTGAGTTGCACCCGTAACAAACATAATATTATCCTCATTTCCCCAATCAAATGACTTTCTTACTACCAACTCATATAACTTCTCGTTATTTTCTTGGATGTGTTGAAAATCCTTACTCCCTTTGTTGGATGTCAAGGCCAATAAAATTGACCATTTACCAGAAAATTCCAGAAACGGCATCACTGAATCACCCCCCATATACGGATTAATGGTAATTGAATCAAATGAATAGGTTTGAAAAAATGTTTGTGCATACATCGCTGCGGTATTTCCTATATCTCCCCGCTTTGCATCAGCAATCGTGAACAAATTATCAGGAATATAATTTAAAGTCTTTTGAAGACTTTCCCAACCTTTACTTCCGAGACATTCATAAAACGCAATATTAATTTTATAAGCAACACAGAGATCATGAGTAGCATCAATGATTCGTTTATTAAATTCAAAGATTGGATCCTCAAAATCTAATAAGAATTTTGGTATTTTATTAATATCGGTATCTAAGCCAACACTTAAAAATGACTTTTTAGAAAAAATTTCTTTAACTAATTCTATTCTATTCATTCCATTAAAAATTAGGTGGTTCTGTCAGGTTTACCGCTTCGACACTTTTCACTTCTGGCACAGATTTCAAAACAGCCTCTTCAACTCCAGCTTTCATGGTAAATACACTTTGAGGACATGTGCCACAATTGCCCAATAACCTCAGTTTCAAATTCATATCATCAGTCAATTCAACAACTTCGACGTTACCTCCATCATTTTTAAGATATGGTCTCATCGTATCTAAAGACATTTCAATTCTTGCTAGTATTTCTTCTTTAGTTTTCATTATTCTCATTTACTAGTTCTTGTTTTGAATTATGAATTGCAATATTTTGAGCTACTTTTTCAGCAATTTGTTTAAACGCAGTTATCAGTTTTTCATCGCCTTGAATAAAGGCAGGAGTTCCTTGATCTCCCCCAGCTCTGATTGATTCTTTTATCGGAATCTCTCCCAAAAATGGCACATCATATGCCACAGCCAACTCTTTGCCTCCATCTTTCCCAAATATATAATATTTCTTATCTAATGCGTCTTCAGGAGTGAAATAAGACATATTCTCTATAACTCCAAGAACAGGCACATTAATTTTAGGCATAGTAAACATACCCATTGCTTTTTTTGCATCAATAAGAGAAACGGCTTGTGGGGTTGTTACCACAACAGCCCCAGTAACTTGGACGGTTTGCACCATAGTAAGATGAACATCACCAGTCCCTGGCGGCATATCTATAACTAGATAGTCTAATTTCCCCCAAATCACATCCGTCACAAATTGTTTTAAAGCAGAAGTTACCATAGGACCACGCCAAACAATTGCTTGACGGTCGTCAACCAGAAACCCTATGGATAGCACTTTGATACCATGAGCTTCTATTGGTATTATATAATGCTTCCCCTTAATATCTCTTACTTCCGGCATCTGTTTACCCAAACCTAGCATCATAGGCAATGAAGGTCCATGTATATCGGCATCAATAATACCGACTTTAGCCCCTTGTTTTGATAATGCAAGAGCAAGATTAACCGACACCGTTGACTTCCCAACACCCCCCTTACCGGAAGCTACACAAATGATGTTCTTCACATTAGGTAAAACGTTAACGGAGCTATTTCTATTCGAGGTAATATTAGCTGTCATTTCAATTTCCACATCAGCCTTAGGATATACCTTGAAAACCGCATCTTCGCAATCCTTTCGTATCTTTTCCTTTAGAGGACAAGCGGGTGTAGTTAACTCAACCGTAAAGGAAATAGTGTTATCCGAAATATGGATCGCCTTAATCATGTTAAGACTTACCAAATCTTTCCCTATATCAGGGTCCAGCACATTTGATAAGGCCTCTAAAACTTTTTCTTCTTTCATCTAACTACTTTATGTATATGCAAAGTTAAGGATAGTTGTAGTATTTACCTTCGTTAAATACAATCCATTTAACCTTATTTGGTTGATAAACGACAGTAGAATTAAAAACATCAAAATCAATCGCTATCTCTTTGCTAAATGCCATTTTTTCACCCCTCAGAATTCCCTTCAGATATCCATAATTATCCTTAAACACAACCACATCCTTATCAAGCAAGACTTTGTCTGGAGTGAAACTATTCAAACGAATTACCTCTCCATTAAAAAAGGCATACAATGCTCCGAAATCATCGGTATAAACCAAAACATTATCTTTTATCTTAATCATATCTGGTTTGTAAGTCAAGAGTTGTTGAACTTCTCCTTTGTAATAGACAGAAAATGCATTCATATCATCCACAAAGGCAACGAAATCCTCACCGCACTCATACCAACTAGGAGCTTGATATTGAATTTCGGTAATATCTCCCTTATCCCAAACAAGAAAGTCACCTAAGTTACTGATGTAAGCAATCACATTTTTAGATACCTTAAAACTGCGAGGAGGAATATTATCAATGATCTCCTTGGTTCCATAGTAGAAGACTTTAAACATATTACTATTATCCAAGTATGCTATCAAGTTATCTCCAGCCTTAACTTGATTAATATTCCAAAACTCTGCCGTATACAATGAGTCATCTTGATAAATCATAAATTTATCAAAGTTATTACTGTAACAAAGAATATCATCACCGATGGCGAAGTCATCTGAAACCCATTTTTCCAACAATGTCGGTTCTCCATCAGCTAAAATCCATAATTGTTCATCTATGAAATATGCTAACATCTCATCTCTAGCAAAAAATCGTGGGTTAGTAATTTGTGTGTCAAAAAGTTTACCCTCGGTATAAATTATAAAACGATTATTATTGCGGACATATGCTACATAATCTTGTCCATAATCGGCTTTGACAATTGGCAAAAACTCAGTTTTTGTTAACTTGTTCTCATTAAAAATATAGAAATATTGCCAATTTGGATCAATAAAAAAAGCACTCTGACCAATGGATATACTAAAAACAAATAAACTTAAAAGAGTGATAATACACTTCATACATCAATAACTTTATTTTTACTAAATTAGTTTAAATAGAAAAGGCGAGATAACATCTCGCCTTTAACATATCAATTATTTTGCCAAAACTTTAGTCGTTAGACTCAGGGTCTTGCGCTTCGTATTCAATTTCAATAGGTAAATCTTCATTTACATCATTGAGTATCTTGAATTCAACACGTCTATTTTTAGCTCTACCTACTTCATTATCGCTGCCATCTGGATTTTCATTAAGCGCTATTGGTTTAGTTTCACCATATCCTCGCGTCAAAATTCTCTCTTCATCAATACCTTGTTCAATGATGTATTCTTTCGCAGCGTTTGATCTTCTTTC
>CAZZMB010000044.1:0-17626 GCA_964655225.1 uncultured Chitinophagales bacterium | reverse complement strand
TATTTTGCTCTAGAAGAGGGCGTTCAAGGATATTTAAACATTTACCATAAATTAGTAGGCGAATGAGTAAAGTTCAAACATTATGTTTAATTTGCGGTTCAGATAAGCTTCAAAAAAAGGGCGAGTATTTGGATGGGAATATGCTCCAATGCAATGAATGTAAATTTGTTTTTGCAAAAAACATCCCTACCACAGAAGAATTGATAAAACACTATGAGGGCTATGGCAGAAATGACTATTTGAGCCCTATTACAATAAAAAGATATCATGAAATACTTGATTCATTTGAGCCATTTCGAAAGACCGGAAATTTAATAGACGTAGGCTGTGGAATTGGTTATTTTGCAGAAGTGGCAATTGAGCGAGGGTGGAGTGTTTATGGCACAGAATATACTGATGAAGCCATTAAAATTTGTAAAAAGAAAGGTATTAAAATGATGCAGGGTAAACTAGACCCGAGCTTGTATCCTGAAGCGCACTTCGATGTGATTACTTCTTTTGAAGTACTTGAACATATTAATAATCCACAAGAGGAAATGGCTAATTTTTATAAATTGCTTAGGAAAGGAGGCGTACTTTATTTGACAACTCCAAATTTCAATTCCTTATCAAGACAACTAAGTGGACCTGATTGGATTGTAGTTAGTTACCCTGAACATCTTTGCTATTATACACCAAAAACACTTAACGGTTTATTGTTAAACTCTGGTTTTAAGAAAGCAAAAGTTGAAACAACAGGTTTTAGTATTACAAGACATAAAATCTCACAAAAAACAATTGAAAAGCAATCTTATATTTCGGCAGATACGGAAGACGAAAAGCTTAGAAGTAAAATGGAGAATATTTGGTATTGGAAAGGCATAAAAAAATTGGTAAACGCAACGCTAACATTTTTTGGTGTTGGAGATGCAATGAAAGTGTTTTATGTCAAGCAATAAGAAGAAAAAAGATATTTTGTTTTTAGGTTTACATCGGCCTAATCGCTCTCCTTCACAGCGATATCGGATAGAACAATTCCTCCCTGCTTTAGAAAAAAACAAGCTTACTTACGAGTATGAGTATTTGCTAAGCGAAGCAATGGATAAAAAGTTTTATGCTTCGGGAGCTTTTTTCTCAAAAGGAATAATTGTGCTTAAAAGTGTGCTTAAACTTTTAGCTATAAGCTTTCTCAGAGCAAGAAAATTTAGGTATGTTTTTGTTCAGCGAGAAGCCTTTATGCTGGGTACTGCTTTTTTTGAAAAAGCGATCGCTAAGCGCTCAAAACTAATTTTTGATTTTGATGATTCCATTTGGCTGGCTAATGTTTCTGAAGCGAACAAAAAACTCTCGTTTTTAAAGAACCCCAATAAGATCAAACAAATTATTCAAGCGGCGCATGTAAACATAGTAGGGAATCATTTTCTACAAGAATATGCAAAGCAATTTTCAGACGCGGTGGAATTAATACCAACATGTATCGATACCAATGAGTATAGTCGATCGAGCCCATTAAGACCTAAAATAGATAATACAGTTTGCATCGGTTGGAGCGGAAGTCAAACGACTATTGAGCATTTTAAGTTAGCAATTCCATTTCTTGAGGCCATAAAAAAGAAATTTGGGAATAGCATATATTTTAAAGTTATCGGGGATGCTTCATATCAGCACAAGGAGCTAGAAATAAATGGCGTAGAATGGACAAAAGAGACAGAGATTAAGGAACTTGAGGAAATTGATATTGGAATTATGCCATTGCCAAACGATGATTGGAGTAAAGGGAAGTGCGGCTTAAAAGGTCTGGTCTACATGTCAATGGAAATCCCCTCTGTGCTGGCAGATGTGGGAGTGAATAAAGAAATAATTTTCGATCAAGAAAATGGCCTCCTTTGTGCTACAGACGAAAGTTGGGTGAAAAAGTTATCTTTATTGATAGAGAATAAAGAATTAAGACAAAAATTGGGAGAAGCAGGAAGAAAAACTGTAGTAAATAAATATTCTATTCATGCAAATAAAAATCATTTTTTATCACTTCTAGATGGGAAAGCATAAGCAGCATCGGATTTTACTATTATTGAGCTTCACATTGCTTATTCTGGGTTATTTACACAATGTACCCAAGAAAATTAGCCACGAAGATGAAGTAGCCTTGGAGCACATTTTTAAGACTCCTGCCGTTGTGGGGGATGCTCTAAGCTTTGAAGAACAAATCGAATATATTGATTTATTGCTTAATGAATTACACCGTAAGTTTCCTCTTTTTAGTCCAATAGAATATAACGCAAAAAGAGAACCAAAAGATTTGCTTGCCAACGGATCGGGCTTTTGTTATGACTATAGCCGGAGCATCGAAAAACAATTGATGCTCAATGGATTTAAAACTCGACATGTAGCTGTATTTCGAAGCCAGAAAAATTTTTGGACTACAATTACCTCTAAGGGAGTGCTTTCGCATTCCCTGAGTGAAGTACAAACAAAAAAGGGGTGGATGATCATTGACAGTAATGAGCCTTTTTATGCACAAGATATTACCGGGAAGGTGCATTCTTACAAATCTCTGAAGGACTTGGAACAAGCTCCAAACTGGAAGCTTCATATCCATCCGGATTTAGCTCCGTTTTACAAACTTGAAATACAATATGTTTATGGCTTGTATTCCCGTCATGGCAGGTTTTATCCTCCCTATAATTTTATTCCAGATTATAATTTTAGCGAGCTTTTTTATAATTTTTAAGGTAGTCGGTTACAAGTAAAATCGCGGACACATAAAAAGGCAGTAAGGGTATCCTATATCTAGATAATGCTCCAAAATTAAAGCTTGTGAATCCAACAGAAAAAGCAAAAATGAAGGAGAACACAAACATAAAATATATGATGGGATTCTTACTCATATAATTAAATCCAGCGGACACATTTATAGAGAATAAGAGTAAGAATCGAATAGTAATTATCAGTAAGATTAAACTTTCAATTGCGGCTAGCAACACGACTATATTGTCAGCTTCCCAGAGATACGGTCTGAACAGCGCTGCATTTATGGCTTTGGGCATTTTTATGAGAATTCCAATCGGCGTAAAATCTACTTTTCCTAAATTATAAGAGGAACCATCTCCTCCTTTAAGAACTTCCACACGATAGGTATGCCAACGTTGCATATCTTCTGCTTTTTCTTGAGCGTTATCTATGGAGAACTTATTAAAGGAGGTCTCTGCTATCTGCAATGTTCCGTACCCCGCTCCAAAAATAAAAACTAGGAGTATTGGAGTGGCTAAAGTCTTTAAAACGGAGGACTTAATCTTTCCTCTAAATTTAAGGTATAGCCAAATAAACATTGCAGGAATTGCGGCTAATAAAATATAACTCTTAATAACACCTATAATATATATTGACACAAGCAGTAAAACTAAATTTTTTAAAAATTGTCGTCTCTCAATGAACAAATAGTAGAAGGAGGTAATAAAGATCCCCAAAAAACCGTAGGTAACATTATCTTTGAGTATACCGGATCCCCAGAAAAAAACTGACGGGATAAACAATAATGCCCAAGCAAGAATTTGTTTTTTCTCAGGAAATATTTTGAACAACATTTTATATAATCGCCAAATTCCAATAAAAGAAAGCGCAGCAAAAATGAAGGCATTGGATAAGTAGCTATCAAAACAAAAAAGGTTTGTTATTGCTGCTAGCTTAACCACAATATATGTGCTAGCATCCCAAGCTCGAACAGCTTTAAAGTATACAAAGGTTTGAGGGTCAATGATCATCGGATTAGCAAAGAGAAGCTTTAGTCCCACATCCAGCTTTGAGAATAATACATTATCTATAAAAACAGCTCGTCGAAAATAAAAAACGGTGTCTCCCGTACCATAATAAAAGAAGTAAATAATTGAAATACCAAAAGCACCCAATAACTTAAGAAATAAGCCTTTGAGGAAATAGCCCCCAAGGTCTTTATCCTTCATCTTATTTTTAATGTTAACGCCAATCAACATGATGATAAAAAAATAGATAGGTCCTATTATTAAATCCTGTATGCCCATAAGTTGAACAAAAGTATAGGTTCTAAAACAATTATATTCTATTTTTACAGCGAATAATTACTTATGTGCGGAATAGCAGGATTTATTAATCTAAAAGGAGTTCAAAACCTTGAATTATCAGGTGCCCTCGAGGATGCAGCTCAAGCACTAAATCTAAGAGGTCCAGACTGTCAATCTACTTATCATCCAAAATCTACACTCGGATTTGCTCATGCTAGATTGTCAATTATTGATACCAGCGAGTCTGCTAATCAACCCATGTCTGCTTACGACAATCGATACACCATTGTCTTTAATGGTGAGATATATAACTATCAAGAACTAAAAGAACGGTTGGAAAAAGAGAGGCAGGAAGTTTTTCATACGGTAAGTGACACAGAAGTAATCTTGAGAATGTTTCATCACTATGGAAAATCATGTGTCCATGCATTTAATGGTTTTTTTGCATTTGCCATTTATGATAAAGAGAAAAATGAGACCTTTATAGCAAGAGATCGATTAGGAATTAAACCATTGCTTTACACACAAACCAAGGATACTTTTTTATTTGCTTCTGAGATGAAAGCTTTACTAAAGTTTGGTATTCAAAAGGACTTAGATTTTGTATCTCTTCAACAATATTTCCAATTTAATTATATTCCTAATCCAGCCACGATTTTTAAGGGTGTTTTTAAGTTAAAGCCAGGACATTCCTTAACTATTGATGCTATAGGTGGTGTGAAAGAAGACCGGTATTATTCCATTCCATTTACGAAAAAGTATGCAAACCTATCTTATGAGAAATCTCAAAGCGAGTTGGTGCAACATCTCGATAAAGCTGTTCAGCGCAGGTTGGTCTCAGACGTTCCCTTAGGCTCATTTTTAAGTGGAGGAATTGATTCGTCAGTGATCGCTACACTAGCAGCTAAACACCAAGCCAATCTCAATACATTCTCTATTGGCTTTGCAGACAACCCCTATTTTGATGAAACCAAATATGCCAATTTAGTAGCTAAAAAAATTAAATCCAATCATACTGTTTTTAGTTTGAGTAATGCAGATTTGTATGAAAACTTGCATGATATTTTAGATTACATTGATGAGCCTTTTGCCGATTCTTCTGCTTTGCCGGTTTATATTCTGAGTAAGAAAACGAGACAACACGTCACGGTAGCTCTTTCGGGAGACGGTGCAGATGAATTATTTGGGGGTTACAACAAGCATCAAGCGGAGTATCTTGTCCAACAAGATAATTTATTAAATACATTGATAGGTATCGGCGGGCCTCTATGGGATAAATTGCCAAAATCAAGACACTCGAAATTGGGAAACCTGTTGCGTCAATTGGATCGATTTGCACAAGGAAAAAAGCAAGATACACCGGAAAGATATTGGAGATGGTGTTCATTTTCTCCAGAATCTTATGCTAAAAAATTATTAAAAACGGATTTGAGCAAAAGTCAAGGAGAGTATTTGAGCAGGAAGGGGGATATTCTCAAACATTTTACTTCTACCAATGACATCAATGAGACTTTATACACTGATATGCAGTTGGTATTGGTGAATGATATGCTGACTAAAGTAGATTTGATGAGTATGGCCAATAGTTTGGAAGTACGCGTGCCTTTTCTCGACCATGAATTGGTTAATTTTGCTTTTCAATTGCCTGGTGAGTTCAAGGTGAGTAAAAATGGGCGCAAGAGAATCTTGAAAGACGCGTTTCGAGATATACTGCCAGCTGAATTGTATTCAAGAAATAAAATGGGATTTGAGGTTCCTTTGTTACAGTGGTTTAGATCAGATTTAAAAGCTTTGATTCTGGATGATTTACTTGCTGATGATTTTATCGAAGAACAAAATATTTTTAATATTGATACTATACGGGAATTAAAGAAGCAATTGTTTTCATCTAACCCAGGGGATATCCATGCGCAAATTTGGGCCTTAATTGTTTTTCAAACCTGGTATAAAAAATATATGGTCTAATGCCAAAAGTGTTAAGAATAATTAATCGTTTAAATCTAGGAGGACCTACCTATAACGCGGCATATCTAAGTAAATATATCAGGGATGATTTTGAAACTTTACTGGTTGCAGGTATGAAGGATGAAAGCGAGGCAAGCTCAGCATACATAGTTGATAATTTGGGTTTAAAGCCACGGTATATAAAAAACATGTTTAGGGAGATTAATCCTATTAAAGACTATAGAGCGTATAAAGAATTGGTTCAAATCATCCAAGAGTTTCAGCCAGACATTGTACATACCCATGCAGCAAAAGCGGGTGCTATAGGTCGGCTAGCGGCCTATAATTGTGGTGTTCCGATCATTTTACATACTTTTCACGGACACGTTTTTCACTCTTACTTCAGTCAATTAAAAACAAGAATCTTTTTAGAAATAGAACGATTCTTGGCAAGAAAGAGCACCAAAATTGTTGCGATTAGCAATATTCAAAAGCAAGAGTTGTGCGAGCAATTCAAGGTTGCCCCTTGCAAAAAGTTTGAGGTGGTTCCTTTGGGCTTTGATCTCGAACGATTTCAAATTAATCTTCTCGAGCGGAGAATTGCATTTCGGAAGAAGTATGAGATACATAAGGAAGATTTAGTTATTGGGATAATTGGACGATTAGTGCCCATAAAAAATCATCATCTACTTATTCAAGCATTTGCTGAAGTTCAAGCAAAGACCCACAAAAATCTCAAGTTGGTTATTATTGGTGATGGAGAGTTAAGAGAAGAATTGGAGCGTTTTTCCAATAGTCTAAAACTTAATATATCCAATAGCACAGCCGCAAAATCAGATGTCCTTTTTACGAGTTGGATTACTGACATCGAGTCCGCTTTGCCGGGCCTAGATATTGTAGCCTTAAGCTCCTTCAATGAGGGTACTCCTGTTAGCTTAATTGAAGCGCAAGCAGCAAATGTTCCAATTATTTCAACACGAGTTGGAGGAATTGAAGATATTGTGCTTGAAGGAGAAACTGCGGTTTTATCGGAAAACAATAATTTAGAGGAGTTCAGCACTAAATTATTAGAGCTGGTTGAGGATGATAGTTTGCGGCGGAGGATGAAAATTAAAGGCTTTGAGCATGTCTATGAGAGGTATAGTTATACTAATCTTTGCAGGAATATGTCGACACTGTATACATCCTTAAACCAAGAACGAACCATTAAAGCAAAGAATTAATTATCTTCGCAAAGTTATTGTTTAAAAACCCCTGCATGAAAGTTAGAAGCATTTTATCACTATTGGTCTTAATCGGGTTTTCCTTATCCTTAAGCTCGTGCAAATTAATGTATCCTAATCGGATGTTTAAGAAGGGAAACTACGAGTATTTTAATGTTAGTCAAGAGGTGCAAGATCAGTATACCATTCAAAAGGGAGATCTGCTTAGTTTACAAATTTTTTCAAGAGAAGGATTTGATTTGATTGATGTTTTGCCCAATGAAACCGGAGGAGGGATGTCAGGTGGTCGGCAAGGTGGGGGAGGAATGGCCATGCAACAAATTATCTATTTAGTGGAGCAAGATGGCTATGTCGAACTTCCTTTGTTTGGAAGAACTTATGCTTTAGGATTGACCGAAAACGAGTTGGAGGATCTGATTGAGCAAAAATGTGAATCCATCTTTAATGAACCTTTTGCTGTTTTGCAAGTGAAGAATAGAAGAGCATTTGTTTTTTCAGGTAGTGCTGCAGCAGTTATTTCCTTAAATCCAGGACCCACAACCCTATTAGAGGTAATTGCGAAATCCGGAGGAATTGGCAACGATTTAAAGGCCTACAATATTAAAGTCTTACGTGGAGATTTAAAAAATCCTGAAATTATTGATGTTGATTTGTCGACCATGGAAGGGCTGAAAAATGCAGATTTAATCATTCAAACCAATGATGTAATTTATATTGAGCAACGATTAAGAGTCGCCAATTCAATTTTAAGTGAGATTTCACCAATTTTATCCTTAGTCGGCACAATTACTACGGTGGTTGTATTAGTTAAGAACTTATAAATATGCAAGAAGAGAATACCAACAAAAGGAATATAGGAGAGCGTAAGCAGCTTAAAAATGTATTGGAAGAGTTTAATCTCGGATTACTTATTTATAGTGTACAGCGATCATTCTTATGGGTTATTCTGTTCTTTATCGTTTCAATAGCTGCTTCCTTTTTCTATTTGCGGCACACCCAGCCTGTGTATTCTGCCTCCACTACACTGATGAGGACGGTCACCAAACAAACCCAACTCTTAGGTGTCGAGGATATGTTATCAGAAGACAATGCTGAGATTGATATTGAGATTCAGCTACTTCAATCAAAATTTCTATTAGAAGCAGCTTTGGATTCGCTGCCGTTGAGGGTAAACTGCTACTCAAAAGGGAAAATTAGCAACTCTGAGTTTTATCGAAACAGTCCTTTTACTGTAAGTTTTGATAATTATACAGAGGAACTTGAAGAAGTTGATTTTGAGCTAATTACTGCAGATAAATTAAGGTATACAATCACTTTTTCTTTAAAATCGAAAGCGTATAGTTTTACCGGTGATTTTGGCAAGAGTCTGACCACGCCATTTTTTATTCTAAAAGTAGATAAAACTAGATTTAAGCTGCAAGTCAATAACTTGTATGGCTTTAAATTAAGAAATTACAGCAAGGTAATTGATGAGATTAAGGCTAATCTGAGCGTAAGCCCGCTAAATTACAACTCCAATACACTAAAAATTGAATTGCAAAACACGAACCCTCAAAAGACTTATGAAATTGTACGAACGCTTTCGAAGTATTTTATAAAATATGATCAAGTTAAAAAAGGAGAAAGTATCAATAATACCATTGATTTTTTGAACGAACAGATAGAAAATTTTGGGCAACAGTATATGCAAGCTCAGGATTCCTTAAAGAAATTTAGATTTGAGTCGGGATTCTTGGAACCATCTATGCAGATGATCAAAAAACTTGAGGAGCTCAGCGAGTTGGAGAAAGAAATTTTGATTCTGGACTTAAATCAAAGTTCACTGATATGGCTGGATCAGTATTTGCAATCAGGCAATGATTTGTCTAATTTATCTGGATTTTTGATGACTCAACAGACACTAGGTTTCCAATCAAGTATTCAAGATATTATAACTTTGCAGGCGGACCGAAATTTAAAATTATTAAATGTAACTACAGACCATCCAAACGTAGTATTAGTCAATAGAGAAATTGCTGATTTAAGGTTAAATATCAGTAAACAAATTAATTTAGTTATCGAGAAGCAAGCTGTTGATCGAAGACTTGCAGAGCAAGAGATTAAAGAAAACTATGCGTTATTATATACTCTTCCAGATTTGGAATCAGATTTTGCTGAGATTATGCGAGACAATGAGTTAAAGAGAAGCTTTTACTTAAACTTAATTGAGCAGAAGAATATGTACTTGATTTCTAAGGCAGGAATAGTCTCAGATTATATTGTGCTACAACCAACTGTATTGCCGAAAACTCCAATTTCTCCTAACGTTCTTATGATTCGTTTAACCGGCATAGCCGTAGGGTTTATCTTGGCCTTGATGTTAGTTGCAATTCGATATATTTTCCATAGCAAAATTTCTACCATGAATGAGGTGGAGAGCAGTTGCAATGCGAATATACTTGGCCTTATCCCTAAATATAAGAATGTCTTAGAGCGAAGTGCTGTTGTAGTAACGGAGAACCCAAAGTCACAAATTTCTGAAGCTTTCCGTTCGATAAGGGCAAATCTTGAATTTATTGATAACTCGAAAGGCCCAAAAATTGTGGCCACTACCTCAACTGTTCCTGGTGAGGGGAAAACATTTATTGGGATTAACTTGGCAGCAATTTTTAGTCTCTTGGATAAAAAGGTAATCATTCTCGACTTTGATTTGCGAAAGCCTCGTATTGGGAAAATATTCAATGTGGATAGCAACAAAGGGTTAAGCACCATTCTCATTGGAAGAAGCTCATTGGATGAGTGTATTTTAAAAACAGGAATTGATAATTTGGATATTATTACTTCAGGTCCTGTGCCGCCAAATCCATCAGAACTGATCAATAAAGAAGAAACTCGGGAGCTGCTAGAAACGTTAAAAGAGACCTATGATTATATCTTTATTGACACTCCTCCAGTTGGATTAGTTACTGACGGTTTAGATCTTTTGAAGTATGCAAATTATCCAATTTATGTACTCCGAGCAGACTATTCAGATCGTGGGTTTATGGAAAACGTTAATAAATTAATTTTTGATAATGAAATTCATAATTTATCCGTTGTAATGAACGATTTTGGCAGAGGAGCTTCTGCCTCGGGCTATGGCTATGGCTATGGCTACGGCTACGGATACGGCTACGGCTACGGCTATGGCTACGGCTACGGTTCTTCGGGCTATTATTCTGATAAAGATGATGCAAAACAGGGGGTTTTAGCTAAAATCATTCATAGCGTTAAACAAATTTTCGGCAATTAACACCTCACCATGTATATTCTGATTTTTGTATTTTGTTTAGTCTTATCATTCATGATGAACGGACTTTTATTGAAGTTTTCAAAATCTTTAGGAGTTAGAAATAACCTTGAGTTAAACCAAGTTCGTTGGTCAAGTGACATAAAACCATCTTTAGGCGGAATATCTTTCTTTGTAGTTTTTTTGATTGCTGTTGCCGCATCAGGTTTCATACCTTCAGCAAGTCCCGATATTTTTCAAGATCAGAAAATGTTAGGACTAATTGCAGCTACAACGCTGGGGTTTATTATCGGTTTAGCAGATGATTCATACAATACCAATCCTTTGGTAAAGTTTATGGGCCAACTTACTTGCGCATTTATCCTTATTGTAAGTAACTTATACATTGTCGCTACAGGAAATTTAGCAGTAGATTATTTAATTACTGTTCTATGGGTTGTTGGTTTAATGAACTCAATTAATATGCTTGATAATATGGACGGGATAACGACTACGCAGGCTATAGTGATCCTATCTTCAGCAGTATTGTTTCTTTTTTCAATGCCTACGACCTTTCCTGTTCTATTGTTTATTATTTGCGGTGTATTAGGGGTGCTGGCAGGGTTTTTATTTTATAATTGGAATCCAGCAAAAATTTATATGGGTGATACGGGTAGTCAGTTTCTTGGTGTATTTCTTGCCGCTATAAGTATTTTTTTATTTTGGAGTGAACGAACAGAAACCTCAGGAATCATTCAGATTAAACAATTCGTTCTTCCGCTTTTAATTTTTATAGTACCCCTTACGGACACCTTAACTGTGCTTATACGAAGGGCAATGAAAAGGCAATCACCTTTTGTAGGCGGCAAAGACCACATCACTCATCACTTGGTATTTTTTGGCTTCACCGAAAGGCAAGCGGCTCTTATCCTTATTGCCTTTGGTTTGATTTCCTCGGGCATTGCTATATGTTTATACCAAGGCATTATACCTTGGAGTTTCAATGCAACAATTGCTGTATTTGCATACTTTTTTGTCATGTTTGGAATAATGCAAATCGTTTATAATAAAGGAAAAAAGAACCAACAAAATGCTTAATATCGTTTTGATAGCGCTAGGCGGCGCAATTGGAAGTGTATGCCGATATGCATTAAGTCAACTTTTCCCTTGGCCGGGAAATGGATTTCCAACGGCAACATTTTTATCTAATATTTTTGCATCATTTATTTTTGGTATTCTGCTTGGTTTACTCATGAATAAATTTAGTGAAATGCAAGGCTTAAAATACTTTGCAATTATTGGGTTTTGCGGTGGGTTTTCAACCTTCTCCACCTTTGTTTTTGAAAGTTTCAAGCTCAACCAAAATGGGGCTATTATGATGGCTATTCTTTATGCTATGGTTTCATTTATTGTTTCGGTGGGGCTGTTATATGGCGGCTATTCTTTAAGCTCAAATCTAAATTAATGAACAGAACCTTTAGTTTATTGCTGGCCTTGCTCATGTTTTTTGGTGAAACATCTGCACAGGATATGGCCTTAGATGAGCTGACGATTCTTAGTTGGAACGTGTATATGTTGCCTGGAATCGCTAATTTATCCAAGCAAATATCAAAAAACCATAAAAAGCTTAGAGCAGGAGAAATTGCCGAGTATTTAAATAACAGCGATATCCAAATTGTGGTTTTTCAAGAGGCTTTTTTCAAGCCATCCAGGAGAATCTTAAGCAAGCAGTTGAAGATCCAATTCCCTCATCAATACGGACCAGCTAATCCGAGCAAACTATCTTTGAAAACTTCTAGTGGCATTTTTGTAGTAAGTAAAATCCCCCTAAACATTTTGGGAACATGTCAATACGAAGCTTGCAACGGGGCCGATTGCTTTGCTAAAAAAGGGGCAATATTACTGGAGGGGACTTTTGGAGGCAAGCATTTCCAAGTTTTAGGAACCCACCTCAATGCAGGGGGCCCTCAGTGGATTCGGCAAGAGCAATACAAACAGATAAGAAAGTTATTAAATGATTTTACCAAGCTAAATGTTCCGCAAATCATATGTGGAGATATGAATACCAGTAAAGAAAGTAAGGAGAATTACATAGAAATGTTGGAAATGTTGGATGCTGTTGACCCGCCCACTACAAGTGCCCAAAAATTTACAACCGCTGAAAACAGCAGTGTAATTGACTATGTTTTTTTAAGGTCTAATCGCTCTTCCGTGCGAATGAACTCCAAAGAAGTGCTTTGGATCAACCCAAACAAGCTTGCAGTAATCGAAAAACTCAAAGGAAACCTAAGCGACCACCTTGCAGTAAAAGCGAGTTTTCGATGGTAAATCAAGTTTCTTAATCCAATACATAAAGGCTTTATGTTAATTTTTTTAAAATCTGCTTGAGCGAAGTAGTGTTGAGCCACTTCTTTCAGGAGTTATTATCCAAGATACTTGGTAAAAGCGTATATTTGCAGATTCGTAACCAACACCTTTATCATATGAAAAAGTTTTTTTTTAGTTTATCTCTTCTCATTGCTGTTAGTTGCCTTTCGGCTCAGGATACTCAAACACTATTCACATTAGATAGCGAAGCAATCACAACTGTAGAATTTGAAAAAATTTACACTAAAAATAATATTAATAATCAAGCGGATTACAGTGAATCTTCACTCAATGAATATCTAGACCTGTTTATTAATTTTAAACTTAAAGTTGCAGAAGCAGAGGCCCTTCAGATGGACACTATTCGTTCCATTAAAAGCGAATTATCGACGTATCAAAAGCAATTGGTAAAGAATTATGCCAACGATAAAGAGGTCAGTGAAGCATTGCTTCAAGAGGCTTATGATAGAAGTACATTAGAAGTTGATGCCAGTCATATTTTAGTGAGATGGCCAAGCAGTTATCCGTCTGCAAAAGACTCTGCTCTTGTGCGGAAGCAAATTATGAATATTCGCAAGGGATTGACGGCTTCAAGTTTTGCGAAGCAAGCGAAGCTAAAATCTCAAGACCCTTCAGCTGCCGAAAATTCAGGACGACTTGGTTACCTTACTGCATTTCAAACGGTGTATCCATTTGAGAATGCATTGTTTAAAACCAAAGAAGGGGAAATATCAACTCCAGTAGCTACTCAGTTTGGTTATCACCTGGTCTTAGTCCATGATATTCGATCAGCACGAGGAAAAATTAAAACGGCCCATATCCTTATCAAAAGCAAAGAGGGGGATTCTCCAGAGAAAAGAGCTTTGGCAAAAGCTACAGTCAATCAAATTTATCAAGACTTAATGGAGGGGGTTGTAGATTTTACAACTGCAGTTAAGCAATACTCGCAAGACAGCAAAACTAAATTTCAGGAAGGACAATTGCCAGAACTAAGCGCTGCTGAAATGATAACTGAATTTGCCAACGCTGCATTTGCAATAGAAAAAAATGGCGATTTTGCTGAGCCAGTGCAAACAGCATTAGGTTGGCACATCATTCAACGAGTTTCAAAAACAGAAATAGGAACATTTGATGAAGCAAAAGCCGGACTAAGCAGTAAAATTTCGCGAGACAGTCGATCCAATGTTGCGCAAACCAAAAATGACCAAGACAGTAAAGTGAATTTTGGTTATACTACGGATAAAAACCAGGTAAATCAACTTGTTTTTGACCTAGCCAAGTCTTATGATAGTGGCACATTTACCTTAAATGAAGAGGATTATACGGCTACCATATTTTCTATAGGGGAAGACGCTTTCACCCAAAAAGATTTTGTTGTTTATTTGAAAAAAACGGTCAAAAAAGCTGTTCCCAATCCAGCGGTCTTACCGGCGCTGTTGAAAGGAGCGTATGACAAATACGAAAGCATGAAAATTCAACAATACCGTGAGAAACACCTAGCCGAGATAAACGAAGATTACAAAGACCTTATGCAAGAATACCATGATGGCATTTTGCTCTTTGAGCTTACGGATAGAGAAGTTTGGAGTAAAGCGGTAATGGATACTGCTGGCCTAAAAAAATTCTATGATGAGAATAAGTCCAATTATATGTGGTCAGATAGAATAGCATACACTAGCTATACCTTTTACAATGAGAATGCAGCGCTCAAAGGACTTAAATTCATTAATAAAGGAATGAGCCCAGCGACTATTTTAGCTAAATTAAATAAGAAAGAAACTCAAGTAACAACCAAATCGAGCAAAGTACTCGCGGAAGAATTCAATTATGGATCTGCTGATATTGCAGTAGGAACTGTTTTTAGCAACATGCTCGAAGATGGAAAAAATGAAAAGATAGTTGTAGATGCGCTCTTGGGTCCAGAAACCAAGAAGCTAAACGAAACTAGGGGTTATGTTATTTCAGACTACCAGAGTTATTTGGAAAAGAATTGGATTATTAATCTGAAACAGAAGTACAGTATTCAAGTCAATCAAGAGGTATTTAAATCTATGATAAAATAAGTGTTTAAGCCTTACCTCGCCATATTAACCTTCATACTGCTCCTTCTCACTGCATGCCAAGAAAACAATGCGAATAAAGAGGATTCTCTTGCTAGAGTTAATGATAACTATTTATTTCCAGAAAGTATAGCGAGCGACAACGCCGGCGATACTGTGTGGAATAAAGAACAAATCAACGCTTGGATAATCAGACAGGTTTGGGCGCAGGAAGCCAAGAAGAATCAAGCATCAGAAAATATAGATAACTTGGTGTTGGACTATAAGCAAAGCTTGATGATTGACGCATATCAGCAAAAAGTGATTGCAGAAGCAAACGTCCAGATCACTGAGGAAATGGTCTTGAATTATTACAAGATAAACCTCGAAAGGTATACCCTTGACCAAGATATGTTCAAATTGAGTTACTTTATAATAGATTCTCTTTTGGATGTGGATATAGTATTAAACAAATTGAATAATCAAGAGGCTAATGATGCGCTGGATGGTTATTGCTTGGCAAACCCTAAATACTGCCTAACAGCGCCAATATGGGTGGAGAAAGGTGTTTTAGAGAGCATTTCTATCCCCCAATATTTATGGAATACTTCCGTTAAATACCGGAGCTTTTATCGAAACGACAATACGGTCGGCTTATTTCGAATAGAAAGCAAGAATAAAAAAGGAGAGCCAGCACCTTTGGATTTGATTGCTGCTGATATTTATGCCATACTTAAATTTCAAAAAGAAAAAGAAATTATTGACAAGCACGGAGAAAAGCTCTTATTAAATGCACAAAACAACAATAACCTTGAAATATATTAATTCAGTAATCTTAAGTTTAATTACTTTAACCACCCTATCCCTTAAAGCCCAAGTAATAGAGGAAATAATAGCGGTAGTAGAGGATAATATTATCCTGAAATCAGATTTGGACCTACAACTTGAACAAGCTAAAGAAGCGGGCTATGATATGGAAATAGCGGAGCTGCAATGTGAGGTGTTAAATCAACTCATTGTCGATAAAATATTTATCGTTCAGGCTCAAAGAGACAGTGTTGTTGCAACCAATGAAGAAGTAGACGGCGAATTGAATAGAAGGATTGAATATTTTATAAGTATGTTTGGTTCTAACGAAAAATTGGAAGAGTACTATGGTAAATCAATTTTTGATTTGAAGGAAGAGTTTAGAGATGACATCTACCAGCAATTACTTGCAGATAAAATGAAAAGCTTGGTATTTGCTGATTTGTCAGTTTCTCCGGCGGAGGTATTTGATTTTTTTGGAAAAATACCACAAGATAGCTTACCCTATTTTAGTGCAGAAGTAGAAATAGGCCAAATCGCAATTTTTGCTGAACCTACCATCCTACAAAAGCAAGCCGCTAAGGAAAAGGCTCAAAAAATAAAAGCGGATATTGAGATGGGTAGCGATTTTGGCTTTCAGGCTTTATTGTATTCGGATGATCCCGGATCAGCCACTAAAGATGGTGCCTTGGGCTATGTGAAAAGGGGGGAGTTGGTGCCAGAATTCGAAGCGGTTGCCTTTCGCTTGGAAATTGATGAGATTTCTGATGTTGTTGAATCGGAGTTTGGTTTCCATATTATCCAGTTATTAGATAGAAAAGGGGATAGAATTGAAGTGCGGCATATACTCATCACGCCAGATATTGAGGATCAGAATGTGTTGGATGCTGAAAATGAAATAATAGAGTTGAAGGCCAAATTAGATCATGGAGACTTAAGCTACCAGCAGGCTGTTGCCCGATTTTCTCAAGATGACCAGAGTAAACAAAATGGGGGTTTGTTGACTAATCCTGAAACGGGAGATACATTTTTTGAAATGGGTCAGTTAGAGGGGAATGTTGCCCTATCCTTGGATATGATGAATGTGGGAGATTTTTCAGAAGTGCTCCCTTACCAGTCTTTTGATGGTCAATCTGGTTTTCGGATTATTTATTTACAATCCGAAACTCCAGCTCACATGGCTAATCTAAACGACGATTACAGCAAGATAAAGGCCGTTGCGAAGCAAACCAAGCAAAATGATGAAATGGAATTGTGGTTGGCCAAAAAAGTAGAAAACATATATATCCGGCTAGCTGAAAAATACCAAGGCTGTGATATAATAGCTAACGAAATAAACTAAACGAGAATGAGTCAAATGTCGGATGTAGAAGCGGTGGATGCCTTAGCGTTAAAATTTAAAGCGCTAAAAAGTGAAATAGCCAAGGTTATCGTAGGTCAAGACGAAGCAGTAGATTTAGTATTGACCTCAATTTTTAGCAATGGACATAGTCTGTTGGTAGGGGTTCCAGGATTAGCCAAAACCTTATTAGTAAGCACTATTTCTCAAGTACTAGAACTAAGTTTTAGTCGCATCCAATTTACACCAGACTTAATGCCTAGTGATATTGTGGGAGCCGAAATTTTGGATGAATCTAGAAAATTTAGATTTAATAAGGGGCCTATTTTCTCCAACATTGTATTGGCCGACGAGATCAACAGAACGCCACCCAAAACACAAGCCGCCTTACTAGAAGCAATGCAGGAGAAATCAGTAACGATTAATGGAGTTCACAACCCATTGCCTCAACCATTCTTTGTGTTAGCTACACAAAACCCAATTGAGCAGGAAGGAACTTACCCCTTACCTGAGGCCCAATTGGATCGGTTTATGTTCAATATAATATTGGATTACCCAAGCTATGAAGAAGAGGTCGAGGTCGTTAAAAAAACAACCTCTAATGTACAGGCAACGGTCAATAAAATAATGTCGGGCGAGGATAT
>CAZZMB010000043.1:0-18364 GCA_964655225.1 uncultured Chitinophagales bacterium | reverse complement strand
GCCTTAATACTCTGTCTAGCTATTATCCCCATAGCTATATCTGTTTCTCTACCAAGTAGTCGTTTCTATCCGGGGCACTTCGCACAACTAACTCACCCAAGAAACCCGCCAAAAACAGCTGAGTCCCCATTAGCATTGCCACTAGAGCTAAATAGAAAATTACATTATCTGTTACTAAGGTAGGTTTGAGACCAATCTGCCAAAAAACATAGAGTGCTTTTTCAAGCAGTACCCAAAAAGTAAACAAGAAACCCAACATAAACATTAAGCCACCCAAAAAACCAAAAACATGCATCGGCCGTTTTCCAAAACGAGTCATGAACAATACAGACATTAAATCTAAGGGTCCATTAATGAATCGCTCCATACCAAACTTGGTCACCCCAAATTTTCTAGCTTGATGTTGAACAACCTTTTCTCCAATTTTATTGAAACCGGCTTTTTTTGCTAGAACTGGAATATAGCGATGCATATCTCCATAAACCTCTATACTTTTTATTACATCTCGATGATAAGCTTTTAAACCACAGTTCATATCATGCAGCTTGATGCCTGACATCATACGCGTCACTCCATTGTATATTTTAGTCGGTATGGTCTTGGTAATAGGATCGAAACGCTTTTGCTTCCAGCCGCTTACTAAATCGAATTTATCTTCAAGGACCATTCGGTACATCTCAGGAATTTCCTCTGGGCTATCTTGTAGGTCAGCATCCATGGTAACCACGACTTCACCTTTTGCTGCCTGAAATCCAAGTTGCAGAGCTGCTGCTTTACCATAATTTCTTTGAAATTTAATTCCGTGGATATGCTGATCTTTTTGGGCAAGTTCCTCTATTATTCCCCAAGTCTGATCTTTGCTACCGTCATCCACAAAAATCACTTCATAAGTAAAGTTATTTTTTTGCATTACTTCAATAATCCACTGATGTAATTCAGGTAAGCTCTCTTCCTCATTAAAGGCGGGTATAACAATAGATAACTGCATATCTTATTCACTAAGCTTTTCGTCAATAATTAACTCCTCAGGCTTTTCTTTCCGCATGACCAAGCTGGTTAATGATGAACCAAATAGGCCGACTAATAGCATGTTCAATAGACTAGTCACAAAGAAAAAATGTGGTTTCATCATGGTCTTCATGACGTTTAATGTTTGTTTAATTTGTTCATCAGAAATTCCTTGCTCTTCCATACTGATTTCTGTATCTAACATCAAATCATTTAGCAAAGTAGGATTTAAAAATTCCATATAGTATACCCCCCACAAAGCGTTAACAATACCAAAAGCTAGGGCAATAAGCAAGCCCATCCCAAGTAATTTTTTAAAATTTGCAAAACCCTCCAGCACACTATCTCTATACTCATATGTACCCATTATAATGACTCCTATCAATAAGCCAAATACTACATAGTTTAACCAGGAAGCCCTTTCCACATTTAATAGATATAAAACCAAGCCGAGTAATGCAGTAGAAATCCCCCCCAATAAGCCCCATTTCAAGGCAATATGGATTTTATGGCTCATAATAAGTTCGTTTTATTTCCTTTTATAATACCGAATACCTTTCCCAACAATTCACGCCCTACAAATGGATTATTTTTGCCCTTTGAATGGACTTCTTCTGAGGTAAAAACCTCATTACCCTGCATACTAAATACCGTTAAATCTACTTTAGTACCGACTTGAATAAGGGGTTTATTTTGCTTAAATATTTGGTATGCATTGGTAAGTTTTTCGACTAACTCATCTTCATTCAATGCTTTTTCTGTTGCCTTTCTAGCCGCCCTGAAGGCACAATCAATAGTGCTCATTCCGAAGGCTGAATGATTGAACTCCAGCTTTTTCTCATCTACATGCAAAGGAAGATGGCCACTACTTATCACATCGATAGTCCCATCTGCTAAACCTTTAAGTATTGCGCTGATATCTTCTTTTTCTCTTAAATGAGGGCTTACCTTAAAATTAGTATCATAATCCAGCAATTCACTATCTTCAAAGAATAAGTTAGCTACATTAACCCCGGCTGTTACATTTAAACCTTTCTTTTTGGCACTACGAATCAAATCTACAGACTTCTTTGTGGAAATATTTATAAAGTGCAACCTAGACTGGGTGTGTTCCAATAAGTATAAATCTCTAGAAACCATCAATTCCTCTGCCAGTTTTGGAACTCCCTCTAGCCCAAGCTTGGTGCTATTCAAGCCCTCATTCATTTGACCTTTACCTGCTAAATCATCTTGATTAGGCTGACTTAAAACCACTCCATCAAACTTTTTAACGTACCATAGTGCTCGCTCCATTAATCCTGCATCATGTATTGGCTTAATTCCATCTGTAAAACCTACAGCACCGTGATGATACATGTCATATATTTCGGCAATATCTTTCCCAATAGTCCCTTGTGAAAGAGCTCCTAAGCAAAATACATCTACCAAGGAATGTTTTGAAGATTTTTGGGCAAAAGCCAATTGAGCACTATTATCTATTGGCGGTATAGTATTGGGCATCAAGCACAGATTAGAAAACCCACCTTTTTCAGCGGCATTCAATCCCGATTTAAAGTCTTCCCGATATTCATAACCAGGCTCAAAAATATGAAAATTGCTATCTATCCAGGCGGTTGAAACGCATGCGCCTTGTTCCTTGAAAACTTTAGTATGATTATCAACCAAAATATTTGTACTGATTTCGCTTATCTGTCCCGACTCAATGAGAATATCCATTTTCTTCAAATGATGTTTTGAAGTTTTATCAAAAATTTTAATGGATTTGAGTAATAATTTCATTAGTTATTTGGGTAAAAACCGAAGTAAAAATATTTCAATTGCTAAAAAAAGTAAAGCTAAAATAATACATAACTTCCAAAAGGACTCACCATCTTCAATTTGTTTTACATTATCCTTAATTAAAGCTAAGTTATTTTCAAGAACTTTCACGGATGTATTTAGGTAATTTTCGTTCAAGTTATCCAAGGTATAATAAGATAAATCACCCTCACTTCGGTCATAATTTAATGCAACTTTAGCATAATACTCTTCGCTATCATCAACAACTTCATACACACCATTTTTCAGCGACAAGCCAGGCAAACTTAATAATAGCTGACTGTTCAAATTAGTTTTACTAGGAATAAACTCCTGTTCTTTGTTTCGTATTTTTAGAATACGCTCATCATTCGTGAGTTGAGCAGATAAGTTGATATTTGTACTCGTTTCAATCGTGTAGGCAATGTTTACATTTTTAACTCCTAAAACGGCCATTCTAAAACATAATGGAGCAAAAATAGCTTGTTGCGTAAAATTACCATAAGCATCGCCTAATGCGGCACTTAAGATATAAAGCTGACCATTCCCCACAGAAACGGATGATAAATAATTCGTCCCATCTGCAAAGGCCATTATAGCTTCTTGAGAAATTGATGGAGACAAAGAATAGTATGCCTCTAATGTTGGCAATTCCAGTTGAGTTGGGACTTCTTCAAACATATCTGTCAATAGTGGATGCTTAAAATTAATCGTATTGACCTTCCGTTTTTCTTCTTTCTTCTGTAAAAAATTTCCTGCATTTAAAACGCCTAAAAATTGATTGTAATTTTGAATATCTCCTTTACTATTGGGTATAAATAAAATTTGACCGCCCAAGTTTACATAGACTTTTAATGACTCCATCAAGCCAGAAGGAATATTAATCAGATTACTGACAATAACCAAATGTTGTTGATCTAATAATTTATAGTCTATATTACTTACCAGGTCAGCCTGCAAAAAAACTTCTTCATTATTGGAAAAGACAGCTTTTGGATACTTTTCACCAGCTTCATCATATATACAATAAACCCGTAACTGCTCTTCTACAAGAAATGTGAAGTAATACGTGTCGTCGAAGCTCAAAGGGTAATCATTGATTACAATTTTACCTTGATTCCAACCATTTGCCGATATGGTGAATGTAAGCGTATCGTAAATCGTATTATTTGGAGCTATGGTATAATTACCAATTGATTTAGTTTCCTCATTAATAGAAAGCTGTAAACTTCCACTTTGTTGCTCTTCACTCTGATTTCTTAACCTTACAATCAATATGTTTTGTTGACCTTTTAATTGTATTGGAGCCTGAAAATAAACCTCTTCGATGCTTATGTTTCTTATGTTACTTGGTGAAAGTTTAATAAGACTGGTTTGATAAGCAGAATCTGCTTTGAACAAGCCATCATTTTTCTGAAAGTCTGACAACTGATAAATCAATTTATTTCCTGTGGTATTTTTTAGACTAATTTTCTGTTTTTCAAAAACAATATCTTTCTTTTGGTTGGCTGCGTTTACTTTAATTTGGTCGAGTAAATTAAGCACCTCAGCTTTCCCTAACAAGCGTTGATGCTTGGCCTCAAAATCATTCGTTATAATTTGGAATTTATTGTTCTCTCCATATGCTTCAATGATACTTCTGGCTGCATTTTTAGCTTCATCAAAGAGGATAAATCCATCACCCTCTGTTTGCATACTAAAAGAGTTATCAAGATAAATAGATATCCCCTTTTCACTTAAATTGCTATCCGCATTATTTGGAATAAATGGCTGTGCAAATGCCAGTACCAAAAATAATACGGCCAATAAACGACTCGCAAGAACTAAAAGATGCTTGAGCTTATTCCTAGTCGCTTGCTCATCCTTTATTTCATTTAAAAATCGAGTATTGGAAAATAGGATACGCTGATACCTTCTAAAATAGAATAAGTGAATAACTATTGGTAATACCAAGAAGAATAAGGCCCATAAAAAATTAGGGTGTAAAAACTTCATTTAGACTTTTTTATGCCTGAGCTGTATTTCCTCCGAAGTTCATTGGCATACCCGGTAACACATCATTATCTTCAATCTCCCCATTTGCATTTTCAAATTTATCGATATTGTCTGCCAATGCTTTATACAAGCGTTTTGCATGTTGTGGAGTTAAAATAATTCGAGATTTAACCTTAGCCTTGTTCACACCCGGTAATATTCGCACAAAATCAACGATAAATTCTGACTGAGAATGTGAAATGATCGCCAAATTTGAATATATTCCGTCGGCTATCTCCTCGGTTAACTCAATATTTATCTGATTGCCTTGTTGTTTTTTTTGCTCTTCACTCATTTTTAGTGTTTATAAAACAAATATAGAATAAATATCCATCAGATGTCTGTTAAAACTTGTTTGAAAGATAGCAGAGCTAAAACAAAAAGTACTGATTGAAGCATAAGCTAATCAGTTCTCCAATCGCAATAATGTTTCATTGACTTTAGCTAAAATATCTTGGTAAAATAACCTTCATTAGTTTTGATAACATATGCATCCAAAAGCTTGAGTAAACAAGACCAAAAATAAACCATTGTACAAATGACTTGTTTTTAAGACTGAAATATTTTTATTTTTTCACTATTCAAAATTTATCTCTATTAAAATAAAATTGGCTAGTTGAAATTTAAGGAAAGAAGTTATCTTTACGCCTCAAATCACTTATTATGAGAGAAATTCGCTTTAGAGACGCTTTAAGAGAAGCCATGCAAGAAGAAATGAGACGAGATGAACTTGTTTTTTTAATGGGTGAAGAAGTCGCAGAATATAATGGTGCCTACAAGGTCAGTCAAGGTATGCTTGATGAGTTTGGTGAAAAGCGAGTTATTGATACTCCAATATCTGAATTAGGGTTTGCTGGTATCGCCACAGGTGCGGCTATCAACGGTATTCGACCTATTGTAGAATTTATGACTTGGAATTTTGCTGTCTTAGCTTTTGACCAAATTGTTAATGGAGCTGCTAAGATTCATAGTATGAGTGGAGGTCAGTTTTCTTGTCCTATAGTTTTTAGGGGTCCTAGTGGTTCAGCTGGACAGTTGGGTGCTTCGCATTCACAAGCCTTTGAAAGTTGGATGGCCAATACACCTGGATTAAAAGTTGTAAGTCCATCCAATCCTTACGATGCAAAAGGTTTATTGAAAAGTGCTATACGAGATGCAGATCCTGTTGTTTTTATGGAATCTGAAATGATGTATAGCGACCTTGGAGAAGTCCCTGAAGAGGAATATGTCATTCCAATTGGCAAGGCAGATATTGTAAGAACAGGTAAAGACATCACAATTGTTTCTTTCAATAAAATGATGAAGGTAGCCAAAGAAAGTGCAGATGCATTGGCAAAAGAAGGTATTGAAGCAGAGGTCATCGATCTACGAACTATTCGACCGCTAGATTTTCCAACTATTGTTGAATCAGTTAAAAAGACGAATCGATTGATTGTAATTGATGAATCATGGCCATTCGGTGGTATCTCTTCGGAAATAAGCTTTCAGATTCAAAAGCACGCCTTTGATTATTTGGACGCACCTATCAAAAGAATAAATGGAGCAGATGCAAACATGCATTATGCACCTAATTTAGTGGAGGCCTATTTACCTTCTATTAAAAAAGTGGTAGAAGCAGCAAAAGCGGCGTTGTACGTTTAATTATAGAAAGGAATCCAAGGCTAAGACATAGCTTTCCAATCCAAATCCTGCAATAACTCCTTTACTTACCGCAGATAGCAAAGAATGTTGTCTAAACTCCTCGCGTGCATAAATATTGGAAATATGAACTTCAATAACGGGAGTTTTGATAGCTTGAACCGCATCTCTAATCGCTACAGAGGTATGTGTATATCCGCCTGCGTTAAGTATTATACCGTCATAAGTAAAGCCAATTTCTTGTAATTTAGTGACTATTTCTCCTTCAATATTACTTTGAAAATGGGCAAGTTGAATGTCAGCGCTATACACCTCTTTCATCTCTTTAAAAAAATCATCGAATGACATATCCCCATATATGCTCTTTTCTCGCTTTCCTAACAAATTCAAATTCGGGCCATTGAGAATGATTATCTTTTTCATATCTAGTTGATTAACTTTCTTTCCTTATTCTATAATATATGTAAATTTACTGTAGATATTTAGAAATGGCTATTGAAGAAGAATATATTATTGATTTTAGTAATTTTCTCAAGTTGGAGAAAGGAAGGTCTGACAACACCGTTCAAGGGTATATTCGTGATGTTCGGAAACTTCTTCAATATATAGATATAGAATTGCCAACAAAAAGTTTTAGGGATTTAAATTTAAAAGATATTCAAAGATTCATCGAGTTTTTGAATACTGAATTTGGACTTAGTGAACAATCGCAATCGCGCATTATATCGGGAATTAAAGCATTCTATAAATATTTAAGGATTGAGCAAATAATTAGTAAAGATCCTTGTGAAATGTTGGATGCGCCAAAACTTAGCCGAAAGCTACCTGATACATTAAGCTATGCGGAAATACAACAAATAATTGAGCATATAGATTTAAGTACCGATGAAGGCATTAGAAATCGAGCTATTATAGAAACCTTGTACAGTTGTGGCTTAAGAGTTTCTGAACTAACCACCTTGAAAAGAGCACATTTATTCTTCGATGCTGATTTCATCAAAGTATTTGGAAAAGGGGAAAAAGAACGCTTAGTTCCTATTGGCAATGAAGCCATTAAGCAAATTAAAATTTATTTAGATAATATTCGGAATCACATAAATATACAGAAAGGGCATGAAAATACACTGTTTCTAAACCGAAGGGGTAAAGGTTTAAGCCGTGTGATGATTTTTTATATTATTAAGGATGCCGTTAAAAAGGCAGGCATTCAGAAAAAAGTTAGTCCGCACACCTTCCGCCATTCATTTGCAACACATTTGGTCGAAGGTGGAGCAGATTTAAGAGCTGTGCAGGAAATGCTGGGACACTCCTCCATTACAACAACTGAAATATACACCCATTTAGACCAAAGTTATTTACAAGAAACGATTGCACAATTTCACCCCCGCCATAGAGCTTCTTCTTAAGCATGTAGTTCCTTACTTAGGGCTTCGTTAATCTTGGATACATGTGTTAAAATCATGACATGTGTCCCTCCTTTAATCTGTAAGTTTAAGTTTTTTATTCTAAAGCAAGGGAACAAATAATCACTTCCTCCATGCATATGGTAAGCCTTAAAGTCAATAATTGGGTTTTTCCACTTTACTAATTGATTAACCGCCCAGTAAACAAATTTTGGATCAACATCTTTAGCCATATTTTTTAGATTAGCTATAATGTGATTACTCTTTGAGCCTATGGTTTTAAACCACATCAATACCATAAATATCCATAAATATAGTTTGCCAGGAATCAGTTTGGGAATAGGAATATACTTGAACATCCGGATCCATAGGGGCAACTCGCTTGTACTTTTAACACTAGAAATAATAATAGTCTTTTTAGGTGGGTAATGCACTGCAATTTCTTGAGCAACTATGCCACCCAAAGAAACACCGACAAGTATAAACGGTCGATTCTTATCAATACCTTCAGCTAAGCGATAGGCATAATTTGAAATGGTCTCTTCTTTTAATGGTTCGATAAACTCCAAGACTTTGGTTTGCGGAAATTCACTTAATTGTCCCGCATACATCCGCTTATCACCTCCCAAGCCAGGAATTAAATAGACATTCATCAAAAATCTTTTTTACGTGTTAGAGGTGTCACTTTCTTTTAAGCCATCCCGCAATCGAACTACGCGTTTAGCATACTGAGCAATATCTTCCTCGTGCGTTACAAGAATTACGGTATTCCCCTTCGATTGTATTTCATCAAAAATGCCCATAATTTCATTAGACGTCTTTGAATCTAGATTTCCGGTTGGTTCATCTGCCAATATAATAGAGGGTTTATTTACTAGAGCTCTGGCTATTGCTACACGCTGACGCTGTCCTCCGGATAGCTCATTCGGTTTGTGACTCATCCGATCAGTTAAGCTTACTAAACCCATGACCTCCTCTCCTCTTAAAATTCTTTCTTTTTTTGAAATTCCTGCATAAATTAAAGGCAACATCACATTTTCGAGTGCAGACAATCGAGGAAGTAAATTAAAGGTTTGAAAAACGAAACCTATTTCTTTATTTCTTACCCGTGCCAGCTCATCGTCTGTCATTTTTTCTACCGCTACATTATTTAATAAATAAGTCCCACTTGAAGGTACATCCAAACAACCCAGGATATTCATCAAAGTAGATTTCCCAGAACCTGATGGCCCCATAAGCGCGAGATACTCATTTTTCTTAACCTCTAAATCAACCCCTGCTAAGGCATGAATCAATTCCGTTCCCATTAAATAGGACTTTTTGACTTGTTGAAGCTCAATGATATTCACTTACTAATTACTTTAGGCACTTTTATATAATCGGAGTCCTTGTTCGGTGCATTTTTCAATGCTTCCTCTTTCGTGATAAGCTGTTTCACCTTGTCCGCACGGAATATATTAGAATTGCCATTCAAATACAATAATGGCTCTACTCCTTCCGTATCTACTTCTTGTAATTTTTCGACCAAATCTAAAATATTACCTAGATTTTTCTGAATTTCCAGAGCATCTTCATTATTAAACTCAAGTTTAGCTAACTCAGCCAACTTTTTTATTAAATCACTATCAATTTTCATCTCAATTTTTTCTTTACTAGGTGAAGATAAAAGTAAATATAAGATGTACTTAATATTAGTTATAAACAATTTAAAATTTATGCAACATCGAGCAAAAAATAAACCTAAAATTTACATAATTTAGCTCATCGATAAAATATTAAACGCAACAGATATTATGAGGGAAGAAATTGTTTTAAGTGGGATGCGTTCTTCTGGCAAATTACACTTAGGCAACTATTTAGGAGCAGCGGTCAATTTCGTTAAAATGCAGCATGATTATCAATGTTTTTATTTTATTGCAGACTGGCATAGTTTGACGACAAAACATAACAAAGTTGAGCTTCAAGAAAGTGTAAAAGATGTGCTTGCCAATTACATTGGAGTAGGCATAGATCCTGAAATTGCTACTATTTATTTGCAAAGTGATGTTCCTGAGATTGCAGAATTGTATCTGTATTTAAATATGTTTGCTCACAAGGGTGAATTAGAAAAAACAGCTTCGTTTAAAGAAAAGATAAGAGCAAAAGAAGTAGCAATAAATGCAGGACTTCTCACCTACCCTTCGTTGATGGCTGCAGATATTTTAATACATCGGGCTAAATATGTTCCAGTGGGAAAAGATCAAGAACAGCATCTAGAGATGACCCGAACATTCGCCAATAGGTTTAATCGGATATACAACACCGACTTTTTACCTGAACCTAAGGCGTTCAACTTTGGAGCTGACTTGGTTAAAATACCGGGTTTAGATGGTGGAGGAAAAATGAGTAAAAGTGATAATAACGAAAATAATGCTATTTTTTTAACCGATGATGAGGCTACTATTTTAAAGAAATTTAAAAAAGCCAAGACCTCAGACTCTCCAACAGAAAAAGATCAAGTTATTCCTGCAGAAATTAACAACCTATTCAATATCATGGAGCATGTATCTAAACCGGAGACTGTGCAACAGTTTAGAGATTCCTACAAGGATTGTAGTATACGCTACGGAGACTTAAAAATGCAGTTAGCAAGAGACACCAATGAATTCCTAAAACCTATTAGAGAGCGCATTACTGATCTTCGCACGAATGAAAAGTTACTAAAGGAAGTCGCAGAACTAGGTAAAGAGAAAGCAAGAAAAAGCGCCAAAGAAACCTTGGCAGGTGTAAGAGAAATTATGGGTTTCCAATATTTTAAATAAGACGAATACTTAACTCAAACTAAACAAAACATGGGAAGTAACAAAATAAATCACATCGCAGTTGCAGGAAACATTGGAGCCGGCAAATCGACCCTGACCAGCTTATTAGCAAAAAACTTTAATTGGCAGCCTCAATTTGAGGATGTCGAAAACAATCCTTACCTCAATGATTTCTATGACGATATGCCGAGGTGGTCATTTAATTTGCAAGTTTATTTTCTCAATAGTCGATATCAACAAGTTATTGAAATAAACAACAATTCAAATCCGATTATTCAAGATCGAACTATTTATGAGGATGCAGAGATATTTGCTCCAAATCTGCATAAAATGGGTTTGATGTCATCGAGAGATTTCGAAAATTATAAGAGTTTATATAGTACGATAATTTCCCAAACAAAAGCTCCTGACTTGATGATATACTTAAAAGCATCAATTCCTAGGTTAGTTGATAATATTCAAAAAAGAGGGCGAGATTATGAAGAAAACATACGATTGGATTATTTAAAACGATTAAACGAATTTTATAATTCATGGATTGCCAAATATGATCAAGGCAAATTATTGGTTATTGATTGCGATAAGCTCAATTTTGTAGAGAGTGAAGACGATTTAGCGGAAATTTATAATAAGGTGCAAGCCGAGCTTCATGGTTTATTTTAGATAAGCAATCATACAAAAAATTAAAAACCCCAGTTAAATAATTATTAAGCTGGGGTTTTTAATTTGTCTTGATACAACTTTAATCTATCGCTTATCAAAATCCAAGAAAGGACGCTCTGCAGTACCAACATATATTTGTCTTGGTCGTCCAATAGGTTGACCTTCAGCTCTTAATTCTTTCCATTGCGCCATCCAACCTGGCAAACGCCCTAGAGCAAACAAAACCGTAAACATTTCTACAGGAAACCCCAAAGCTCTGTAGATAATACCAGAGTAAAAGTCTACATTAGGAAACAATTTTCTATCGATAAAATAGCTATCATTTAAAGCAGCTTGTTCTAACTTTTTAGCTATTTCAAGTATTGGATCATTGATACCCATTTTTTCTAAAATTTCATCGGCAGATTTTTTAATAATCTTAGCTCGAGGATCGAAGTTTTTATACACCCGATGACCAAAACCCATTAATCTAAAAGAGTCGTTCTTATCTTTTGCTTTATTTAACCATTTGTCCGTATCTCCGCCATCTTCTTTAATGGCTTCGAGCATTTCCAGAACTTTCTGATTGGCTCCACCATGAAGCGGCCCCCATAAAGCAGCAACTCCAGCACCAACTGACGCGTACAAATTTGCATTAGAAGATGCAACTAAACGAACTGCGGATGCAGAACAGTTTTGCTCGTGATCAGCATGTAAGATTAAGAGCTTGTTCATCGCACTTACCACAACTGGATCAATTGTATAATCTTCAGTAACATGACCAAAAGTCATTTGTAAGAAGTTCTCAACGTAACCCAACTTATTTTTAGGATATACAATGGGATGACCCTGTTTATTTTTCATTATCATCGCCACAAGAGTTGGCATCTTCGACAACAAGCGGATAATTGTTAATTTTCTGTCCTCTTCACTGCGATGAGGGTTTAAGGCTTCAGGATAATATGCCGAAAACATACTTAACATAGTCATTAATTGACCCATAGGATGCGCCCCGCTAGGAAGAGCATCAAAAACAAATTTCAATTTTTCATTTACGAGTGTATGGCGTGTGATTTCTTCTTCAAAACTTGACAATTCAGATGCAGTCGGTAGTTCACCTTCCAGCAATAGATAAGCTACTTCCAAGAAACTCGCTTTGTTTGCTAGTTCCTCGATGTTGTATCCTCTATATCTTAAAATACCCTCTTCTCCACTAATATATGTGATACTACTTTTTGTAGCACCCGTGTTTTTATAACCGACATCATAAGTTACATAACCACTCACCCCTCTTAAGGTACTAATATCAATTCCTTTCTCATTTTCCGTTCCTACGTGAACAGGAAACTCGTGTGTTTTATCACCTAATATAAACTTTGCAGTTTCAGACATACCTTCTTAGGGTTTTAGATTGAAGTAAAATTTTAATAAATTCGCTTGGCAAATTTACGAAAATTAAAACTTAAATAAAAGCTATTTTGACGAGTAGAATTAAAAAATATCATTCGTTTTGATTTAATGTTTAGACGTTGTATTTTTGTAATCCATCAAGTTATCAAAACTAGCCTATGAAAGCTTTAAACAAAAGTATATTACTGATTACGGCAATTGTAGTTTTTGGCGTCATAGCTCGACTCCTTCCCCACATCCCTAATTTTGCTCCAATGGGTGCAATAGCGCTATTTGCAGTTGCTTTCTACAAGCGAAAATCACTGGCTTTAATTTTACCAGTTACTGCTTGGTGGTTAAGTGATTTGTTTTTAAACAATACCAGATACGCAACATCGGAAAAGATCTCATGGTTTACCTTAGATCAATTGTTTTCAGTCATAGCTTTAATAATTATTGTCGTTTTGGGTGGATTCTTACTAAAAAAATTGTCGGTATCCAAAATTATTTTAGGAAGTACCGGTGCAAGTTTAGTGTTTTTTATCGTTTCAAATTTTGGAGTTTGGATGAATGGTATGTTATATCCAAAAACCATTCAAGGGCTGATTGATTGTTATACCATGGCTATTCCCTTTTACCAAGCTACATTTCTTTCAGATATGATTTATACCAGTATGTTTTTCGGTGCAATGTATGTCTACGGAAGCTACAATGATCAAATAGCGAATCGATTCAACATAGTAAGATAGACAAATTGTCATGAATTTACAAAAAAGAGCGACATTATGTCGCTCTTTTTTGTGTTTATATAGCACCTTGTCCAAAGAATCCTCTTGGTACTTAATTTGAAGCGTTGTTTTTGAATTTAATAAAATAAAAAAATTATGAGAAATTTAATAAAAAAAACAAATGCTAGATCAAGAAGTTACCCTTCAATATTTAACGATTTATTTTTGACAGAAAACAGCAGAAATACTAGTTTTAAACGTCAATTTCCTCCGGTAAACATAAAAGATGGGGATAAAACATATACTCTTGAATTAGCTTTACCAGGATATAAAAAAGAAGATTTATCTATCAAGCTTGATAAAAATATACTGATCATTTCTTCTGAAAATAACGAGAAAAGCGAAGAAAAACTAGATACTTATACTCGAAGAGAGTTTAGTCCTACAAGTTTTAGTAGAAGCTTTACCTTGCCTGAAAGTGTAGACATAGAAAATATCGATGCTAGTACAGTTCAAGGAATACTAATACTAACTCTACCAAAAAAAGAAGAGCCACTTAAAAATAAAGTAAAGCACATATCCATCAAATAATAATCATTTTCGCAAATAAGCGTTCTGCCTTATCAGCGCGCTTATTTGTATTTTAAAGCCTAACTTTATGGTATAATAATCAATTTATGGAGAAGAAAGTCTTATTGGATGAAATGATTGAGAAGTATCGCATATTGGTTTCTCAACGATATGAGTTTGATTCTTTAGAAGAGAAGTTCATTCTTGATGAAAGTGTGACTCCTGTGCTCATAGATAAAGTGAAGTCATACTTCCTTGATTACATCTATCCCCCGAAAGATCAGCGTAAAATCTTAAAAGATGCATTTGATGATTTGGATAAGCATATTAAGAATCCTGGGCAGCTATTGAAATTGCTTGGTGATGCTCCTGGAATAATTTTTAACTTTGGATGGCAATTCCCAAAAGCCATAAAGGCAGGGTTTCAAGCCTTGAAAAGTTTCAAGGCAGCTTCAAGATTCGAAAACGAACTTGTTGCTATTGCAAAGAAGAAAAAAGTCAAACTTCCTATAAGTGATGAACTTTTTGAAGAAATATTAGCTGATTTACCTCTAGATGAATTACGGGATTTCATTGGTGAAATGGAGGATTTACTCAACGCGCTTACCGATAGTAAGTTACTAAAAAAGACTACAGCAATCTTAACTGAGCTTGTTAAAAAAATGAATGAACAAAAAGACTTTTTTTCAAAAGAAGAGATAAATGCCTTGAAAATTGGCATCGATATTTTAGATAATGGATACCATCTTTTTGACAACATGAGTGAGGCAGAAAAAAGAGAAATGATTGTACTTATTATCAAAGCGGAAAACGATTTTTTAGAGGAACTAGAGAAGAAGTACCACCAAAACTGATAGTTCATTTTGGTGCCATGGGAGAAGTTGTTTGCCGAGGCGAACAATCAACCCCAGCAAATCCGACTTCGGCAATGATAAATTTACTGTATTTAACTATATGTTATAGATAGCCTTAATCAAATCTTTATAACGCTCTTTAACCACCTTGCGTTTAACCTTCATCGTCGGCGTTAATTCTCCTGTTTCAATGGACCATTCATCGACTAACAATTCAAATTTCTTGACTTTCTCCACCTTACCAAAACTTTCATTTAAACGTTCTACCTCTTCTTTTAAAAGGGCTAAAACTTCAGGCGCTTTTACCATGGATTCTTTGGTAGAACAATCCAATGCACTTTTAGAACACCATTCCGATAAATTCAAGAAAGAAGGAACAATCAGAGCACTCACAAATTTCTCATTCTCCCCAACAACCATTATTTGCTCTACAAAAATTGATTCTTTCATTTTTTCTTCAATCACTTGAGGAGCGACATATTTGCCTCCAGAAGTTTTGAATAAGGCCTTCACTCTATCCGTTATTTTCAGGAACTTTCCATCAACCAGCTTGCCTACATCTCCAGTGTGTAACCAGCCATCTTTATCAATTGTTTTGGCAGTTTCCTCTGGTTGATTGTAATACCCCATCATGACACTTGGTCCCTTACATAATATCTCTCCATTCTCAGCAAACTTCATTTCCATATCTGGCAATACAGGCCCAACAGTTCCGAACTTAAATCCTCCAGGCTCAAATCGGTTAACGGTAATCACCACTGCAGATTCGGTCTGACCGTATCCTTCTCGTATCGCTATACCAGCAGCACTAAATACCCTAGCTAATCTTTCTTGAAGAGCAGCAGCTCCTGTTACTATTCCAATTACGTTGCCGCCCAATGCTTCTCTCCATTTGCTGAAAATCAACTTATCTGCAATTTTAAATCGCAAGCCTGGCTGATAATCTTCATGGTATTCATTAGAAGCTATATCCAAAGCCCAAAAGAATAGTTTTTTCTTCAAGCCAGTAAGCTCCATACCTTTACTAACGATCTTATCATATACTTTTTCTAACAATCGAGGAACAGTTGAAAAGAAATGAGGTTTCACATCCTTTAAGTCATCTGTAAGCGTCTCAAGACTTGTCGCATAATAGCACCCTGTGCCTGTTGCAAAATAGGTGTAGGTTACCACACGTTCAAAAATATGGCAAAGTGGCAAGAAACTCAGCGCATGGTTATCTTTAGTTAATGGCAATAAGGTTAAAACTGTCTTAATATTACTGACAATATTGAAATGAGATATCATTACCCCTTTTGGTTTGCCCGTTGTACCAGAAGTATAAATAATTGTAGCCATTTCTTCGGGATGTATCTCATTCGCACGTTTATGAACTTCCACAATGTCAACATCCTCACCATCTTTTAGAAAGGTTTCCCAATTATCACAACCCACTACTTCATCAAATGAGTAGATCTTTTCTAGAGAAGGCAAGCGATCTTTAATCGCATCTATTTTTTCATAAAGTCCTGCATCCGCTACAAAAACCATTTTTATCTGAGCATCGTCGAAGATATAAGCATATTCATCTTTTGAAATCGTAGGATAAATTGGAACATTGACGGCACCCACTTGAAGCATTCCATTATCAATAAAGTTCCATTCCGGTCTATTATTCGAAATTAAAGCAACTTTATCTCCCTTCTGAATACCTGCCTTTACAAATGCCTTACTGACCTTATCAATAATTTCATTGACTTCGGAGGTACTATAATTTCTCCACTTCCCATTGTATTTATAATTCAAACAATCAAATCGTGGATACTTTTGCTCCTGATACTTTAAAATATCAAATAATCTAGTGTAGTCTTTCATGGGTATAGCTTGATTTTTTATGGATTATTGTTTAAAGATAACATCTAAAACATTCAAGTACAAATCTTATATTAGCGATGTCTAATCGCTTAAAACATAATCATTACAAACCTTAAGTAAGATCCTGAATATAGTGTTCCTCTTTGTAGTTCCTGTTCATTATAAAAAATATAACAGCAGCTATAAACATCAATCCGGTAAAGAACCAAAAGTAAGCCGCACCATCTAGCATTAACGTGCCATCTGGTCTTTTAATAATTAAGTTAACCAAAGCCGTAAATAAATTGCCAATGGCAACAGCGATCAACCAAAAACTTAGAACAAGCGATTTAAGCGCTTTAGGGGCCTGCGTATACGAGAATTCCAAAGAAGAAATAGATACAAATATTTCCGCAGCTGTCAATACAACATAAGCCAAAATTTGCCAAGCAATATTCATGGCAATACAGTTATCCATTTGAGCTTGAACCCATGCAATCAATGCGAAACTTAGCGCGGCTAAGACCATACCTATTGACATTTTATTGACGTAACTTAGCTTTATTACCTTCCCTAATTGAGGGTATACATAGTAGGCAAAAACTGGTATAAATATGACAATAAATAATGCATTCATCACACCCAATTGTGAGGGGTAAACCGTAATTGAAGTAAAGCCTAAATTCATTGTTTTTATCATTAAATCCGATTGAGCCTGCAATACCCAAGCGCCAGCAGTTTGATCAAACAATGACCAAAATACAGCAAGGAAAATATAAATAGGAGAAAGTTTTAAGATTAACTGAGCACCCTTTTTACTAAATAACTCCTTTGCATATAGAGACCATCCTGCCGGTGGAATATGAACAAATTTATTTCGTCCCAACCAAAATACAAACGTTGCAATTACCATCAAGACTCCTGGCAATCCAAATGCCACTGCACTATTTAAGCCTTTTGAAATCAAATATTCATTGCGCAGTAATGGCTCCGCGCTTAAATAGGCCACTACGGCACCGACATTTATCGAAAAGTAAAACCAGTTGTACATCTTATCTAGTAAATGCGAATTGGATGCATTGAATTGATCACCAACATGCGCAGATACACAGGGTTTAATTCCTCCAGCGCCTATTGCAATTAAACTGCATCCAATAAAAAACCCATACTGATTTTCAAAAAGAGCAAGTATAAAATGACCAATACAATAAACAATCGATAGGCTCATAATTGTCTTGTATTTACCAAGGTATACGTCAGCAAAAAATGCACCAGCCAAAGACAATCCATACGTGGAGAAAATAAAAATATGCAACCAAAATTTGGCATCTGTTTCATCGAAAACAGCTAGCTCTCCTGCAGTATTGGTGATAAATCTGGTAAGAAAAACGACAAATATAGCCTTCATTCCATAAAAACTATATCGTTCCGCTGCCTCGTTACCGATAATATATGGAATGCCTTTTGGAAATTTAAAATTTTGCTGAGACATGGTTCTGGATTTATGGCAAAAATTAAAGCCTAAATATATGTATATTTATTTATTAAATCTTTTTTGAAAAATGATTCTTAATCGGCTCCTTTTCTTACTCTTGTTCAATTTTATATGGCTCATTTCCTTAGCCATCAATGATGGCTTGCAGTTTACCGAAAACAAGGGGCAATGG
>CAZZMB010000042.1:0-18470 GCA_964655225.1 uncultured Chitinophagales bacterium | reverse complement strand
ATTGAGATAGCTGAAATTTAAAGGTATTATTATATGTGAATGCATAGGCCTGTTTGGCCTGCAGTAATGAATTTGCAGGCCAAAAAATCCTATAGGTACTATCTAAAACTACATTTTCGGTCATTGCCCCATTTGCATCCACCTCAATACTTATGCCATAATCTCCGCCAATAAATTGTCCATCTTCAAAATGAAAATAGTTCTTTTCATTTTTAGTGGCTAGTGACTCAAAACGATTTTCAGCTTTACGATTAAGCGCGTAAAAATCACCATCTGTATTATTAAAATAAATGTAGTCTTTACCATTATGCAAAACGTGCTGAATAGGTTTTTTAACTTGCCCTATATTTTTTTTAGGGTTCCATCCCGTTAATGGAGCACCGGCTTTATCATAGCCGTAAATATTACCGTTATCACAAGCTATCAAATATCTATATTTACCCGATTGGTCATAATTGATTAAGCACATCTCATTGCTTGCGTTACTTGGTAAATCAATAGGAAATCCATCAACTAATTCTCCATTTCTATCGACTACATAAATTTTTGTTAGGGTATTAAACACATATTGTAGTTTCTTATTTTCATAATAATCCAATTGGTAAATTTTACTTTGTATTTTCCCTTGAAGAGGAATTTTCCATTGCACCTCACCTGATGAATTCAATAAATAAAGTTGGTTAGCGTCATCTTGAATAAGCAGTTCAAACTTTCCATTATTATGATTTATCACCGTTTGGGGATAGCAAGTGGCTGTCGTATCCAAATTTGTCGTCCATAAACGCTTAGATTCAGTTTGTTGAGGCATTTGAAAACCTAATTTACCATTGCAAAAGGTGAGATTACCAATATTAACATATTGAACGCTTATCTGCTCAAACAAACTTTGCCAAGTGTTGGGAGTAGATACTTTGCTCAAGTAAGCATGCAAGAGGCTAAAATTCAAATAGAAATCCAAATTGGTTTTACTTGCCGATGCAGCCTTAAAATTCATATAGTAATCATTGGTTCTCAGGGTCTCTCCCTCATTATGCGCAAAAAGGAATTGTTCAACAACAGCAAAATTAGAACTCATCACCAAAAGATCATTGACCTTTACAAAGAAGACTTCCTCTGAAAAATAAGCGGTTGTAAAGAACAATTTATTAAGTACCTCTCCTAATTTCGAGGAATAAATTTGCATTTCACTCTCTGCTGCTACAGGAGCAATACTCGCATCCAATTCTTTGAGAACATCCAAGTATTCCAAATCTCGCAAAGCCAAAACAGCGCCTTGTCTATTGGTCAACTCTTCATTGTATGATTCCAAAGTAAAGAGAACAAGGCTCTCATCTACAATAGTATGCAGGCGCTTTAAATCAAAATCAGCATTGAAAAACTCTCCGTTATTGGCCATCCCTATACCTTGATAGAAAGCTGTATTTGAAGGTAAGAGCTCGGTGCACCTCATAGAGGCAGATTGAAATGACTTTAAGGTATCGACTAAAGTTCCTTGTCCACGATTGACAAATCCGCTGATATTGACCAACTCTGGAAAAAAATCTAATTGAAATACAGCGTGTGAGGAAATGCGACTAAATTTAGTCATTAGTGCTGCCGAACTAGGGTTCAACAAGTAACTCGTTAAGAAATTTAATTGAGCTGGGTTACAGTAAAAACGAAGGTCCTCCTCTCCACTTAATTCTTGAGCAAGCGTATCCCATGGGTGCTGTTGTTCAGCTAACGCTATCAAGCCATCTTCTACAAAACTTGCTTGGTGACTATACAGTAATAACTGATTGGAAAGCGCAAAAGTAGCTGAAGGCAGCTCACCAGCAGGGTCATTGTTGATTGTGATAATATCCTGTTGTCTAAAACTATTGGTAGTATACTCAATATTGGATTGGTCAAAAGCGCTTAGAATATCTTTTACCTCTAGATTTTGGTCAATGCGAGAGGCTACATATATCCCCAACTGACTATTTCCTGCATTCCCATAAGCTACGAGAGACTTGGCGTAAATACTTGCTAATTGATTTTGTTGAAAAAATAAGTTAAGGGCATTAAGTTCATTCAGATTAAGTTGAGTGCCAATCAACCAATCTTGTAATTCAAAGGTTTTGAAGTAGGAAAAAGTGTCCACTTTATCGAATACCTCGCTCCAATTTTCGCTTTCCAAGGCTATGGGAAACTGCTTTGGAATTGCTTGAGACAATACTTTACTTGCGCTTTGCTGTTGATCGACCTTAAAATAAAAATAAGATACGGCTCCTAAAGCAAGTAAAACGGCTAATAAAGCAAAGACTTTTCTCACGAGAATAAATATTTAGAACAAAATTAAATTTTGAAAAAGAAAGTAACGAACTTTGAGTATTAAGCTTATAAACTACAAGTTGTGAACAAATCTAAATTTAGTATAGCTGCATTGATGATGGCAATAGCAGTGGCAGTGGGTGCCTTTGGTGCGCATGGATTAAAACCTTATTTAAATGATTATGGTTTATCTATTTTCAAAACAGCTAGCTTATACCATTTCATTCATGGAATTGGTATGTTTATCGTATTGATATTAGCAGATAAAATAAGTGTGAAACTAAGCCTTTGGAGTTTTTATAATTTTGTAATAGGTATCGTGTTGTTTAGTGGCTCTCTTTACATCTTGGCTCTGCGCTCCGCATTTCCTATAATTCCAGAAGGGCTCGGCGCGATTACCCCATTGGGCGGTCTAGCTTTCATTTTGGGCTGGCTGGGAATTGCTTGGAGTTTTTTTTCAAAAAAAGAGAACTAGCTATTGTATGAAATAAAAAAGCGACTATCTTTGCAGTCCTCAAATAATTAATTATTGAGGAGAATATTTTGGTCTGGTAGTTCAGTTGGTTAGAATACCTGCCTGTCACGCAGGGGGTCGCGAGTTCGAGTCTCGTCCAGACCGCACAAAGAGAGTTGAAAGACTCTCTTTTTTTATGCGTCTAATGCGGATATTCAATAAAACAGACATTATGAAACATATACTACTATTTTATTTTATGATAGTTTGTTTTATTTATATTACTCCCTAATCGCCGGAGCGCCAATATTATTTAATTGTAATTCAAAAGGAGATATTGCAGCTCCAATGCTTTGAAGCTTTGAGTTCATCTGCTTTAAAAGCGTTTGAGCATTCGCTAAAGATTTCAACTGAGCAGTTGTAGCTCCATATGTAGAACCGTTTGAACTCGCCCCCCAAATGTAGGTCCAGATGCTTGGATATTCATTTTTTTCGCCTACTTCTTCTCGTATTTCACTCCCCATGAGCTTGAGTTCCAAATCATTCATTTGTGCTTTAACTTGAAGCATTTCATTCAACAAATTCTCATCCCTCTTTACCGCCTTTTCATAAGCAAATAACATCAAATCAATAGTATTGTTAGCTTCCTTAAAGTCGGCAACTAAGTCGTTTGTTTTTGCTCGAATAGTCATAATATTTTTCCAATGTTTAACTACATCATCAGACGCACTACCCGATAAAGAATTATGTTTAATCGATTTCACTTCATAGGATACTTGATCAGATAACTCCATAAAACTCCCATTCACTTTCTTAAAAAGTTGAGCTGAATAGGATGCAGGACCTACACGATAGCCTTTTCTTTCTTTTTCTATGTCTTCAATCGACAAGGTATAGATAGATTCAGTCATAAGATCCCAAGTCACCCGGCTAAATCCTTTATTATTTTTGGCTTTAAGCTTTCGAATAATCTTACCCTCATTATCATAAACAAACAACCATATACTCGGCCGAATTTCCTTGTTTTCAGCTTCTAGAATATCCCATTCAGGTACAGCTACTATCCCTCCATTTTCCTCCATTTCATTTTCCCTTTCTAATCGTAAGGTTTCTTTTGATTGTAAACTATCCTTCAGGTAATAAGTGAACTCAACACCATACGCTGGATTATCAGCTGTAAAGTAGTTATCTCCTTGAGCACCTTTTTTCCTTCCGCCCAATATTCTACGTTCGATATACCACAAACCATCTCGTGGCTCAAACAACTGTGCCTCCTGGTCGTTATTGTTCAGGTTAAAGCTTCGTAGTGAAGAGTAATCATCTAAGATGTAAATACCCCGTCCAAAGGTGCCGACAACCAAATCATTTTCTCTTTGTTGAATACACAAATCACGTACCGAAATATTGGGCAATCCCGCCGATAATTTGGTCCATTTTTTTGCGCCATCAAGTGTGAAATACACGCCAAACTCGGTTCCTAAAAACATTAGATCACTTTGCTTAGGATCTTGTACAATGCGCCATAATAAAGTTCGTTCAGGTAGATTGTTTACCATGTTCAACCAATTCTTCCCTTTGTCTGTACTCTTAAACAAGTAGGGATTGTAATCTCCGTATTTATGATTGTCGAAAACGGCATAAACTATATTTTCATCAAACAAATCAGCTTTGATATCATTGACAAAAGCAGTATTCGGTAGTCCGGTAATTTTTGAAAAATCCACTTTTCGCCAGTTTGCTCCGCCATCTTCCGTGACTTGAATAAGACCATCATCCGTTCCTATATAAATTAAACCTTTCTGCTTAGGAGATTCTGATAGAGAGGTTATTGTACTGTAACTAGACATCGCATAGATATCCCAAGGGTTGTCCCATTTTTGTTTACTTCCATAAAATGGGGTTTGGATTCGTTCTATATTTTTTGTTAAATCACCAGAAATTGTTTGCCAAGAGTCTCCCCTATCCACTGATTTCCAAACACGCTGCGAAGCATGATAAATAGTTGTTGGATTATGCGGACTCACCAAAACAGGCGCATCCCAATTGTAACGCTCCGTCTTTTCGCCTAATTCAGGTTGAGGTTTGATATAAACATTTTCCCCACTCTGTCGGTCGTGGCGAGTTAGATTGCCCTGCTGCCATTGAGCGTATACAATGTTTGGATTTCCGGGTTCAGTGGCGGGTTGGTGACCGTCACCTCCTAATACGACAAACCAATCGGCATTGGTTATGCCATGTATATTATCTGTTCTGGATGGCGCTCCCTGCGTATTGTTATCCTGAGTTCCCCCATACACATTATAAAAAGGTTTCGCATCATCTACTGCGATTTTGTAAAATTGTGTGAGCGGTAAATTATCGATAAATTTCCAGTTTTTCGTTTTATCAAAACTCTCATACAACCCTCCATCACAACCTACTAAAATGTAATTGGGGTCATTCGGCTTGAATGCAACCGCATGATTATCCACGTGCTTTTCTTCCTCATTCATTCTTTCAAAGGTTTTACCACCGTCAAAAGATACCTGCATGTAATTATCAGCTAAGTATATCTCATCAAAATGATGCGGCGAGGCAAATAGTTCTTGGTAGTAATGAGGTCCTGTCCCTCCGGAAACTGCATCACTCATTTTTTTCCAAGATGCTCCTTTATTTTCACTTTTAAACACACCACCGGTTCTTCTATCCAATTCAATAGCTGCATAGACCACATCTGGTTTTTGAGGAGAGAGTACTAAGCCAATTTTACCCATATTACTTGTGGGTAAACCATTGGATAATTTTACCCATGTTTCACCTCCGTCCATAGACTTGTAAATAGCCGTACCTGGACCACCGCCCATATAGCCAGCAACTGTTCGTTGACGTTGCCAAGTAGCTGCATATAGCAAATCTGGATTTCTTGGATCGATAAGAAGATCTGTAGCACCTATCCAGGCATCATCGCCCAATGTGCGATTCCAATTTTCCCCTCCATCGGTTGATTTATACACTCCTCGCTCACCACCTTCGCTCCAAAGTGGTCCTTGTGAAGCGACCCATATAATGTTCGCATTTTTTGGGTGAATGACAATTTTTGACAAGTGCTCTGATTTTTCGAGGCCCATATTTTCCCATGAACTTCCACCATCTTCACTTTTATATATTCCATCTCCGAAACTAAGGTGTCTTCCACCTACATTTTCACCTGTTCCTACCCAAACTATTTCAGGATTTTGAGGGTCTAGGGCTACGCAGCCTATAGAGTAGGATTTTTGTCCATCAAACAAGGATTTCCAGGTAGTTCCTGCATTTTCTGTTTTCCAAACTCCGCCAGATCCCGCTGTTACATACCACAGGTTTTCGTTATTGGGATGGATAAGGATATCCGAAATTCGACCGGACATTAATGCAGGTCCGATGCTTCTAAATTTTAAACCACTGAACAATGCACTGCCATCATCTTTTTTCTCTTTTGCTGCTTCTTTCTTGTTTTGAGCAAAACTTGAAGTAATTAAACAACTAAAAATAACAACCAAACTTATAATATTCTTCATCTTGAGCATACTGTATATTTTGAAGTACTAAATTACTTAAAACCGATTAAATATTCAACGACATAGAAGAATGATTGTTCAGTCCTATTCTAGTTTTTTATTGAAGTCCGCAGAAGGAAATCATGTCTACTTTAAAGTAATGGAAATTGAGTAACTAATCTTTATCAAATTGGAGTTAAATGGACCAATGTAGACCAAATACTCCTGATAACTTTTCACCGATTAGAATACCGAGTTAAAACAACTCTTATCTATCTATTTCATTGTTGGGTAGTCTTCTGTTTTTTTTTGGCCTACACCCAATTGTGCCAAAATCAAAAAAGCCTGTCAATTTTGACAGGCTTTTTCATATAAATATTTTATAAAATAGCTAATTAAACTACTTCAACATTTACTGCATTAAGTCCTTTTTCACTCTCCTCAACGTCAAAACTTACTTTATCTCCTTCAGTTATGTCGCTAGTTAATGCGCTTTGATGAACAAAAACATCTTTTCCTCCGTCGTCTGGGGTGATGAATCCGAATCCTTTCGCATTATTGAAAAATTTTACTGTACCGTTACTCATGATTATTATATTGGGTGAAGTGTAAAGATACAATTTCCTACTAAAACTATGCAACAGTTAGCTTAAATAAGCTTTAAAAACAATTAAATTGTCTCAAATAGCCAAAAATCATTTTTTGGAAGTGGGGATTTGTAAGTAACTATTTTGGGGTGATTAGCTTCATTATAGCTTAATTTCCAGGCATGTAGACCAATAGATAGCGGGAGGTATGTTTGGTCAGATCCATATTTTTCATCCCCTACAATTGGAAGCCCTATATGGGCCAATTGAGCCCTTATTTGATGAAATCTACCTGTTTTTGGTTTTACTTCAAGTAAATAATTCGCCCCATTTTCACCAATAAGCGCATAAGACAAGATACATTCCTGGCCATTTTTTGATTTTCCTGAGACGATATCTGCTCTTTTTTCGTGCTTATTTTTGAATAAAAAGTTAACTAAAGTGTCCTTGTTCTTGGGTGGCTTGTTTTTGACAATAGCCAAATAGGTTTTTTGCACTTTCCGACTAGCAAACAATTGATTAAAGGCCACCAAAACACTTTTCTTCTTGGCAAAAATTAAAACACCACTTGTCACTCGATCTAGGCGATGAATGACTCCAACAAAAGGCTTTGGCTTACTTTTTAGAAGGTGATTAAATACTTGGTCCTGCACTGTAACATCTTCATAAGCACTTTGCTCACTGATGAGTCCTGCCCTTTTATTGACGACCAGATAATCATTGTTTTCATGAATGACCTCGAGGTTTTGCATACGTAATTTTGTTTTTCACCTGGCTAAGCTTTAAAAGCTATTTTTTAGTGTTTTGCTTTACTGCACAATATACAGCATTGATTCCCCCTTTTACATAAATGATCATTTTATCTGAAAAACGCCAAATAGCTCCGACAAAAAGAAGGAGGGTAATGGAAAGTGATGCGCAGGCAAATTTATTGTAGCCTGTATTATTAAGTGCTACCTTTGAAAGCGAAAACAAAAATCCTTTTATGCCTTTTAAAGTTTTAGGGCTGGCGTCTTATTTAATCGAAGCGCTTGAGAAGCAATCTTATAAAAAACCAACGCCAGTTCAGGAGCAGGTAATTCCCCTTATTTTACAAGGCAAAGATGTATTGGGCATTGCACCCACAGGTTCGGGAAAAACAGCCGCTTATGTGCTACCTATTTTACAAAACTTAGCAGGTAAAACAAGTACAAAGAATAGACATATTAATGTTTTAGTCCTTGTTCCAACTCGAGAATTAGCAGGTCAAGTGGAAAAAGTATTTCAGTCATTTGCGCAAGACTTACCGTTTCGATTTAAATCAATGGCCGTCTATGGCGGAGCGTCTATCAATCCACAAATGAAGGGGATGCAGCACGTCAACGTATTGGTGGCTACTCCTGGACGTTTATTGGAGCTTGTCGAATACAATGCAGTCCATTTTAATGGACTTAACACTTTGGTATTGGACGAAGCTGATAAGATGTTAAACCTGGGATTTAAAAAGGAAATGGATCAAATTTTTGAACGCTTACCCACTGAACGTCAAAATTTGTTGTTTTCGGCCACTTTAAGTACAGAAATACAGACCATAGAAAGTGTTTTACTTAAGAATCCGTGCCTAATTAAGATTGAAGCTGAAAAGGAAACGGTGGACTTGATTAAGCAATTGGGTTATTGGGTTTCACCAGCAAATAAAGGCCCTTTGCTTCGGCATTTAATTAAAAGTAATGATTGGAAGCAGGTCTTGGTGTTTACTTCTTCTGTTTATCAAGCAGATTTAGTAGCCAATAAATTGCGGAAAAATGGAGTAGATGCCCAAGCTATTCACAGCAAGAAAAGTCAAGGCAAAAGAAATGATGCTTTACTTGATTTTAAAGCGGGTAATTTGAATGTATTAGTATCGACAGATTTACTGTCTCGGGGCATAGATATCAATTTTTTACCTCATGTAATTAATTATGAATTACCTCGATCACCTAAAGACTTTATCCATAGAATAGGGCGAACTGGACGAGCAGCGAACTCAGGGGAAGCAATTACTTTTGTTACAGAGGAAGACAAGCATCATTTTAAAGTCATTCAAAAAAAAATGAAGTGCTGGATTACTATGATCGATGCTGACCGTTTACTCTAGGTGAAATGTCGGTGAGGAATCTAATCTACTGAAAGTTTTTCTAATAAAACATCCATCTTCTTTTCTAATCGGCCGATAGTGTTTAGCTCCGGATAAACAAAAGAAAAGTAAGCCTCGTACTGCCAAAGTTCTAAAATTTCGCTTTTAGGAATCGAGTACGCGGAGTATTCAGAATTACTCGAAATTGCCTGTATATCGACACCCTTATCTTGAATATGCTTAAATATAATCCCCTCATTTTTTGTCACAATGATGTGTGGCCGTTTTTTATCTATATGCTCATAATCCTCTAGATAAGAAGCAATGATAATAGAACCAGGCTCGATAGGTAACATAGAAAAGCCAGTAATCTCAAATCCACGAAGTGTCTTTTTGGGTAATTTAGGGACCTGAATCTTGGGTAATTCTGCAATAAATTCTGGATCAGAATAGCCCATCAAGTATCCTGCACCTGCTTTTTTACTGACTAGCTCAACACCCTCATTATCATCTTTATCGACTGAGACAACCAAGACCTTCATGTTCCTGTTCTTAATGATTTGATAACTTTCGTGCAAGAGGTCTTTAGTAAGTAAATCATCAACCGATACCTGACATACTTCCGCTACCTGAATTAGTAAAGTAAAACTCGGTTCAGATTTAGAGCGTTCATAATCAGCAATGGTAGATCGCCCCATATTAAGCTTATCGGCCAAAACTTGTTGTGACCAGCTATATTTTCTTCGTAAAAATTTAAGATTTGTTGCAAATAAATGCATATATTTGTCGGCTTTTTCCTTTAAAAATTGTCGATTATTTCCACAATCCAAAAATAGATAAAAAAAATGACTCAACAAAACAAAACAATACTACATATGGATTTGGATACTTTCTACGTGTCTGTAGAAAGACTGATGGATAGCCGATTGAATGGGAAACCCATCCTCTTAGGGGGTACAAGTAATAGAGGAGTTGTTGCATCTTGCAGTTATGAAGCCCGAACTTTTGGCGTTCACTCAGGCATGCCGATGCGTATGGCTCGACAACTCTGTCCAGAAGGTATTGTTATTCGTGGAGAAGCAGGGATATACACGAAGTACTCAAAAATGGTGTCTTCGATAGTCAAGGAGCGAGTTCCTGTATTTGAGAAATCGAGTATTGATGAGTTTTTTGCAGACCTAACTGGAATGGATCACTATTTTGGATGCGCTCAATACGCTTCTGAAATTAGAAAAACCATTATTAAGGAAACGGGGCTACCTATTTCTTTTGGTTTATCAACGAATAAAACAGTATCAAAAATAGCCACCGGAGAAGCTAAGCCCAATAATGAGATTAAAATAAAAAAAGGAAATGAAAAAATATTTCTCGCGCCTTTATCCATCAAAAAAATACCTATGGTAGGCGATAAGTTTTTTCAGTCACTATGCAACTTGGGACTAAAAAAAATTATAACCCTCCAAGAAATGCCGATAGAAGTCTTACAGAAAGCATTCGGCAAGAATGGAACAGCTTTATGGAAGAAAGCAAACGCTATAGATAATCGGCCTGTCATTCAATATCAAGAAAGGAAATCTATATCTACTGAACGAACTTTTGCTAAAGACACGATAGATGTTCAAAGGCTCCGAACACTCGTTGGAGCCATGGCAGAAAACCTTGCTTTTCAATTACGAAGGGGTAAAAAATTAACTTCTTGTATTACTGTGAAAATACGATACTCAGATTTCAACACCTACACCAAGCAAATTAAAATCCCCTACACTTCAGCAGATCATATTATAATTTCAAAAGCAAGCGAGTTGTTTGACGTTCTATACAACAGGCGATTGTTAGTTCGACTAATTGGGGTAAAGATGAGTCATTTAGTAGAAGGTAATTATCAAATCAATTTATTTGAAGACACCGAAAAGCGCATACACCTCTACCAAGCCATGGACTTTTTACGAGAAAAATATGGGGAAAGAAAACTAACTAGAGCGGCATTCATGGGGCAAAAAAATATCGCCAAATTCACGAACCCTTTTAACGGTGAACCGCCTATTGTACCTGCACACAGAATCGCATAGTATGTATCTCAATTGTCACACATATTTCAGCCTTCGCTATGGTACATTTTCAGCAAAAACATTGTTAGAAATCGCCCAACAAGAAGGAATACAACAATTGGTCTTGACCGATATCAATAACACCTCAGCCTGCCTAAATTTTATTAGAATAGCCCCAAAGTACGATGTGCGACCTATCGTAGGTATAGATTTTAGAAATGGCATAGACCAACAGTATATCGGTATTGCCAAAAACAATGAGGGCTTTGCAGCACTTAACAAACACCTCTCCGAGCACTTACATCAATCGCAATCATTTAAGTCCACCGCCCCCCCACTCGAACATACTTTTATTATTTACCCTTATCAAAAGGCTTTGCAACTTCACCCTGATTATACCTTAAAGAATAATGAATTTATTGGGATACAAGCCCAAGAATTAAGGCAACTCCCCTTTTCAAATATTAAACATTTACAACACCGGATGGTAGTTTTGCAGGCGGTAAGTTTTAGAGATAAATACGACTTTAATATCCATCGATTATTGCGATCTATTGAAAACAACACCCTCCTTAGCAAATTAGCGATTAATGAACAAGGCACCCTTAATGAAGTGATGTATCCAAAGAAGTATTTGCTCGACTATTTCAAGGACTATCCTGCAATTTTAAAAAACACTATACAACTTTTAGATCAATGCAGTATCCATTTTGATTTTTCGGCGGAAAGAAAACCCCAAAATCAGCAGAGCTATACGGGAGACAAGAAAGAAGACATCAAGCTTATTCATCGCTTGTGTAAACAAGGACTCACCTATAGGTATGGAAGAAATATTACTCCACAAATCTTACAACGCTTGGATAAAGAACTTGCTATCATCGAGCAAATGAATTTTGTTTCCTATTTTTTGATTAATTGGGATATTGTCAATTACGCACAAGAAAAAGATTATTACTATGTCGGTAGAGGAAGCGGTGCCAATAGTATCATTGCTTATTTATTAAAAATAACCGATGTAGACCCGATAGAATTAGACCTCTATTTTGAACGATTCATTAACCTATACCGAACAAGTCCACCAGATTTTGATATCGATTTTTCTTGGCGAGATCGAGCAGACGTCACCCGATATATTTTCAGCCGATTTAAGCACACAGCATTACTTGCCACTTATAGCACTTTTCAATATAGAGCAGCAATAAGAGAATTGGGTAAAGTATTTGGCTTACCTAAACATGAAATAGATCAACTTGCCATAGGTAAACATCCACCAAAAGGACTAGATAAATTACAAAAATTTGTGGTCCATTATGCGCAAGGACTGCAAGGAATGCCCAACCACCTGAGTATTCATGCGGGAGGCATCTTAATTTCAGAAAAGCCTATCCATTATTTTACAGCTACTTTTTTCCCTCCGAAGGGATTTGCTACTACGCAATTTGACATGATGGTAGCCGAGGATGTCGGCTTATATAAATTTGATATTCTAGCCCAGAGAGGTTTGGCGAAAATCAAAGAAGCGCTATCCATCATCAAGTACAATCATCCAGATGCAAAAGAAGTAGACATTCATCATGTTGCCCCTTTTAAAAGCGACCCAAAAATTAACAACCTCATCAAGCAAGCGAAATGCATTGGTTGCTTCTACGTAGAATCACCCGCTATGCGGATGTTGTTAAAAAAACTGGAGGTAGATAATTATTTAGGCTTGGTAGCAGCCAGTTCAATCATACGACCCGGCGTAGCTAAAAGTGGAATGATGAGAGAATATATCCTTCGCCATCGGAAGGATGAAAAAGCCAGTATCCCCAACCAAAAAATGCAAGAAATAATGCCTGAAACTTATGGCATCATGGTCTATCAAGAAGATGTGATAAAAGTAGCACATCTTTTTGCTGGACTGACACTTGGCGAAGCGGATGTGTTGCGAAGAGGAATGAGTGGAAAATATCGCTCTAGAGAAGAATTTCAAAAGGCAAAAAATATCTTTTTTAACAACTGCAAAGAGAAGGGGTACAAGGAAGGCTTAACGGAAGAAGTGTGGAGACAAATAGAGAGTTTTGCAGGCTATGCTTTTGCCAAAGGGCACTCGGCTTCTTATGCTATTGAAAGTTATCAAACTATCTACTTAAAAGCTTATTATCCATTAGAATACATGGTAGCTATTCTAAATAATGGCGGAGGATTTTATAATAGCGAATTGTATATTCATGAAGCTAGAATGCTGGGTGCTAAAATGCATAAACCACATATTAATATTAGCTGTGGAGAGACGATTATAAAAGGAAAAGACATACACTTAGGGTTTTCTTGGCTTCGAAGTTTAGAAGTTTCTACTATCAAAAAAATTATAGAGAGCCGAAATAGTGATGGAGATTTTAAGCGCTTAGAAGACTTTTCCAACCGAGTACCTATCAGCATAGAACAACTAAGCATATTACTCCGCGCAGGTGCTTTTGATTTTACTGGAAAAACCGTGCGCACCTTATTATGGGAAGCCCATGTGATACTCGATAGCTCGCCAATCAATTATTGTCAGCCCGTATTATTCAAACAGCAGCGAAAAAAATATACCTTACCCGAGCTAACTACTTCATCATTGGAGAATGCCTATGATGAAATAGAACTGCTTGGCTTTACCTTCTTAAATCCATTTGAGTTATTGAAAGAAAACCCTAAAAAGCATGTGCCCGCTAAAGATTTTAACAACTACTTAAATAAGCTTATTCTTGTCTATGGATATTTGATTGCAAGAAAAAATACCCGAATATCGAGAGGGAATAAAATAATGAATTTTGGTACTTTTTTAGATCGGAATGGAGACTTTATAGACACGGTACATTTCCCCAATTCGGCGCGAGATTACCCCTTCAGGGGCAAAGGAGTATATGCTATGTTAGGTAAAGTCGTTGAGGAGTTTGGATGCTACAGTTTGGAAGTGCAAAAAATGAAGAAGATGGCCTATGTGTCCGACCCCAGGTATGCGAGTTGATTTAATAAATTATCCGCTAAATTAAAGAATAACAAGTCCCGCATTTATAAGAAGTAAGCCATAAGAATGATTGTATAAGAGCAAATACAATAAGATGAGATTCCACCAGGCTTGAAAGGCTAGGTTATAAAATTAAAACACAACGCAAGAATTACTTTTGAAGCTGTGCGTATTTTACTACTTCAACTGTTTTAAATTAATTTGCCATTGCATCAATCAAATCGTACTCCGTAATGATATGAGTAGCTCCTGCAATGTCTTTTACTAGAACCGCAGAATTTGATTTACTGATAAGCTTAGAAATATCTTTTGCTTTATCATTAATTCCAACATAAGGGAAAGATTGAAGCATTATTCCACTCACTGAAGTCTCGTGCGCATCAGCTCCATCTAAGAGCGCAGATAAAATGTTTCGCTCTGTTATACTTCCCACAATCTCACCATCTTTTGTCACAGGCATTTGGGAAATATCATACTTTTTCATCCTATCAAAAACCTCACTGATTGTGGCATTACCATCAGCCATAATTGTAGGCTTACTTTCTCTTGATTCTACAATTGAACGAGCAGTTTGAGCCTCATCAATCCACCCTCTTTGACGCATCCATTCATCATTATAAACCTTACCCACATAGCGACTTCCATGGTCATGCAATAGAACAACAACCATATCACCTTTTTTGAACTTATCCTTCATCTGGAGCACACCTGCTATTGCACTTCCCGCTGAATAGCCCGCAAAAATACCTTCTTCTTTGGCTAATCGTCGAGTCATTACCGCACCATCCTTATCCGTTACTTTTTCAAAGTAATCAATAACATTAAAATCTACATTTTTAGGAAGAATATCCTCTCCAATACCTTCTGTGACATATGGATATATTTCATTTTCATCAAATACACCTGTTTCATGGTACTTTTTTAAAACAGAACCGTAGGTATCAATTGCGTAAGCTTTTACACTTGGGTTTTGCTCCTTCAAATATTTCCCGGTACCCGAAATTGTTCCTCCCGTACCAACCCCCACGACAAAGTGAGTTATTTTACCGTCAGTTTGATTCCAAATTTCTGGACCAGTTTGCTCGTAATGTGCGATAGTGTTATATGGATTATCATATTGATTCACATAAAAAGAATTGGGCGTTTCTGATGCGATTCTTGCCGATACAGAGTAATAGGATCTTGGATCACTTGAATCAACATCTGTTGGACAGACAATCACCTCCGCTCCTACAGCTTTCAAAATATCTACTTTCTCTTTGGATTGTTTATCTGTGGTAACAAAAATACATTTATACCCTTTAATGATAGCTGCTAATGCTAATCCCATCCCAGTATTACCGCTTGTCCCTTCCACAATTGTTCCACCGGGTTTAATTCGCCCCTCTTGCTCTGCTCCTTCAAGCATGCGCAATGCCATTCTATCCTTTACTGAGTTACCCGGATTAACCGATTCAATTTTCACATAAACATCTGCAGGAAAGCCCTTTGTGATATTATTTAACTTAACCATCGGAGTATCTCCAATCGTTTCTAGGATATTATTAAATACTTTATGCATCTTTAGTCTAAGTTTACATTGCAAAGGTAAAAAATTGAATCGTTAAACTAAGAAGAAACCAATATCATTTTTTTTAAAATTTAATTACTTAGTTTGGTAAAAAATCGCTAATTTTCATCTTTGTTAACGAACTAAGAGTAGCAATTAGACTTACAAAATTTTTCTTCTCTTTCCTATTTAAAAAAATCAATTATGGGTGTACGTATAGTATGCGCTTTGGTATATCTCGCAGGCTTATTTTCCACTGTGTATGCTCAGCCTAATGATGATGCTTGCAATGCAATTGCTCTTCCGGTAGGTACAACTTGTAACTTTGCTACTTTCAGCAATGCTGGAGCTAATGCTAGTATCGGCGTGCCTGCGCCAGGGTGTGCCAATTATTTAGGCGGAGATGTTTGGTTTAGTGTCACAGTTCCTGCAAATGGGAGTTTATCTTTCGACAGCAATACAGGTGTTATAAGCGATGGGGGTATGGCTATATACTCAGGAACATGTAACGCGCTTATCCTTATCGAATGTGACGACGATGATAGTCCAAATGGGCTTATGCCCTCTATTTCTCAAAATGGATTAATCCCAGGTGCTACTATTTGGATTCGAATGTGGGAATATGGAAATGATAACAATGGTACATTTGATATTTGTGTTTATTCACCAACACCACCGCCAGTTCTAAGCAACGATGATGCTTGCAATGCAATTGCTCTTCCGGTAGGTACAACTTGTAACTTTGCTACTTTCAGCAATGCTGGAGCTAATGCTAGTATCGGCGTGCCTGCGCCAGGGTGTGCCAATTATTTAGGCGGAGATGTTTGGTTTAGTGTCACAGTTCCTGCAAATGGGAGTTTATCTTTCGACAGCAATACAGGTGTTATAAGCGATGGGGGTATGGCTATATACTCAGGAACATGTAACGCGCTTATCCTTATCGAATGTGACGACGATGATAGTCCAAATGGGCTTATGCCCTCTATTTCTCAAAATGGATTAATCCCAGGTGCTACTATTTGGATTCGAATGTGGGAATATGGAAATGATAACAATGGTACATTTGATATTTGTGTTTATGATCAAAGTGCTCCTCCTGCTCCTCCTTGTACTACACCCGCATGTGCAGCACCTATTCCTGATGATTGTAATACAGCTTGTGCCCTTGGAATACTTTCTGCTCCACCTCCGTGTCCAGCAACTACCGTTGTAAATGACAATTTTTGTCTAACCAATATTGGTGCAATCGCAGAAAATCCTTACAACTACCTGAGTAGTTGTCAAGGTATTTTAGGAAATGACATGTCAGCCCCAGCGGCAGATACATGGTATAGTTTCACTGCAACATCTTCAGCGGCAACTTTTACAGTTACTGGATTAAATACACCAAATATAGCCTTGTACCAAGGTACAAACTGCGCCAATTCTTTTGGACTTGGTTGTAATGTAGGTTTTGCTGGTTCTGTTAGTTTGACATATAATTCGCTTTCAGTGGGTCAATCATATTTGGTTAGAATCAGTGGAGGTGATTCTACAGACGCAGGCAACTTCAATCTAGGTATCAGCAGTTACAATAATTGTGACGATTGTCTTATTACTTCAAGCCTTGTTGTTAATCCAACACCTCTGAATGGCTTATATTTGGCAGGGCAAACGGTAGAGTTTTGTTATACTGTAGAATCATGGGATCAAACTGGAGTAAATTGGCTGCATAGTGTGGTACCTTTCCTTGGTCCTGGTTGGGATTTAAACTCATTGGCTCCCACTGTAACACCACCATCATGTGACCTGAGCGGACAATGGGGTTGGTACAACGCAGTAACCAGTAGTAATACTGGACTAATTTTTGGACCAGGATTCTTCTATGATTCAAGTGCAGGTGATACTGATTTCCCCGCTAATTATCCTGACAACAACCCAGGAGATAATTTTGGTGACAATTGCGCAGGGCCATGGACTTTTTGTTGGGAAATTACCGTTGGCGATTGCCCACCAAATGTCAATGGAGAAAACTTAAATGTTTCTATAGAAACCTTCGGTGATAGTGAAACTGGAAGTTGGACAACACTAGGGTGTGCAACTGATCCCGTTTATGAATTTTTTAGTACGGCCTCATGTTGTCCTGCACCGCAGCTTAACAATAGTAATCCGATATGTGTCGGTGGAAATGATGGCGAGATATATGCTGAAACAAACGGCTCTCCGCCATTTACCTTTATCTATGAAAGTCCTCTTGGAAATGTCATTCAATCCAATACACACAACCAAACAGCCGATACGCTAACAGGACTAAATGCAGGCTGGTATTTCGTTACCATTCAAGATAATGGAGGATGTTCGGGTATCGATTCTATCGAATTAATTGATCCAGTGGCCCTTAATGGGACATTAGATACTACAATTTGTCAAAATTTTGGCTTTAACTTTAACGGAACACTCTACAATGCTTTGAATACAACTGGGGTTGAGTTGCTTACATCTGGAAGTGGATGCGATTCATCAGTTACAGTAACAGTTAACATATCTCCCTTAGACTCAACTTTTTCGACGTTAACATCTTGCAACCCATTAGATACAGGAGAAGTTAGCGCTACCAATCCGAACCAGTTTGGTTGTGATTCTGTGCATACGATAACTACCACATTTTTACAATCTGATTCAACTTTTGATTTATTAAGCTCATGCAACCCATTAGATACAGGTATAGCAAGTGTAACGAATCTTAATCAGTTTGGCTGTGATTCTGTGCATACGATAACTACAACTTTGCTAACATCTGATTCAACTTTTGATTTATTAAGCTCATGCAACCCAATAGATACGGGTATAGTAAGCGTAACCAATCCGAACCAGTTTGGCTGTGATTCTGTGCATACGATAAGCACTACATTATTACCATCTGATTCAACTTTCGCCAATGCAAGTTCTTGTAATCCAT
>CAZZMB010000041.1:0-19020 GCA_964655225.1 uncultured Chitinophagales bacterium | reverse complement strand
ATTAACATCTACCGTTTGGCTTGCACTTACTGTTTGATTCAAGTTTAAATTTAAAGTAAAAGTTCCAACACCTTCCGTGGTTATAGCCGATGTGCTACTAAAATTAACCGAAGTGTCAGAAGGAGCTCCGCATAATAACTGACCTGGATTTAACACATTATATGAGTTTACTCCAGTACTATCCCAGGTAAAATCACCATACGCGGTTCCTATTCCTGTTAATTGCAAAGAACCACCAATCGGGTGAGTTCCGCCTTCTTCAACACCGATATCTGTTGAGGCCAATCCAATCATAGGTCCATCACCGGCACTTGAGATAACGCCTTCGTAACTTAAGAATTGTATGACGGTTCCTGTGCAATGATTGTATAAACCTATGCCATCAGGAGAACCATTTTGTAAACCGTTGGCTGGTAAACCAAACCAAACCGCTCCAAAACCGCACCCTTCATCGTCAATAGTTCCTGAAAGAACAATGGAATCATTGTTATTTCCGTAAAGTTCATCATCACTTCCATTATAAAGCATAAGTGCATAGCAGGATAAATCTGTTGCAGATATACCAGCTATTTCGACACCTTCGTCTACATCTCCGCCGGCATTATCATAATGGATTTCATTGATCCAAGGCGATTGCGCCATTGAAATGCTTGTTACTAAAAGTGCGATAAATAAGAGGTAATTTTTTTTCATTTGGTTAAATTTTTGTTTACGACAAATATAAAACCTTATTCGGCTTCTGCGAAATCAAATTATTAACCAAATGTGCACAGATTGAAGTTACTTTAACTGAAACTTACTGATGTAGTTCTTCTTCTTAGTTTCTAATGATAAAAAGTAAATTCCCTTTGCCAGGTTCTCCACTATTATACTATCACCATCAATAGAGAAATTATGTTGTTCAACACCAATCAGGTTGATGATATGAATCTCTTTAATATCCTTGGCTTTCACATTTTCCAAATACAAAACACCATGACTTGGATTAGGATAAATAAATGTTCCGAATTCATTCTTAATTCTTGAAGCAATGCCAACATTGACGTCACAATTCGCTCGTTTGGTGACATCAGAAAAGTCAATGCAATCGACTAACTGTGGAAAGTCGACGAAAGGATTTCGATTGCTTTGTTTTTCATAGACATATTCGTGACGAGTTTTTTCAAAATCGTCTGGCAAATCATTGTAATGCCAATCAAGAAGTACCTGAAGGTCCTGGTCTGCGGCTGCTGACAGTAGATTGTCTAAACCCCAATTTTGGCCGTATTTACCATTATAGGTGAGCATCATATAAAACAAAGCTCGCGCTACGTCGCCTTTGATATTTTCCTTTGGTTCAGCTACCAATAAACTATTTAAATCTGTACCTATTTTAAAGTCTAAATAAGAATTTGCCCAAGCATTTTGCACCTCACCAAAAGGTTCATTACTTCGTGCCGAGTTTACATTATTCTGCACGAGATCTAATGCATGAACATCGCAACCTTCGTCGGTATCTTCAAAATCAGCGCGAGCAATCCCTTGAAAATTGATCCAAGAAAAAGGCAAACGGTGCTCTCTACTGTATCTTGGTGTTGGCGTAGTAAATGAAAATGTCCCCGAATACAATCTCTTTTCATTACTGTATTGACAGGTTACATATTTTTGAGTGCTTCCTGCTATCACCGTATCTGTCTCAAAAAAATCTGCTATGATGTTTTCATCAAACTGCCCGTAGGTTATCTGAGTATGGTCTTGAATTAAGGTGGTTAGATCATTCACCACATTGCTGGATGAAAAATTTATACCGTCATAGTAATTGCCATAATTAGTTCCAGATGTAGTGATGCTTCCTTCTAAAGGGGAGTCACTTTTATAGTTGATATTTGCGCCTTGCTGATTGAAGGCATATACACTTATGTAATAGGTGTTATCCTGCAATAGGTTTTTGAAAAAGGTGAAAGTTCCTCCTCCTACTGATCCAATTTTAATATCACCAATCCGCTGTCCTTTTAGGTATTCTACATTGTCCGTTGGGCTAAATGAAATAGGGTTTTTACTGATCACTACTAAATGACCGTCTGCTCCGGAACTGCTAAATGAGGTACTTACTCGATAGGACTTTATACCGGAAAAGTTTAAATTACTGGGCTGAGTGCTCGGTTCAGTTTGCCCATAAGAGGAGGTCACAAGTAGGGCTAAAAACAAAATGCTTAAAATTCGAGTCATAGTGAATGATTGATTCAGCATCAAAGATAGAGATTCAATGCTTAAAAAGAGTTGTCCTGTCTAATTTTACATTTTAAATTAATGAATAAGTTGTAAGAATGGCGCTTTTATCTTTATTTGTTTATTTTTGCTCATTAATTAATTTAAAAACATGACAACCCAAGAAATTATAACGGTTTTAGGAGAAGAACGAGCAAAGCGAGTTTTAGATTTTAATAGTCCTGCAATTAGCAAGGACAGGCTTCATTTGCCTAATCCTTCTTTCATTGACGACGTATGGAAAGACAGCAATCGAAGCAATCAAGTATTAAACAGCCTAGCTGCGCTCAACAATAACGGCCGATTGAGTGGCACAGGATATGTATCTATTCTTCCTGTAGATCAAGGTATAGAACATACAGCTGGATCTTCTTTTGCTCCAAATCCAGCTTATTTTGATCCCGAGAATATTGTAAAACTTGCCATTGAGGGAGGCTGTAACGCGGTTGCTTCAACTTTCGGTGTTTTGGCATCAGTGAGTAGAAAGTATGCACATAAAATCCCTTTCGTAGTGAAGGTAAACCACAATGAGTTAATGACTTATCCAAATTCTTACCAGCAAATTATGTTTGGTACAATCAAGGATGCCTGGAATATGGGAGCCGTTGCAATCGGTGCAACTGTTTATTTTGGAAGTGAAGATTCTCGGAGACAAATTGTAGAAATTGCAGAAGCGTTTGAATACGCCCATGAGTTAGGAATGGCGACCATATTATGGTGCTATACTCGAAATAACGGCTTCAAAAAAGATGGTAAGGATTACCATGTAGCTTCAGATCTTACTTCACAAGCTAATCATATTGGTGTCACGATACAAGCCGATATTATTAAACAAAAAATGCCTGAAAATAATGGCGGATTTACGGCAATTGATTTTGCAAAGTCACATCCTAAGATGTATACGGACTTAAATTCAGACCATCCTATTGATTTGTGTAGATATCAATTGGCTAATTGCTACATGGGCAGAATTGGCTTGATTAATTCTGGAGGTGCTTCGGGAGGAGAATCTGATTATGGAGATGCTATTGAAACTGCTATTATCAACAAAAGAGCAGGGGGTACGGGTTTGATTTTAGGAAGAAAAGCTTTCCAAAAAGATCTAAATACTGGTATTAAAATGCTAAATTCAGTGCAAGATGTTTACCTAAACAAAGACATCACCATCGCTTAATTGGAGTTTTTAAAAATTTTCAAGCAGATTAGCTGCTAATTTAATAATATACTCATGTCAAATTGGTTTAAAAGAATAACAACAGGAATTCGAACCTCTGCTAAAGAGAAAAAGGATATGCCTGAAGGTTTATGGTTCAAATGCCCCAGCTGTAAATCAACCATAGCGCAAATAGAACACAAAGAAAATTTGTGGGTATGTTCATCTTGCAACTTTCATCAAAGAATAGGTCCGAAGGATTACTTTAATTTGTTTTTTGATGAAAATACCCGGCCTAAATTACTTTTTGAAAACTTATATCCAGTGGATAGTTTAGAGTTTGTAGATATGAAGCCATATGTTCAACGTATACAGGAAGCGGAGGAGCGGTCTCATGCTTTTGAAGCAATGGAAGTTGCTACAGGTAAAATGGGGAGCAATAAAGTCGTGATTTCAGCAATGAACTTTGCTTATATTGGCGGTTCGATGGGGGCTGTTGTAGGAGAAAAAATAGCTCGTTCTGTTGACTATTGTATAGAAAATAAGTGTCCGCTAATAATCATTAGCAAATCTGGTGGCGCAAGAATGATGGAGTCGGGATACAGTCTGATGCAAATGATTAAAACATCAGCAAAATTAACGCAATTGGCCAAAGCAAAATTACCCTATATATCACTGCTTACAGATCCAACCACAGGAGGAGTAACTGCTTCTTTTTCAATGTTGGGCGATATAAACATTGCTGAGCCAAAAGCATTAATAGGATTTGCAGGGCCACGAGTAATTATGGAGACTATGAATTTAAAGGAGCTTCCAGAAGGGTTTCAGCGATCTGAGTATTTGATGGAGCATGGCTTTTTAGACTTCATTGCCGACAGAAAAGATTTAAAGGAAAAAATTGTGAATGCTTTGACCTTGTTTAAGGCCTAGTTGGATAAATTTTATAGCCAAGATCCAAATTCTTCATAGCCCTTGATTTTATTAATTTCTTACCATTTTTTATAGTAATGGTTAAGAATTAATTTCCTATCTTTGCAGCCGATAAAAAAAGACGAAGAAAAAAAAAGTTATGGAAAAAGTAACAGCAGAAAGAAAAAAAGAGATCTTTAAAGAATTTGGCGGAGCCGCTGAAAATACTGGATCAGTGGAAGGACAAGTCGCTTTATACTCTGAGCGAATTCTACACTTAACAGAACACGTTAAGAAAAATAGAAAAGATTTCTCTAACACTAAGCAACTTACCAAAATGGTAGGTAAGCGAAGAAAATTACTATCGTATCTTGCTAAGAATGATATCTTGAAGTACAGAGAGTTAATCAAAAAACTCGGAATAAGAAGATAGTAAATCACTTTAATAGATGCCACCCAAATCGCTTAGGTGGCATCTTTCATTTTTATAATTAACAGATTATGCAATTAGGAATTAATAAGTCCGTCACCTTAAGTGATGGCAAAACAATAAATATAGAAACAGGAAAGTTAGCCAAACAAGCTGATGGTTCTGTAGTGGTTACGGTTGGGGACACTATGCTTTTAGCAGCGGTTGTTGCTGAAAAAGATGCACGAGAAGACACGGATTTTATGCCACTTATGGTGGATTACAAAGAAAATTTTTCCTCGACAGGCTCAATCCCAGGCGGGTTTTTGAGAAGAGAAGCACGTCCCTCGGATCATGAAGTTTTAATCTGCCGTATAGTAGATCGAGCATTGCGACCATTGTTTCCTGAAGATTTTCACGCAAGCTGCATTGTTACACTTAGGTTGCTATCAAGTGATGGTGATACTATGCCAGATGCCTTAGCTTGTTTAGCTGCGTCTGCAGCAATTATGGTTTCGGATATTCCATTTATTGCCGCTGTGGCAGAAGCCAGAGTAGCAAAAATTAATGGTGAGTTTGTTGTTAACCCAACGAACGAAGAAATGGCTGACGCCGAAATGGAAATGATGATTGCGGGTACAGCAAAAGACATTATCATGGTGGAAGGTGAAATGAAAGAAGTTAGTGAAGCAGAAATGTTGAAAGCTATTCAAATCGGTCATGAAGCAATTAAAAAGTTGTGTGCGCTTCAGGAAGAGTTAGCTGCAGCTACTAATAGAGTTCCAAGAGAATACAACCACGAAAAGAAAGATGAAGACTTGAAACAAAGAATTCATGATTTCGCTTTTGATAAATGCAAAGCAATAGCCGCTAAAGGGCTGCCTAATAAGTCAGAAAGAGGTCAATTGTTTGGTCAGGTTAAAGAAGATTTCTTAGCCACGATGAGCGAAGAAGAAATTGCTGACAACAAATTTTTAATCAACCAATATTTCAAAGCTGCTCAAAAAGCAGGTGTTAGAGAAACTATGTTGGATGAAAGAATTCGTTTGGATGGAAGAAGTATGGATCAAATTCGTCCAATTTGGAGTGAAGTAAATTATTTGCCAAAGACTCACGGTTCAGCAGTATTTACAAGAGGTGAAACCCAATCTTTAACTACGGTGACCTTGGGTTCTAAAAAAGACGAGCAGTTAGTTGATGGCGCATTCTTTAGCGGAACGAACGGCTTTATGTTACATTATAATTTCCCTAGTTTCTCCACTGGAGAAGCAAGAATCCCAAGAGGAACAAGTAGAAGAGAGGTTGGTCACGGTAACTTAGCGCATAGAGCTATAAAAGGTATGTTACCAGAAGAAAATGCTTATACCATTCGAATAGTCTCTGACATTTTAGAATCTAATGGTTCTTCTTCAATGGCTACCGTTTGTGCTGCCAGTTTATCATTAATGGATGCGGGAGTGCAGTTAATACGTCCGGTTTCTGGTATTGCTATGGGCTTGATTACAGATGGTGAAAGATTTGCAGTATTATCGGATATTTTAGGAGATGAAGATCATTTAGGAGATATGGATTTTAAGGTTACAGGTACTGAGAAGGGTATTACAGCTGTTCAAATGGATATGAAGATTGATGGCCTGCCTTACGAAATATTAGAGCAAGCCTTAATGCAAGCAAGAGATGGAAGACTCCATATCCTTGGAGAAATGGCAAAAACAATTTCAGCACCTAATGCTAAATTAAAACCACACACACCTCAAATTATTAACGTTAGAATTCCAGGAGATACGATTGGAGCAGTTATCGGACCAGGTGGAAAGATAATTCAAGAGATTCAATCAGAATCTGGATCAACCTTAAGTGTAACTGAGGATGGTGATTTTGGAATTGTTCAAATTTACGGCCCAGATCAAGAATCAATTGATATAGCTTTAGCTAAAGTGAAAGGCATCACGACGAAGCCAGAAGTAGGTGAGATTTATGACGCAGTGGTTAAGAGCATTAAAGACTTTGGTGTATTCGTTGAATTCCTTCCAGGTAAGCAAGCATTGGTTCATATTTCTGAATTATCGCATGCAAGAATCGAGAAAATTGATGACGCAGGCTTGAAAGAAGGGGACGAAATGAAAGTTAAGATTGTGAAGTTTGATGATAAGAAACAAAAATTTGTTCTTTCAAGAAAAGCACTTATACCTAGAGAGGATAAGTAATTCATAGACAAATAGACAAAAAAAAGCTCCGACATCCGGAGCTTTTTTTTTGTCTAAATGAAACTAATACTTAAGCCCTGCGTAAATAGTTGTGAACCGACAAAATTTACTTTATGGATTTTCAACAATACAATAATTTATTTGCAGAAAAATTTTTGAGCACTAATCAATCTTCAAAGGAAGATGGCTCAGGTAAAGCTCACCAAGTTGTTCAAAGCGATATCAAATTTGAAGAAAAAATGAGTTTAGCAAAAACTAATAAGGATTTAATCGATTTATGTCTTGTGACTAAAAGTGATGAATTTATTAGTAAAGAAGAATTACTTAGCTATGGATTACTAGCATTAAATCTTGCAGCTTTAGATGCTGTGAATGAGGATGGTTTTAGGGTTTTTGCAAGGAGACGTATAGAATTAACCTTAAATAAGGCAATCGCTGAGGCTTATTTATTAAAAGAGATAAAAGGTAAAAGGTGCGATAACAGTGAGATAGGAGTTGCATTTGACTCCATAGAAAAGACTTACGGATACAATTAATTTTGAGTGTTAGTTAGTTAGTTTAAAAAATACAGCATGAAGTAGTTATCATGGCGTATTTTTGTTTTTATAACCTAACATAAAACTATGCCAACGATTATAGCTCCTTCTATTCTAGCTGCTGATTTTGCCAACTTACAAAAAGATATTCAGTTGATTAATGATTCCGATGCTCAATGGGTTCACTTTGACGTCATGGATGGGGTTTTTGTGCCCAATATATCATTTGGATTCCCGCTGCTTCAAGCAGTGAAAAAGAATACTTCCAAATTTATTGATGTTCATTTAATGATTGTCAATCCAGAAAAATACATTAATGAGTTTGTTGCAAAAGGAGCTGACGGCATATCTGTTCACTACGAAGGTAATCTGCATATACATAGTGTACTTCAGCAAATTAAAAATTCAGGCGCTCAAGCAGGCTTAGCCTTAAACCCGCATACTCCTGTCAGTGTGGTTAAGGAGATCTTACATTTGGTAGATACTTTGCTAATCATGTCAGTAAATCCTGGGTTTGGCGGCCAAAAATTTATTCCGGAGACAGTGAGTAAAGTTTCGGAAGCAAAGAAACTTATCCAAGAAGCTAATACATCTACTCTTATACAAGTAGATGGGGGGGTGAATATTGAAAATTGTATTGCCTTAAAACATGCAGGTGCAGATGTTTTGGTTGCAGGTAGTGCGGTATTCAAAGCAGCAAATCCAAAAGGCTATATTGCAGATTTACTAAATGCATAAGTAGCTATACTTTTGCAACTCAAATTGCGTTAGAGTTACAATGAATTTTAGTCACCTTTATTTATCCCTAATATTTACCATAATACAGGTTCTTGCTTATACTCAAGTAGGTGTTATTGAGGGTGTATTGACCGATAATCTAGGGAGTCCTGCAGCATATGTAAATGTAGTTTCAACAGAACAAAATAAAGGCACATTGACTAATTTGGATGGGTTTTACTCGCTTGAAATACCAGCCAATAGGAAAACAACAATTAGTATTCAAGGACTTAATTATCAGGATTTAAGTTTATCAGTTAAAATATCAGATGGTGAGGTATTGCTTAGAAATCTTACGATTCAAATCAAAGAAATTGAGATAACAGTTGTTGGAGAACAGAACAAAGACCGGAAGGAGATTAGCACGGGCATCATAGAAACTAAAGATGTTGCGGTTCTTCCAAATGTAGGGGGAGGAGTAGAAACTTATTTAGTTACTCAGTTAGGAGTTCAAAAAAATAATGAGTTGAGTTCTTCCTATTCCGTAAGAGGCGGAAATTTTGATGAGAATCTAGTCTATGTCAATGATTTTGAAATATACAGACCTTTCTTGATTCGATCGGGTCAGCAGGAGGGCCTTAGTTTTGTGAATCCGGATATGACCGATAAGTTAAAGTTTTCATCTGGTGGATTTCAAGCAAAGTATGGTGACAAAATGGCTTCTGTATTGGATGTGGATTATAGGCGGCCAAAGGAATTTGGAGGCTCCGTAGAATCTAGCTTGCTTGGTGCGAATGTGCACTTAGAGGGAACAAACAAGTCAAAGCAATTCACATATTCTACAGGGTTTAGGTATAAAAATAGTCGAATAATTCTTGGCTCTCAAGATATCACTGGGCAGTATTTACCCTCTTTTATTGATTTACAAGCATTCTTTACTTACCAGATAAATGAAAGAATACATGTGGAGTATTTACTCAATTATGCCCGCAATCGTTTCTCATTTATCCCAGAGGATCGAACTACTGATTTTGGATTGGTCAATTTCCAAAGTCGATTTACGGTGTTTTATGAAGGAGAGGAGGATGACCAATATCAATCCCTCATGAACGGATTGAGTTTGGTCCATCAAGTGAATAAGCACCTCAAGCTAAAATACTTGACAGGGGTATATATGATGAGTGAAAATGAGAAGTTTGATATTATTGGCGATTATTTTTTAGGAGAAGTAGAAACTGATCCAGGGAATGAAAACTTAGGTGAAGTCAAGCAGGAATTAGGCTCTGGAACTTTTCATGATTGGGCTAGAAATGTATTAGATACGAGGATTTACCAATCGGCAATCAAGGGAGAGTACCTCAAGAAAAAACATGATGTTAAGTTTGGTTTTACCTATAAACGCGAGCTGATTTTGGACAAATTAAGTGAATGGGAAAGGCGAGACTCCGCTGGATATTCCTTACCTTATTCTACTTCGACGGTTGAGATATACGAGGTGTTAAAACCAGAGCCTTTTGAGTTAAACAGTAATCGATACAGTGGATATATTCAAGATACTTGGAAATTAGATGATAGCGCCAGAGTAACTTGGAATTATGGTATCCGTTTTCAATATTGGGATGTCAATAAAGAATGGGTTTTTTCTCCACGAACCCAATTTGCTTATAATCCTAAAACTAAAAAAGATATCATTTTAACAGCAGCTGCGGGGTTATATATGCAACCACCTTTTTACCGGGAAATGCGGAATTTAGAGGGGGTGCTTAATCTGGATTTAAAAGCGCAGAAGTCTGCTCACTTTGTTTTAGGATTAGACTACGCATTTAAAGCATGGGATAGGCCTTTTAAATTTGTAACAGAAGCCTATTACAAATATATGTGGGATGGAGTGCCTTATGAGTTTGACAATGTATTAATTAGATACTTTGGTAAAAACAACTCGAAAGGATATGTAGCAGGATTAGATTTAAGACTTAATGGTGAATTAGCGAAAGGCGCAGAGAGTTGGGTAAGTCTTTCCATTATGAGTGGTCAGGAAGATGTGCGGGATGATTTTTATACAGACTATGACGTTCGAAAGGAAAAAGTGGAGGCAAATGGGCAAGTAATCAGTGAGTCATTAGATACCTTGAGCTCTTCCAATGTCTTTCCTGGATATATCCCTCGACCTACTGATCAACGACTTAGTTTCGCTGTTTTTTTTCAGGACTATATTCCTAAATTCCCTTACCTCAAAGTACATATGGGGTTATTGTTTGCTAGTGGCATGCCTTTTGGCCCTCCCGACAATCAACGTTTCAGGGATACCTTTAGAATTCCTTCATACAAGCGTTTTGATATAGGGTTCTCTGCCTTACTCTTTGATGTAGAAAAAAAGAAAGAAAATGGCAAAATCCCTAAAAAGTTTTTTGGAGGAATGGAGCAAATTTGGCTTTCATTGGAAGTCTTCAACCTATTTGGAATTAATAATACAGTATCGTATATATGGGTCAATGGTTTAGATCCAAGAACGGGAACATTCAGCCAATATGCTGTGCCAAACTACCTAAGTCAGCGAAGAGTAAACTTAAAGTTTAAGGTCGAATTTTAATTTTTTAAGTTCTTCGCAATGCCCATTCCAAACAAAGCAAAATCATATTTTATAGGATCAATTGGATCTAACTTTCGCAAGTTTTCACTAAGCTCAATTACTGTTTTAAAGTCTCGCTGTTTTCGTTGAATTAACCCCAACTCTCTTGCTTGTCGTTCAACATGCACGTCTAGGGGGCACAACAGTTGATTGGGACGGATCTTCTTCCATAATCCAAAATCAATTTTTTGATCGTCTGTTCTCACCATCCAGCGTAAAAACATATTTAATCTTTTACAAGCAGAATTTCTGACGGGAGTTGCAATATGCTTGCGCGTGCGGTTAGGGAAAAACTCTAAGGAGGTAAAATAATCATGAAAACCCACAAGTGCTCCGCCAACATCTGGGTCATTGGGTGTCAGGCTTTTTGTGAATGCAGTTTCTAAGCTTGAATAATGAGAATAGTGATGTTTTAAAAAGGCAATAAAATACAATAAGTCGGTATCATTGAACGTACGATGCTTAAAACCCAATAGCGCCTTCAAGTCTTCTGGTGAATGGGAAAGAATAAAATCATGGGGCTTACCCTCGAAAAGTTGCACCAATTTTCTACAATTGTTAATAATGGTCTTCCGCTGCCCCCAAGCTAAAATAGAAGAGAAAAAAGCCATAATCTCAATATCTTGAAGCTTATCAAATTCGTGAGGAATTTGGAGCGGGTCGTCTTTTATAAATTCTCGGTTGTGGTGAAGCAAATAGGCTTCATCCAATACCTTTTTCGTTTGAACTAAATCGTACATTAAGACAAAATTAATACAATTAGCCGTCCAATCTTCTTTACACTTTCAACTTTATCCAAAAAACATGTGAAAAAATTAAAGTAAATACATCTATATACAAAGTTACCTTTGAGTCTAAACTGAAAAAAATGAAGTTCATCCACTTACTATTCATATGTTTTGTCTTATCAAGTTATGGTCAAGACCGCATGTCTAATCAAGACTATATTGATAAATACTATCCTATTGCTGTGGGTAAAATGATAAGCCATAAAATTCCTGCTAGTATCACTCTCGCTCAAGGTATTTTAGAATCGGGAAGTGGTAACTCGAAACTTGCACTTAATGCCATGAATCATTTTGGCATTAAATGCCACAGTGATTGGACTGGAAAAGGGTATTATATGGATGATGATACGCAGGATGAATGTTTCAGAGTATATCCCTCACCAGAAGAATCATTTGCTGATCACTCGGAATTTTTAACATCGCGTTCGAGATATAAATTCTTATTTACTGACCTATCGATTATGGATTATAAGGGCTGGGCAAAAGGATTAAGGGAAGCTGGCTATGCCACCAATCCTAAATACCCTGAATTGCTTATCTCCTTAATTGAACGAAACGAACTGGCTCAATATGATAAGATGGGATTAAAAGATATTATAGATATGCCCGTTGCAGCAGTAGATGAGGAAAAGCAGTTTCAAGTATTACTGCCTAAAAACTCCTACTACATCGATGATAAAAAGGATGTCTTTATATACAATAGGTCGAAAACCATTGTGAGTAAAGGGCGACAAATATTAGAGGTAGCTAATGAATACAATATTGATGTCAATGTTCTGATGCGGTACAATGACATTTATGAGGGATATACTTTTACTGATGACCAATATATTTATTTGCAACCAAAACGTATAAAAGGCACTCAGCCTAGTCATATCGTGCTGGAAGGGCAAACGATGTGGGAGATTGCTCAACTCTATGGAATAAAACTGAGTAAATTATATAAAAAGAACCTAATGGTATTTGACCGACAAGCTAAACCAGGAGAGACTGTCTATCTCCGAAAGAAAAGAGTCGCTTCTCCCAAAACCTATTCTTACAGTGATGTTTTAGATGAAAAAAATAAAATTGAAGCGCAAATTGAACAAGAATTACAAGCGCAAGTACAAATGGAAAAGAAAGCTCAAGAAGAGGCAATGCAATTCAAGAAGGAAGCTGAATTAGCGAAGAGACAAGCAGAGGAAGTACAAAAAGAATTGGATGAATTGGAGGAAAGAAAGAATGCAGCTGAAGTTTTGGAACAAGAAGCTCAAAAACAAAAAGAGCAGTTTGACGCAGAACAACATCCTCCTATCGAGCCAATAGTTGCAATAGAAAAAGCTGATCCCGAAGAGCTTGAGATAGATAAGCCCTTTGAAGCAGCCGCAGTGAAGACCTATGCGGTTAAGGTTGGAGATACCTTATATTCTTTATCCAACAAATTTTACATTACCATTGAGCAACTTAAAGAATTAAATAATTTGAAAGATAATAATTTGAGAGTTGGACAGGTTTTAGTAGTTTCGCTGTAATATGGGGAATCTAGTAGAGTTAAAAGACAAGACATTTAAGCCGTTTATGTCGGCAGCGGAAATTGCACAAATTAATAAGGAACTGGCCGAAAAAATCAATACTGATTTTGAAGATAAGGAAGTTCTTTTTATTGCCATTCTAAACGGAGCATTCGTTTTTGCTGCTGATTTAATGAGAAATATTACCATCAAAAACACAATTTCTTTTGTGAAAGTAGCCTCTTATGAAGGCTTGTCTTCCTCTGGAACGGTTAAGAAACTCATTGGTTTAATGGATTCTCTAGAAAATAGGCACGTAATTATTGTAGAAGATATTATAGATACAGGCAACACTCTAGACAAGTTGCTACCCACCTTGAAAGCAGAAAACCCAGCAAGTCTTAGCTTATGCACCTTACTTTTTAAACCTGAAGCATTTAAGGCCAAATTTGATATTACCTATATTGGCAAACCCATTCCAAATAAATTTATAGTCGGTTACGGATTGGATTATGATGGCTATGGTAGAAATTTGTCAGATATCTATCAGATTGTTTGATTATCTATTCTTCAAAATAGACAAAAACAGAGCACTGACTTAGTTTATCGCCAATCAACTTGACGTCAATAATGTTTCCGCCACTTTGCTGAATAGCTTCTAATTCATTGTTGATTCTTGTTTCCATTTGGTCGTATTTGATGCCAAACAAATCAATAACTTTCACTTTCTTCATAGCGTTTTTTATTTTGTTTTCTCGAAAGGAAGACAAAGTATAAAATTTCCCTTTCAAAATCACTATTTTTACGTTTTAATTCAAGATTTAAACATCGCTTATGATTAACCTCGTATTGTTTGGCCCTCCAGGTAGTGGCAAAGGCACACAGTCTGTCAAGCTCCAAGAAAAGTATCAACTCATGCACGTCTCAACGGGCGATTTATTCAGAATGCACATGAGAGAGAATACGAAGCTTGGTATTGAAGCAAAGTCCTATATAGAGAAAGGAGACCTTGTCCCAGATGCAGTGACAATAAGTATGATGAATAATAAAATTGAAAGCCACCCAGAAGCTAAAGGGTTTATTTTTGATGGCTTTCCTAGAACAGCTGCTCAAGCAGAGGCATTGGATGACTTTTTAAATAAAACGGAATCTCCTATTAGTAAAATGATTGCTTTGGGGGTTGATGATTTAGAATTGGTAAAGCGACTACTAAATCGAGGGAAAGATAGCGGCAGAGCTGATGATCAAGATGAGCGTATCATCCAAAATCGAATAGACGTTTACAACAAAAAAACACTTCCTGTAGCTAGCTATTATGATGAGCAAAACAAATACATAGCAGTAAAAGGAGTTGGGACCATCGAGGAGATCTTTAACCGCCTTTGTAAAGTTATCGATGAAATAATAGATTAATCACTTATTCAATAGACAAAACACCTGAGCAATATTATCGGAATAGGGTAAAGGTAAATCAAGCATTTCATGGCTGAACAAAATTTTATAGATTACGTAAAGATATTTTGTCGCTCAGGAAATGGAGGTTCGGGTTCCTCTCATTTTAGGAGAGAGAAATTTGTGGCCCAAGGCGGTCCCGATGGCGGCGATGGTGGTCGTGGGGGGCATATCATTCTTCGCGGGAACAGTAATCTTTGGACCTTATTGCATTTGCGCTATAAAAAGCACATTCATGCAGCTCATGGGAAGAATGGCAAAAAGGCCAGAGCAACAGGGGCAAGTGGCGAGGACGTCATAATAGAGGTGCCTTTGGGTTCAATAGCAAGAGATATTGAGACGGGTGAACAGCTAATCGAGATTACCAAGCATGGTGAGGAAGTTGTGCTCATGAGAGGGGGGAAAGGAGGATTAGGCAATTGGAATTTCAGATCGGCAACCAATCAAGCACCGAGCTATAGTCAACCTGGATTGGAAGGCGTTGAGTCCTGGGTTATTCTGGAGTTAAAAATATTGGCTGATGTTGGTCTTGTCGGTTTACCCAATGCGGGAAAATCTACACTGCTCTCCACCATTACCGCGGCCAAACCGGAGATAGCAAACTATGCTTTTACTACTTTGCGTCCTAATTTAGGGATTGTAGCCTACAAGGACCACCAAAGTTTTGTAATGGCAGATATACCCGGAATTATTGAAGGGGCGGCAGAGGGGAAAGGTCTAGGAGTGAGATTTCTGCGACACATTGAACGAAATTCATGTCTGCTTTTTATGATTTCTTCTGAATCGGAGAATATTGCAGAAGATTATAAAGTATTAAAAAAAGAACTCGAGAAGTATAATCCAGAGTTGCTTTACAAAGAGAGAATTCTTGCAATTACCAAATCTGATTTAATTGATGACGAATTGAAAAAAATGCTCCTTAAAGAATTTAAAAAACAAACAAAGGAGGATATTGAAATGTTATTTATTTCTTCAGTAACCAATAAAAACTTGGATATCCTGAAAGATAAGCTTTGGCATATCATTAATTAATATGAAAAAAATCCTTCCAGTTAACATTGCCTTATTGATAATTTTGGCATTCATTTGGGGCTCTTCGTACATTCTAATGAAACGTGGCTTGGATTCTTTTTCCGCTGTTCAAGTTTCCATGCTCCGTATTATTTTCGCTTTCCTTGCCTTGGTTCCATTTCTTCCAAAAGCCATCCAAACATTTAACAAGACGGACGTCAAGTATGCAGTTGTTATAGCGATAATTGGAAGCGGTATTCCATCATATCTTTATCCCCTAGCCATCACTCATGTGGATAGCAGTGTTACTGGTATAATTAATACACTAACCCCTTTGTTTACTATGCTGTTTGGCTGGGCATTTTTTCAATTTAAACCCACGCTTGCCAAGATTATAGGCTTAATGGTCGCACTGATTGGGGCTGGCATGTTGGTGTTGAAAGAAGGTGGTCAAATGCAAGTGTCAATAGATTTTTATGCCTTAATGGCGGTATTGGCGACAGTATGCTACGGTTTTAGTAGTAATATTTTAAAAGCAAAACTTAATCATGTCAAAGCAGCACCCTTGACTGCTTTAACCTTTGCCATAATAGGCCCTTTGGCTTTAATAATCTTGTTTTCTACTAACTTTATTCAAGTTCTCCAATCTCACCCAAAAGCGTTTATGTCTTTATTTTACATTGGCTTTCTTGGTGTAATTGGCACCGCACTAGCCTTGGTATTATTCAATTTTTTGATAAAAAGAACAGATGCTCTGTATGCCTCCTCGGTTACATTTTTAATGCCTATTGTGGCGATGTTTTGGGGCTTCATGGACAATGAGCAACTCGGTTTGACGCATGCTATTGGTTTTCTACTGGTGCTTCTAGGCGTATTCCTCACGAATAAATATCAATCAAAAAAATAATTTTTTACTTTTAATAAATGTAGTTTTTAACAGATTGTTAATTCTTTTAAGTAAAAACGTGGATAATTTAATTTCTTGGTAATTTGGCTTTCATGCTACTTTATTAAATTTGTAAAAAACTTAAACTAATGAGAAATTTATACACTTTTTTAATAGCTATGTTCTTTGGCGTAACGCTAAATGCGCAGCTTGCAACAGGAGATATATTGTTTGTTGGATTCAATGCTGATGGCACCGACCAATATGCCTTCGTTACACTTGTGGATATACCTGCAAATACTAACATCTATTTTACTGATAATGAATGGAATGGTTCAAATGGATTTAATGATCTAAATGAGGGGGAACATACCTGGAGTCACACCTCGCTGGTTGCTGCTGGAACAGTGATTACAGTTGATTGTAATTCAGGTGGAAACTCTCCTTCAGCAAGCCTTGGGGTCTTAGCTGGTGGAGGTATTAATTTGGGCGCTTCTAATGAAGAGTTGTACGCATTATCTGTGCCTCCTGCAACATCTGGTATAGCTGCTGCAAATATGTTATCTGGAATCGCAAGTGATTTGAATTCAAGTTTAGCAAATTCCGGTTTAGTTGTAGGCACTAATTTTATTGACTTTGATAACGATCGGGATGGATACGCTTATACAGGTGCGAATTCTGGCCTAGCTTCTTTGGCAGCATATACTTTCTTAATAATGGATGAAAACAATTGGCAGCAAGAATCATCTAACGGAAATTTGGCTACACCAAATTTCCCGAGTATTTTTACCATAGCGGGTGCAACGGTGTTAAATTTTTCAACAGCGAATCTTTCAGGTCTCGATTACACGGTATCAGCAGGTCCTTCATCGGTCGATAGTGTTTTGTTAACTGCCTCAGGTTTAACGGGAACTATAGACGTTTTAGCACTTACAGATTTTGAAGTGTCTTTTGATAATCAGACATTTTTTGTTCCTGGATCTGGTCCTTCTCCTTTTAGTACTGATACTGTTTTGAAAGTTTATGTTAGGCTTGTTTCGGGCTTAACGGTAGGTAATTATAGTGAAACGTTTACGGTATCTACTTCAGGTGCTTCTGATGCGGTAATAGTATTATCAGGAGAGGTGCTTCCTGTTCTTCCTGATATTATAATTAACGAATTTCTATATGATCCGGCTCCAGGAGCTGATGCAAATGGGGATGGACAGGCTAGTACAACAAATGATGAATTTGTAGAATTTTATAACAAGGAAGCTAGTGCTGTAGATATATCGGGGTGGACAATATCTGATGCCTCGGGAATTAAACATACTTTCCCTTCTTTAACAGTTATCCCTGCAGGTGGATTTATGACAGTATTCGGAGGTGGAACAGCCGCGAGTTATACTGGAGTGGGTGGACTTTTCATGGCAGCAATCCCAAGTGGTTTAAGCTTAAATAATGGGGGAGATGATATTGAATTGAAAACAGATGCTGGTAATCTAGTAACTTCGTACTCATATAGTAGTGGTCAGGGTGTTGATCAAGCGCTAGGTTTAAATCCGGATATCATAGGGAGTTATGTACTTCATGAAGATATTATTGCTCTTGGCCGATCGTTTTCACCAGGAAATTTAAACGTTTCACCAGCAACATTCTGTTCAATTTCTGCTATCACAGCTGGAACACCTACAGCATGCGTTCCGGCTACAAACACATACTCAGTTGATATAACCGTTACCTATACTGATCCCCCAGCTACAGGAGGAAATATTGAAATAAATGGTTATCCATTCTCGGTAACAGCAAGCCCTCAAACGGTTACTTTAACCGGCTTGCCATCAAGTGGTGTCGCTGTGGACGTGACTGCAGTGTTTACAGATGATGGAACTTGCACATATACTGAAACAGGGGTTTATACAGCACCTGCTTCATGCTTGCCAACATGTCAAGAGTTATTTATTTCTGAGTACATTGAGGGAAGTAGTTCAAACAAATGTTTTGAAATCTATAACCCGACAGCTAGCGATATTGATATGGGTGCAAGTGGATATGAAGTTGCTATTTACAGCAATGGAAGTATTACACCAAGTGGGGCAGCAACTGCATTAAGTGGAATAATACCAGCTTACGGAACTTATGTGATTTGTAATTCAAGTGCCATAGCAGGAATGCAGGATTTAGCCGATTCTGTAGGAGGGGCTTATAACTCACTAACTTTCTATAATGGAAATGACGCTATTGCCCTCACAATAGGAGGTGCTGATATAGATGTTATTGGTCAAATCGGATCAAGTAGTGTTTGGTCAGGAGGAGGTGTTTCAACTCAAAATCAAACTATTGTTAGAATGCCAACAGTTTTAGTCGGCGATAATTCGGGAAGTGATGCTTTTAATCCTTCTACTGAATGGGTGACAATAGGTGCTGTTAACGATTTTTCAAATCTTGGTCAACACAATAGCGATTGTGCACCATTTGTTTGGACCGGGCTTACAAGTACAGATTATCATACAGGTTCAAACTGGACCAAAGGAACTGTGCCAACAGGTACTGATCACGCATGGATTCCAACAGCTCCAGTTGGAGGTGTTTTTCCAATGGCAAGTG
>CAZZMB010000040.1:0-19489 GCA_964655225.1 uncultured Chitinophagales bacterium | reverse complement strand
TTTGGTGGAGAATATCGGAGTCGAACCGATGACCTCTTGACTGCCAGTCAAACGCTCTAGCCAGCTGAGCTAATCCCCCATTTAACGCCGTGAAATTAACAATAATTTTTTGTTTGATTGCTTCCTTGCTAGGACAATTTGTTTTTAAAATCCTCGTAAGCAAATGTTTTAACAATATCCAAGGTATCATCTTGCCGCCAAACAGCTATACTTGGGTGCTTTACTCCATTAAAAAAATTGGTCTTGACCATGGTGTAATGCATCATGTCTTCAAAAATCAACTGATCTCCAATAGCAATCCCCTCAGGGAAATAGTAATCCCCAACATAATCTCCCGCCAAGCAAGAAGTGCCACCTACTCTGGTGCGCTTCTCCCCTTCTTTGGCTTCTTTTATGCCTCGAATACTGGGTGTATATGGCATTTCAATACAATCAGGCATATGAGCTGCAACACTTATATCCAAAATCACCGCTTCAATGCCATCACTTTCAAAAACATCTTGAACGGTGCTCAAAAGATAACCCGTTTGCCAAGCAAAGGCTGCTCCCGGCTCGAGGATTACTTCTAAGTGGGGATACTTGCTTTTAAATTTTTTCAGAACTTCAATCAAATGCTCCGTATTATAATCCTGCCTTGTCAGTAAATGTCCACCACCAAAATTCACCCAGGTGCATTGCTTCAACAAATGACCAAACTTCTCTTCTACTGCCGCTAAAGTATTTTCTAGCGCGTATGAATCACTTTCACACAAGGTATGGAAATGCAGGCCCGTTATCCCCTTAGGCAAGGTTTCACCAAAGGCATCTGCGCGCACTCCCAATCGAGAACCTGGCACACAGGGATTGTATAAATCATAACTCACCTCAGCATACGCGGGATTGATTCTTATGCCACACTGTATATCGTTTCCTGAAGCCAAGACCTTATCGATAAAGCGATTGTATTGATTCAAAGAATTAAAGGTCATGTGACTACAATAGCTCATCCATTGATCGAATTCATTGTCGAGATAGGCAGGTGCGTAGGCATGTACTTCCTCTCCAAATTCCTCAAAACCCAATCGAGCTTCATGAACTGAAGAAGCTGTTGTAGCTGAAACATATTGATTAATAAGCGGAAAAACACTGTGCATGGCAAAGCCTTTAAGTGCCAAAATAATTTTTACATCACTCTCCGCAGCTATGCTTTGGATGATTTCTAAATTCCGTTTGAGCAAGCTTTCGTCTAGCACGAAACTGGGACTTGGTATTTTGTTGAAATCTACAGGCATTTTCAGATATTGAGGAAACAAAATTAAAGGAATTAATTGGAACTTAGAGGTCCTTCTATATGAAGGAGTAAAATAGATGCGACGTCTCCACTCTAATCCATCATAGCGTGCTTGGACAAACGAAAGCGGTCGTTGCTATAGCCGTACGTTCGATTGCATCAAAGCCTTCTTCGATGTCTATTAGCTTATCAAAGCCTCTAGATTTTAATATAGAGGCAGCGATAACCGAACGATACCCTCCCGCACAGTGAACATAATAGGTTTTATCACTATCAACCTTCTCCATATTTATACTAATAGAAGCCAAAGGAATATTCATTACACCCGCTACGTCTAAATGTTGAGCTTCGTATTCACTTCGTTTTCTTACATCCAATATCTCGATTGCTTCTGTTTTTATAATCTGGGCAAGTTGTGCCGGTGTCACACTGCTTAAGCTATCCAATTCACCACCTTCTTTAGCCCATGCTCCTAAACCACCATCGAGATAACCCAAAGCAAAATCGTAACCCACTCGAGCTAATCGAGTAATGACTTCTTCCTCTCTTCCTGCATCCACAACAAGAAGTATCTCTTGTTTTAAATCAGGAATTAAGCTGCCTACCCAAGTGGCAAAACTGCCATCGATACCAATAAAAATACTATTAGGGATAAAGGCCTGTTTGAAAGCCACTTGTGATCGAGTATCAATTACAACTGCACCTGTTTCATTGGCAATAGTTTCAAATTCCTTGGGAGTCAAGGCTTTATTTCCTCTTGCCATTACCTTATCTAAACTCTCATATCCTTGAATATTCATCAACACATTTTGTGGGAAGTATGCGGGTGGAGGCATTAAACCATCCAAGACCTGCGCTATAAATTCTCCTCTAGTCAATTTAGGATTCAAAGCATAATTTGTTTGCTTCTGATTACCAAGGGTATCAAAAGTCTCCTTGCTCATATTCTTCCCGCAAGCGGATCCTGCTCCGTGAGCTGGATACACCATAATATCATCTGCTAAAGGCATGATTCTATTTCTCAAAGAATCAAATAGATGACTGGCCAGAGTTTCTTGAGTTAAGTCTTGAGTAATTTTTTGAGCGAGGTCTGGTCGACCAACATCACCAATAAATAAGGTGTCTCCTGTAAATATTGCTACATCCTTGCCATTTTCATCACTTAACAAAAAGCTAGTACTCTCCATGGTATGCCCTGGTGTGTGAATTGCTTTAAGTGAAATATTGCCTACTTTAAAGACTTCATTATCTTCCGCGACATGCACCTCAAAGCTTGGATTTGCTGTAGGACCATATACAATTTTAGCCCCTGTTTTAGCAGCCAAGTCCAAATGACCCGAAACGAAATCTGCATGGAAATGTGTTTCAAAAATGTACTTTATTTTTGAATGATTTGCCTTTGCTTTTTCAATATATGGGCCCACTTCTCGTAAGGGATCAATAATGACAGCCTCACCTTTACTTTCGATGTAGTAAGCGCCTTGTGCTAAACATCCCGTATAAATCTGTTCTATTTTCATGATAAAGCATTCTACGTAAACTAAACAACAGGATTGGGAAATGATAAATTCACCAACATACCGTTTAGCTTCTCAACATTTCAAAATGCGGTAATCCATCTTCTAAGTATTCTTTGCTGCAAATTTCAAATCCATATTCACTGTAAAAAGGAACCAAATAGGTCTGGGCAGAAATCCTGCATGCTCGGGTGTTTAATTCTTGCTCGAGCACCTCTATGCATTTTTGCATCAATGGACGCCCCACTCCTTTTCTTCTTACAGAAGGTGCTGTCACGACTCGGCCTATAGAGGCCTCTTTGTAGCTTACTCCAGGGTAAAGAAGCCGCGCATAGCCCAATAATTTATCATCCCCGTAAGCATATACGTGCTTACCCTTTACATCTTTATAATCGGCATCTAAATAGGGGCAATCCTGCTCTACCACAAACACCTCCTGCCTAAGATGCATAATGTCGTATAATTCCCTAGTAGTGAGCGCTTCAAAATCTTTAACTAAAAAGGTATAGTCCATGCGAATATAATTGCTGGTTTAAAGGTAGTTATTTTCGAGATCTTAGTCTATCATTTAGTAAAATCAATAGCAATAAACCATTATCTTGTTTGCGTTGTTTTAATGCTAATCAAACTATAAACCATGAAATATCTCATTCACTTTTTACTTACTGTTCCTATCTTTTTTGCCGTTGATATTGTTTGGCTTGGATTTTTAGGAAAGCCTTTGTATCAAAAATACTTAGGGCATTTGATGGCAAAAGATGTAAACTGGAAAGCCGCTATTGTCTTTTACCTTTTGTTTATCGTCGGTATTTTAATTTTCGCTGTTTACCCCGCTTTAAAAATTGATAAAGTGAGCTATGCGCTTACCTACGGCGCTTTGTTTGGCTTCTTTACCTACATGACCTATGAATTGACCAACCTTGCAGTTATTAAAGACTGGGCGTGGCAAATTGTTCCTATTGACATTATTTGGGGTGTAGTGCTCTGTACTTTGGTCAGTCTAGGAAGTTTCTACATCGGTAAATGGGTCTGGTAATTGTTTTTGTAAAACAACTTTCTGCTTACCTTTACCCTGCAAGTTCAAATTTTAAAAGCGCCGCTGTGAATTGGCAGTTTGGAGACTCTAACAAACCAAAAGATATATGAAAAACATTTTAGTCCTCTGTACAGGTAATAGTTGTCGCAGCCAAATGGCAGAAGGATACCTTCGATACTTTGGCGGAGACAGGGTAAATATTTACAGCGCAGGAATTGAGACGCATGGATTGAATAAGATGGCGGTCAAAATTATGCATGAGGATGCGATTGATATTTCAACACACACCTCCAATCATATCGACGAGTATCAGAAAATCGATTTTGATTTTATCCTAACGGTTTGTGATCATGCACAGGAAAACTGCCCATACTTCCCCAGTAAGGCACAAAGATTTCACCACAATTTTTCAGACCCATCAAAACTGAAAGGCAATGCTGAAGATATTCATCAAGCCTTTGAAAATACGCGAAATGAGATAAAAAATTATGCTGAATCATTTATTAAAATTAATGCTTAAAACACTGTTAATCAATGTAATAAATAAGTTTAGTTAAATTAAACTTACAATACCTTTCTTACATTTCTTTTTCAACAAAATGAATGCCGTAATCTTCCAGTTCTTTTAGGATAGGTTCATAGATATCTGCCTCCATCGGTAAGCAAACGCCCTTGGCTTTGATGTTGCCTTTAAGAATGTGTTTTGCGGCAATGCCAATGGGTAAGCCAACTGTTTTAGCCATAGCCGTATTGTTTTCATCATCACCGATGACCACCATAGAACTCTCCAAGCGTTTTTTGGTGCCGTTCAAGGTATAATTCAAAAGATGCCTCATTACAATCATATCTTTATCTCCTTCTTCCAATGCCCACTTCTCTTCAAACAATTTTTGTAAAATTTGGGCAGGAGTAGCCATCTTTAGACCAATCATTTTCTTTTCAAACAAACCCGCCCACTTCAACAAGCGCATTTCATCTCCATCGACATCAACACCCAAGTAATACGCTAGCTTGATCTCCACAGAATCTGATTCCCGATACTTTAAAAAGGTATTAATGAAGTCTCTGTAGCTCATGTTCTCACTATCCTCCATCACATAGGAATCATCTGTGGCACCAATTTGTACCAAGATATGCCAAGCTTTACAAAAATGAGGACGCCGAAAAGTACCGCGATACATTGTTTTGACACCATGTAAACCGTATAGGTCGATGTATTTTAACGAATCTCTATTGGCATAGCCTTCAAAATCACCATATCCATCTATATGGATCATCTCTGTTCGATCAAACAACTTGTTGTAAGGGATGTATTTATATTTTCCGTTGTGTAAAAATTTCACCGCTCCACCTTGGCCAGCTAGAATTACGTTTCTGGGATTCCAAGTTAACTTATAATGCCATGGATTATTGTCACTTTCTGGGGCTATTAGGCCGCCTGTAAAGGATTCAAAGCCTTCTATTTGACCATCCTCTGCTTTGACCCTATTAATAATCTTCATCGCACTCATGTGATCAATTCCGGGATCTAAACCCAGCTCATTTAAAAACAACAAGCCTTTAGACCGGGCCTCCTCATCCATCGCTTTCATCTCCGGAGAGACATAGGAAGGGGTAATCAAGTTCTTAGAGTATTTTAAACACGATTGGGCTATTTGGGGATGAAATCGAGCGGGCAACATCGATATAACCAAGTCACTTTGCTCAATTAAGGTGTTTTTTAAGGCCTCATTCTCTATATTAAAATCAACCAGTTTGACGCAAGGCATCTTATATAATTTGGCCCAAGCTGACGCATTTAAATCTGCAATTGTAAAAACCCAAGCATTTTCCTCAGCTTGCTTTACCAAATAACTCACCAAGGTATAGGCCGACTTTCCTGCTCCAAACAATACAATTTTCTTCATAGCTTTCATTTATCTGTAAATATAGCATTCTGAAAAAGAGTAAACTAAATAGTCATAAAAAATATTTAACTTCGATATCTATCTGAAACTTATTCCATGAAAAAAATCGAATTGAGTACTGAAGTTTTTGTGTATGAAGACCTCAATGAGTTGCAAGACATTGAAATAAAACTTATTGGCTTAGCGGAAGATGCACACGCCAAAGCATATGCTCCCTACTCTAATTTTTTAGTTGGATGTTCAGTATTATTAGACAATGGTGAGATACTTAACGGTGCTAATCAAGAGAATGCGGCCTTCCCCGCTTGCATATGCGCAGAAAGAACCGTTCTAAGTGCTGCTGCAAGTCTTTACAACAATGTAAAGCCAGTTATGCTTGCGGTCGTGGTCAAAAACTTAAATAAAGAACATCAAAATCCAGCAGCACCTTGTGGTGAGTGCCGGCAGTATATATTTGAATTGGAAAATCGCTACAAAAGTGAAATACCCATACTCATGAAAGCTGAATCCAATAAAATATACAAAGTAGCCAGTGCCTCGCTGTTATTACCATTGGCATTTTCACAAAAAGATCTGATTTAAATCCAAGGTATTCCAATAAAAATCTTCTTTTATTCCTCAAAGAACTTTACCTTAGGGTAAAATCAAAAGACCATCAAAATAAAGCATTCCATATTTGTTTTTGCCTTACTAATTGGACTGGCAGTAAACGCGCAGACCGGTTTTATCGAAAATAGAGGCCAATGGAATGACCGCATCCTATATAAAGCGGAGTTCAGTGAAGGAAATTTTTATATTGAACAGAATGGATTCAATTACAATCTTGCATCCCTAGATGAGCTGCATGAACACGTGGAAGCTCATCACCAAAGCACATACAGCTACCAAAAGCACGCTGACTGGACCATTCAAGGCCATTGCCTTCAGGTGCAGTTTATCGGTGCACATTTAGACCAATTCACATCGCTTCCTAGTAAAAAACAGTCGACCTACTATAACTATTACCTCAGCGATGATCCTAAAACCTGGCAAAGTAAAATACCCGCTTATAAAAGTTTAGCCTTCGAGGAGATATACCCCGGCATAGATTTAAAAGTGCACAGCTCCAATAATTCGTTTAAATACGACCTTATTGTCGAGCCTGAAGCAAATGCAGAAGTCATTCATTTATCGTATGAGGGAGCCGATAAAATTTACCTACAGGATGGACACCTGCATATCCAAAATAGTGTAAACGAGCTCATTGAACAAGCGCCATACGCCTACCAATATATTGAAGGAGTGAAAAGAGAAGTTGCGTGTCGGTATATACTAGAAGACGATATGGTAAGGTATTCATTCCCCAATGGATACAACAAAAGCCTAGCCTTGATTATTGACCCATTCATTGTTTTTTCGCGATACTCAAGTTCCTCTGCAAACAATTTTGGGTATACAGCAACGTATGACTCAGAAGGGAATGCTTACGGTGCAGGAAGTGTTTTTAACATCGGATATATAACCACCCCAGGTGCTTATGATATTTCTTTCAACGGAGCAAGCACAGATATTGGTATTACCAAGTATACGTCAGATGGTTTAAATAAGATATATGCAACTTACCTGGGAGGCGCAGAAACGGAACTCCCGCATAGTATTGTGGTCAACTCTCGAGATGAACTGTTCCTGCTGGGGACAACCGCCTCACCCGATTTCCCTACGAGCGACAATTGCTTTGATTCTACTTTTGCAGGCGGCACGCTTAGCGACTTAACACAAGGATTGGGAGTGGTCTATACCGGCGGCTCAGATTTAATTGTCGCCCGTTTTTCTGAAGATGGAAGTAATTTAATCGCTTCAAGCTATATCGGAGGATCACTCAACGATGGCTTAAATTTATCCCCCGTGTTGAAATATAATTATGCCGATGAAGTAAGAGGCGAAATATTCATTGATGCAGATGATAATTGTTTGATTACGACCTGTACCTACTCCGCAGACTTCCCTACAAACAATGCCTTTCAAGACACCCTTGGTGGCGGCTTGGATGCTGTAGTGTTCAAAATGGATGAAGCACTCAGCACGCTCATTTGGAGCAGTTACCTTGGAGGATCGGCAGATGATGCAAGTTATGGCTTAAGTCTTGACAACAATCAGCATGTGCTTCTTGCAGGAGGAACTCAATCTCAAAACTTCCCGACAAGCAATGCCTTACAAAGCAACTATAATGGGGGTTTGGCAGATGGATTTATTACGCGCATTCATAGTTCTGGACTAAACATACTCAATAGCAGCTATTACGGAACCCCTGCATATGATCAAATCTATTTCATTGATAATAATAGTGAAGGCGAAGTATACATATTTGGTCAAACAAAGGGCAGCTCCGGGCAATTGATACAAGCTGCGCCATACAACAATCCCGATGGTGGCCAATTGTTAGCGAAGTTTAATGCGGATGTATCCTCGGTTGTATGGAGCACCCGATTTGGTGATGGAGGCGGTCTACCTGATATTTCGCCTACTGCATTTTTAGTAGACATCTGCGACCAAGTTTTTATAAGCGGTTGGGGTGGACCAGACTTAGGCGGAAACATGAATCTAAGTGGAACCGCGGGACTAGATTTAACGGCAGATGCATTGGATACCACAACAGATAATGCAGACTTCTATTTCATGATCTTGAGGGATGATGCCTCCGCGTTAATTTATGCCTCTTTTTTTGGAGGCGAGTTAAGCGCAGAGCACGTGGATGGAGGCACGAGTCGTTTTGATAAAAAAGGAGTGATTTACCAAGCGGTTTGCGCCGGTTGTGGAGGCAACCAAGATTTCCCTACAGTACCAATGGATTCGATTGGATTTTGGAACAATAATAATTCCTGCAACTTAGGCCTTGTAAAGTATGCCTTCACCCCCCCTTCTGTTATTGCAGACTTTTCTTTGCCTGCAGTAGATTGTGTTCCACAAGATTTAACTTTTCTAAATTTAACTCAGACCGCGTTTAATGACACCAGTGCAAGTACCTTCATTTGGGAAGTCAATGATACGGTCATCGAAAGTTATCACCTCAATTATACCTTTACCGAACCTGGGCAATATACGGTTAGCTTACTGGCCATTGATTCCAATTCCTGCAATTTTCAAGATTCCTTAGCTAAGACCTTTACGATTATTGGCAATTCTAGTCAAGCGCTTGACACCCTTACTACCTGCTTATCTATTCCTGTTCAAATTGGAATAAACCCTATTTCTGGAAGCAACGTAAGCTATACTTGGACACCTAGTATTGGTCTTGACAACGATACCATAGCGAACCCCGAAGCGAATATTACGCAAAACACGAGCTACACCTTGATAGTTAACAACGGAGCTTGCACCGATACCTTCACGCAAACCGTTATCCTAGAAGAATTAAACCTAAACATTGATTTGCCCGACTCAGTCTGTTTAGGTGACTCATTTAGTGTTTTTGCTGACGCAGGCAACAATGTTTTTTATCAGTGGGAACCCAGTAATCTTTTGGTAAGCGGGCAAGGCACGAATACTGCCGTTTTTACCGCAGAAAACCCGATGACGATTAGTTGTGAAGCGACAAGTCCTTCAGGCTGTAAAGCGCTTGCATCGGCGAGTATTTTTGTGATCGACCAGATTCCAGATATTCAAGCAGAAGCTTTTCCTGACACGATAAATCCAGGAGAGAGCAGTCAATTGGAAGCTTTTTCTTCAGTGGTTAACCTTTATTCTTGGGACGCGAATTCTAGCTTAAGTGATTTAAATATTCCTCAGCCTATCGCTAGTCCGCTTTCAACAACAACTTATACCGTCAATATTAGCGATGGATTTTGCACCAACAAAACAGCTGTCACGGTATACGTTCGTGTACCCAAGTGTATTGAGGGTAAGGTTTTTGTACCCAATGCTTTTACCCCAAATGGTGATGGCAACAATGATTTGCTCTATGTGCGCTCTTCTGCTCCAATAGATGGTTTTTTCTTCACGGTTTATGATCGATGGGGCGAACAAGTTTTTGAAACCTTCGACCAAAACGAAGCTTGGGATGGGAAGTATAAACTCGCACAATTAAGTCCAGCTGCTTTTGCCTGGTATTGCAGTGGTTTTTGTGAAAATGGTGAGGAATTTTTTCTTAAAGGAAATGTGAGCATCTTAAAATAAATGAAGGGCTTAAAATACATATCAATTTTATGCTTGCTTAGCGCATTGTTTCTCCTACCCTCAAAGAATGCACAGGGCCAAGATATCCATTATACTCAATTTACTTTACAGCCTTTACAGCAATCCCCTGCATTTGCGGGAAACTTCAACGGTGATCATCGCTTTGCCGCTTTATATAGAAATCAATGGGCTACAGTGGCTGTCCCATACAACACCTTAGGATTTGCATATGATTCTAAAGTTTATACCACTAAAAAATTTGATAGCTTCCTAAGTGCCGGTGGTCAATTTTTCTTCGATCAAGCTGGAGATAGTCGTCTTCGAAGTTTATATCTCCAACTCCCCGTGAGTTATACTTTATACCTACCCGTGGGCGAAGGAAACACTTTTAAGCTAGGAACAGGATTCTATGTAGGCCTGTTAAATAAATCTTTCAACACTAGTCAGTTGCAATTTGACAATCAATACAGTGGAAACATTTTCGACCCCAATATTCCTATTGCCGAAAATTTTGATCAACTTGGATTTACAAAACCCGATATTGGATTAGGTTATCAATTGGGGCTCAATCTTAAAGAAAAAACCGCATTGGGTATTGGGTTTGGCATTCATCACCTGAACCGAATAGAAGAAAGTTTCATCAATGATGGAGTGGGCATTTCTTTAGCCAAGCGTTATGCGCTCCCCGCCTATTTCAAAACTGAACTTACACCAGTTTGGGATTTGAGGTTTGACTACCTGTATCAAACCCAAAATACCTTCTCTGAGCATACCGTTGGTGCGCTAGCAAGTTATTTTGTAAGAAAAGATGGACCTGCTATTAAATCGATCGAATTTGGTACTTATTACCGTTGGGCAGATGCATTGAGCGGAATTGTTAGATATCGGCTGAATAACATGTTGTTTGCTTTCAGTTATGATATCAATACCAGTAAGCTGCAAGCTGCAACAAATGGCTATGGAGGCATAGAAATAGGTATGGTTTACACCATCAAACAGGTCAGAGAACCGCAAATTAAGTATAAACGAAAATGTGTAGTATTTTAAGATGAATAAAAAATATATTTTACCAGTCCTCCTGCTGATCAGCAGTCAGTTCTTGCTAGCGCAAACAGAAAAGCAGTTTTTAAAAGCTGGAGATGCCGCATACAAGGATGGAAAGCACTACGAAGCTATCGCTTACTTGAAGAATGCCCTCAAGTTTAATAAAAATAACGAACAGGCCATAAATCAAATAGCATTGAGTTATTACGCTTTGCAAGACTATCCAAATGCTGAAGTCTTTTTTGAGCAGACAACCCGCTCAGCATCTTATCCGCTGATTGATTTCTATAAAGCAAACAATTATAAATTACTGGGAGAATACAGCCAAGCAAGTTCAACATTTCAATCCTTCAACAATGCCTATGATACAAACGACTTCTTCAAGATTAAGTCTCAGCATGAAGTGTCTTCATGTGCCTGGGCGCAAGATCAATTGTTAGATACGGGTGTTGAAATCAAGCAATTTGAAAAGCCATTAAATACTGGATTTTCAGACTTTGCAGCAGGATATATCGATAGCAATAGAATACATGTAACTACCCTAAAAAGTAACAAGAAGAACTTGAAGGATGAATTTCAAGCGAAGTTGTTTTTCTATGATATTGAGGAGCTTGAAAGTAATGAAATGGAAGACCTCTCTTTTCCAAGTGAAATGTCGGATACTTTGGATATTGCCAATGGTTTTTATTTGAAGGAAAAACAAACCTTTTACTACAGTCGTTGTGCGAATACAAATAAGGGCAAAAAGCTATGCGACATTTACGCAATAGGCTTTGATGGAGAAACTTGGTCATCCGCCAAAAGATTGGAGATAAACACGGATGAGTTTACAGAGACGCAAGCCACAGCAAGTATAAATAAGCAGGGAATAACAGTCTTGTATTTTATAAGCGATAGAGCAGGTGGTGAGGGTAAGCTGGATATATGGGCGAGTGTGGCTGACGGGGAAGGTCGTTTTAAGGAAGCGAAAAATCTAGGCCCTTCCATAAACACCATCGATAATGAATCGACCCCTTTTTATGATGAAGAGAAGCACGTCCTATACTTTAGTTCAGAATGGTATTATGGATTTGGTGGCTACGACATATTTAAAACCAAATTGAGCAAGGATGGATATATAACTATTGAAAATTTAGGACTACCGATTAATTCGTCTGCAAATGATCAATACTACTATCCTACCCCATATAACCATGCATTATTTGCCAGCAATCGCGAAGGAGCGATGCAACTGCGCAACTCTGCCTGTTGCTTTGATGTATTTACGCATACCTGGGAAGAAGAACTACCAGACACCATACTTTTGGCTAGCATAGATACTATTGACCCATTAAGACCATTTATAGAGTCTTTACAAGAACAGCTTCCCGCCACCGTATATTTTCATAACGACGAGCCGAATCCAAAGACTACAGCTACAACAACAAACCTAGCCTACAATGATTGTTATGATACTTACTTAGCGGTAAAAGGAGATTATTTTGATGCATTTGGAGATAATCAAGCCATTGGAGCGTGGTTTAATGAAGTAGAATTAAGTTATGAAGAATTACAGAGCTTTTTAGAGACTTTAACCCTTGTTTTGGCTGACAGGAAAGTCGACCTGAGTATTGAAGGTTATTGCAGCCCGCTTGCATTAAACGGATACAACATTAATTTAGCAAAGCGAAGAATCATCAGTTTAGAAAACCACTTGCTGCAATGGAACGACGGTATTTTAAAGGAATACTATGATGCTGGAAACTTAACATTCACACCCGTACCAGTTGGCGAAGAAAAAGCTGATCCAAATATTTCAGATAGTGTTAATGAAACCAAGTATTCCATATACGATCCCAAGGCTGCTCAAGAGAGACGTGCAGCAATTATAGCGGTTGATGTTTATTAGATTTATAAACCCCCAACAAAAAAAGCCTCTACAATTGGTAGAGGCTTTTGGCAATGTTTGATTGCTATATTTTATCTGTTCTTAGTCAGCTACGATTTGGATACCGTCCACTTCCCAGGTACTTCCGTCAGTACCACTTCCAGTGTATTTAAACCCAATATAAAATGGGCCTGTTTGATACAAGCTTAAATCGATATTTCCTGAACTTACCCAGTCAAAATCGCCTGGAGATAATACTGGATTCAATGAATTCCATGTTCCATCATTTGGATCACTTACTCCATCATAGTCTGTAGAAATTAACACCTCCAATGGATCACCATCGTATTTGAATGCATTGATAAATTTAAAGATAGGATTGGTTTCATTGGTTAAGTCAATTGATGGAGAAATCAACCATGACTCACTTACACTATTCGATCCATCATAATTTGAACATTTCGCATAAAAAGTTCCTTGCTCCGCAAATACATCACTTGCTTCCCAATTGAAGCTGCCCGTTACCGTATTTACTACCCATCCTCCACTCGAGATACTTCCGTCTTCAAAGTTTTTAGCCAAAATAATGTTTTGGTTAGGATTGGACCCATCGCAACGAAGGGCTGGCATATCTACATCCTCTGGGCCTCTTATCAAAAGTTGGGGAGTATTTCCAAAAGGCGCATAAACGCCTGTGATTGAGCCATTACCTGCAGGTATTAAATCTCCAGCAAAGTCTGCAAACCCACTGTTTCTTATAATAATGCTGTTGCCGTCACAATCTTGTATGTATCTGTTCTCTGATTGTTGGGTGACCGCATTCGCATAAGTAACACCATCTAAGCCTTGCTCAAACTCTACATCAATGATCTCTACCAACATGCCCACTTCCACTCCCGGAAGATTGTCAATAGTCACTTGTATAGGAGCCACTGGTGTGCCACATGCACCACGAATAATAAAGTCATCGATAAACAAAGCAGGTATTCTTGATACAAATGAGCCATCCAGGCCATAGCCTATATCCCCATTGGCCAAGTACAAGCCGTTCAAATTGATATAAATGGTTCTTCCCACTGGAAATTTGGTGTAGGCATTGGTCACATCCACGCTTACTGCCAGCGCACCCGAAGCATCTTGTACATAAAACTCTTTGTAGATATTTCCACTTTGATCCGATGCTGATACAACTGCTTTCACATAAGCGTCAATGTCTATCGATGAATTATTGTAGCCAGCTTTCAAATCTGCTATGCTTATTATGCTGGTGATATCCTGCCCTTGATCCAAACAATTGGTTTCAGGTGCGTCAAAATCATCTTTTATACATCCACTCAGAAGAAATGCTGCTAGAGCGAATAAGGATGCGTATACTGTGTTTTTCATAATTTATAATTATTAGTTGTACTAAATTTCTATTCGGTTTTAATTAAAATCTATAGGTTATATTGGCAAAGTAGTTGATACCATTACCGTAAAAATATCGATTTTGAAATTTCATTACGTTCTTGTCTTCAAAATCAAAACGATTGTTTTCAAATCCAATTGCAATAAAGTCCCTGTTATTTGTCAAATTGTTAACCCCTAGGTTAAATACCAGGGTGTGGCTATTTTTCATTTTATCAAAGGTATTTCTCAATCTCCAGGTATATCCTGCAAAAAGATCCAAAGAAAATTGATTGTCATACATTTCTTGTTCTAGTATCTCATCCTTCAAATCTCCATCGGGCACAAGGTCTAGCCCCAAAGCAGTCCTTCTTACAGAATTGACATCAATCCAATTTCGTGCGGTATAATTGGCACTTATATTCATAAAGAATGCATCATAACTAAAATTTACTCCTCCGGTGTAAGCCAACTCAGGAGTGTTAGCTACGTGGTAGTTTTTCCAATAAACCTCTTCTTGACGAATAACCTCGGCATTGTTATCCAAGGTTACATTGGCACTTGGCCGATCGATATAGGTATAACGACCCATAGCCATGGCTGAGCTTACACTCATCCATTTGGTAAGCTTATAGCTAGCTGCTAACTCTAAACCCATGTGTTGCCTATCAATATTAGTTAATGAATAATTCACAAAAGTTCTTTCCGCATCATTGTAAAAAGGAGTCGTTTCTGTCAAATCCAGCAGCTGTATATAATATGCCACCAAATTTAGCTTGAGCCTATCTGCTCTGAGGATATAGCCCACTTCACCACCTCGGTGAGTTTCGCTTTGTAAATTATCGACCACTTGATTTCTTGTTCTTCCCGAAACAAATGCATTGGCAAACAAGGGCGCTCGTGTCTCGTAAATACCATTTGCCATTAGGAAGTTCCGTCCATTTATCTTGTAAGTTATTCCGGCCTTTATTCCATAATTAAAGAAATTCTGGATATCTGACTTTCCATAAGAATCATCTAAAAACAATCCATTCTGATTGTTTCCTTTTCGATAAAAAGACGTCATAGAAAGTTTAGCTTGCGTATAGACATCTACCTTTCTGAAATTGAAATCGAAGGTGGACCATATATCCGCAAATTGAATGGATGCATTGTAGTCATAGCCATATTTGTCCCCTTCATACACCACCCTGTCTGGATTCTGCACATCATGCTGACGTATGGTATCCAAACCCGATATCACCTGATTAGATGAAGCTCTCTCTGCAAACTGATTGTAATTTAAGTGATAATCTGCTCCTAACAGGTCTTTAGCGACTTGAAAGAAATGTTTGTTTTGATTGACATAATCCATACCCGCGCTGATATCAAACTTTTTACTTACTACATGATTCAATTGAGTAGAGAAATTAAATTTCTTCTCATCTTCCCTGCGCTCGACAATTAAGTACTTAGCTCTATTCCCTGTAATGTCTTGAATATTTCCATCCACATTAACGTCTTCATAGGTTTCACTATTTAGATCGCTCATATTAGCTTCATACAAAGAATTCCAATCCATTTGCAAGACATCGGGATTATCTCTAACATATTGGGTTAATTCACCATACAGGGCCGTATCACCCAAATCCAACTGATAAGACGGAAGGTATCTATAATAATCTGGTCTCGGGTCAGCGGCGTTGTACCAATCTAAATCCGTTTGGCCAAACCTCCCCACTAATGCACTCGCACTAAATAATAAATTGGTTTTATCACTGACCTTAAATTCATGGGTTAAGGCTGCCATCGGTAAATGCTGGTGAACCATTTTACGATTTCGTTGAACACCATCATACATTCCCCAATTGGGGTTGGCTAAATTACTCCCCGCTAAATCAAAATATTCTTTTGTTGTAGGAGCAAGTTTTCCTCTTTTAATATTTGCACCAACAGCAGTCAAGGTCAGCGAGTGTTTTAAACCAAAACGCTTTTCAACAGCTCCATAATAGGAATAAGCATCGTAAGGAGTACCTGCCACATAACCTGATTCGGCATACCTTTTAGAAGCGGCTACCGTAAACGCCCAACCATTTTTGATAAAACCTGAGTTATATGAGGCCATCAAGCGATGATTATAATTTCTATTTGCCGTGGCATAAGAAATATTCGTACCACTATATTGAGTGTGTGGTCGAGGATCAATGTATTGTCCCGCTGAAACCCCAGTGTATCCAAAACTGTTAGGCATTAAGCCATTGGTATTATACCCCTTGTTGTTCATCACCAAGTTTAGTCCACCCCAGATGTTGTAGTTGATTTGCCCGTTTTCCAAATCCTTGAATGGCATACCCAACAACCAAACATCGCTGTATTCTCTTCCTATACCTCTTCGGCTAAAAAAAGACTCTCCACCCAGGTTCCATTGCGCAGCATTTCCGTAAATATCTCTAAAGTCGAGCAGTAAACTTCTTGAATATGGTTGGTTTTCTTGGCTAAACTCTTCAAGTTCCTCCAAAGTCATTGAAGGTATTTCTTCCTGCTGTGCTTGAATATTGGACCACATCAAGCAAAAGCAAAACAAACCGCATAGTATTCTTGAATTCATTTAGACTAAATTTTCGTTATTCTGTTAATCGTACAAAGGTAATTATTGATTTTATAATAAAGGCATTACCGCTTACTTTATAGTTAATAAATATTAGTTTGTAAATGTAAATGAGTACGTAACTTTGCTAAGCAAAATGAAAAGTTAGAATAGTATGAAAAAATGGATGTTTGTTTGGGCAATGGTGGGTTTTACGGCTGTATTCGCTCAAGAAAAAGAGTATGAACTTGCTGTTGTTGGTTTTTATAATCTCGAAAACTTGTTTGATGTGGATACTTCCATGCATACAATTTATGTGGATAAATTAAATGCGGGAGAAGCGGATTATATGTTGGCAGAGACCTACAACTCCTCGAGGTATTATGACTCAGAATGGATTAACTTTTATGAAAATCTTCGCATTTCTAAAAGCAAGACCGATTATTCATTACTTCCAAAAGTGCCAGTCAGCGCATTGCAATATTACAAACCAAAGAAAAAGGAGTACGAGTCTAGAGAAGGTCAATCTATTTCTAAAGCTGAATTTAATTCCTTGGTAGAAAGTGATGACAGTTGGTTGAGCAAGCAAGAGTATAAAGCCCTCATTGAGGGTAAAGAGTATATTGAAGTAAATACGACCGAGGTTGTGGCAAAAGTGCGAGATGCTGAGAACACTCCGGAAGGCGCTAGGCAATACACCGATGAACTGTACAACGATAAACTGAATAAACTAGCAGAAGTTATTGTTTCACTTGGGGAAAGTTATTCACCCGATGGTGCTGCGCTTTTAGGATTGGCAGAAATTGAAAATGAGCAAGTGCTCAAAGACCTGGCAGCAACAAAAAAATTAGCATCAAGAGGATATGAAGTTATACATCATGACTGCATGTATTCACGTGGTGTCGATGTGGCGTTATATTACCAAGCTAAATATTTTGAAGTAACGACAACGCATACCTTGCAAGTAGCTATTTTTAATGATAGCAAGGAAAGCAATCGATATTACACAAGAGACATCTTGTGGGTAGAGGGAAAGCTACTAGGAGAAACGGTTCATGTTTTTGTGAATCACTGGCCCTCAAGACGAGGTGGAGAAGCAAAGTCTGGCAAAAATAGAGAAAGAGGTGCTCAAGCGGTTAAGGATGTAGTTGACGAACTAATGAAAGAAGATCCAAATACACAGATTATTGTAATGGGCGATTTCAATGATGACCCAAGCAATAACAGTGTCTTGGGAATAATGGGGGCTGCCAAAAAAGTGGAAGATGTCAAGACCGGTGGAATGTTTAACCCACTTTATCAAGATTACAAGAAAGGATACGGTTCCTTAGCTTATCGTGGCTCTTGGAATTTGTTTGACCAAGTGTTGGTTTCTTCATCATTTGTAGATGAACGATCATCTCAATGGGAAATCCAAGATGCAGAAGTGGTTTACAACCAAGATTGGATCAATCGATTTGGTGGTTATGAAGGCGGACCCAATCGTTCATTTGGGGGAAACTATTACTTAGCTGGATACAGCGATCACCTTCCTTCTGTGGTTTATTTGAAGAGAGTTAAGCAATCAGATAGAGATGGAGATGGTGTAATCGACAAAAATGATGCATGTCCTGACATAAAAGGATTAGCAAATATGAAAGGATGTCCAGATTCTGATGGAGACGGCATTGAAGACCCCATGGATAAATGTCCACAGGAAGCTGGTCCTGCAGACAATCAAGGTTGCCCATACCGCGACCAAGATAATGATGGCGTACTAGATAAGGATGATGCATGCCCGCAAACGGAAGGACTCAAAAGCAACAAGGGATGTCCTGAGTTAAAGGAGGAAGTGAAAGCCGCTGTACAAGCTGTATTTGACAACTTAATATTTGATACCGGAAAGTCGACTATTAAATCTTCAAGCGATGATGAGTTGCTTGTTTTAGCTGAAATACTTATTACGAATCCAGAATTAGTATTAACCATAAGCGGACATACCGATAATATTGGTAAAGAAGAAGATAACCTACAACTATCGAAAGATCGATCTTATGCGGTGAAAGAGCGCCTTGTTTCGCTTGGTGTTGAAGCAAATAGAATGACAGCTTTATTTTTTGGGGAAACCCAGCCCATAGCAAGTAATGATGCGGAAGAAGGCAGACAAATCAACCGACGCGTTGTATTTGATGTAAAAGCAAAATAGACAATTAAGAATATACATGAATGTATTGTTACAAATAGAAGCGATCCTCTTTGCAGCAGACCACCCCGTCCATGTTCAGGAAATATTCAATGTATTTGTAGCGGATGGGCAAGAAGTTTTAGAAGCAGATATTTTGTCTAATCTAAAAGAGCTAAAAGCTAAATTCAACAGTGACAACTACGCTTTTGAATTGCATGAAACAGGTGGAGGATATCGGTTTTTAACCAAGGCGAACTACCACGAGTGGATATCAAAATTTTTGCATCAGAAAGCCAATAAAAAGCTCTCTTCTGCTGCCATGGAAACGCTTTCAATAATAGCTTACAAAGAACCCGTTACCAAAGCGGATATTGAGCAAATAAGAGGCGTCAATGCTGATTATACAGTGCATAAATTATTGGAAAAAGAACTCATCAGTATCGCTGGAAAAGCCACTACCCCGGGTCGTCCTGTTCTGTATAGGGTAAGTCCTTTCTTCTTGGATTATTTTGGAATAAATTCTACCGAGGAACTCCCTCAATTGAAGGAAATCATTCCTCAAGAAGAAAACACCATTGGA
>CAZZMB010000039.1:0-19616 GCA_964655225.1 uncultured Chitinophagales bacterium | reverse complement strand
AAGGCCTCAGCAATACTATTTCGACTGCCGGCTTTAGGATTAATCAAGCCACTAATAGGTGAATGTCCTATCGAAGTAGCTATACCCTCATTGCCTTTATAATCCAAGGCCATTACCGCCACGTTATTTAAGGGCAGCTGCAAAGGACCAGTACATTGTTGCTTAGCGACTTTACCTCCCACGCATCGATCAACTTTGTTCGTTAACCAATCTTTACACGCCACTGCCTCTAGTTGCAGAACTTGCTCCAGATACTCTTTAATCTTATTTGTTTCGTAGTTTAATGAAGTATAGTTTGTCTTTTTTCGCTCATCATTAAGTATGGTTTTTGGTGAACTACCAAACATGTCAGCCAGGTTTAAATCCATCGGTTTTTGATGAGTTATTTTTGATTCAAAAGTGAAACGCATATCGTTGCTTACTTCACCAACAGTGTACATCGGGGATCGCTCCCTTTCCGCTATCTTTTGTAGCATATCGATGTGCTTTTCGCTAATAATCAATCCCATTCTTTCTTGACTTTCATTCCCAATAATCTCTTTTGCAGATAGAGTGGGGTCTCCAACTGGCAACTTATCCAAGTCAATGTGACCGCCAGTATCTTCAACTAATTCACTTAAGCAATTTAAATGACCACCTGCGCCATGATCATGAATGGAAACAATAGGATTTGTTTTACTTTCGAGCATTCCCCGAATAGCATTAGCTGCCCGTTTTTGCATTTCGGGATTTGAGCGTTGAATAGCATTCAACTCAATGGTATTTCCAAAAGCTCCTGTATTTGCAGATGAAACAGCTGCACCCCCCATTCCGATTCTATAATTATCCCCACCAAGAATTACGATTTTATCCCCTACTTGTGGAATGTTTTTTTGAGCACCCTCAGCTTTACCATAACCAACTCCACCAGCCTGCATAATCACCTTATCATAGGCTGTTTTTTTACCATTTTGTTCATGCTCAAAAGTGAGCACTGATCCGGCAATCAAGGGTTGCCCAAATTTATTTCCAAAATCTGAAGCTCCATTAGACGCCTTGATTAATATGTCCAAAGGTTTTTGATATAACCAGTCTCTTTTTTCAACACCTTGTTCCCACCTTCGACCCTTCTCTAATCGAGAATAAGCAGTCATATAAACGGCTGTTCCAGCGGAAGGCAAGGAACCTGTTCCTCCTGCTAAGCGATCACGAATTTCGCCTCCGGACCCAGTAGCTGCTCCATTGAATGGCTCTACCGTCGTGGGAAAATTATGTGTTTCAGCCTTCAAGGAAATTACGGATTCAAAGGACTCTTCTTGGTAATAATCTGCTTGATCTGCTTGTTTTGGAGCAAACTGAATAGCTTTAGGACCTTTTACAAATGCGACATTGTCCTTATAAGCTGAAACAATTCCATTTGGGTTTTGAGCGGAGGTTTCTTTAATCATTTTAAACAAAGACTTCTCTTGTTCTTGTCCATCAATAATAAAGGTCCCATTAAAAATTTTATGTCGACAATGCTCAGAGTTTACTTGAGAAAAACCAAAAACTTCCGAGTCGGTTAGCCTCCGACCAATTCGTTTTGCTAAGTCTTCTAAGTAGAGAACTTCGTCATCACTAAGCGCTAATCCCTCTTGACGGTTGTAACTACCGATATCGTTGATGTGTTGAATAGTTTCAGGTGTTACATCAATGGTGAATACGTCCTGATTTAATACTTGAAATCGTTCTGAAATCATCGGGTCAAAGACTGAGTTATCCGCAAGTATTTTTCGATATTCTTCTATGCGCACAATTCCTTTAATACCCATATTTTGGGTTATTTCAACGGCATTTGTTGACCAAGGGCTTATCATAGCTGCTCGAGGCCCTAGGAATAAAAAATTTGAATCTAGTTTTAAATTAGAGGAGTTGATTTTTACGGCCTCGCCAAAAAGCCATTGCAGTTTTTCAATCGATTTTGCGTCGAGGGATTGTTGGGCTTGAACCGCGTAATAGAGTTGGTCGTGATGATTGAAAAAATGAATCATTATTGGATGGTGTTTTAAGAGTATAAATTTACTTTGTTTTTTTGAAAGCAAAAGGGATTTTATAAACAACTGAAGGAGACTCTGGTTGAGCTGTTTATTTTTTTCATTTGAAACAATCTTTTAAAAAAAAGATATCTTTAAACCATAATTTAATCTTACGTTGTTAGCCTTAGCTCTCGCGCCTATTTTCTTTATTTCATTTGATGTCTATCTAAAAGATAAATATGATTGAGAACCAATGAAACAAGTGGTCATAAGTTGTTTATCGGTAGTGTCCGCCATCATTCTGGCGTCAAAAATGATTAAGCATAAGGAGATCATCAAAATGAATGGGAAAGGCACTAAAATGATGAACAAAGCGTTTTGACTCAAATGTTATTTATGAATAAGTTAATAATTGTAGCTTTTACTCTTCTAGGTTTAAGCGCTTGTAAAAAAGATAAATTGGATCGTTTTAGTGTGGTTTATGAAGTTGAATTTGTAAGTCCTTGGAGTGCAGCTACGCATCCCACCGATTTTCCAAGTAATCCCCATTTCTCTCCATTCGTAGCGGTATCTCATTTATCCACTTCAAGATTGTTTATTGAGGGACTGAATGCGAGTGAGGGATTGAAGAATGTGGCAGAAACTGGCAGCACTTCGAAAATAATGGAAGAATTAGATTTTTTCGTAAACACAGGGGAGGGTATAGATGTGATTTTCGGTAATCCCTTTGATAGCCCTGGAAATAGTAATGTGTTTCAATTGGGTTTCAGGGAAGGGTATAGTTCTGTGACGGCAATTAGCATGATCGCTCCAAGCCCAGATTGGTTTGTTTCAGCGACCACTTCTTTACTCGATCAGACAGATGGTTTGTGGTATGACGAAGTTATTGCATATTCCATTACCTACGATGCGGGAACTGATAGTGGGACAAGCTTTACTTCGCCAAACAATCCTACAAATCCTGTTGAATCGATAAGTTACCTCGATGAAGGACCACTTACTGAAGGCCAAGATACGGTGCTAAATATGGGGTATTTTAAGTTTACTCGCATTAAATAAGAAAGGAGTATACCTACAGCCAAATTCCATTGCTCATTTTGTGTTTTGTCCGACCTCGACAATCCTTCTGGGTGGTGCACGCATTTAAGCAAAAGATTAAAAACACAGTGGCTAAGAGTAATATTTTCTTATTTAATTTCATGACTATTTTTCTTTAAACGAATATTTTGCTAAATTAAGTACTTACTTTCTTAAATTTATGAGCGCAATGAAAACTTTAACGAAAGCAGATTATATCGAGGGCATATTGTCAGGAAACACCGTTGTGCTTAGTCGGGCAATTACTTTATTGGAAAGTACAAGAGATGACCATCAAGCTTTAGCAAGGTTGGTGTTAGAAGAGTTACTTCCTTTTACGGGTAAATCTAAGCGAATAGGAATAACGGGCGTTCCAGGCGTCGGAAAAAGTACTTTTATTGAAGCAATTGGAGAGAAACTAATTGGAGAAAAATTTAAATTGGCAATTCTTGCAGTCGATCCAAGTAGCCAATTGAGCAAGGGCAGTATTTTAGGAGATAAAACGAGGATGGAAAATCTAGTTGGCAACCCACGAGTATATATTCGGCCTTCTGCAGCGGGGGAAGCGTTGGGTGGAGTAAGTAGAAGAACTAGGGAAACCATAATGCTATGCGAAGCCGCTGGCTACGATTATGTTATAGTTGAAACCGTTGGGGTTGGTCAAAGTGAAGTTGCCGTCCATTCGATGGTTGATTCGTTTATCCTACTTATGCTTCCTGGCGCTGGCGATGAACTTCAAGGGATTAAGCGAGGTATCATGGAAATGGCCGATATTATTGCAATAAATAAAGCCTTTGAAGACGATGAGTTAAAAATAAAGGCAAAGCAGGCCATGCAAGAAATAAAAAATGCGCTGCACTACTATCCCCAAAAAGAATTTTCCTGGCTAACTAAAGTGAAGGCAGTGGATGCTTTATCTGGAATTCAGTTAGATGATTTATTGGAGAGTGTGCTGCAATTCTTTGACCATCAAAATTTAAAATCTTACTTTACTGAGCGGCGTAAAATGCAAGATTTATATTGGTTTGATGAATCTATAAAACAACAATTGCTTCATAAATTCTATAAGGATGTCAAGATTAAAAAAGAAGTATCTCGTTTAAGAGCAGCGCTTCTGCAGGGAAAAATTTCATCTTTTAAAGCAGCTGATGAGTTATTAAATTATAGCTACCAATAAGCTACTAAAACTGAACAAACGTATGTTGACGATTGGCTTTGTTTTTGGGAGCAGAGTCCTCAAGGTTTGTTTCATGGGTCAAAAGCAAAGTCATGCAGATTCTTGAGCAAAAAGTATTACTGTAATTATTGGCTTGAAGGTTGCCAAGCAATAAAAAACAAAGCAAATTTCACAATTTGGCAGAAAACCATTACATTTACACTGTATAAAGGGAAAGAGGGGGCGATAGTCCCCTCTTTTTATTCTATAAACTATGGATGCACTGAAAGTCAAAATAGAGAAATTGATTCTGCCTAAAGCACAGGAAATGGGATTATTTTTGGTGGATGTTACCATCGGATCTAATTATAAGATTCAAATTTTTATAGACGGCATTCCGTCCATAACGATAAAGCAGTGTACTCAATTGAGTAGGTTTATAGAGGCATATTTAGATGAGGATGAGAGTGTTCCTGAAAAATATACCTTAGAAGTGTCTTCGCCGGGAATGAGTAATCCATTGCGAGTGCCTCAACAATTTGTAAAGAGGATTGGAAGTACTTTAAAGATAACTCTACTAGACGGTCAGCAAGTTGCCATGATTTTAAAAGAGCTTGATGAAAACACCTTATACGGCCTGCGAACTAAAATAGGAGAAAGAAAAAGTAAAAAGCCTGTAAAAAAGGTAAAAGAAAAGGATTTAGAATCAATTTCGATTGATTTAAAAGATATAAAACAAACATTGTTACATTTTAACTTTTAACCGATAAAAAATGAATAGTATAGAACTTATCGACTCGTTTGCCGAGTTTAAAGATTTCAAAAACATTGATCGACCTACCATGATGAAAGTCCTGGAAGATGTTTTTAAGACCCTGCTTAGGAAAAAGTATGGTAATGCAGATAATTTTGATGTTATCGTCAATACAGACAAGGGTGATTTAGAAATTTGGAGAACAAGAGAAATTGTTGCCGACGGTGGTGTTGAGGATGATTTGACGCAAATTCCTTTCACTGAGGCAATAGCAATTGAGGAGGATTATGAGGTAGGTGAAGATTGTTATGAAAAAGTTATTATTGAAAACTTTGGAAGAAGGGCTGTTCTTGCTGCAAGACAAACTTTAATATCGCGTATCCTTGAGTTAGAGAAGGATGAGGTATATAAAAAGTACAAAGACAGAGTTGGGGACATCATTAATGCTGAAGTTTATCAAGTTTGGAAAAAAGAAATTTTATTGATTGACGATGAAGGGAATGAATTAATTCTGCCTAAATCTGAGCAAATCAGAATGGACTACTTTAAGAAAGGAGAGACAGTGAAAGCTGTAGTGAAGAAAGTAGAGCTTAAAAATAACAACCCATTTGTAATTTTATCAAGAACTGATAATGCATTTTTAGCTAAGTTATTAGAATTAGAAGTGCCAGAGATTTTTGATGGTCTTATTACAATCAAGAAAATAGTTCGTGAGCCTGGAGAAAAAGCAAAAGTAGCAGTTGAGTCTTATGACGATAGAATTGATCCAGTTGGAGCTTGTGTTGGAATGAAAGGAAGTCGTATTCACGGCATAGTTCGTGAATTGAAAAATGAAAACATAGATATTTTAAATTACACCGATAATCTAAAGTTAATGACGCAAAGAGCATTGTCTCCTGCTAAAATTGAATCATTAGATATTGATGAAGAAAATAAATCAATCGCGGTATATTTAAAACCCGATCAAGTTTCCTTGGCAATTGGGAAAAGAGGAATGAATATCAAGCTTGCAGGAAGAATGGTTGGTTTTGATATAGAAGTTTTCAGAGATACGGATGATGATGAAGTAGATATCGACATCGAAGAGTTCGCTGATGAAATCGATGGCTGGGTAATTGACGAACTGAAAAAAATTGGTTGTGATACAGCCAAAAGTGTTTTAGAGCTTAGCGAAAGTGAAGTAATCAGAAGAACAGATTTGGAAGATGAAACAGTTAAAGAAATATTTGAAATTCTCAAATCAGAATTTGAAGCGGGTGAATAGAGCTTCTTCATTGTGTATGGAACTTAAATAAAAATCGCCAGAAGGCAAAAACAAAAACATAAACAATTTATGTCAGAATTTAAACCAAAAAGACTGATTGCTGCTGCAAAAACATTAAATGTTGGCACAGGAACGATCATCGACTTCTTAAGAGATAAAGGCTTTGAAGTCGAGGATAAACCGACCACTAAATTGGATGAGGACATGTACGTGACCTTGTTAAGTGAATTTGGTGATGCTAAATCATTGAAAGAAACGGCAGATAACATCCAGTTGGGAAACAAGAACAAGAATATTAAACTTGAACTTACAGCAGATGGTAAAACAAAAACTGTAGAGGTTAAGGATGACCCTATGGATAGGCCGAAGGTTGAATTAACTGGTCCTAAAGTGGTTGGGAATGTTGATTTGGACAAAAAACTGACCAAAAAAGATGTAGAACCTATAGTTGAAGAACTTGCTCCAAAACCTAAAAAGGAAAAAGTTGAGCCAGAACTGCACAAAAGAGAAAAAACCAAATTAGCTGGCACTAAGGTGGTTGGGAACATTAATGATGAGCCTAAAGCAAAGGAAGAATCTAAAAAAGAAAAGCTTGATGAAAAGTCTCAAGAGGAGCATGAAATAGAAAAGCCCTCAGGAGAGAAGCGGAGTGAAGAAAAGGGGGTTAAAAGTGGCACACAAGACTTTATTGAAACTAAGCGTGTCGCGTTACAAGGAACAAAAGTTTTAGGTAAAATTGTACTTGAAGACAAAAAACCAAAGGAAAAGAGTACAAGTGGTGAGGATGCTAAACGAAAGAGAAAACGTTTTAAGAAGAGCGCCAAAATTGATCCTAAAGCTGCCCGAACGGTAAAGTCTAAGCAACAACGACCAGAAGATAGAGTCGTGAGTGAGAAAGAAATTGAGGAAAAGCTGAAAGCTACAATGGCCAAATTACAAGCGGCTACCTCAGGTAAGAGTAATCGTGCGAAATTAAGAAGAGCTAAACGTCAAGGAATTCAGGAAGCTGAAGAAATAAAGGCGGAAGAACAAAGTGCTGAAGATAAAAAAATCAAAGTTACTGAGTTTATTACGGTTAGTGATATTGCTCATATGTTGGATGTAAACCCTACTGAAATTATTACGAAGTGTTTCACACTTGGAGTAATGGTGTCTATTAATCAGCGTTTAGATGCGGAAATTATAGAGTTAATCGCAGATGAATATGGTTACGAAATTGAGTTTATTTCTGCTGCGGATACAGAAGATTTTGAGGAGGAAGTTGATTCAGAAGAAGATTTAGCGCCGAGAGCTCCTGTAGTAACTATTATGGGGCACGTCGATCACGGTAAAACATCTTTGCTGGATTATATTCGTGAAGCAAATGTTGCTGATAAAGAGGCTGGAGGTATCACCCAGCATATCGGGGCCTACGAAGTTGGCTTAGAAAAAGGGAAAATAACATTCTTAGATACTCCTGGTCACGAAGCATTTACCGCAATGCGAGCTCGTGGTGCCAAATTAACAGATATCGCTGTAATCGTTATTGCGGCAGATGATGACATTATGCCACAAACTAAAGAGGCAATTAGCCATGCACAGTCTGCAGGCGTGCCTATGATTTTTGCGATTAATAAAATCGATAAACCAGGAGCAAATCCTGATAATGTGAAAAACCAACTATCTCAAATGAATTTAATTATTGAGGAATGGGGTGGGAAATACCAATCACAAGATTTATCCGCAAAAATGGGAACAAACGTGGATTTGCTGCTTGAAAAAATTATTCTAGAATCCGAATTGCTTGAACTTAGAGCAAATCCGGATAAGGCGGCGTCAGGAGCAGTGATTGAAGCTTCATTAGATAAAGGTCGTGGATATGTAGCTACTATGCTCGTTGACGGTGGTACACTTAATGTCGGAGATTTTCTAGTTGCAGGGTCTTGCTCCGGAAAAGTGAAAGCTATGTTTAATCACAAAGGAGAGAAAGTGGAAAATATAGGTCCAGCACAACCCGTTCAAATATTGGGCCTGGATGGAGCTCCTGCAGCAGGTGAACGTTTTAAGGTTTTTGCAACTGAACAAGAAGGTAAATCAATGGCTTCTAAACGGAGTCAATTGGAAAGAGAGCATGGTCTGAGAACGCAGAAACATATTACACTTGATGAGATCGGAAGACGTCTTGCTTTGGGAACATTCAAGGAGTTGAATGTAATTGTTAAAGGTGATGTGGATGGTTCTATTGAAGCACTCTCAGATTCATTACAAAAACTATCTACGGAAGAAATCCAAGTAAATATTTTACATAAAGGCGTAGGAGCAATTTCCGAGTCAGATATCATGTTGGCTTCTGCATCGGATGCAATTATCATTGGTTTCCAAGTTCGTCCTTCCCCGCAAGCTCGAAATGTAGCAGAACACGAAGGTGTAGAAATCAGATTGTACTCCGTAATATATAAAGCCATTGAAGAACTTACCGCTGCGATGGAAGGAATGTTGGAGCCTACTATTGAAGAAAAAATAACAGGTAATCTTGAGGTTCAAGAAGTATTCAAAATCACTAAGGTGGGAACTGTTGCTGGTTGTATGATGACAGACGGAAAAATCAAGCGAGATCATTTGGTTCGTGTGATTAGAGACGGTATCGTTTTACATGCAGGTAAGTTGGCCTCATTGAAACGATTTAAAGACGATGTAAAAGAAGTTGTTTCTGGTCAGGATTGTGGTCTTCATATCAAGAACTTTAACGATATTCAAGAAGGAGATGTCATTGAAGCATACACTGAGGTTGAGATCCAAAGAACCTTATAAAATATCGTAAGATTATATTAACTAGGTGAAATAGTACGTTATTAAGAACTATGACAAAAGTTACTGGAAGTATAGTGAAAAGCGCTCTTAAATTTTTGATGACCTTGGTCTTTTTGTTATTACTTATGACAACCAGTAAGGCACAGAATTTTGAAGTTGGCGCTTGGATGGGAGGAGCTAATTATTTTGGTGATCTCAACTCAAATGCTAGCTTTTCTATGATTCGTCCTGCAGGAGGAGTTTTTCTTAGAAATAACTTCAATACAAGATGGGTTCTTAAAAGCTCTATTTCCTTTGGTCAATTAACATTTGATGATAAAAAATCTTCAAATAGTTTTAATCGCCAACGTAATCTTCATTTTAAATCGAATGTGGGAGAGATAGCAGCCATGTTGGAATTAAACTTCTTGGAGTTTAATAAGAAAAAGAAACAACAATGGTTCAGTCCTTATTTTACTATTGGATTTGCTGCTTTTTACTTCAACCCACAAGCTGAGTTTCAAGGCGATTGGTACTACCTTCAACCCTTAGGAACAGAAGGTCAAAACGATCCAAGCTATTCAAATTTAGATAAATATAGAATAGTAAATTTTGCTATACCCATTGGAGGCGGGTTGAAATTTAGCGTAGGGAGAAATTGGAATGTTGGAATCTTCGGGGATATAAGAATTACATTTACTGACTATTTAGATGATGTAAGTGGAGTATATGCTAGTCCATTATCCTTTGACCAAGGTTCTACCGGACTAGCTTACGCGCTCAGTGATCGCTCCGGAGAAATAGGTGAGCCAATTGCAGAACCAGGCAAACAGCGAGGAACGTCCGCAAAAAATGATTTTTATTTGTTTGCTGGGGTTTCCGTTTCCTACACTATTTTTAGACTTAAATGCCCTACACCTTGAGCAGTCAGGTGAAATGATTAACTTTACAAAGCGATCCAAGTAACATGAGTCTGAAAGAATCAATCAATTTAGAAAATCTACCTAAACATATCGCTATTATCATGGATGGTAATGGTAGATGGGCTAAGGAAAAAGGAAAGAATAGAATTTTTGGACACAAAAATGGAGTTAAATCAGTTCGCGAAGTCAGTGAAGCCTGCGCTGAACTTGGTGTTTCTTTCTTAACACTTTATGCATTTTCTTCAGAGAATTGGAATAGACCCAAATTGGAAGTTGCAGCCTTGATGGAACTGTTGGTTAGAACAATAGGGAATGAGACGAAGACCTTGATGAAAAACAACATTCGCCTTGTCACTATTGGCTCAATTGAAACACTACCGTTGCGTGCTCAAGAACAACTCAACAAAGTAAAGCTTGCCACAAAAGATAATACCAGATTGACCTTAACTTTAGCGCTCAGCTATGGGGGACGAACTGAAATTTTAGATGCTTGCAAAAAAATTGCAACACAAGTTAAAAAAGGTGAAATTAGCGCAGAGGATATTACAGAATTAACGATTAATAATCATCTTTATGAATCAATTATTCCGGACCCCGAATTGATGATTCGTACGAGTGGGGAATATAGACTAAGTAATTTTTTGTTATGGCAAGCAGCTTATACAGAATTATATTTTACGGATGAGCTTTGGCCTGATTTTTCAAAGGAATCGCTTTATAAAGCAATTCATTCATTTCAGTCGAGAGAAAGAAGATTTGGCAAAACTAGTGAACAATTAAAGTCCTAGTAAAAAAAGAAAAATGAAGAAATTACAACTATTGGTTTTAAGCTTGTGCTTACTTTGTTTTGCAGTTAATTTGCATGCTCAGGAACTAAATTATAACAGTCCTCAACAATACGAGATTGGAGGTATCAGAGTAGAAGGAACAGCGCATCTAGATAAGAAAGTGCTAATATCCTTGACGGGTATGCGTGTGGGAGATATGATTACCGTTCCGGGACAAGAAATTTCATCTGCGGTTAAAAACCTTTGGGAACAGCGATTGTTTACTGACATCGCTATTGAAGTTGAAAAAACGCTAGGCACCACCGTATTTCTTATTATTAATCTTACCGAGTTACCCCGATTGTCAAAGTACTCGATTACTGGCGTAAAGAATGGAGAAGTTGAGGAATTAAGGAAGAAAATTGATCTTCGTTCAGGAAGCATTTTTACGGAAAGTGATCGATTGAATGTTATCAATAAGATAAAGTCTTATTATATTGAAAAAGGCTTCTACAACGCAATCGCAAAGATAAGTCAAAGTGTCGATGAGGTTATTGAAAATAGTATTACGGTAGATATTGTTGTTGTAAAGGGATCAAAAGTCAAAATCGACCAGATAAATATTCTAGGTAATGAATCCTTTAGTGAGAAGAAATTGGAAAAACAACTGAAAGGAACTAAAGAAAAAGTAAAGTTTGAGTTAGTTGAGCTTTTAAAGATTAAAAAGAATAAAAAGCAAAGTGAAAAACTTAATTATTTCAAAACTTTATCGAATCTATCCGTGTCAAAAGCTATTAGCTACGGAGATGATTTTGTAAACTTAAATATTTTTAAATCCTCCAAGTTTATTGAAAATGATTACGAGGATGATAAGAAAAAATTGGTGGCATTTTATCAAGAAAAAGGATATCGAGATGCAAAAATTGTATTTGATGAGGTAAGCTTTGATGAAGACGGAGAAGCCCACATAGACTTGCTTATTAAAGAGGGCAGTCTTTATTATTTTGGAGACATCACCTTTTCAGGCAACACCAAGTATTCCGATTCCTTATTGGTTAAAATAGTCAATATTGAAAAAGGTACCATGTATAGTCAAATCACGCTTGAGGAAAAGTTATACATGAGTCAGGACGGTGGGGACATCAGTTCGCTATATATGGACGATGGCTATTTGTTTTTTAACATTACACCTATAGAAAAAAGAATTAAGGAAGATTCGGTTGACTTAGAATTGAAAATTTATGAAGGACCTCAAGCAATTATTAACGAGGTAAGAATCTTTGGAAATACCAAGACAAATGAAAAAGTGATTCGTCGCGAGTTGTATGTTTTCCCTGGAGATAAATTTTCACGAACGAACTTGATTCGGTCCCAACGTCAAATTGCAAACTTAGGTTATTTCGATCCAGAGCAAATGGAAATTATTCCTATTCCTAATCCGGAAAATGGAACGGTAGATATAGAATTGAGGGTTGTAGAAAAACCTTCAGACCAATTGGAGCTTTCTTTAGGCTGGGGCGGTCGTGGTGCTGGATTGGTAGGAACCTTGGGCGTTCAGTTTACCAACTTTTCTCTTAAAAATATAGTCGATAAGAAAGCCTGGACACCTTTACCTTCTGGTGATGGTCAAAATTTAACCGTTCGTGCGCAATTGAATGGAAAACAATTCCAATCGTACAATATGTCCTTTACCGAGCCTTGGTTAGGAGGTAAAAAGCCAAATTCATTTACTGTTAGTTTTTTTAGACAGCGATATAACCTGCTAGATGGTGCCAACAACTTTACCGGCGATGTTATTGGTAAGTCAATTACAACAGGCGGAAGTGTTGGTATAGGTACGCGCTTAGCATGGCCAGATGATTTCTTTACTGTTAGAAGTGCTATCAATGTAAATCATTATACACTTGATGAGTTTAATTTATATGCAAATTTCCCGTTTACTTCGGGAACTGCAACTGATTTAAACCTTTCCACAACCTTAGCTAGAAATTCCATTGACAATCCAATGTTCCCGCGCAAGGGGTCAACATTCTCCTTACAATTGGATGTTACCTTGCCTTATAGCAAGTTGTTTAAAGGCCGAAAGAGCATTGATTATACAAGCAATGAAACTCCAGCTTCGGAGAAATATAAGTTGATTGAGTACCATAAATGGAGATTTAATGCTGATTGGTATACTCCAATTATAGGTAATCTAATCTTTCATACATCCGCCAAACTTGGATTCTTGGGTACGTTTAATAAAGATATTGGAGTTACTCCATTTGAAAGATATCAATTGGGTGGCCAGGGATTTAATCAGTTCACTATTTTAGGAACGGATATTATTGGTATGAGAGGGTATGACGTGATTACGCCGGACGGAGGATCTCCGATTATGAATAAATATAGCATGGAATTGAGATATCCACTTAGTTTGAATCCAAGTGCAACAGTTTATGCTGTTGGATTTTTTGAAGCGGGCAATTACTGGAATAGTATACAAGAATATAGGCCTTATGAGTTAAAACGATCATTTGGCGCAGGTTTGCGAGTGTTCTTGCCCATGTTTGGATTGCTTGGATTTGATTATGGCATAGGCTTTGATGATACAGATGTAAATGCGCTTACAGGAGGCAACATGTTTTCAAAGTATGGGCAGTTTAGAATTATATTAGGGTTTGAACCAGAATAAAAATTTAGAAATTATGAAAAGAATACTTTTAACTTTTATACTTTTTGTTAGTATGATGATGAATGCACATGCACAAAGATTTTGTATTGTGGATATGGATTACATTCTAAGTAATATACCTCAATACGAGGAAGCGCAAGAGACTGTAAATACTTTAGCTAATCAGTGGAAAGCAGAAATCGATGTACAATTTCAAGAAGTCGAAAAAGCATACAGCAGATTTCAAGCAGAACAAGTATTGATGACTGAGCAAATGAAAGCGCAGAAAATTGAAGAGATTGAAGCCTTAGAAAGGGCAGCAAAAGAAATGCAAAAAGCTAAGTTTGGACCGGAAGGAGAGTTATTTAAGAAAAGACAAGAACTCATTAAACCTATTCAAGATAATATCTATCAGAAAATCGAGCTTTTTGCCAAAGACAAGAGTTATGAAGCTATTTTAGACAAGTCTTCTGCAGGTATTGGTATTTTGTTTTACGGAGAACGAATAGATAAGAGTGACGACGTACTTAGAACATTGGGTTATTAATTACCATAATTTAAGAATAAGTCTTGTTAAAAAAGTATATTTTTGTTTAAACTATAAATTATAAAAAATGAATAAGTTAATGAAATTTTTAAGTGTAGCGGTGCTTTCGCTAGTCGCACTAAGCTCGACTGCTCAGCAGAAGTTTGGTCATGTGGATTCAGAGTCATTGTTTTACTCAATGCCAGAGGTTAAAACCATACAGACACAGCTTCAGACTAAAAGCAAAGAGTATGAAACTCAATTGAAAACGCTTTACACGCAATATGAGACTATAATTGCGGATATTGAAGAAAATGGCAACTCTTATATGCAAGCGGTGTTAGAACAAAAATATAAGGATGCGTACGGTTTAGAAGAGCGAATTGTAGCTCTGGAAGAAAAGGCGCAAGAGGAATTGGTGAAACTGGAGACTAAGCTATTTCAGCCGGTGGAGCAAAAGGCTTATCAGGCCATTCAAGACGTTGCTGCAGCAAATGGATACACCTATGTTTTGGATTCTTCTTTAGGCGTATTTTTAGTTCTTCCGGAAGTAGATGATATTACCAATTTGGTAAAAAGTAAATTAGGTATTTATTAATTTTAGATATTAATGAAGAGTAATCCTATAGGAATATTTGATAGTGGAATTGGCGGCTTAACGGTCGCCAATGCTATTTCTAAGGCTATGCCTAATGAAACGCTCATTTATTTTGGAGATACAGCCCATCTGCCTTATGGGGAAAAGTCAAAAAAGTTAATCCGTGAATATGCAAACGGCATCACCGATTTTTTGTTGCAGGAAAAGCAATGTAAAGCAATTGTAATTGCATGCAATACTGCTTCAGCTGCTGCTTATGAGTTTTTAAGAGATCGCCATAAAGGGGAAATACCTATTATAAACGTTATTGATCCTATAGTAGAATCGCTTATTGGTCAAACGACGCACAAAAAAATTGGTTTAATTGCTACGAATACGACTATTGAATCGGGAGTTTATCAAGAAAAAATACATAGAAGAGTGCCCCAATTAAATGTGCGCGCCTTAGCGACACCTTTACTTGTTCCGATGATTGAAGAGGGGTATGCAAATGATAAGATTAGCCATACCTTGATTGAGAACTATTTAAGTAAAACGGAACTTAGCGATATTGATGCACTTATTTTGGGTTGCACACACTACCCCATGATAAAAGCTGAAATCAATGCCTTTTATCAAGGTAAAGTTCAATTGATAGACTCCACAGATATTATGGCATCCAAACTTAAAAACATTCTTGAAAAAGAGAATTTGTCTTGTGCCGCTAGAGGGGCAAAAAATAAGTTTTACATTTCGGATAGTAGCCCACATTTTGACAAATCAGCACAACGATTTTTTAAGGAAAACATTAACTTGGAGTACCTTAATATTTGGAAGTAGTTTCGAAATTTTTAATAAATTCATAATTATGAAAAATTTAATTCATGCAATATTCTTAATCCTAAGCATCCAACTCTGTTCTGCCCAAGGAGTTGACTTTTTTCATGGTTCTTTTGAAGAGGCGAAGTTGGAAGCAAAAGTGCAAGGCAAATTGATATTTATGGATGCATATGCTGTTTGGTGCGGACCGTGCAAGATGATGACAAACAATGTTTTTCCTCAGGATAAAGTAGGGGATTTTTTCAATAAGCATTTCATCAATATGAAGGTGGATATGGAAAAAGGGGAAGGAGTGGATTTAAGAAGGCAATACGGCGTATCTGCATATCCAACTCTACTGTTAATTGATGCGGAAGGAACTGTTGTACAGCAAATTAAAGGAGCAAGAGGTGCAGATGCTTTAATTGATTGGGCTAAAAAGGCAAATATGCCTAATCCTGCGCTAACAAAAAAAATGCAGGAAAAGTATGACAATGGCGATAGAGATGCACCTTTAATGCGTGACTTGATTAAAGTCAAGGCTTCGTTTAAAGAAAATATAGATACCCTAATGCAGGAGTACATAGCTAACTTAAGTCCAGAGGAGATAGTCGCAAGGGAAAATACTGATTTTGTGTTTGAGCAAACAAATTCTATCTATTCGCCAGGACTAAAAGTAATGAAGGAATATGCGCGCTATTTTAACGATATACATGGTGTGGGCGTAATGGATAGAAAAATTAGTGGAATTGCAAGGAATACGGCATATAGCGCAATGAAAAACAAAAATATGGAAGAATTAGATGCGGCCATAGCGTTTTTAAAGCAATATAAACCAAAGAATTATAAAGAATTAAGTAGTGAATTAGAGCTTAATTTTTTTGGTAAAATAGAAGATTGGAGAAGCTATGACAAATTGGTGACCAAGCACTTGGATAAATACAAAAAAGGTGATGACAAGGCTTATCGAGATGTAGCTTGGAACTATTATATGAAAATTAGCAATGTGGCAAGTCTTTGGAAGGCTGAAAAATGGATGCAGAATAATATTAAGCTCAACAACACTTACGAAAATAACTTAACGCAAGCGTATTTACTCTATAAATTAGAAGCGTATAGTGAGGCGGAGGACGCGGTGAATTATGCAATAATTCTTGCGGGCGAAGAAAAGAAAACTAAGAATGCCCAAATCCTTAAAGATCAAATTTTAAAGAAGCTTAAGAAGACAGAAATTGCTCAATAAAAGTATAATCGTAGGAAGTTTCAAGGGCAGGCACTTGATAGTTGTCATTTTTCTGCAAGCTAAGTTCTCCTTGCTTTTGATATTGAAACCACTGTTTTTTACTTAGGCTTTCTGCCAAATATTCTTGCTCTACCTGACCAGGTGTTGGCACTAAAATAGCTGACTTTTTCAATACAATCATATCCATAATTGAAGTATATCCAGCGCGGCAAATGACCCGCTCACTCTGGTTGATTTGAGCATTAATCTCTTTGGAAGAGGCAAGGCCAATGCGGGTAATATTACTATTTTTTATTTCCTTCATAGGGGTGTTGCTTCCCCGGATTATGCAATGCATCCCCTGCACATTACTAAGCTTCTCTATGATCTCATTTTCTAACAAGCTTCTTTGCGGTTCAGGTCCAGATAAGATACTTAAGGTGTCGTATACTTTCTTACTTGGTTTTAGCATCAAGCGAGAATCTATTCCAATAAAATAAACATTGGGCCAAATTAATTTTGACATATTCATACTTAAATTATTTGGAGGCGGTATATCGGGAACCCATAACTGGGTGAATCTTTTCAAATACCCTTGATAACTTCTGTTGAGAAGGCTTTCTGCTAATTTATGTCCAGGATATAAAAGCCTTAATTGATGACAGATAAGTGCACTTGGCATATTTTTTTGATAAAATCCATATCGATTATCACTGATGATAAGCTCTACATTGTATTTGTCACAGATCTTCTTACAATGAAGATGTTCTTTCGCAATAGCTTGGATGAACTTTGGGATCTGCAAGGCTAAGGTGATATTAAACTTTTTAGCGCTTGTTGAATAACTGACTTTATAGGGCTGTGTAGTTATTAACTCAAGTGAAGGAAACTCTTTTTGAAGAAGCTCAAGGGCAAGCCCGTCGCTTGCTATGATGACCCGATGCCCCAGTTGAGTAAGCCGATGAATTATTGGTACGGATCGGGTAGCATGACCTAATCCCCAATTTAAAACTGCGTAAAGAATGGTTTTTTGCAATGGATTTGACACTTTAAACGTTAATTTAGCAAAGTAAACCTACTTCGCATGAAAAATTGGAAAATATTTGTGGTAATTTTTGTCTTTTCTGGCTTCCTTCTAGCCTGTAAAGGCAGTAAGTGTGATTGCCCAAATTTTAAACCTAAAAGTGAAATTCATATTAAACAGCTGCAAGAAGCTTTTATAGTATCTGGGGCTAATTTTGCTTAACGCTCATTTCTTTTGAGATTTTGAATCGCTGAGTCCAAGGACTAAATCAATTTTACGCATAAATATTCTTTAAAACTCCCATTCTGGGTTATCGGTTTTATACTGTTCTCGAGAAACAGCTTTTTCTTTTTCTCTAGCCAATACGAGTTCCGCAATGTTTCGGGAGGCATTGGCAGGACCTGCTGCATCAATCGCTTGTTTAACTTTTTGTTCGCTGACATCTAATCGGTAAAGCATTAGTAATAATCGCTCAAAGTCATGATTGACTAACTCCGTGACCAATTCTTCGATCAGCTTTAAGAGTTCCTCATCGTTACTTACTTTCTCTACTAAATCGGGCCTAAGTTGTAAGGAGTTTTGTACTTGAGTTTTCAATGCTTCCACTTAACAGTCTAAATTTGATAGCAAAGATTAGCAAATTATTGGGGAATATGGATTATCAGCAATTGTTTCAGCTTTACGCACTGCTTTTTCGATTCAGTCTCGTGGATTCTCCTAAGATTTTTCTCTGAAGGGAACAAGTAAAAGCAAAAAGCCTCGTCACCGAAGAGTCGGAACGAGGCTTTTTATTATTGGAGAAGCGATTATTTAATCAATACGCTTGTATTACTTAAACCTCTTGAAGTCTCTACTTGCAGCACATAGAATCCAGGGTTTAAATCTGCCACTACGATACTGTGCGCGTTTCTTCCATTGACCAAAGTGATTGCTTCATTAGTAGAAACTTGACCGATTACATTAATTAATCGCACCTCAGCTAATTCAGCTGCATCAAAATCAAATTGAATCGTTAAGGTTTCAGAAGCGGGAACTGGGCTAATACTAAAGTTAGCCAATTCAAGTTCAGCAATGTTTGAAGGGCCTCCTGGCACAATCTCGATGTCACTATCAAAACGAGGTAATATTTGGTATCCTTCGGTTCTTGGTGCAGTTGGGTCAAATTGAGTTCCTATACCTGTCAAGTTGAAAGTTTCTCCACCAGATAAAATGGGTTGAAACAATTCTGCTCTATCTGCATCAACACGAATATCGTAGGTTCCATTGCTATTTGAGGCGCTTACATTGTAAGATCCACCTGATGTTTCCCAGTTTCCTTGAAGCGTCAATCCTTCCAATGTAATCAACTCTGCTTCATGACTTTCATCTAAGGCACTGGTAACAACTGTTGGCGTAAAGGGCGTTGCAGCTCCTAAATTAATGACCGAAGATATTCTTATGCGTGTTACTCCAGAGCTTGCATATATTTCTCCAGTTACCTCAACAGAATCCCCAATTATTGGATCATAACTAAGCAGAGAGTCTGTGGAGTATGCCCAGATTCCCCCTGTGGCATCAGCAAAACTAAATTCTGTTCCGTCACCTTGCAACTCTCTAAAATCGGGACTTGTTATGATTCCTTTAAGTGTTAAAAGCGTTCCAAATAATAATGGCTCGCCGCTTGTAGGATCAACTGCTGTAGCATCGGCAATAGTTCCTTGTGGAGTAACGGTCGTGCATGTATCAATTATGTCTGTTAAAAATCGCGGAAGCAACTGGTAGTTTCCTACTAATGGAGTATCAGCCACAAATTGACCTGCTACACCAATCACATCAAATACCGCGCAAGGGACATCGGTAGAATTGTATAAATCTGAATAGTCTCGATCAATTCTTAAAATAAAGGTGTCATTGCTTAAGGTAAATACGGGCACATCAAATCCAGCACCTCCAGCGGCATTCCAATCAGCAGGATCTACAATTTGTAATCCATTCACTCGAAGCAATGAAGATTCGTTGCTTTCCATTGGCATGCTAGCAATAGTTTCTGTAACCGCTGAACCAGTGCTCAATAAATTTAAAACAGAGATATTGGTAATAACTGTAACACCA
>CAZZMB010000038.1:12424-20461 GCA_964655225.1 uncultured Chitinophagales bacterium | reverse complement strand
TTGTAGTCCCTAGGGGAATCGAACCCCTCTTTCCAGGATGAAAACCTGATGTCCTAACCGATAGACGAAGGGACCATTAGATGGTTAATCGAAACGAATTAATCGCTTCACCTCCGAGATTCGGCATCCCAACCATGGGAATAACGCTGAACGGGACGCAAATATAATTTGTTTTTTATTTTAATCCTCCCATTTGTGCTATTTTTTTCAAAAACTTTTCGCTTTCAATTCTTCAGAGTTTAAAGTACATTTGCAATCTTTAAATTAATAATTATTCCCTTCAGGTAATTAGCGAACATGTAAAAAATTACTTGAGAATTAAAATCCTATTTTTAGGACTGGCCTTCAAGAAAATTTTTGGCTGAACAAAATTTGGCGGTAGTAAGACCGAGAAGCTTAAAACTTATTTTAAGATCACTCGGCCGAACTTAGGTAAAATGAAGTTTAGAAGAAAGTTTGATTGACAGCCTTGATTTTTTTGTTTCGTTTTTTACTCGGGCATAATAGTTTTTAAAGGTTCTCGTGAAATCGCTTCGCTAGTTCATCAAGGAAAAAATGAAAAGTTATTATTTTGAAAAACACGTTAATTAGTTAAAATTTTGAGCATTTACTCATACAAATTCTATTCTTATGCAAACCGTAAATGATATTAGCTTTAAACAAACCAGGGCACTTGTGCGTGTTGATTTTAATGTCCCATTGGATGACAACTTAAAAATCAGCGATACCACGCGTATCGATGCAGCAGTACCTACGTTAAAGAAAATATTAAAAGATGGTGGCTCCTTAGTCATAATGTCGCACCTCGGTCGACCCAAACTAGAATACCAAAGTGTCAAACTCGGAGCAGAAAATAAATTTTCTTTAGCCCATGTTGTAGACTATCTAGAAGATGCCCTAAACACCGAGGTTGTCTTTTTGGATGATTGTATCAGTGAAGAAGCTTTCAAACAAACCAAAGCCCTTAAAAAAGGGGAAGTGGTTTTATTGGAAAACCTTCGTTATTATCCTGAAGAAAAAGTAGGCGAAATCGATTTTGCTCAGATGCTCGCTCTGCATGGTCAAGTTTATGTCAATGATGCATTCGGAACAGCGCACCGCGCGCATGCCTCCACCGCAATTATTGCGGATAGTTTTACCCAAGAAAATAAATGCTTCGGACTGCTAATGGCTGCAGAAATTGAAAATGCAAATCGGGTATTACGAAGTAAAGAAAAACCGGTAACAGCTATACTAGGTGGGGCGAAAGTCTCCGATAAAATAAAGATAATTGAAAATTTATTGCCTGTAGCTGACCACATTATTATAGGTGGTGGTATGGCTTATACTTTTTTTAAAGCACAGGGATTTGAAATCGGTAATTCTTTGGTCGAAGAAGATAGAATTGAACTTGCCAAGGAGCTAATTGAAAAGGCAAAGGAAAGTAATACGCAGCTTTTGTTACCTAAGGATTCTGTTGTAGCGGATGCATTTAGCGATGAGGCAAATACCGCAGTTGCAAACAATGAAAAGATTGAAGAAGGCTGGATGGGATTGGATATCGGACCGGATGCGAGAGATGCATTTTCAGAAACTATTCTTTCTTCAAAAATTATATTGTGGAATGGCCCAATGGGTGTCTTTGAAATGAGTAAGTTTCAAGGGGGAACAAAAGCCATTGCAGACGCCGTAGCAGATGCAACACAAGCAGGCGCATTTAGCCTTGTGGGTGGTGGCGATTCTGTTGCTGCAGTGAATAAATTTTCCTACAATGATAAGGTAAGTTACGTGTCAACAGGCGGTGGCGCTATGTTGGAATACTTTAAAGGGAAAACTTTGCCTGGTATTGCAGCAATTTTAAAAGAAGATTAGTATTTCAAGTTGAAGCGGTGAGAAAACAAGAAAGGCCTTCATAATATGAAAAGCTATTTAAACTAAATACTGTTGCTGCTTAGCCCATTAATACGCCCTTCACTTCCATCCAGCCTCCACCATTATAGACTTCTTCTACTCCACTTGCTGATAGAAAGGCTGCAGCTTGACCACTTCTTCCCCCACTTAAACAGCAGACAATTATCGGCTTACTCAATTCCTTAAATTTATCTACATTATCTGGGACTAGGTTTAGAGGTATATTTATTGAGTTGACTACATTGCCAGACATGAATTCTTCTGGGGTACGCACATCTACTATGCTTGCACTTTCGTGTTTGATAAGATTTTTAAGATTACTCATGATTTCCTGTTTGTTGGCACACAAAGATAAACAAGCTTTCACAGGATGCTTGCGATTTTACTCACTTTTGTCCAATAAATCCCAAGTATGGTCTGCTAATAACTTTACCTTTCCTTCAAAACTTTCAAAAGGTATCGTTTTTCCCCATTGCTCAGGCGAAACCATGGAAAGCAGATAAACGCCAGTTTTACGAATATAAAGATAGTACTCATGCCCTATTAATGGGTCAAAGCCAATTTTAGCCTCATAAATTTTCTCGGATATTTTAACCCGGTCTTGCAGCTTTTGCGCTTGAGTGGCAATGAGCTGCATCTGCTCACGCAGTTGATCCATCTGCGTTTGCGTTTGCTGATACATGGCAGCCATCGCTTTACCCTTTATTTTTCCCTCATCTAAGGGAATGATAACCGGCGAACCAATCGTGTGCGCATAAGGTAAGTTATGCGGATTTTCAGTAATCTTATCTTTATCAATCGGATTATGGTCCATAAACTCTTAGGTACAATTTTATTAGTGGAAAGGTACACTGACAACATCAGCCCTTAACCGTTTCTTTCGCGCGATGATATAAATAACACTATCAACCTTAGAATGTTTAACTTGAACGTAGCCCATGCCAATTGCCTTATTTAAACTTGGGGCTTGGGTGCCCGAGGTAACCACCCCAATCTCATCTCCTTGCTCATTTTCTATGATGTACCCTTGCCTAGGTATTCCTTTCTCCATCATTTCAAAGCCCACAAGCTTTCTGCTTAGACCACCTTCCTTCAACTCCTTGTGATAAGCAGAATGGACAAAATCCTTACTAAACTTTGTTATCCATGATAACCCTGCTTCTATCGGAGAGCTTTCATCGTCAATGTCATTACCATACAAGCAAAATCCTTTTTCAAGCCTCAGGGTGTCTCTTGCGGCTAAACCACATGGTTTGACATCATAGGGCAGCCCTTCCTGCATCAAAGCTTTCCACAATTTTGGTGCATCCTTGTTCCAAACATAGATTTCAAATCCTCCACTACCCGTGTAACCCGTATTGGAAATAAGCACATCATCAACCCCTGCAATAGATCCCGCATTAAAATGATAATACTTTATCGCGCTCAAATCTATCTTGGTTAAACCTTGAATCAGATCTAAAGCCTTTGGACCTTGCACTGCTATTAATGCAAGTTCATCTGACATATCTTTCAATTCAACATTGAACCCTTTATCGAGTATTTGCTCGTTTATCCAAGCCAAATCTTTTTCAATATTTGAAGCATTTACCACTAAATTATATTCTGACGAGTCCCATTTATAAACGATAAGATCATCGACGATACCGCCTTGTTTGTTTGGCATACAATTATATTGGCACTGCATATCTTTCATTTTACCCACATCATTACTGCATATCCATTGCAGTAATGCCTCAGCATCCTTCCCTTTAACCACAAATTCTCCCATATGGCTAACATCAAATAATCCTACTGAACTTCTGACATTTAAATGCTCATCTTTTATGCCAGAGTAAGACACAGGCATTTCAAACCCAGCAAAAGGAACCATTTTAGCACCTAATTCTAGGTGGATATCATAAAGCGGTGTTTTTTTCATCTTTACTAATTTACTGCGAAACTAACAATTATCGATGGGAAACTGTATGCCTAATAGCAAGCTTTTAAAATCTTAATTACCCGCGTGATACAAAATGTATAAATTAGTTTTAAATTTACGCTCTTAAACGAGAAAATGTCCAATAACATACATCCAATTTTCGATCAACTGGTCTCACGAGAAGAAAAAGAATCTTTCTTGAACCAGCACAGCAAACTTATTTGGCTCACAGGTTTATCCGGATCGGGAAAAAGTACAATAGCTAAAGGTCTTGAAAAAGCTTTGTTCAAAAGAGGTTTTTATGTGCAAGTCTTAGATGGAGACAATATTCGCACCGGCATATGTAATAATCTTGGCTTTACTGTGGAGGATCGGTCCGAGAACATTCGCCGTATTTCAGAAGTAGCTAAATTGTTTATTGAGGCAGGTGTTGTTACTATATGTAGTTTTGTCAGCCCAACTCAGCAAATAAGAAAAATAGCGCAGCAAATTATTGGGGATGATGATCACGTTGGTGTTTTTATAGATGCTCCTATTGAAATTTGCGAAAAACGAGATGTGAAGGGTCTTTATAAAAAAGCTAGAGCAGGAGAAATAAAGAATTTCACTGGAATAGATTCTCCATTCGAACGCCCAGATGATCCTAATTTAATTATTGAAACAGCAGATCAAACTATTGAGGAATCGATTGAACAAGTTTTACAATTTGTTTTACCGCTAATTAGCAAAAAATAAAAAAGTAGAGTTTAAAAAAAACCTATGGCATATACAATCAATCATTTAAACGAACTAGAAGCTGAAGCAATTTACATCATGCGCGAAGTAGCTGCTCAATTTGAGAAACCCGCTATTCTGTTTTCAGGTGGAAAAGATTCAATATTATTGACCCACTTAGCAAAGAAAGCATTTTTCCCAGCTAAAATCCCTTTTCCCTTAGTTCACATCGATACTGGACATAATTTTAACGAAACTATTGAATTTAGAGATTATTTAGCCAAGAAATTGGACGTCAAATTAATTGTAGGTTCAGTACAAGCTGCCATTGATGATGGATTGGCTGTGGAAGAAAAAGGAGCTAATGCCAGTAGAAATGTTGCACAAATTCCAGCTCTACTAAAGGCGATTGAAGATTTTCAGTTTGACGCGCTAATGGGAGGAGCCCGGCGCGATGAAGAAAAGGCAAGAGCAAAAGAGCGGTTCTTTTCACATCGGGATGAATTTGGGCAATGGGATCCTAAAAATCAAAGACCGGAACTCTGGAATATCTTTAATGGCAAGAAACAATGGGGAGAGCATTTTAGAATTTTCCCTATATCTAATTGGACTGAACTCGATGTTTGGCAGTATATTGCTAAAGAGAATATTGAATTGCCTAAAACTTACTATTCCCATAATCGCCCTTGCATAGAGCGAAATGGAACCATTTTAGCGATCTCAGAGCATGTTCAAGCAAGAGAAGGTGAAGAGGTTAAAGACATGCAAATTCGATTCCGAACTATGGGCGATGCGACCATTACTGGCGCGTACCTGAGTGATGCAGATACCATTGAAAAAATTATTCAAGAAGTTGCAGCAGCCCGGGAAACTGAAAGAGGAAATAGAGCAGATGATAAAAGAAGTGAAACTGCCATGGAGGATCGTAAAAAGGAAGGATACTTCTAGTCTCACCTTAAATCACCAAGACAGTAGTTTTAGAACTTAGATTAAGACCAAAGAACAATATGAGTGATCAAAAAGAAATATTTAACGCAGAATCCTATTCAAAAATGGAATTGTTACGTTTTACCACAGCGGGAAGCGTAGATGATGGGAAAAGTACTTTAATTGGAAGATTACTTTACGATAGTAAATCTATTTTTGAAGATCAGATGGAGGCGGTTAAGTCCAGCAGTGAGCGTAGAGGTGATGAAAACATCAACTTAGCTTTAGTCACCGATGGTTTGAAATCAGAACGTGAACAAGGTATTACTATCGATGTGGCATACAGATACTTTTCCACGCCAAAAAGGAAATTTATCATTGCTGATACTCCTGGTCATATTCAGTATACTCGAAATATGGTTACTGGAGCATCTACAGCAAACCTAGCTATCATCCTAGTAGATGCTAGACATGGTGTTGTTGAACAAACCAAACGCCACTCACTGATTGCTTCCCTTCTTGGTATTCCGCATGTCGTGGTTTGTATCAATAAAATGGATCTGGTAGATTGGAAAGAAGATGCCTTCTCAAGAATAAAAAATGACTACAAACAATTTGCGTCTAAGTTGAATGTTAAAGATGTCAACTTTATTCCTATTTCTGCCTTACTTGGCGATAATGTAGTCAATGAGTCCGAAAATATGGATTGGTATAAAGGTTCGACGCTCATGTATCACCTAGAAAATGTGCACATTGCGAATGACCACAATCACATTGACTCTAGATTTCCTGTACAAACTGTTATTCGACCTCATTCAGATGAATACCACGATTATAGAGGTTATGCCGGTCGTGTCGCAGGTGGGACGTTTAAAAAAGGAGATGAGGTAACCGTGCTACCAAGTGGGTTTACTAGTAAAATTAAAGAAGTAGAATTTGCTGGCGAAGTTGCAGAAGAAGTTTATTCTCCGATGTCTATTACCATGACTCTTGAAGATAATGTAGATGTCAGCAGAGGAGATATGATCGTGAGAACAGGTAATAAACCGGAGGTTTCTCAAGATATCGATGCTATGGTATGTTGGATGGATGAAAAAAGTCCTATCCGCATCAACGGGAAATACACGATTATTCACACCACTCGAAATTGTCGATGTATCGTCAAAGAAATAGCTTATAAAATGGATGTAAACAACCTGCATAAACTAGAGGACGACAAGAATATTTCACTCAATGATATTGGTAGAATTAAGATACGAACAACTCAACCTTTATTCTTTGATGCCTACAGTCGAAATCGGATCACTGGAAGTTTTATTCTTGTCGATGAAGCAACTAATGTTACCGTTGGTGCTTGTATGATTCGATCATAAATAAGTCATAATTAGCCTGATATTTGTTTAGGTTCATTGCAACTTTATACAAAGTACTATTGTTTAATAGCTAATTCTTGCGTTCATGAGTACTCATAGTGTTTCCTTCAAATTTGCCATCAAACCCAATAAACCTCTTCTTATTGCTGGTCCTTGCAGTGCTGAAACAGAAGAACAAGTTATTCAGCTCGCTCAAGCTATTCAATCTACTTGTCCCCAAGTAAGTCTCTTTCGCGCAGGAATATGGAAACCTCGGACTCGTCCAAATTCTTTTGAAGGAATAGGAGAAAAAGGACTCGTATGGCTTAAAAAAGCAAGTCGTATTACCCAATTACCCGTATGCACAGAAGTTGCTAAAGCAGGCCATGTAGAAGCTGCCTTAAAAGCGGAAATAGATGTACTATGGATAGGTGCTCGATCAACCGTAAGTCCATTTATCATGCAAGAAATAGCAGATGCTTTAAGAGGCGTGGATATTCCAGTCATGGTCAAAAATCCCATTAACCCAGATTTAGCACTATGGCTGGGCGGCATAGAGCGAATACAACAAGCAGGAATTAAAGAGATAGCCGCTATTCATAGAGGCTTTTCATCATACAATACTTCAAAATATCGAAATGTGCCTAATTGGGAGATTCCAATAGAGCTTAAAAGGCAAGCGCCTAATTTGCCCCTAATCTGCGACCCTAGTCACATTGGAGGGCGAAAAGAACTAGTAGCGCCACTCGCGCAACAAGCAGTTAACCTGCAGTTTGACGGCTTAATGATTGAGACCCATCTTGAGCCTCATAAAGCTTGGAGCGATGCGGAACAGCAAATCACACCCGATGCTTTAGGCCATTTGATAGCCTCGTTAAGCACCTCACTAAAAGAAGCCAGCCAAGAAGAAGAGTATCCTCGTTTAGATACTTATCGCCAAGAAATAGATCGATTAGATAATTACATTTTGGAGTTATTGTCGGAAAGAATGAATATTGCGGGAGAAATTGGAAATTATAAAAAACAAGAAAGAATCGCGATTCATCAACCCAAAAGATGGGCCGACACGGTAAAGAGGGCACTTGAGCTGGGTGAAACCAATGGCCTAAGCAAGTCATTCATACTCGAACTCTTTCAAAAAATCCATAAGGAAAGTATTGAAAGACAAGCAAAGAACTAAAATAAAAAGGCGCTCAATTGAGCGCCTTTTTATTTGTAACTGATCTAGTTTTA
>CAZZMB010000038.1:5115-12324 GCA_964655225.1 uncultured Chitinophagales bacterium | reverse complement strand
AAAATAAAAAGGCGCTCAATTGAGCGCCTTTTTATTTGTAACTGATCTAGTTTTAGCTCCTATTAATTACTTTGAGGAATAGCAGGAGCACTTGATGCACCGCCGCTCTTATCAAAATCAAATAATAGCGTAAATCGCATCGTATTGTCGAGCGGATTCCGTTGCGCTGACGTAGGAATTGTATATGCAAAATTCATTTTAAAGACAGAGTATTTTAAACCCACACCAGCGGTAAGAAACTTACGCGCTCCTTTCGTTGGGTTCTCATAAAAATATCCAGCTCTAAGCATGAATAAATCATTGTAGGTATATTCTGCTCCAACACCCACCGTAAATTCAGCTAATTCTTCTTGAAAGCCACCAGGAGCATCTGCAAATGAAGAAAACAATGCGCCAATGGAAGACTTTTCTTTATAATCTGCAATACCTGGTTCTCCGTCATTGTCATAATCAGGATTCGGTGATCCGTCTTCTAAAAACTCTGAAACAGGTGTCGGGATGAGTAGCTTATTCACATCCGTGTAGATACCAAATTTGTTGAACTCGTCAATTTCAATCTCAGCGCCAATACCAATAGCGAAATTTGCAGGAATAAAATCTTTATTCAAGGCATTTGCAGAATAGGACATCTTACTTCCTATATTGGTTAATGCCAATCCCCAATTGATTTTTGCACCCGCTAGTTTCTTTACATTTATTGGATTTGTATGAAACATGGAAACATCAGCCGAAGCAGCTTGACTGACAAATCTATCTTGATCTGTCGAACCTAGATTTGAATTAATATAACGAAGGCCAATTGCTAAACCAAAACGATCAGTCAGCGCGCGCGCATAATTCAGATCAAAAGCCAATTCAACCGGTCGAACGGAATTGAGTTCAGCCCCATTAATATCCGTAAACTGAATTTGTCCTAGGCTAAAATACCGAAGTGAGGTAGCAAGCGTTTGCTTTCTTTTGATGTTGTAATAACCAACCAAGTCAGCCATATAAACATCTGTAGCAATCCCTCGCAGCCATGGCACAAAAGTAAGCGAGACACCAAAGTCATGCTCCATAAAAGCCATTCGAGCAGAATTGGAAAAAACAGCATTGGCATCTGGACTTAAAGCCATACCAACGTCTCCCATTGCGCCTGAACGACCATCTGGATTAACTCTTAAAAAGGGTACGGCTGAGGTGATAACTAATCGCCCCTGAGTGTCTACACCTTGAAACTGCGCATAAGCTCTGCCACTTAATGCCATTATGCATATCACTAAAATTCCTGTTATTATTCTTTTCATAACTTATTAATCAACCTTAAAATTATCGTAAAATTACCAATTTTTCAAACTCTTGGGCGCTATATCCATTTTCACCTTGAACATTCACCTTATAGATGTATACTCCTCTGCCGATTGTATCACCAAAATCATCTAAACCATTCCATGTTATTTCGTTCGGGTTCACTCGATAACCATCACTCATTACATTTTGCTGAATAGTTTTAACTAAACGCCCAGAAACCGTAAATATTTGAATTTGAACATCCAAAAATTCTCCAGGTCTATTATGTTCAAAAATGAAAGAAGTATTCGTTGTAAATGGGTTAGGATAATTAAAAACATTTTGTAAGGCCAATTCAGCAGACAAAGCCACGACAAATTCAGTATAACCTTCTCCAGGGTTGTTATTGACATCCCAGGCTTTTACCCGCACACTGTAACGACCTTCTTCAAGGTTATTAAACGGATACTCAATATTTCCACGAGTAAAGTCATCCAATTTAGCACTGTAGTAATCATTCAACATATACTGTTGTTGGGTATTTTCATTCAACAGGCCAATAATATCATGTCCAACGCCATTGCCAACTGTATTTATTCCACTTTCATCAATTAGGTTAACCAGTAATAAAGGATTTTCATCACTCAAACCACCAAATGCGAAGGTGCTATCGTTGATAAATACCTCTACATCCGGTCCATCGTCATCGGCCAGAATACTGTCAGAAGTTCCTCCCACAATAAAATCATAAGTAAAGCCATGAGCATCTACTGCATCTGTGGTATTTGCGGCGTAATATGAAATCTTGCCCTTATCAAATGCATAGTTGATATCCTTAGGGACAATGAACTCAAAACTAAACTTACCCGCAACAACACTCGCCTTCCCCTTAAACAAAATATTATTTTGTAAATCAAAGTTTGATTGCTGACTTTCTTGGTCTTGCCCCTTCGTCTGGTATACGCCCACTTTATCATAAACAGATGGATATACTATCCCATTAAACCCCGAAAGAAGCGTGCCGTTATTTTGCACTTCTCCTTCAATGATCACTCTGCTCAATGCCTTCAAGGTATCTATTTGCGTAATCGGTAAACCGTTAATTTTCGTGGTAACGACATTTTGTTCTGGATAAGCCAGTGTAAGAGCTGGATCGCCCAACAAAACAAACTTCCTATTATTTTCACTAGCTGCAGCTCCATTTTTAGCTTCCAACAATATTTCACCTACCGTAGGTTTTCGACCTTGGTATTCCTGAAACAGGTAATCCAGGACCCGACTGTTCATGTCAAAATTTTGAAAAGCAAAGACCAAACGAGTGGTCGTAATAAGGGCCACAGCTCCCCCATCGCTATTAGTGATTAGGTTTTCTCCAGCAGAATGAAAATCAACATCATCGTATGGGCTAAAATCACACGTAGCAGTAATAAACAATGGCAAATTGTCTTTATTCTTTAAGTTGCGAATATCCTCAATGTTAAAAACTCTTTCCTGTGCCCAGTTTTTTGGCCCACCATGTCCTGTATAATTCATCAAGAAACAGCCTGTGCGAAGGCGTCGTAATATGGCATCATTTACATCTGGATACCTATCTCCTCCGGCTGCATTTTGTTGCGCATAAGCATCTAAATATATTTTTTCAATATTGTACTTATCTATATTCTCAATACTGGATAAAGCCGTTAATTGTTCTACTTGACCAAAGTGCAAATTGTTGTCTTCATCATCTGCGACGAAACTGAGGATATTTCTCCAGTCCCCCATGGTGTTGCGGGTATTGTAGTTAATGATTTTATCGACTACACCATTTGCTTCCGCAATATCATCCACGGGTATACGCCCCACGGCAATATCTACTTTGTTAGGATTTCCTATATTGGTAATATCCTCCCCTTCTGAATCATCTAAAAAAGCAATATAGTCATCGGTACAATAGGATGAAATCGCTGAAAAACTCTCCTGACTTTGATAGGTAGGTATTATATTTTGATTGCCTGAAATTCTATCCTTATAATCAAAAGAAGCATCCCCCATCAATAATGCATACTTAGGAGAATTCAGGAAGTTGGTCGATCTGTCGTAAAACATTTTCAAGAAATCTCGAATCGCCGTTAAATCTTGTTCTCCCGAAGAAAACTCATTATATATCTTTTCTATATCCAAAACTGCAACGCTTAAACCTTCATCTCGATGATAATCTGCTAATCGATCTGCAGCGGCAAACATACTAGCCGGTGTAATAATAAACATATCAAGTTGAGGTAAACCATGTAAATTTTGATTGGCTATGGGCTCACCATAAGCAGGTGCTGGAAAGTTTGAAAGCCCCGTATTGACTGCAACAAACTCTTGCAATGAATCCGTAGCAACGCTAAATTCATATTGTCCTCCGTTTAAGTTGCCATTTATTTGTACGACTTCAGTGCCACGAGTAACTTCCCAGACTTCAGTGCTCGTATTGGCGCCATTAATCTGAAAACGGGTAACATTCCCTGAGCCGATATTATCTATTGAACGAAATGGTAAGAATGAGGCAGCTAAATTTAAATTGGCTTTCGCTATAACTTCCACATAATCCAAAAAGCCGTTGGATTGAGGATCATTATTGTTGAATGTAATTTCAAAAGCATTGCTGGCACTTAAATTAACCTCGCGAGATACTTTATTCGCATTACCTCCACTTGGAAAATCTCCTCCGGAAGTTATTGGGACGGTGGTATTAAACAATTGTACCCCATTATTTTTTAAGGTGAAAACAGAAGAACCTGCATATGATGTTGCAGCGTATCGAACATTTATTTGAGCAGGCTCAGATGCTATAATACTTGGTATTGAAATATTTACATTTTGGATATTGTTGAAACTGCTCAACCTCTCCCCATACCATTCTCTCCCTGAACCCATGGTTGTTGCAAGTTGAGAATAAATTAAATTGTAGGTCTCCTCCTCAAAGAAAGCTCTAAAATCGTATGAAGACGATGTAAGGTTTGCACCTGATGAATTGGCACGCACAGGCAATTGCAAACCAGACCCAGCATCTAATGTGAAAAAATAACCCGATTGATCGGTATAAATATTTACAATATGACTCCAATCTCCGGCAGAGGTATCGTATTTCCAGACATGTGGACCTTTCCCGTAAAATAGTATGTAATCCCCATTTTCCCATTGACCATTATTGTTTTGATCCATAATCTTTAATGGTATTTCCTCAAGGTCATCAGTTCGGTAAGAACTATTGGCCTCTGGCAAAATACCCATGGCTTGACCAAAAACACCTATCTGGGAAAAACTGAAGGCAGAATTACTCAGGCCATTTGTTTGTAAAAAAGGGAAATCAATTTTGTACACACCATCACTAGGAACAGAAATTTTGTGCCAAGAACCATTGTTCAAAACACTTTCTGTTTTTGTCGATTTTAAACTTTTGGATACTGGATTTAACTTACTCGCTAATTCGACTTTAAACGAAACAAGTTTTTCTATCAATCCTGTACCTGAATTTCTTCTTAGAGGAATTCCACTTATTGAAATGCTCGATTTTTTTTGCGCTATCCCTATTGCAGTTTGTAATTGAACTTGCTGCTTTAACTTTTCAAGGTTTGAAAACTCTCCTGTGTAGGGTTGAAATTTAAGATCGCTTAGCTCCGCGGTGTAATTTTGATTTGGGACATCTATGGAAATATGATAGTTTGGGATAAACCCTGTTCGCTCTTGGAAAAAAGCTTCTTTAAAACTTTCTTGGGTTTGGCCGGTCAATGGGTTGGTCATTGAGGCATCCCATATCAAACTTACTTCAATTACCTGAGCAGTTAGCAGTGTTGTAATGCTAAGAAAACATATGAATAATAACAGAAACTTTCGGAGCATCGCGCTAAGATAATAGTTCAAACTTTAACAAAATAGCCTGTGTGAAAGTTCAAACGGAATTAATATCTCAATATTGCACCATAAAAATAAATACTTTGATAATTTTACACTCCATTTACACGTTTGATAGAAACTACTTTAAAGTAAAATTGAATTGAAGTTTATAAAACTAGTAATAGCACTTATTTTAATTGTTCCATCTTTAACTTTTGCTCAACAAGTTGAATTTAGTCAATTTTACGCAGCACCATTGCATCTCAATAATGCCTTAGCTGGTATATCTTACGGTCCACGTGTGGGAATAAATTATAGAAACCAATGGCCCGAATTGGGTGATGGTCCGGGAGGAGGATTTACGACTTATGCTTTAAGTTATGACCAGCATATTGAAAAATTGCACGGAGGAATAGGCGTAATGATGACTTCTGATCGTATAGCCAATGATAAAATCGTTCAGAATAGCCTGAGTGCGATGTACTCCTTTCAAATTCGAGCAAGCAAGAAATTTGGCGTTAAGATAGGACTTGGAGGAAGCTACAATCATCGGTATATTAACTGGAATGATTTGTTGTTTTACGACCAAATTGATCCATTAAGCGGTTTTTTTCAAAGTATTGGAGTTCCCAATTCTACCAATGAAGTTCCTCCTGGAAATTTCAATAAACATTCTTTCAATGCCAATGCAGGCATCGTATTTTTTTCCAAAAACTATTATGGAGGAATAGCCGCTCACAACTTGGTACCTGAATCAGATTATTTTGGAGATAAAACCAATCGCTCCCGTTTAGCATTAAATGGAGGAGCCTTTTATCATTTTGGCAGAACTTACCAGAAAAAATTCTGGCTATCGCCGCAAGTTTTATACGTACATCAAAACAATTTCAACCAAATTAGCGTAGGTAGTTTAATAGGATATGATTTTTTCTACACTGGAATTTGGATGCGACATACTATTAGCAATATGGATGCCGTTATAAGTGGCGTAGGATTTAAAAAAGGAATTTTACGATTTGGGTATAGTTTTGATATTAATGTGTCTCCTTTAAGAGGAACGGCAGGGTCGCATGAGTTCTCATTTGTCTTTAATTTCACTAAAGAAGAAAGCTCATTAAATCCTAAATCTGTTCAAGGGATTTTATCTTGTCCATATTATTTAGATTTTTAAAAAATAAGTTATAAATTAGCGTACTTGTATAAAAACAACCAAAAAAATGAAAAATAAGGTTTTAATTTTTTTAAGCTTAGTGAGCTTAGGTCTAATCACATTGAGCTCTTGCAGCAAAGAAAAATCAAGTACTACCGGATGGGCGTACAACGATCCAGATTGGGGTGGCTTTGAAAACAAACCATATATTGGTCAAGAAACTGGACCTGGTTTAGTTTTTATTCCAGGTGGTACTTTTGTCATGGGCAATACCGAACAAGATGTTATGTATGAGCATCATACATTTCCAAGAAGAGTTACTGTATCTTCTTTCTATATGGATGAAACAGAGGTGAAAAACATCGATTATCGTGAATATCTATATTGGTTAAACAGAACTTTTGGCAATGATTATGCTGAGATCGTGAAAGCTGCTGAGCCTGACCAAGAAGTTTGGAGAGATGAGTTGGCTTACAACGAACCTTACGTAGAGTATTATTTTAGTCATCCTGCATATGATGAATATCCAGTTGTTGGTGTTGATTGGGAGCAAGCGATGGATTATTGTAGTTGGAGAACGGATCGGGTCAATGAAATGGTTATGGTTCGAGAAGGTATCTTAGAGTTAAACCCGAATCAAGTCAACGCGGACAACTTTAACACAGATGCATATTTTGCTGGTCAATATGAAGGTATTGAAGGTAGAAAACAAATACGAAATTTAGATCCTAATGGTGAAGAATATCGTCAAGTAGAATTTTCTGATGGAGTTTTATTACCTGAATACAGATTGCCAACTGAGGCGGAATGGGAATATGCTGCTTTAGCTTTAATAGGAAACCTTCCCCATCCAGATGAGGAAAGAGTTACAGATAGAAAAATTTATCCATGGAATGGTACGACTACAAGATACTACCAAGGTGGAT
>CAZZMB010000038.1:0-5015 GCA_964655225.1 uncultured Chitinophagales bacterium | reverse complement strand
AGATAGCTTATTTCTTTCTTGCGTATTTGTTTTTGAATTTCTCAATTCTTCCAGCTGTATCTACAAACTTCATTTTACCCGTAAAGTAAGGATGCGAAGTATTCGAAATCTCAATTTTTATTAAGGGGTATTCATTACCGTCTTCCCAAGTAACAGTGTCTTTTGCGTTTGCACAAGATTGGGTCAAAAAAGATATGTCGTTAGAAATGTCTTTGAATACAACTTTTCTATAATTTTCAGGATGGATACCGTTTTTCATTTTACTTTTATTTTAAAGGACTGCGAAGTTAATTCTTTTTTATATTTCCGCCAAATAAAATTTTAAAGATTATAGGTAAACCATACATTATCATCAAATCTATTCAATATATTGTAAATTCGAGCCACCAATAACAATCTATTATGGAAATTTATCTCCTAATCACCCTCCTCGTCGCAATTGCTTTACTTGGTTTGTACCTGTATCAAGCGCCTATACCCTTAAATACTTTAAAAGCTAAGTACACCGATGAATATTCTCACTTTATTCAACTTAACGGTTTAGATGTACATTATAAAAAAAAGGGAGCTGGCTTTCCAGTACTTCTTATTCATGGGACTTCTGCTAACCTGCATACATGGGGGCAATGGGAAGATGAATTATCCAAAAAGTACACCACATACAGTCTTGATATGCAAGGCGGTGGATTAACAACTCCCCCAGCCGACCATGATTATTCCATAGCAGCTTATCTAAGTCTTATAGATGCCTTTGTTTTGGAATTAGGCATAGATAGCTTCTATTTAGCAGGAAACTCCTTAGGAGGGCACACAGCTTGGGCCTATGCAGTTCACTCCCCATTAGCAAATCGAGTTAAAAAACTAGTCTTGGTAGATCCTTCAGGCTTTACAGATCCTAATCAAGCAAAGCCTCTGGTATTTCAACTGGCTCAATTTGATGTACTCTTTAAAATCATCGAAAATCTTAACATCAAATCTTTAGTAAAGAAAAGTCTAAGCGAAGTATTTTATAATGAAGCCTTAGTTACCGAAGAAATACTAAATCGATACAATGACCTCATGAATAGAGCTGGAAATAGAAAGGCCTTCTTGCATAAGGTCAAGCAACTAGAAAATGGAGAAGCAGCTAATCTAGTAAAGATATCCTGCCCAACCCTAATAATCTGGGGAGAAAATGACATTTGGATCCCATTGAGTCAAGCAGATATTTTCACTACTCACATCCCAAACAATGAATTAATAATTTACCCGGAATGCGGCCATATTCCTATGGAAGAAAAAGCAAAAGAAAGTGTTGGTGATGTAATCAAATTCTTTGAAGAATAACTACTTTTTATAACTTAACATAGTTCTAAGAGTCATTGGTATCAAAAAATTATTCTTTTTTATTCCAACTCAAAACCTTTCCTTTATCTTTACCTTCATGTCGAGCTTACACATTTACAATACGCTAAGTAGAAAAAAAGAAGAATTCAAACCTATAAATCCTCCTTTTGTGGGTTTATATGTATGCGGACCTACAGTTTATGATGAAGTTCATCTCGGAAATATGCGTCAGTTTACAAGTTTCGATGTAGTTTATCGTTATTTGGATAATCTTGATTATCAAGTGCGCTATGTTCGGAACATCACAGACGTTGGACACTTAACTGATGACGGGGACGATGGAGAAGACAAAATAGAGAAAAAAGCTAAAGCCAATAAAATTGAACCGATGGAGATTGTTCAAAAATACACCAACGGCTTCCATCATATCTCAAAGCTATTCAACCTAATCGACCCTAACATTGAGCCTACAGCTACGGGACATATTGTCGAACAAATTGAGATGGTCAAACGAATTATTGCTAATGGATATGGTTATGAAGTCAATGGTTCAGTCTACTTTGATGTCAAAAAATATTTAGAAAAATATCCCTATGGCGAACTTTCAGGAAGAAAAATTGATGAGCAACTGGAGCAAACAAGAGCTAATTTAGAGGGCGGCTCAGAAAAAAAATACTTCGCTGATTTCGGTATTTGGAAAGCTGCTTCCAAAGAAACCATCATGAAATGGCCATCCCCCTGGGGCGATGGAGTACCTGGCTGGCACCTCGAATGTTCAGTAATGAGCACCAAATACTTGGGGCAAGAATTTGATATTCACGGCGGTGGCATGGACCTTAAATTTCCCCATCACGAATGTGAAATCGCGCAAAGTGTTGGAGCAGATGGTCGATCGCCTGTTCGTTATTGGATGCATGGTAACATGCTGACCGTAAATGGCGAAAAAATGAGTAAAAGTAAAGGAAATTCATTTTTGCCCTTAGAGCTTTTTTCCGGAAAGCATCCGATGCTCAAGAAAGGATTTAGTCCAATGACTGTCCGTTTTTTTATGCTACAAACACATTATAGCAGCACTTTAGATTTTTCTAATGAAGCCTTGGAAGCATCAGAGAAAGGGTTCCAACGCTTGATGAATGCCTACAAATCCTTACCCAGCTTACTTGCCAAAAGCAAAGGAGAAACCGATACCGATAAAGAAATTGCTGCTCTTGGTGATTCTTGTAAAATGCACATGAATGACGACTTCAATACCCCAAAAACTATTGCCTCACTTTTCGACTTGTCAAGTATAGTGAATAAAATCAATGACAACACTTTGACCGTAAGTCAAGCAGGTCTTAATAATTTGCAGGCAATAATGAAAAATTTCATTGAGGATGTTTTAGGTCTAGCTATTGAAGCCAAACAAGGCGATGAAGCCTTGAATAGTGCGATGGGTTTAATAATTGAAATGCGAAAATCTGCAAGAGAGAATAAAGATTGGACAACTTCCGATAAAATCAGGGATGAGCTAAGTGCTGTAGGCATTGTAATAAAGGATGGGAAAGAGGGAACCTCTTGGACCACATCATAAATCACTCAAAATGATTAAAAACCTACTCCCCATATGTTGTTTGCTGTTCATGTTTTCATGTAAAAACGATAATCCAGCACCCATTTCTAAGCAGCCTAGTTTTGAATTAGCAGAAGCTCCAATATTTAATGCAGATAGCGCATATCAATTCATTCAGACACAAGTAGATTTTGGTCCACGTGTGCCTAACACCCTTGCTCATCAGCAAACTGCAAGCTGGTTAATTGAGCAATTGAATACCTATGCAGATACATTAATAGTCCAAGAAGCTACTTTAGCTGCTTTTGATGGCACGCCGTTAGAAGCAAAAAATATCATTGCAGTGTTTAATCCTGATGCTGAAAAGAGAATCTTACTCAGCGCGCATTGGGATACTCGACCATTTGCAGATCAAGACAAGGAAAATCAAGAAGAAGCTATAGTTGGAGCCAATGATGGAGCTAGCGGAGTAGCTATATTAATAGAAATAGCTCGTTTGCTGAAGAAGGATGAAATCAATATTGGAGTAGATATTATTCTCTTTGATGCAGAGGATTATGGACAGCCTAGTTTTAGCACAGAAAGATTTGTTCCAGATTCTTATTGTTTAGGGTCTCAATATTGGGCTAAAAACCCGCATATTTCTAATTATAAGGCAGAATTTGGAATTCTACTGGACATGGTCGGAGCAGCCAATGCAGTTTTTACGCATGAAGGCAACTCAATAAGTTATGCCAATTCCTACCTTCAAAAAGTTTGGAAAATAGGGCATCAACTCGGTTATAGTGCATACTTTTCTTATCTACAAACGCCTGCTATAACGGACGACCACCTTTATGTAAATACCCTTGCAAAAATACCGATGATAGATATCATTCAATATGACAAAACAACTCAGTCAGGTTTTGGATATTACTGGCACACCCACCAAGATAATATCAAGATAATTGATAAAAAAACATTAAAAGCTGTGGGTCAAACGGTTTTGCAAACTATTTTTCAAGAAAATAAGGAGTAGTATGCAAAAGTAGCGTCCACGATATGTGCGCTAGGCTTGTAAAGAAAGACAATCCACTTCTAGATGTATCTTTTATCGACACTAAACTTCTCCGGATGCTTTGGAGCAATATCTTTGTAAAAGCGCATAATAATTTTCATATCGGCAGCCATATCATCCGATGGATATACCGTCACTCCTACCCCAGCCACCTTATTTTTATAATCTACATAACCCAAACATATTGGCACATTAGCCATTTTTGCTACGTGGTAAAACCCTGACTTCCACTCTTCTCTGTAAGACCGAGTTCCTTCTGGCGTAACTAAGACAACCAAATTTTTCTTTTTCTCAAACAAAGCTGCCATCGCGTCTACTGTACTTGGTCGCTCTTCTCCTTCTCTTCGTGGTTTTCGATTAATAGCTATACCTCCCAACGGGCCAACAATTAAATTTAAGGGGAACTTAAACCAAGAATCTTTAATCGTAAATCGAACGGGAATCTTCAAAATTGAAAACGCTAATCGAGTATATAGGAAATCCCAATTACTTGTATGAGGCGAGGCAATCATCACACAACGATCTACACCGGCAGGTAGTTTTTTATGTACTTTCCATCCCAATAGGGACATTATTATTCGAGCTAACATCGAAGTTATTTAGATGAAAATCAAAGTTACTAAGCTTTTGGGACTTTGAGTTGATTAGTAGTAGTTCTAGTAATTTTAACTTATCTTTGTGAGCGTTCTTAAACATAATGGGGCTGACCGGAATTGACGGCATGGTTTGTAAGTATACCCGCAGGTCGAGTGTTGTGAATCTCACTCGTAAATCCCAATTCATAATCTTTATTTTAAATGGCGAGTCTAACTTTGCCATGGCTGCCTAATTCTAGGAATTAGAAGCCTTTGTCCTTGATGTTTGACATCCGATAGGATATTATAGGGCATTATAAGCATCGGGTCCTCACTAGGTAAGAATTTTCTACTTACTTAATGTTGTAATTGACAGAAATACGGATTGAGTAGTTTTGTAAATCGAGCAGCTAAATCCCGACAATATTCGTTTTACTAAGCTTGTAGAAAGTATGCGGACAACATGACCGGACCAGGGTTCGAATCCCTGCAGCTCCACCAAAAA
>CAZZMB010000037.1:0-23619 GCA_964655225.1 uncultured Chitinophagales bacterium | reverse complement strand
TCGTTCGGATTGTGGAATCTAGAATTCATAAACATATCCAATCGAATACCCGTTCTGAAGCCCCATTCATCATTACTATAATTGACCGTTAGCCAACCATCAGCAGAAGATTTCAAATCATCATAATGGTTTGTTCCTGAAGCCCCAATTGTACTATCTTTAACATAGTAGTCGTTCCTTAGTTCTAAATCACCTGAGATAAAGCCTTGTGCATGGATGCTTTGAGCAATCGAAAGAAGTAAAAACGTAAAAGTGAATAATTTATTCATCAAAAGAAGTTAATTGATTGGTAAAATTAAGATATTAGCTGTGATAACAAAAGCAAAATCTTTAATATTCTATTTTGGCACAAAGATTGCCAATTATTAATCAAATAATAAAATATGAAAATGTATCTTAAATCAACACTCACCGGGCTAGTTTTGGCTTTTAGCTTATTTGTCTTAAATGCACAAAATAATCCAACAAAACAGGTTTTTACGGAAAAGCAATTGCCTAGCTTAAGTCTGAATGATATGTATGGGAAGAAGGTTGACGTTGCTAAGTATGGCAAGAATGAAAAAATAACGGTGCTAAGTTTTTGGGCTACCTGGTGTTCTCCATGTAAAAAGGAACTTAATAATATTTCATACTTATATGAAGATTGGCAGGATGACTATGATATGGAGTTAGTGGCTATTTCAATTGATGATGTGCGAAATACATCTAAAGTAAAGACTTATGTGGATGGTCAAGCATGGGATTATGATGTTTTACTAGATACCAATGAAGACTTGAAGCGTATGATGAATTTCCAAACTGTTCCATATACGGTTTTAATTGATCAACGGGGCAAAATAGTATACACCCATTCAGGCTATGTTGAGGGAGATGAGTATATATTAGAAGATCATATAAAGGAATTGATAAAATAATCTTAGCGCCTTCAATTGTATTTAAAATGACGTTTTAATCACCTGAATTTAAGTTCTAATTTCAGGCCTTAATTTTGGTATTTGAGCAAATCAAATTTCTTCTAGTTAGGTTTCTAAATGCTTCAACTATAGTGTCAAAATTCAATTCGTCTAAATATCTATTAAGCCTTATCTTTGCCATTCATTTTAAAAATCAATCCATATGGCTAACGCATTCTTCAATGTTCCAAAACCAGTAAATGAGCCAGTAAAAGCCTATGCTCCTGGTAGTCCAGAACGAAAAAGTATTAAGAAAACACTTCAAGATTTAAAGAGTAAAACCATTGATATACCGATGGTGATTGGTGGTAAAGATATTTTTACTGATAATAAAATTTCTATGCATCCTCCGCATGAAAGAAAGCATTTACTTGGCACATACAGTAAAGGAACTGCTGATCATGTCCAGCAAGCAATTGATGCTGCGATGGAAGCTAAACCCAAATGGGAAGCTTTGCCGTGGGAAGAAAAAGCTGCTATCTTTTTAAAAGCAGCAGATTTGTTAGCTGGCCCTTACAGAGATTTGTTGAACGGATCTACCATGCTCGGTCAAAGTAAAAATATAATGCAAGCTGAAATAGATGCGGCATGTGAGCTCATCGATTTCTTTAAGTTTAATGTTCAATACATGACTGATTTGTATAAAGAACAGCCAGATTCCAATCCTGGGATGTGGAATAGATTAGAATATAGACCACTAGAAGGATTTGTATTTGCGGTTACCCCATTTAATTTTACATCTATTTGTGGTAATCTTTGTGCGGCACCTGCAATGATGGGAAATACCATTGTTTGGAAGCCAAGTTCAACACAAATTTATTCAGCATATTATTTAATGGAATTGTTTAAAGAAGCCGGTTTGCCGGATGGTGTAATTAATATGGTAATGACTGATGGTAAGGTTGCAGGTGATGCGTGTTTCTCCCATCCTGATTTTGCAGGAATTCACTTTACAGGTGGTACTAGAACTTTTCAATTTATGTGGAAGACCATTGGAGAAAATATTTCAAAATATAAAACTTATCCACGTATAGTTGGAGAAACAGGAGGAAAGGATTTTATAGTTGCACACGCAAGTTCCATCCCTGCTCAGGTTTCTACCGCTCTTTCTCGTGGTTCTTTTGAATATCAAGGACAAAAGTGCTCTGCTGCTTCAAGAGCTTATATTCCATCTAATATCTGGAATGAAGTCAAAGCTAGTTTAGTAAAAGATGTGAAGTCTTTTAAAATGGGTAAAGTGGACGATTTTGGAAATTTTATCAATGCAGTTATTGACGAGAATTCATTTGATAATATTGCTAAGTATCTAGACGCGGCCAAAACAGATAAGAATGCCGAAATTATAGTTGGAGGAGGATATGATAAAACAGAGGGTTTCTTTATTGAGCCAACGGTTATAGTAACTTCTGACCCTAAGTATACCACAATGTGTGATGAGTTGTTTGGTCCAGTAATGACGATTTTTGTATATGAACCTGAAGATTGGATTAAAACGCTGCATCTTGTGGATACCACATCTCCGTATGCTTTAACAGGTGCCGTTTTTAGTCAAGATAGATATGCATTGGAAGAAGCAAATACTATTCTTAAGCATGCTGCGGGTAATTTCTACATCAATGATAAGCCAACTGGAGCCGTCGTAGGTCAACAACCATTTGGTGGAGCAAGAGCAAGTGGAACGAATGATAAGGCTGGCTCTAAACATAACTTACTTCGATGGGTGAGCATGAGAACGATAAAGGAGACCTTTGTTCCAGCAACAGACTACAGATATCCATTTTTGGAGGAATAGTTGATAATTACTAAGTTTAGAATATATGAACGCTTGTTTAGTCTGTAAAAAGACAAACTTTGAAACCGTGGTTAGTTCCAAAGATTTTTGTGTAAGTCACGAAGATTTTAAGGTTGTGCGTTGTACAAGCTGTGGGTTTGGCTTTACGGAAAATGCGCCAGATGCTACTAAAATAGGCAAGTACTATGATCATGCTGATTATGTATCTCATACAGATACTAAGGAGGGTTTGTTCTTTAGCATTTATCATGGAGTAAGGGCGTTTATGTTGGGCCAAAAGCGGGCTTATATCAGCAAGCATATATCGATTAATAACCTTCTTGACATAGGATCAGGGACAGGCTATTTTGTGAACTATATGCAATCGCATGGAGCAGCAGTTACAGGTTTTGAACCTGATAATCATGCAAGGGCTCAAGCCAAGAAAAACTTTAAGATTGATCTAGAACCAAGCTTGGAAGGAATACTGGCGCGCAATGCGGTGTTCGATGCTATTAGCATGTGGCACGTTTTGGAACATGTTCATGATTTAGAAAAGTATTTTGAGCACTTTCAGAATTTGCTAAAAACTCATGGAGTATTGGCTATTGCAGTGCCTAATTACACCTCCTATGACGGTCAATTTTATAAGAAATTTTGGGCAGCATACGACTTGCCTAAACACTTGTGGCATTTTTCACCAGATTCGATAAAACTCTTGGCTCAAAATAATGGATTTGATCATTTACAATCATACGCCATGCCATTTGACCCTTTTTATATTTCATTGTTGAGTGAAGGGCATAAACAAAGTGGGTGGTTTGGTAAAATTCGTGCTTTGTTTATTGGAATGATGTCCTTTTTAAAAGGATTTATCAATCCGGAAAAAGCGTCTTCAGTGGTTTATGTTTTTAGAAAGCGCTAAGCTTGTAAGTTTTAAGTAAAACCCTAATTAAAGTTGACAATATGAAAAAGAAAGATATTTTTATTGGAAGGCAGCCAGCCTTGGAAGTGCTTCGAAGTGAAAAAGCTGTGGAGAAAATATTTTTGATGAAAGGTGCATTTGGGCCTGAGATAGAAGAGATAAAAAAAATATGTGAGGATAAACGTATTGCTGTTCAAACTGTTCCTAAAGATAAGATAGCCTATATGCTGTTTCCCGTTTATCAGCATAATCGTCCAAATCATCAAGGAGTGGTTGGGATATACGGGGAAGTTCAATACTTTAAGTTAGATGATATTTATAATCAGGTACTAGAAAAAGGGGAGTTAGTACTAATCTTAGTGCTTGATGGAGTCACTGATGTTCGTAATTTTGGTGCAATAGCGCGAACTGCAGAAGCGATGGGGGTTCATGCCATTGTTATTCCTGAAAAAGGAATTGCTCAGGTCAATTCGGAGGCGGTAAAAGCAAGCGCAGGCGCTATTCATCATATTCCTATTTGTAGAGAAAAGGATTTACGTGGGGTTTATAAATATTTCCAGCTAAATGGAATTCAGGTAGTAGCGTCATCATTAAAAGCTGAAAAAAATATAGATAAAATAGATTTCACTATTCCAACAGCCATAGTTATGGGCAGCGAAGGAAAGGGGATAAGCACTATAAGTCAGGATTATTCGGATCAGTTATTCTTGATACCAATGCAAGGCAAGGTTAACTCATTAAATGTTTCGGTCTCTGCAGGTATGATTTTGTATGAGGTCAATGTTCAAAGAAGTCTTTAGGTAAGAGTAAACGAGATTAACCGCAGTTATTAACATTTTAACAGCACTATTCACATATACGCTCAGGAATTACAGTTAGGTAAAAAATAGTAACAATTTCTTAACATTGGACAATGTACTTTTGCTGAAATTTAATCAAGATTTAAACTAAACTAAAATCTATTTTAATGAGACCTAAGTATATTTGTTTTCTTTTAATCTCTATAGCCGGCCTATCTATAGCATATAGTCAGGAAAGTAAAATAAGTTTGAGAGAGAAACTCACATCGTATTACAACACACCAAATGATTTCAAGAATCAATCTCCTGGAGGAGTAGATTTTAACTTTGGTAATGGCTTGCAATTCACTTCCAAAGATTCTACCTCAAGGTTGAAGATTGAGTTAAGATTTCAGAGCCTTTTCATGGCTTCTAAATTCTTACAAACGGAGGATGAGGTCAGTACTAACTTTTTGGTACGCAGAGCTAGGCTTAAATTTGGCGGTTTCGCTTTTACTCCTAATTTACAATATAAAGTTGAGCTTGGGCTATCCAATAGGGATATCAGCCCTTCAAGCGATTTTGATGAAGTGAAGAAAGCACCTAAGCTAATTCTCGATGCGGTGGTCAAGTGGAAGTTTCACAAAAACTTTACTTTGTGGATGGGGCAAACTAAGTTGCCAGGTAATAGAGAGCGCGTAATTTCATCCCAAAAATTACAGTTTGTAGATCGGAGTCAACTTAATAGTAAGTTTAATTTGGATAGGGACATGAGCCTTCAATTGCACTCCAGTTTTAATTTGCAAGATGCATTATTTAGTATAATTGCTGCGTTCTCGACTGGAGAGGGGAGGAATATAACCCAGGGTAACATTGGAGGATTTGGCTATACGGGTAGAGTAGAATTTCTTCCCGGAGGCAAATTTAGCAGCAAAGGAGATTACTTTGGTGCAGATTTAGCTCGGGAAAAGAAACCCAAATTATCCTTAGGGTTTAGTTATGATTTTAATCATCAGGCATCACGTGTAGGTGGTCGTCTTGGTAATTTTATTACAGATGATAATGGAGATTATTTAAACAGTGATTTGACTACTATGATTGGAGATTTAATGTTTAAATACCAAGGGTTTTCAATGATGGCAGAATTCGCAAGGAAAAAATCAAGTGAAAGAGCGCTTGGCTTTGCAAGCGGAACAGCAGTCGTAGGGCAAATGGGGTATATCATCAATGCACCTAATTTTAAAAACTTTGAATTGGCTTTTAGATATACAAAAGTAAATCCTGATAGTGGTTCTAGCTTGAGTGAAATTGCTGAATATACAGTTGGGGTTTCCAAATATTTTTTAAAACATAGCTTAAAATTACAATCCGATATTTCCTTACAGGAAACAAGCGGCTCAGATCATTTAAACCTAATTTACAGAATTCAAAGCGAATTCGCTTTCTAGAAAAACATAAAACCTATGGAAACTATATTTATTATTTTAAAAATTGTTGGAGCACTCGGATTTTTCATGTATGGCATGAAGGTGATGAGTGAAGGGATTCAAAAGGCAGCTGGTGATAGTATGCGTAAAGCTATCAGCACGATGACGCAGAATCGATTTTTAGGTGTTGGTGTTGGCTTTTTAATTACCGCTTTATTGCAATCTTCCTCAGCTACCACGGTAATGACAGTTAGTTTTGTAAATGCTGGATTATTAACCTTGGTGGAATCTGCGGGAATCATGATGGGAGCTAATATTGGAACTACTATCACGGGTTGGCTAGTAAATATTGTAGGAAAGGTTAAAATTGCTCATTATGCTTTGCCCATAATAGCTATTGGTTTTCCCATGTTATTTGCGAAAAAAGGGAACCTGAAGGATTGGGGACAATTCTTAATAGGTTTTGCCCTATTGTTTTTAGGCTTAGGGGCCTTAAAGGAATCTGTTCCAGATTTAGGTCCAGATTCTCCGCTGGTACAGTTTTTTACTAATTATGCAAATTTTGGAATTTTAACCACAATAATATTTGTAATACTAGGAACACTAGTTACTGTGGTTATGCAATCTTCAAGCGCGGCAATGACCTTGACCTTAACTTTAGTTATGGCGGATGTAATTCCTTTTCAAGTGGGTGCAGCTATGATATTAGGAGAAAATATTGGAACAACTATTACTGCTGAATTAGCTTCATTGGTTGGTAATGTGCATGCAAAACGATCTGCAAGAATTCACTCCATGTTTAATATTGTTGGGGTAACCTGGATGGTTTTTACCCTTCCATACTTCTTAAAGTTTATAGTGCCCGGTGCTACTGTTTGGGCTGCAGATACCATGGGGATGAGTATAGGTAATGGTAATCCTTTTGAAGATCCAGATGCTGCTGCACTCGGATTGGCTGTTTTTCATACCCTATTCAATTTTATGAATGTTCTTATTTTAATTGCCTTTGTTCCTTGGCTTGTGAAAATAGCTATCAAGACTGTTAAATCAAAAGATGAAGAAGATGAAGAGTTTAACTTGAAATTTATTAATGGTGGTATACTAAATACGCCTGCTTTATCTATAATGTCTGTTCGGAAAGAGCTAGATATGTTTGCTAAGGTAACTGAAAAAATGGGCGTTAATGTTTATGCCTTATTCTTTGAGAAGCAAAAGACCCCTCAGAAGTTAATTGACAAAGTGAGAAAACATGAAGATGTTACAGATAAACTAGATTTAGAGATTTCTCAATACTTGGCAAAAGTTGCGGAGTTTGATATTAATTTAGAAACGAGTAAAGAAATTCGAAGTATGTTAAGTATTTCGAATGATTTAGAGCGAATTGGAGATATTTATTATGAAATGACAAAGAATTTTGAGCGCTTAAAGAGGGAGCCTGAAAACTTACCTGAAAATGCAAAATCAGAGTTGGAGGATATTATGAATTTGGCAATGAATGCCTTAAAATTGATGCGTCAAAATTTAGATAATGAGAAGCCTAACGTGGAGTTAGGCCAAATTATTCAGGCAGAAAAAGCAATTAACCAGGCGCGAAAGAAAATCTTTACGAGTCATTTTGAAAGATTAGAAAAAGGCATTTATGCTCCAAAAATTGGCGTATTATTTATTGATTTCGTCAATCGTTCAGAGCGTATTGGCGACCATGTTATGAATATTCATGAAGCGGTCTTAGGCAAGTCTGATCTGTATGAAGAATACGATAAAGTTTCTAATAAGGATTAAATTATACTAGGAAGGCTGAGGTAAATCGAAAGATTTTTTTTTATTTGCACGGTTTAAATGATCGAAATTAGTATTGAAATACTTAGAAAAAATTGTGCGTTTCCAAGGGGTGCAATTAAAAGTGATTTGCTGGGGTTTAATAAAGAATTCTAGCGCTTATTGTATGTGGGATGGCTTTCAAAAGTTGTAAAGTTTCATCGCCGGCTTGAGCGCTAACATCTAGCACTACATAACCTACTTTTTCATTCGTGCTCAAGTATTGCCCTAAAATATTAATTTTTAAATCGGACATTCCTTTATTGATTTCACTCAGAACTCCTGGTACATTCTTGTGAATATGGAGCACGCGATGAGTGTTTTCTACTTTTGGTAGGCTAAGCTCAGGGAGTGAATGTGAGCCTAAGGTTGTACCTGTTTCCAAATACTTTAACATCTTGGCGGATACATCTAACCCAATATTCCACTGAGCTTCCTCTGTGCTTCCTCCAATGTGGGGTGTTAAGATTACATTGGGTATATTTTGTAATGGAGATTCAAAGGTATCTCCCGCTTTTTTTGGTTCTATTGGAAACACATCTATTGCCGCACCGGCTAATATGCCATTTTTTAGAGATCCGCTCAAAGCTTCAATATCCACCACATTACCTCTACTCATATTGATAAGGTATTGTCCTGGTCTAAAACGACTGATCACTTTTTGGTCAAACAAATTAACTGTTGAAGGTATTGCAGGGACATGTAACGTGATAATGTCGCATACTTCAATAATATCGATTAAGCTCTTCGCTATATTTGCGTTTCCCAGTGGTAGTTTACTTTCCACATCGTAGTAGTAAACGACCAATCCAAGAGATTCTGCTAAAACGGAAACTTGTGATCCAATATGTCCATAACCAATAATCCCTAATTTCTTACCCCTGATCTCATGACTGTTTTTACTCTCTTTTAGCCATACACCTTCGTGGGCTGCTTGGTTTTTTTCAGGAATACGTCGTATAAGCATTATAGTGCTAGCGATGACGAGTTCTGCGACTGAACGGGTATTACTAAATGGCGCGTTAAATACGGCGATACCCTTTTCCTTTGCTGCTTCCAGATCGACTTGATTTGTGCCAATGCAGAAACAGCCGACGCTCATTAATTTATCAGCAGATTGTATAACTTTTTTAGTTAACTGAGTTTTACTTCGTATACCCAAAACTCTTACTCCTTTCAGTGCATTAATGAGTTCTTCTTCACTTAAGGCCCCGTTGAGAATTTGAACATCAAAATAGCCGGCTTGCTCAAATGAGTTCAAGGCAGATGGACTTATACTTTCTAGTAATAGGACCTTTATTTTTTCTTTTGGGAAGGATGTTTCTAGGTTCATTCTAATCAGATATTGAGTTGAGGTACAAAGATGGGTTATCCGCTAAACTTTCTTTAATTCAATTTCATTTTTTTATACAAGATCTGTGGATAAATAGGCCAAAAAAGCAGTCGCGCCACTCAATTTAGCTTAAGTTTCGCATATCTACTTAGTTTAGCAATGGATTCTCATATGCCTTCTGTTTTTTTATTAGATAATTAATGGATTTATCCCAATTAAAAGTAGAATTAAGTCTTGACTCGCTCCAAGCATTACCATCACTCAAAAGAAAACCAACCTTTCCCTTTATATTCTCGTTGATTCTTGTGAAATTTGCAGTAAATAACAGAATTAATGAATATTACATTTCCAGATGGCTCAGTTAGAGAATATGAAAGCGGTACTTCCGCAATAACTATCGCAAAAGGTATAAGCAAAGGTCTAGCGAAAAAAGTGATGGTGGCAAAAGTAAACGGGGAGATATGCGACCTATTGCGTCCAATTGAAGAGGATGCTGCCTTAGAATTGCTCAGCTTTGACGACGAGGATGGGAGAAAAACTTTTTGGCATTCTTCAGCTCACTTATTGGCGGAAGCACTGGAGCAAGTTTATCCCGGTGTTAAGTTGGGTATTGGCCCTGCAATTGATGGTGGGTTTTATTATGATATTGATCTGGGTGACGACAGAAATATCGGTCAGGAGGATTTGACTAAGATTGAAAACACCATGCGCAAATTGGTGAAATTTGGGAACAAATACGAACGCAAGGAGATTTCAAAGGCTGACGCTATTGCTTATTTTGAAGAAAAAGGTGATGAGTATAAGTTGGAGTTGCTGGAGGATCTTGAGGATGGAGATATCACTTTTTATACACAGGGTAATTTTACAGATTTATGTAAAGGCCCACACATTCCTGGAACTGGTCAAATAAAGGCAATAAAACTTTTAAATATTGCAGGTGCATATTGGAGAGGTGATGAGAAAAGGAAACAAATGACCCGTATTTACGGAGTAAGTTTCCCAAATCAAGAATTGTTGCAGGCACATCTTCATATGTTGGAAGAAGCAAAAAAACGAGATCATAGAAAGTTGGGTGCTGAGTTGGAGTTGTTTATGTTTTCAGAACGAGTTGGTGCGGGGCTGCCTATATGGCTTCCTAAAGGAGCAGATTTACGCGAGCGCTTATCAAATTATTTAAAGAATGAACAAGTGAAAAGAGGATACCAACCAGTGGTTACTCCTCATATTGGTAAGAAGGATTTATATGTGACAAGTGGTCATTATGAAAAATATGGGGAGGATAGTTTTCAAGCTATTCAAACTCCCCGAGAGGATGAAGAATTTTTATTAAAACCAATGAATTGCCCGCATCACTGTGAAGTATATGCGCATATCCCCAAATCATACCGAGATTTACCTTACCGAGTAGCTGAGTTTGGAACAGTTTATCGTTATGAACAAAGCGGAGAATTACATGGATTAACAAGAGTGCGCGGATTCACGCAGGATGATGCGCATATTTTTTGTACGGCAGACCAACTTAAAGATGAGTTTTTGAATGTATTGGATTTAACTACCACCATGCTGAAAAAATTGAGTTTCACGAATTATACAGCTCAAATATCCTTGCGAGATCCTTATAATCCTGATAAATATATAGGAAGTACGGAAAACTGGGATAAAGCTGAACAAGCAATAATTGAAGCAACTCAAGAAGTAGGAATGACCACTGTTACTGAGTTAGGAGAAGCGGCCTTTTATGGACCTAAATTGGATTTCATGATTAAAGATGCATTGGGTCGAAGCTGGCAGTTAGGAACCATTCAAGTTGATTATAATTTACCCGAACGATTTGAATTGGAATATATCGGTGCGGATAATGAAAAACATCGGCCAATTATGATTCATCGAGCTCCTTTTGGTTCACTTGAACGATTTATTGGAGTTCTGATTGAGCATACTGCTGGTAAATTCCCTTTGTGGTTAGCTCCAGAGCAAGCAGTAGTTTTACCTATTTCTGAGAAATTTAACGATTACTCAGCTGAGGTTGTGACTCAATTAAAGCAACAAGGAATTCGGGTAAGCTTAGATGAGCGTTATGAAAAGATTGGTAAGAAGATTAGAGATGCTGAAGTGATGAAAATACCCTATATGTTGATTATTGGAGAGAAAGAAATGACATCTAAGGAAGTATCGATTAGAAAACAAGCTGTCGGTGACCTTGGAAGTAAGACTATCGGTGACTTTGCGGGTATGATTTTAGAAGAGGCAGATAGTGAATAAAAGGGTATTCGTAGTAAAGAAGTCAGTTAAAGTTTAGTAATCTAAACTAAAAGCAATAAATTGCGTGTGATTAGGAGAAATCCGTTATTATAAATTAAAAACAAGTACTTGAGAAGACCAAATTTTAGACCCAGAGTTAAACAAGAAGCACAGCACAAAATTAATGACCGTATCCGTTCTCCAAAAGTGAGATTGGTAGGTGAAAATATTGAGCCAGATGTATACTCCTTGGATCAAGCGTTGAAACTATCGGATGAACTAGAATTAGATTTAGTTGAAATTTCACCCAAAGCGGATCCACCGGTATGTAAAATCTTAGATTATAAGAAATTCCTGTACGAAAAGAAAAAGAAAGAAAAAGAGATTAAAGCAAAGACAAAAAAAACAGTCATTAAGGAATTACGTTTTGGACCGAATACTGATGACCATGATTTTGAATTTAAAGCTAAACATGGAGAAAAGTTTTTGGAAGAAGGTTCAAAAGTTAAGGCTTACGTCCATTTCAAAGGAAGGTCTATTGTGTTTAAGGATCGAGGAGAGTTGCTTCTACTGAACCTTGCCAAACGACTTGAAGAGTGGGGCTCACCAGAACAACTGCCTAAATTAGAGGGTAAACGTATGATTATGGTCTTATCGCCAAAAAAGAAGTCTAAATAGTCTTTTTATTTTTAGGAAATTTAGACAAATTTGGTCACCTACTTTATTATTATTTTAACTGCAAACTATTGTAAACTTAAAATATTAAGTGTACATTTGCACTCCAAAAATTTTGGATTATGCCGAAGATGAAAACAAATTCCAGTGCTAAAAAACGTTTTAAAGTAACGGGTTCTGGTAAAATTATGAGGAGAAAAGCTTTTCACAGCCATATCTTAACAAAAAAAGATAAAGACCGTAAGAAAGGTTTAACTCAAGACGCGAGCGTCTCTAAAGGTGATCTACCTCGAGTGAAAAGAATGCTTTGCAAGTAATATTGTTGAAACAATAAAAGAATAAAGAAATGCCAAGAGCTACGAACAGACCCGCCGCTAGAGCGAAAAGAAAAGCCACACTAAAACTTGCCAAAGGATATTTTGGTAGAAGAAAAAATGTTTGGACAGTTGCTAAGAATGCAGTTGAAAAAGGATTGAGCTATGCTTATGAGCACAGAAGGTTAAAGAAAAGAGAATTTAGATCTTTGTGGATTGCAAGAATCAATGCTGCAGTTCGTGAGCACGACATGAGTTACTCCCAATTCATGCATGGTGTGCATCAAAAAGGAATTTTGTTAAACAGAAAGGCCTTAGCGGATTTGGCAATGAACGAACCTACTGCTTTCAAAGCAATCGTTGATTCTGTCAAGTAGATCTTTTATTCTTATAAAATTACTAACAACCCGATTTCAGGTTTACTTGACTTCGGGTTTTTTTATCTTTCCTGCTCAGTCGGGTAAAACTGGTCAATAAGTCGAAAGCGGTTTATCGGTTAGAATTGGCGATGATTTTACTGCCGATTATTGTGTACTTAAGCGGATATTTTTTTCCCCATTTGGTAATGCGGAATACCAATTTCTTCAAACAAATCTCCTTTTATCTCATACCCAAACTTCAAGTAAAACGGCGCTGCGTTTTCCCGTGCATTGCATTGGATGAAATTATAGTTGTTTGCTTTTGCCCAATTTTCAGCAAATGCGAGCATTTTTGCTCCTATTCCTTTTCCCTGATGATTAGATAAGGTGCAAACTTGACGCATTTTTAATCGATTATTGGGAATGGGAACAAGAATCAGGCATGCCACGGCTTCTTCTTCCTCAAATGCACCAAAATGGTGATGCTCATTTTCATTAAGAACATCTTTTTTTGTTAATCGGAGGCCTAGTGGAATTCTAAGTTCTTCTTCCCTTAGGTTACATAAATCCTCATATTCTTTACTATTAAATGGCACTTCTTTAATTCTCATAAGGTAAATATCATAAAAGACTAGTAAATTTAAGGCACAAATATCCTTAAAATTATGAAAGCGTTCAATTATGTTTTATGTCTGCTCCTAGTCCTATCATTTAATAAACATACCCAAGCGCAGTATTTAGAAGGTTTTGAGGTTCAAAAGAGAGGGACTTATACCTTTGAGGATTTAACTCCAAGTTGGCATGCAAATATTTTTTCAAGAGAAGCTCCGTACCCTGGAAGCGATTCCTACCGTAACTATATCCACCAGTTAAAGCAATTGCGTTTCAGCGATGAGTCCTCCATGGATGTGAAATCGATTAAAACCAGTAAAAAAACTAATAATGAACAAGCGATTTATAGTCTTGGTTTTGAAGGGAATTTGTTTGGCGGGATTCCTAATGATAATGATATAGCTATTTCTAATGAAGGGATAATCGTTTCCGTATCTAATTCAGATATGTATGTATATGATGAAAGTGGAGTGGCTTTATTGGATGTTGGCCTAGATGAATTTGCAGATAGCCTTGGTTTACTAGCTAATTCATACGATCCTAAGGTGATATATGATCCTACTGAAGATAAGTTTATAATGATTTTTCTTAACGGAAATAGTTCAACATCTACAGATATTGTCTTGTGTTTCTCCCAAACTAATGATCCCAGTCAAGGATGGCATGTATATAGTTTGCCTGGCAATCCATTCAATAACAATGCTTGGTCTGATTTCCCTATGATAGCAATTACTGAGCAGGATTTTTTTGTAACTGTAAATCATATTAATAGTGATTCAGTTTCGTGGCAAACAGGCTTTATGCAATCGGTAATTTGGCAGGTTAAGAAATCCGAAGGCTACCTTGGAGCAGCAATTAATACGGTGGTGCATGGGGATGTCAATTTCCAAGGCACACCAGTTCGAAATTTGTTGCCAATAAAAGGCGGATTTGATATCAAGAATCATGAAATGTATTTTATCTCCAATCGGAATTTTGATTTAACAAATGACACCTTTTTTATCGTCAAAATTGCAGAATCGCTTGAACAAAATGAAGAACCTAGCTTTACCGTTCAATCGGTTTTGGCGAGCCAAGAATACGGCATGCCTCCGGATGCACAGCAAACGGCTAGTTCATTTTTACAGACCAATGATGCAAGGCCGTTAAGTGGTCTTATTGAAAATGGGGTCATTCATTTTGTTGGGAATACAGTGCGATTAACAAGTAATAAAGCAAGTGTATATCATGGTAAACTTAACACCTCCTCAAGTAATTGGGAAGTTGATTTAGAGATATTTGAAGATGATGACTTGGAGTATGGTTATCCTAATTTGTCTTTTACCGGGCAATCCTATTTTGATGAACAGTTAATCATTAGTTTCAATCATACCTCAATAGATAGTTTTCCAGGTGTTTCTGCCATTTTTTTTAGTGAAGAGGATGGGTATTCGGAAAGACTTCATTTAGTTAGTGGAGATAGTAAGGTGAATTTATTGTCGGGTAGTTTTGAGCGATGGGGTGATTATTCTGGCAGTCAAAAAAAGTATAATGAACCAGGCACCGTATGGATTAATGGTTTTATGGGATTTAGAAATAACCTGGCGCTTTCAAAAGATCAGCACAAAACCTTTATCGCTAAGTTAATTTCACCAGATAGCCTGAGTACAGGGATTCATCAAATTCCGCGTTTGCCCTCAGTGCTATATCCGAATCCTGTGGTTGATCAGTTTTACTTCCAGTTTGAAATTCAATCCGATGAATATTTGGTCTTTAAATTGTTTGATATACAAGGCAAATTAATTGATAAGTTACTAGAGGAACAGCTTAAAAAAGGAGCGCATGAATTTTTATTCATTCTTGATCAACTAAGTCAAGGTGTATATACCTTAAAGGTCTCAAATTTGAATGAAGATTTGATTTTTACTGAAAAAATTATGAAACATTAAGATGATTTGGCTCAAGATCTCACTAGAAAGTATACTGTTGTCAATCAAGGAATTATTGAGTAACAAGTTTAGAGCATTCCTATCCTTATTAGGTATTTCTATTGCCATTTTATGCTTGATTTCAGTATTTTCTGCAGTAGATTCTTTAGAGAAAAATTTAAGACAAAGCGTCGACTCTCTGGGTAATAATATTATTTATGTGAACAAATGGCCATGGCTGATGGTAGAGGATTATCCCTGGTGGAAGTTTGTTCAAAGACCAGAGGTGTCTAGGGAAGACTATTATGCGATTAATGGAAAAGTGAAAACTGCTGAATCAATGGCATTGTGGCGATGGGTTCAATCTGGAACTATTCAGTATCAGGGTGATCAGCTTGAAAAAATTTCTATTTTTGGCATCACGAAAGATTATAATCAGGTGAGAGATATGGATTTTGCAAGTGGCAGATATTTTAGTGAACTTGAGTTTAACAGTTTACAGAATGGCTCATTGCTCGGATATGATCTAGCAGAATATTTTTTTAGAGATCCGCAAAAGGCTGTTGGACAGACTTTACGGTTTGCTGGAATCGATCTCAAGGTGATAGGAGTTATGGCGAAGGAAGGGCAAGATGTTCTTGGAATAAATGCAAATTTCGGATTAGATAACACCTTGTATATTACCGATAATTTCGCTGCTAGTAATATGAATCCGCCGTTTGAATCGGGTCCCTCCATTTTGGTTAAAGCAAAAGAGGGGATAGAGCTCTCCGAACTTCAAGCTGAACTTGTTGGAAGGATGCGTATAGCAAGGAAATTGAATCCGAAGCAAGATGATAATTTTTCCCTAAATAAAATTAGTTTGATTACGGGTGTGTTCGATCAAGTGTTTAATTTTATTTACATAGCAGGATTTGTTATTGGTATTTTCTCCTTAATTGTAGGTGCTTTCGGAGTGGCCAATATAATGTTTGTATCAGTAAGGGAGCGAACCAATATAATAGGGATTAAAAAGGCGCTAGGAGCAAAGAAGTATTATATTTTACTGGAGTTTATAATTGAAGCAATCATCTTATGTTTGATTGGTGGTCTTTTTGGGCTTCTTATGGTATTTTCACTATTCAGTTTGATCAATTTTGCCATGCAAGACAGTGACCTTAGTTTTCAAATTTCGTTTTTCAACTTAAGCCTTGGATTATTTATATCTATTAGCGTAGGATTACTGTCAGGAATAATCCCTGCAATAATGGCGGCTAATATGAAGCCAGTAGATGCTATAAGAAGTTAAATAATTAAACTTCTGAGGTGTTTAATCTCATTGCGGTAGTCATATTGTAAATCTTCATGAAGTTTGAGCACTAATTTTTCCATACGGATTAACTCTCTATCAAAAATATTTAAAAGAATATTATTTCGCTCAATAGATGGTGATAGCTGTGCTAATTTTAAACAGAAATGTAAGATTAGTTCTAATTCAGTTTCTCTTTTTTTGGAGTATCGAATATATATTTTTGTTCTTCTTAGTGTTTTGCGCACTCCCTTTTTTATAAAATAGAAATTAGAGGTATTCAATACCTCGAATAGCTCATCTATTTCTTTCTTAACGCCATTAATATAGCTGCGCTCATCACTTGCCTCAAACAAGAGATAGGTGATAAGTTCCTTAGTTTCTTTTTTAAATTTGGATAAATGGATACACATATCGACTAATTCCGATTGGGTAGATTGGTTTAAGGCCTTCTTAATTTCCGTTATTGTAGCTGTTTGCATAAACCCAAAGATAGGTAAATGAGCAAATAGCTTTAGTTTTACACGCATGAATCATCGTCATTTTAAATTTCATAAACCATATAACTGTTTAAGTCAGTTTATTTACGAAGGGAAAAGGAAGGGCAGTAAGCACTTGTTAGGCGAGTATTATGAATACCCTCAAGGGACTATGGCCATAGGTCGCTTGGATGAAAACTCTGAAGGCTTGTTACTTCTTACTACGAATGGGAAGATAAGTGAAGCCATAAGAAGTAAGAAAGTAGAAAAAGAGTATTACGTCCAAGTACAAGGTGAAATTACAAAGGATGCCATTGCACAGCTAGCTGGCGGCGTTGAAATTGGTGTAAATGGGATCAAGTATCTGACTTTGCCTTGTAAAGTAATGAAGATTAATCATCCGAATCATTTACCTCTTGAGAATCGAAAAATTCATAATGAAGATCATGGACCGAGTTCATGGATATCAATAACCTTGCGAGAAGGTAAATTTCGTCAAGTTCGAAAAATGACCTATGCGATTGGTTTTCCAACATTACGCTTGGTTAGATATCGTATTGATGACATCTGTTTGGATCTTCCGGTAAGAAGCGTTCAAGAGTTGTTTAATTTATAGCCATAGCATAGTAAGCAAAAGAGGTACTATGTCATAGTTTTTAGCTTATCTTTGCACCAAATTATGGATACAGTAGCAATAGTTGGAAGACCTAATGTAGGCAAGTCAACACTTTTTAATCGAATTACAGGACAAAGAAAATCAATAGTTGATGATCAAAGCGGCGTTACTCGTGATAGAGTATACGGAGAGTCGGAGTGGGGAGGTATTCGATTCAATTTAATCGATACCGGTGGATTTGTACCTAATTCTGAGGATATTTTTGAATCGGCAATTCGGGATCAAGTTAAAATTGCGATGCAAGAGGCGAATGTGCTTCTTTTTGTGGTGGATGTAACTACAGGTATTACTTACCTCGACGACGAAATTGCAGCGATGTTAAGAAAATGGGATAAACCAGTACTTTTAGTGGTAAATAAAGTAGATAATCATCAGCGTTTATTAGATAGTAATGAGTTTTATTCATTAGGTGTTGAGCAATTATTTGCTTTGTCATCAATTAATGGTAGTGGAACGGGCGACTTAATGGACGCTATCATTCAGGATATGGAAAAAATAGATGAGGACTATGAGGAGGAGGATGTGCCAAAAATTGCAATTATTGGTCAGCCAAATGCTGGTAAGTCTTCTATTGTTAATGTGTTTGTCGGGGAAGAAAGAAATGTAGTAACGGAGATTGCGGGTACAACACGTGACTCTATTCATACCCGATTTACGAAATTTAATAAGGATATTCTTTTAATAGATACTGCAGGTATTAGGAAAAAATCTAAGGTTCATGAAAACCTAGAGTTTTATTCAGTTATTCGGGCAATTAAAGCCTTGGATGAGTCTGATGTTTGCGTCTTAATGATTGATGCTTCAAAAGGAGTAACAGCTCAGGATATAAGCATCTTTGCATTGGCTGCAAGAAAGAAGAGAGGGGTTGTGATTGCGGTAAATAAGTGGGATTTAGTTCCTGATAAAACAGCTAATACGGTAAAGGAATATGAAGAAATGATTCGAAATCGAATTGCTCCTTTCCGAGATGTGCCAATAGTTTTTATTTCAGTGACAGAGAAGCAGCGAGTGTTAAAGGTCTTAGATTATGCTTTGGACGTATATGAAAACAAGAAACGTAAAATTCCTACCTCCAAATTAAATGATTATTTATTGAAGGTTATTGAACGTAATCAGCCGCCTGTAGTAAAAGGAAAGAGTATTAATATTAAGTTTGTTACACAACTTCCAGCGACCACTCCTTCGTTTGCTTTCTTCTGCAGTAATCCAAAATATATAAGAGACGCCTACAAAAACTTCTTAGAAAATCAAATCCGAAATAAGTATAATTTTACAGGAGTTCCAATTAATATTTTCTTCAGAGAGAAATAAATTTTTATAGAAGTAATAAATTTTTATCTTTATGCTAAATATTTACTAAAAACACTAAAACAAATTAAAATGAAAAAATTATCTTTTTTATTAATTGCTGCCGGATTATTAACATTTTCATGCCAGCAAGCAGACGAAACAACAGATACAGTTGTGGAGGATTCAGTAGAAGTAGTTGAAGATGCTATGGAAGATGCTGGTGAAGCTGTAGAAGAAGCTGCGGATGGAGCTGAAGGTATGGTTGAAGATGCAATGGAAGAAGCTACTGAAGCTGCAGTTGAAGCAGTTGAAGCAGTTGAAGCTGCTGCAGATGAAATGGCTGAGTAAGACTGGTCTTAAAATTTCAAAAAAAGGGGAGCAATTAATTGCTCCCCTTTTTTATTGTAAATACTTAAGAAAGGGCCTCAACTTTTCATCTTGGAGCTTATTCGTTTTTTTACCATCTAAAAGCTTCTTTATCAAATGAGTTACGCTTTTAGGCCAGGTAATGGCTGTTTACCAGGATTAACCTTTATAGAAATTCCATGCCAAATATAAAATGTGATGATTACCAGTTCCAATTTATTCACTAAGAAGACTTAATAGTTTTGGTGTTGCGATGCGTGGAGATGTTTCATCTTATTTAGGATACACTGGGAAGGTTTCAAGTGCTTCAGCTTTCCCCTTTTTTAAAGACCATAAAAAGGTGAAGTCTCCATTGCTTATGCAGAGATAAGGTACTTTATAGTTCATGTTATAATTTAAACATTGCCTGAGTACATTTTCATTGAGAGATTCCGCTTGTGATTTACACTCAAGAAGTAAGAAGGGTTTCATGTCTCCATCAAAAACAAGCATGTCGAATCGTTTTTTTCGGCCATTAAGTATAAATTCTTTTTCTATTGCAATTTTGCTTTTTGGGTAAGCTAAATCCTCATAAAAATAGTGCAGTAAATTCTGTCTTACCCATTCTTCAGGAGTTATAATTACATTTTTCTTCCTAACTTCGTCAAATATGAATAGCTGATCTTCCTGCTTGTGGATATTGAAATCATATTTACGAAAAGAAAGTTTCATAGCTTTTGCTAAATTAAGGGATTATGAAGACAAAACAAGAAATAGTTGAAAATTGGTTGCCGCGTTATACTGGTGTAGCTCTGGCTGATTTTGGTCAGTATGTATTGCTAACTAATTTTTCTAACTACATTGACAAATTTGCTGAATGGCACAATGTGGATGTAACAGGAAAAGATAAGCCCATGCAAACGGCTACAGCGGAAGGGATAACTATTATTAATTTTGGAATGGGTAGCCCTAATGCTGCTACTGTTATGGATTGTTTGTCTGCAATAAAACCTAAGGGGGTTCTATTTTTGGGGAAGTGCGGAGGATTGAAGAAGAAAAATAAATTGGGTGATTTTGTTTTACCCATTGCGGCAATAAGAGGGGAGGGAACAAGTAATGATTATTTTCCGCCAGAGGTGCCTTCACTGCCCGCATTCGCCTTGCAAAAGGCAATATCTACTACTATACGTGACTTTGGTATGGATTATTGGACAGGGACCGTTTATACAACCAACAGAAGAGTTTGGGAGTTTGATGAGAAGTTTAAAAAATATTTAAAGCGTATAAGAGCCATGGCAATAGACATGGAAACAGCTACTATATTCACAACTGCTTTTGCTAATAAAATTCCAGCTGGAGCAATTTTATTAGTTTCCGACCAACCTATGGTGCCAGATGGCGTTAAGACCTCTAAAAGTGATGAAAAAATCACTACAAACTATGTTGATCTTCACTTGAAAATGGGTATTGATTCATTGAGACAGTTGATAAATGAAGGCTTAACAATTAAGCATTTGAGATTTTGAAGCAGGATTTTGCACAAATTATAAGTGACCTAAAAAAGAAGATTTATCACCCTATTTATTTTTTATTTGGGGATGAGTCATATTATATCGATGAAGTCGTTGATTATATTGAAGCGCACGTTTTAAATGAAACTGAAAAGGCCTTTAATTTTCAAATATTATATGGTAAGGAGGTTAGCGCTCTTCAAGTTGTAGAGAGTGCACGTCGTCTGCCTATGATGGCTAACCATCAATTGATAATTGTTAAAGAAGCTCAGCAGCTTTCGGCTTTTGGGGACTTTGAGGAATATTTCAAAAATCCTACGCCTTCTACGATTCTTGTTCTAGCCTATAAACATACCAACCCAGATAAGCGTAAGACAGTATTTAAAAAGCTGATTGCGAGTAAAACTTCTGCAGCAATGGAGTCTAAGGCTATTCGAGATTATGAGGTGAATAAGTGGATTTCGAATTACGCGAGCGAAAAGAAATTGAGTATTTCGGCCAAAGGAATAGAAATGTTGAATGAATTTCTAGGTGCTGATATTAGTAAAATAGTTAATGAGCTGGATAAACTTCAAATGATACTTGGAGAGAAGGCAGCTATAAGTGAGGAGGATATTGAAAAAAATATTGGAGCTTCTAAGGATTACAATATATTCGAGTTTACCGCGGCTTTAGGAGATAAAAATTTAGAGAAAACATATCGAATTTTACATTATTTTGAATCTAATCCTAAAGGCTTGGTATTGCCATTAGCGCTTGGTTCTATTCATGCCTTATATCAAAAGATATTTTTATGTAAGTATGCCACAGGGACTAATGATCGTGATTTAGCGCTTATGTTAAAAACCAATCCTTTTTTTGTAAAGGATTATAAACGTTATGCAAGCAAATATACTTTAGCGCAACTAGAGGGAACCCTAAAAATTCTAGGTGATTATGATTTGAAATCTAAGGGACTGGGGAATAAAAGCTTAAATGCTTCGGAATTGCTTACTGAAATGACTTATATAATTTTTAGTTTGTAAAGAACTTAACTATTTTATTTTTTTTGGCATGTATGAATAAAGAGACTATTCAAAGTACTTAAGGGCTTCTTTTTTATCAGAAGTAATCTGCTTTTTTAGCGCTTCCAGGCTTTTAAATTTCTTCTCATCTCTTAATCTTTTCACAAGGGTTATACTAATTTCTTCTCCGTAGATATCTTTATTGAAATCGAATATATTTACCTCAATTGTTTTACTATTTCCTTCTACAGTTGGTCGAAATCCAATGTTGAGCATTCCTTTATAATTTTTACCTTGAACATGTATCATTACAGCAAACACTCCAGTCTTTGGAATAAGCTTATAATTAACAGTTAATTGAATGTTTGCTGTAGGAAATCCTAAAGTCCTTCCTATTTGTTCTCCTTTGATTACATATCCTGAAAGCTGATAAGGATATCCCAACAAATGTCCACCAGTTTCAATATCGCCAGCCAACAGGGCTTTTCGAATTTTTGTACTACTAATCGCAATATCTTCAATAGTCTCTTTAGATATCTGTTCAACTTGAAATTGAAATACCTTTTGGTACTCTTTTAAGAGGTTAATATCCCCACTTCTATTAATACCGAAATGATGATCATATCCAATAACTATAGTATTTGGATGAAAATTCTCAACGAGAAAATCTTTGATGTAGGCAAGTGCTGGCATTTGACTAAAGTCTTTGCTAAAAGGAGCAACTACTAAATTGTCTAAACCAAAATTTTCTAATAATCTAATTTTCTCATCCAGTGTATTTAATAACTTTAAGTCTTTATTTCCTGGTTGGAGAACGAATCTTGGATGCGGATTAAAGGTGATTAAAATACTTTCCCCATTTCTTGATTGGGCGATATCAGTAATTCTTTTGAGTATTTTTTGATGGCCTTTGTGGACTCCATCAAAAGTACCAATAGTGATCACTGTATTTTTGAATTTAGGTAATTCTTCTAGGTTCTTAAAGACTCTCATTACGCTCAAAGGTATTTATAAATTCAATCAAATCCTCAATATTCCATGACTCTGAGATTTTGTAATCTCCAATTGCAGTCCGCTTTAAACTACTCAGATAAGCTCCATTATTAAGGTGAGCTCCAAAATCATTGGCTAAGGATCTTATGTAAGTGCCTTTTGAGCATTTAACCTTAAACTTTATAGTGGGCAATTGTTGAGCATCCACATCAAATGTATGTAAGGTTACTTTTCTGCTTTTAAGTTTAACGTCTTCTCCTTTCCTTGCGAGTTTATAGGCTCTAACACCATCGACCCAAATCGCGGAAAAGATAGGAGGAGTTTGATCGATCTCGCCAAGAAAGCTTTTAGTAGCCTCCTGACAAGCCATTTCTGATAGTCCTTCTAAACTGAATTTTTGATCTACTTCAGTTTCCAGATCATATGAAGGTGTCGTGGCTCCAAGCTCGAATGTTCCTTCATAGGATTTGGGTGCATCTTGAATCCCTTGTATTGATTTAGTCGCTTTTCCGGTGCACAGTATCAGCAGCCCAGAGGCAAGAGGATCTAAAGTTCCTGCATGCCCGATTTTAAATTTACGTGCTTTCACTCCTATTTGTTTACTTATAGCGTACTTGAGTTTTTTTACTGCATCAAAAGAAGTCCAATTTATTGGCTTGTCTAAAAGTATGATAGATGCTTCTTTTAACTGTAAAAGTTGACTTTCTCGTGTAAATATCAAGTTGCGGTGGTTTGGAACTAAAGCTTACAAAATTACATAAATTTTGGTCTTCATCCAATCAAAAAGCCTCCACCATGGATACCTTGGTGGAGGCTTTCAGCTAGAATAAGTTGGGATACAGTAAACTAACAATGTGAATATACATGGGTTAGTATTGTTTTCAGGCTCTAATATGCAGTTCTATATTCTTATTGAGTG
>CAZZMB010000036.1:9103-23946 GCA_964655225.1 uncultured Chitinophagales bacterium | reverse complement strand
TAGGCGTATCCAGCGTCACCAACCCCAATCAGTTTGGCTGTGATTCGGTACATACAATTACCACAAGCTTTTTGCCAACGAGTTTTACAATAGCCAATATTACTGAATGTGATTCTGCTTTTGTGGCAGGTATATGGGTTGTTGCTTCAAGCACTGTTAATGATACTATAGTTAGTGGTGCTATAAATGGTTGTGATTCAATCACAACATATAATATTTTGATTAACAACTCAACTCAAACAACTGAATTCATTACATTCTGTGATAGTTACACCTGGATTGATGGAATTACCTACACCAGCGACAACAACACAGCTACATATACCATTCAAGATGGAGGCTCTAATGGCTGTGATTCAATAGTAAACTTAGATTTAACCATAGAGACAAATCCAAACATCAGTATAAGTTATTCAAATGGAGTTCTTACAGCAAGCGCAGGTTTAAGCGTTTACCAATGGTATAGAAATGGACAAGCAATTCTGGGTGCAAATAATCAGACCTACACACCTATATCATCGGGATCATACACATGTTCTGCGTTCAATAGCTCATGTCAAGGATTCTCGAATGCTATTGCTATATCCTTAACAAGCACAAACGATGTTACATTTGAGTATATAAGAATTTATCCGAATCCAGTAAGTGATATCATGCGACTGGATATTGCCAAGGAGACCTTATCGTCTCTTAAGCTAATTGATGTAGCAGGAAGAGTAGTAGCAAATTTAGATACATTAAATAGAGCGTTTAATATGAAAGATTACGCTCGTGGTATGTACTTCATTGAATTGAGAAATAAGGATAAGCGATCAATTGTAAAAATCGTCTTGAAGTAAGTTTAGTCCAGCATTATTAACCACTCTAGAGATGTTTGATTTTAAAAAAATTTTGCAGTATATTTATTCAAAAGACAAAGTTTGTAGTATGACAAAAAATAGACGATTAAAACTAGTTATTCTTTGCCTATTTGCTCTTCTTGGGACTAGCTCCAAGGCACAAAACTGCGACACTCTCGATCAACAATGGCTCACTCCTTCACCAACTGCATCTTTCTATGGCTTTGGTGCTGGTTGGATATCAGGTATTCCTGATCCTGCAAATTCGATTGCATTCACTGACCAAAAAGGAATTTTTGAACGATTTACAACACCAAGTCCAGGTGTAACTCCCGTGGGAGCTGTGAGAGTAGGCTTGGGGTTATTGAGAGATGATGATGATGATATGCGCTTTGACATTGTGGTATATAATGATGATGGATTTGGTTTGCCAGGCACCGCTCTAGGAGGTTTAGGTCAAATCTCACCGACAGCTGTTGGCTTTCCGGGAGCCGGCATGTATGCAGAAGCTTGGTTCTTACTTCCACCTGGTCTTATTCCCACAACAAACGATTTTCATGTTGGCGTCATTATAAGGGCTGGAGATATAAACGATACTTTAGCAGTCTTAAGCTCATGTTTGGGTCCTACAACTTGTCCCGTTGCTCAAGGTGAAGGTGATGGCTCCAATCATATATTTACTTCAGGATTCGGTTTTGAAAATTTACTAACCATTTATGGAGCCGATTTTGACTTCAATATCGTTCCTAGATTTGGATATAATATCGACGGAACATTTAGCTACTCAAGTAATACTTTTTGTAAAAATGAACCCAATCCTTCACCAACTATTACGGGTGTCAGCGGTGGTTCTTTTTCAAGTTCTTCTCCCAATTTAATCGTTAATCCAAGTAGTGGACAGATTAATTTATCCTCCAGTACAGCAGGGAATTATATCGTCTCCTATACTCCTTTAAATAGCTGTAGTTCCGCTAATACTTTTTCAATTACGCTTAACAATACGAGTGCAGGGATAGATAACCAAACAGCATGTGACTCATTCCCTTGGATAGATGGAAACATTTATACATCCAGCACTACTACTACATTCAATATACCAAACGGAGCAGCCACTGGCTGTGATTCATTAGTCACCTTAAATTTAACTATCAACAATTCTGATTCTACATTTGCTGCAGCTACGACCTGTGATCCGTTGAATACTGGTGTTGCGAGTGTAACAAATCCTAACCAATTTTTATGCGATTCCGTGCATACGGTTACTACCACCCTATTACCACCAAGTTTTGCAACTGTAATTGTGAATGAATGCGATTCAGCTTTCATTTTAGGCTCTTGGCTGTATACTTCAATTACCTTCAACGATACAATATCTCTAGGTAGTAGCAATAATTGTGACTCTGTTACCACATTTGTTATAACTATTACCAGTAGTTCTGCTCCAACACTTATTGCTGCCACAACTTGCTCGCCTTCTCAGGTAGGATCAATTTCAGATACCTTAATGAACGCAGCAGGCTGTGATTCAATTGTCGTCACTAATACTTCCCTCCTACCCACTGCAAATGCAACTCAATCTGTGACATCTTGTGACTCTATACAAGTTGGAAGTTTCTGGTATTTCAATTCAACTATCTTCAATGATACAATTCTTGGCGCTGCTGTAAATGGTTGTGACTCCATTACAACATATAATATATTAATTAACAACTCTATAGTGACCAGCGACACCATAACAGAATGTGATTCAGCTTTTATAAACAATACCTGGTATTATACTAGCCAAACAATCAACAATACGGGCGCTACTCTTTCGAATTGTGATTCAACGCATATGACAGTATTAACTATAAATCAATCGAGCTCGAGTACGGACCTACAGTCTTCATGCACACCGATAACTTGGATTGATGGAAATACTTATTCTTCATCAAATAACACCGCAACGGCTTCAACTTTAAACGCTGTGGGATGTGATTCTATAATAACACTTGATTTAACTATTCTTCCAAGCATTACTTCGGTAGATACTCAATCGAGCTGCGGACCTTTTACTTGGATTGACGGTAATATTTATAATGCATCAAACAATTCAGCCACATTTACACTCCCTGGCGCAAATTCTTGCGATTCAATCGTTAACCTGGACCTAACGGTCAATCAACCTAGTTCCAATACGGACACTATAGTAGCTTGTGATAGCCTAACATGGATTAATGGAGTCACCTATTATAGTTCTACAAGTTCTCCCGCTGTTACCCTGATTAATTCTGTTGGCTGTGATTCAATAATCAACCTCGATTTATCTATTTTCTTCAACAACGTTGTTCCTGATGTTCAGACTGCTTGCGATAGTTTTACTTGGATTGATGGGAATACATATACCGCCTCAACCAATACACCTACGTTTACTTTGACTAATGGTTTAGGATGTGATTCTATCGCTCTTCTTAACCTAACAATCGATAATTCAAGCTTTAGTACGGATAATCTTTCCGCATGTACAAGTATAATATGGATTGATGGAAATACTTATTCTACTGCAAACAACACCGCGACATACAACGTGCCAGGAGGCAATATTAATGGATGTGATTCTGTCGTAACACTTAATTTTACCATTATTCCTTCAACAAGCAGCGTAGACACGATTGTTAGTTGTGGATCCTATACTTGGATTAATGGATTGACCTATAATGGATCAAACAATACCGCCAATATTACTTTAACGGATGCCAATGGTTGTGACTCTCTTGTTACCTTAAACCTGACTGTTAATAATCCATCTTCGAGTATAGACGTCGTTAATGCGTGTGGCTCTTATCAATGGATAGACGGTACCATTTATACAGTATCTAATAATACGGCAACCACGACAATTATCAACTCATCGGGTTGCGATTCGATTATTACATTGGATTTAACCATCAATAGCCTCGCCTTTGGAGTCGATAGCCATTCAGCCTGTGACCAGTTTACTTGGATAGATGGAAATACTTATACCGGCTCTAACAATTCTGCTAGTTTTACTTATAGTGGTGGAGCTGCAAACGGTTGTGATTCAACCGTATTTCTTAATCTCACGATATTTTCAAGCCAAGGTATCACTTATGTTTTAACGCAGGAGTGCGATAGTTACACTTGGGTAAATGGAGTGACGTATACCTCCTCTGTGCTTAATGAGAGTTACGTGATACCAGGAGCATCCCCGAATGGATGCGACTCACTGTTCTTTTTAGATTTGACTATTGTTTCGTCAGGTTCAGGCACGGATGTGATTACCGCTTGTGAATCTTACACTTGGATTGATGGATTAACTTACACTAGTGATAATAACACTGCAACTTATAATGTGCAAGGCGGTAATTCCAATGGTTGTGATATCTTGCGGACCTTAGACTTAACTATTATACCTTTACCTATTATTAATATCAATAATGTTAATGGAGTTTTGACTGCAACTTCGGGGCTAAACAATTATCAATGGTACAGAAATGGAGCTTCTATCCCTGGCGCAAATAGCAGCAGCTATGCGCCTGTAAATTATGGCCAATATATTTGTACTACAGACAATGGACTTTGCCAAGGTTTTTCTAACCCCATTCTTATTTTTCTAACGGGTATAAGCGATCTCAATTTCGATTATATTAGTATCTATCCTAATCCTGTTAATGACTTCATGCACCTTGATATTGGTAATGAACAAACAGAATCTATTCGTTTAATTGATATCACAGGAAAGCAAATAGCAAATCTAGATGCTAATAGCCGAAAATTCTATATGGGTGATTACGCGCAAGGCATGTATTTTATCGAACTAGCTAATCAAGATAAGCGTTCTATAGTCAAGATAATTTTAAAATAGTCATGACAGCTAGCACCCTCCTCCTTATTATTATTTCTTTCGTAGTATTAGAATTTATATTTGGTAAAGTATTGGACTTTTTGAATTCAAAAAGTTGGAGCAATCCATTGCCACAATTGGTAGAAAATTTATACGATAAGGAGAAATACAACCAAGCAAAAACTTATGCAAAAGACAATGGTGATATAGCACTTCTATCGAGCGTGATTAGTCTTGTAACTATTCTAGCTATTCTTATTTTTAAAGGCTTTGGTTCGTTAGATAGTTGGATTAATGGTTTGACTGCTAACAATATTCTACAAAGTTTATTGTTTTTTGGTATGCTTTCATTGGGCTCGTTTATTCTCAATTTACCATTCAGTTTGTATAAAACATTTGTTATTGAAGAGAAATATGGATTTAATCAAACCACTCTGAAAACATACATTTTGGACTTTTTCAAAAGCTTAGTGCTAGGTATATTGATTGGAGGTGCTATTTTAAGCGCACTCACATGGGTATACTATCAGTTACCGGATAGTTTTTGGTGGATTGCATGGATTATTATGACGATAGTTAGTCTTTTCTTTGCAACCTTCTACACAACGCTTATATTGCCCTTATTCAATAAACTAGAGCCCTTAGAGAATGGAAGCCTGCGCACGAGTATTGAAAGTTATGCAAGTAAAGTTAATTTTCCGTTGACAAATATTTTTGTAATTGACGGTTCTAAACGATCAAGTAAGGCTAATGCTTTCTTTAGTGGCTTAGGAAAAAAGAAAGCTATTGTACTTTATGACACCTTAATGAAGGATAATACAGAAGAAGAATTAACCGCCATACTAGCGCATGAAGTTGGTCATTATAAAAAAAATCACATTAAACAAGGGATGATTCTAGGAGTTATTCAAACGGGTATTCTATTTTTTCTTTTTGGACTTCTTTCAGGCAGTTCACTGTTAGTAGAGGCATTAGGTGCAAGATCAAATAGTTTTCATATTGCTCTAATAGGGTTCTCAATGCTTTACTCTCCAATTTCCTTAATAACCGGTATTGGTATGAACATAATTTCTCGTAAAAATGAGTTTGAAGCTGACAGTTTTGCTAAAGAAACCTATAATGGAGAACCACTGCAAACGGCGCTTAAAAATCTAAGTGTGAATCATTTAAGTAATCTAACACCTCACCCCAGCTATGTTTTTGTTCACTACTCACATCCACCATTAATTGCAAGGTTAAAAGCTTTGCAATGATTTTGTTTACAAATTATAGACTTTAAAATGGCACTTACAACTTCCAACATGATGAAAATTAGGACGCATGCGCCTAGCTTCACGCTTCTAGATACTGTCTCCGATAAGGTGTTAAGCCTAAAGGAAATTCAGTCTGATATTGGCACTGTGCTCTTATTTATATGTAACCATTGTCCATTTGTGCTTCATATCAATTCGAAACTAGTTGAACTAGCCAACAAGTATCAAACCCAAGGCATTCAATTTATTGCTATTAGCAGTAATAATATAGAGACTCACCCTCAAGATGGACCAGAAAAAATGAAAGTCATGGCCCATAAAGAGAGCTACCCTTTCCCCTATCTTTATGATGAAAGTCAGGAGGTTGCTAGAGCATACGGAGCTGAGTGTACGCCTGATATTTTTGTATTTGATGGAAAGTTAAGTTGTGTATATCGAGGTAGATTTGATGAAACCCGCCCGAATATGGCAAAAGCAACAGGAAAAGACCTGGGACAAGCTCTTGATCAACTTTTATTGGGTAAAAAACCATCAGCTGAGCAATTTCCAAGTATAGGGTGCAATATCAAATGGAAGTAGATGTTAATTTTCTATTGCTTGTAAAATAGATTGTTTAAGTTTGATATCAATCTAAAATAAATAGTTACTTACTATCAAAAAGGATTCTTTTTAAACAAGCAAAATTAAAATATGCGGATACTGTTAACAGGTGCAACTGGATACATTGGTAAGAGACTTTTACCTGCTTTAACTGAACAAGGACATCATGTTATATGCTGTGTAAGAGATAAAAAGCGATTCAATCCGCCACAGTCCTTAGTCGATAAAATTGAAGTCATCGAGATAGATCTTTTAGATGAAGAATCACTTCACAAAATTCCTAAGGAAATAGATGGGGCATATTTCTTGGTTCATAGTATGACTTCAGATAGTAACTATAGTGCCTTAGAAAAACAAGCGGCCAAAAATTTCCGGACAGCTTTGAAAAGTACTCAAATAAAACACCTTATATATCTGAGTGGTATTGTCAATGAAGATGAGTTATCTGAACACTTGATGTCTCGGAAAAATGTAGAAGAGGAGCTTGCCCAAGGTAACTACAACTTCACTTGCCTGCGTGCTGGGATTATTATCGGCTCAGGTAGTGCATCTTTCGAGATTATTAGAGATATAGTAGAAAAACTACCCATTATGATAACGCCAAAATGGTTAAAGACGAGATGTCAGCCAATTGGAATTACAGATGTTATTTCATTTCTCTCTAAAACTTTAATGAATCCACAAACTTTTAATAAAAACTTTGATATTGGTGGAACAGATATACTTAGTTATAAGGAAATGCTGCTCACCTTTGCAAAGGTTCGAAATTTAAATAGGTATATTTTTACTTTACCGGTAATGACTCCTAAACTTTCCTCCTATTGGTTGTATTTCGTAACCTCGACATCTTTTAAGCTAGCGACCTCTTTAGTTGACAGTATGAAGGTGGAAGTTGTGTGTAGAAATCATTCATTGAATGAGATAGTAGGTATAAAACCAATCGGCTATGAGGAATCATTACTTAGAGCTTTTCAAAAAGTAGAGAATAATGAAATCGCCTCTAGTTGGAAAGATGCCTACGCGAGTAGTGGATTTAAAGCAGATATCTCAGATTTCATTCAAGTGCCATCCTTTGGTGTTTTTGTTGATAAAAAAAAGCAAGTATTCACGAATAAAGAGGAAGTTATTGACCGCATTTGGCAAATTGGGGGTGAAATGGGCTGGTATTCAGCCAATTGGTTATGGTCATTGCGGGGTAATCTTGATAAGCTAGCAGGGGGCGTAGGCCTTAGAAGAGGTAGAACAAATACTAATCACATCAATGTAGGAGATGCACTAGATTTTTGGCGAGTGCTATACGCGAATAAAAGCGAAGGGCGACTTTTGCTTTACGCTGAAATGAAACTACCTGGAGAGGCCTGGTTGGAATTTAAGATAGAGGGAGATGACTTGATTCAAACGGCCACATTTCGTCCCTTAGGGATCCTCGGCCGTCTCTATTGGTATGCGGTCCTTCCTTTTCATGGCTTAATTTTTAAAGGAATGATTAAGGGAATAGCAAAATAAATTAATATACAGTAAGCTTGTAAAATAAAAAAGTCCCCCGATAATCGAGGGACTTTTTTATTTACTGTAAAGCTTATAAAAGAAAACTACTTCTTAGTTTTCTTTTCATTGGATTCCATTTCTTTCTTCAATTTAGATAATACATCTAAATCTCCAAGTGTAGATGATTCAATGTTAGATTGAATTTTCTTCACAGCATCACTAGAACCTCCGCTCTTCTTGCCACCACGTTTCTTATCCATTTTCTCATCTTGAATATCTTCGTTGTGAATAGCCGTGTGTGATAAAATGATACGTTTATCATTTCTGTTAAATTCAATTACTTTGAATTCCAATTTGTCATCTGCTTTAGGCTCAGAACCGTCTTCTTTCTTCAAATGACGAGTTGGAGCAAAACCTTCTAAACCATATGGCAAAAGTACAATTGCACCTTTCTCTTCTTTACTTAAAATACTTGCTTCATGAACAGATCCTTCAGGAAATACAGATTCGAATGTATCCCACGGATCTTCTTCAATTTGCTTGTGACCTAATGATAATTTCCTGTTCTCGTTATCAATATCAAGAACTACACATTCGATGTCAGCACCAACCTTTGTAAACTCGGATGGGTGATTAAAACGTTTCGTCCAAGATAAATCAGAGATGTGAACCATTCCACCGATACCCTGCTGAAGCTCCACAAATACACCGTAAGGAGTAATGTTTTTGACTTCACCTGTATGCCTAGAACCAACTGGGAAGTTATTTTCAATCTCATTCCAAGGATCCGGAGTCAATTGCTTTAAAGATAATGACATCTTACGATCTTCTCTATCGATTGTCATCACAATGGATTCATGCTCATCGCCCAATTTAAAGAAGTCTCTTGCATTGATTGGCTCATTGCTCCAAGCAACTTCACTTACGTGAATTAAACCTTCAACTCCTGCATTGATTTCTAAGAATGCACCGTAATCTTCTACATTTACAATTTTACCTTTGACTTTTTGACCAACTTCAATTTTGTCGCCAAACTCATCCCAAGGATGTTGCTGTAATTGCTTAAGACCTAATGAAATACGTTTTTTATTATCATCAAATTCAAGAACAACTACATTAATTTTTTGATTCAATTCCAATACTTCATTAGGATGGTTAATTCTACCCCATGAAATATCAGTGATATATAATAAACCATCAACACCGCCTAAGTCGATAAATGCACCAAAATCAGTGATGTTTTTAATTGTTCCTTCAAGTACTTGACCTTTCTCTAATTGAGAAATAATTACTTGTCTTTGCTCTTCGATATCAGACTCAATCAAAGCTTTGTGAGAAACTACCGCATTCTTAATAGACTCGTTAATTTTCACAACTTTGAATTCCATCGTCTTTCCAACATATATATCGTAATCGATAATTGGTTTAACATCAATTTGAGATCCAGGTAAGAATGTTTCTAATCCAAATACATCAGCAATCAAACCACCTTTAGTTTTGGTAGTGATTGTACCTTTAACGATCTCATCATTTTCATAAGCAGACTTAATACTTGCCCATGCACTCAATAATTTCGCTTTCTTCCTAGATAATTCCAATTGACCTTTAAGATTCTCAGTAGATACCACATATACGTCTACTTCATCTCCAACCTTAAGATCTTCTATATCTCTAAACTCAGACTTGGCAACTAAACCATCAGACTTGAATCCAACATTTAGGACTACATCTGATGCAGTCATACTTACCACAACACCTTTAACAAGCGTATTTTCTTCTAAAGTCGTTAGAGACTTCGTGTAAGTAGCTTCCATTTCAGCTTTAACAGCGTCAGAGTATTCACTTACATTTCTTTTGTTTACTGTCCAATCAAAATCATCGTGGGCAGTTTCTATTGCCTCTTCTTCTATATTCGGTACTTCAGAAGCATCAGCACTATTATCCGCTACTTGCTCCACAACATCTTTCAATGGCTTCACTAATTCATCTTTAATCTCTGTAGGTGTTGCTTCTTCAGCAGTTGCTTCTTCAGCAGGAATCTCTTCAACTACTTCAGCCTTTGGTGCTGCTTTCTTCGTTGTTTTCTTTACTTTCGTAGGTGCCGCTTTCACTGGTGAATCCGCAGCTAATACTTTAGCTTCGTCCATCCACTTGTGCCATCCTTCAAGACTTGTCATTGAATCAGTCTTTTCTAACTTCTCAATGTTTTTGTCTGTTAAAGCAGTAAGGTCTGCGTAGGTATGTATACCTAAAGCATTCAATCTTTTTTCAAAAGCTGGACCAACACCGCCTATTTTTTTTAAATCGTCTTTTTTTGTTGACATTTCTTGTTGTTTGTAGTTATTTGGCTAACAGTAGTTTACAAAATTATATTGCAATCATGTTGCTAGTTTTTCAAAAAACCAGGTTAATAATAAAATAAATTTGGGCTGCAAAGGTAAGGAAAGCCTCCGTAAATTACTAGGTTTTAAATAGAAATTTTAAAGGAAATTTAAAGATTAAAAGCAGTATTTATTAATGGCGCTGAGATCAAGCCAAATTCATTGTACCCTCTTGCGAAGAATAAGGCGTTTTCTCATCATTGAACAATACAAAGGGCTAGCGATCTAAGGATAATTATTCAATCTCCTTGACCTGTGCTTGCTTAATCTTTATTTGCTGGCCTAAGTTGATATTCAAGGTCAAATGATTTGCAGCTCCGGCATTAGTATATTTACCCATACCATATTGAATACCAATTCGATTAATTTTCAATCCAAAACCAAAACTAAACCCTGCTAAGCCCCCTTTAGATTGCAAAGCAAGCTCTGCTCTACGATGATAGTTATATGCAAAGCCCATATTAAAAGCTTTTCCAAATTGAAACTCTCCACCAATAATTATGTGTCGCATAAAATTATCAAAAAAGACTGCGGCTCCTCCTGGTCCATCATTCGCATCATCATCAAAAATAGTAGTAGTGGTCTGTATGGCGTTGGGGTCATTATAGCGCACATCCCATCGGGTGAAGTTATGCCCCGTCAAATTGATGCGAAAAGGCAGGTGCTTAAAGCGTTTAGATAAGCCAACTTGGATATCTGTAGGCATCAACTCTTGGTTGCCCTTCGTATATGCCTTCAGTTGAAATCCAAGATTACGAATAATCAAGGAAGCTGAAAACAACTTAGCGGTATCCACAAACATTGCGGATAAATCGAAAGCCATTCCTAATGCCGTGTAACTTTCAATTTGCGAAACAGCAAGCTTGGCATTAGCGCCAAACTTAAACTTATCCTTATAAGAATGCCCTGCACCTGCCACCAAGGCAACGTCGGTTGCATTGAACAAGCCTTGCGCTGTACCCAATTCATCATATTGAATGAGTTTCCCATAATTCATAAACTGAGTGCCAAACTGAAATGTAGCTCGTTTAAAATCATGTATATAGTTTAAATTAGCAGAGTGACTCCCCGCAAAATAGGGTAAATAAGATATGGCGAGCTGCTTGTGCATAGCACTATTTAACATAGCAGGCATGCCAAAAGCTAAACCCGCGTCATTCTCGTATAAGTGATTGTAGACTCCCCCTTGAGATGTCGCTCTTGCAGATACCGGCATATCTAAAAATTGGAAAGTGCTAGTGCCACCAATCTGGGCAAAAGCAAAATTTATAAGAGCAAAAAATATGAGTATTAAATTCTTCAAGTGATATAAGCTAATTGTCTGTTTAACGTTGCTCAAGCAAAGATAGTATAAAATTAAAACAGCCTGATAAGATTGATAAGAATTACTTAGCTTCATCATAGCTTTTATTTCAAGGTTTCCAGAGGCTAACTAGTGAAAAATTAAGCAAGTATTTCTGTCTATTGAACTAAAATCAATTTTCATCAGTTTCTCCTTACCTTTACCTCTCGCTATGAAGACAAAAACACTAAAAAAGACTAAAGTAAATGTAGTCACCTTGGGCTGCTCAAAGAATCTTGTAGACTCGGAAGTTCTCATGGGACAGCTGAAAGGCAATAACATTGATGTTGCCCATGAAAGTCAAGATGAAGACTTTAATGTAGTAGTGGTCAACACCTGTGGCTTTATTGATAAAGCAAAAGAAGAATCTATAAACACCATATTAGATTATGCTGAAGCTAAGCGTGAAGGCGTAATCGATAAGCTATACGTAACTGGTTGCTTATCACAACGATATAAAGATAACTTAGAGCAAGAGATTAAGGAAGTTGATTCCTTTTATGGCACTAGAGAGTTACCTGCATTATTAAAAACACTTAAAGCAGATTACAAGCATGAATTGGTGGGTGAACGTTTGTTAACCACTCCACGACATTATGCTTATGTGAAAATATCTGAAGGGTGTAATCGAACATGTGCATTTTGTGCCATTCCCATTATGCGAGGAAAGCATATTTCTAAACCCATTGAAGAGTTAGTTAAAGAAGTAAAAAATTTAGCTGCACAAGGGGTAAAAGAAATTATGTTAATTGCGCAAGAGCTTACTTTTTATGGATTAGATATTTATAAAAAACGAAGCTTGTCTTTACTGTTAGATGCTTTGTGCGATATTGAGGGCATCGAATGGATTCGGCTGCACTATGCCTACCCCTCTCAATTCCCTATGGATATTATTGAAACGATGGCACGTCAGCCAAAGATTTGTAATTATCTTGATATTCCATTGCAACATGCCTCAAACAATGTGTTAAAAGCAATGCGGAGAAAAGTTACCAATCAAGATACAAGAAACACCATCAATGAAATCCGCAGCATTCTTCCAGAGATTGCAATTCGAACGACCATGTTAGTTGGTTTCCCAGGAGAAACGAGAGAAGATTTTGAAGAATTAAAAGATTTTGTACAAGAAATGCGCTTTGAACGATTAGGTGTATTCACCTACTCACACGAAGAAGGCACACATGGATACAAATTGGAAGACGATGTCCCTGAAGAAGAAAAAGCTCAGCGGGCGAATGAACTGATGGAAATACAACAAGAAATATCCTATGACTTGAATGAAGCTAAAATTGGAAAGACTTTTAAAGTCTTGTTTGATAAGAAAGAAGGTGAAAGTTTTGTGGGCCGAACAGCGTATGACTCACCAGATGTGGATAATGAAGTTTTAGTGGATGCTACGAAGCAGTATGTCTCAATTGGGGAATTTGCTCACGTAAAAATCACGGACGCTACCGATTTTGATTTGTTCGGAGAACTTGTATAATTCATGAAACTATATCAAGACTTAAAACTTCAAGAATTAGGGATGTTAAATCCCTTGATCACTGATTACCTCATGGGCAAATCAGGAATTGAACGTTTATATACACACAAACCTGAAATGGCATGTATCCAAGCGGCCATCGACGCTAAACAATCCTTTAGCAATCGAGAAGTTTTGGTTGACGCGTTATACAATCAATACAGTGACTTCGATTTGTCCGCTCAAACTCAACAAAATATAGAAGCATTAAAAAAAGAGAATACATATAGCGTATGCGCAGCTCATCAATTGTGTTTGTTTACTGGACCAAGCTATTTCATCTTTAAAATTTTAAGTGCGATTAAATTGAGTCAAGAGCTAAAAGCTCAATTCCCTCAATATAATTTCGTTCCAGTATATTGGATGGGAAGTGAAGATCATGACTTTGAAGAAATTAGTAAAGCGGTGCTTTATGGCAAACCCATAACTTGGGAAAATGACGAAAAGGGTGCCGTAGGTAGGCACAGCTTAAAAGGCATCAACCTAAGTATCGATAAACTTAGTGATTTGATAGCGAGCCTTGATCATGGAGAAAAGTTTATAGGCGATCTTAAACAATTCTTTTCAGGAGATGGCAGTTACGGAAAAGCATTTCAAGCCTGGATACTTGATTTATTCAAGAGCTATGGTTTATTGGTTGTAGATCAGGATGATGCGCAGCTTAAACGACTCATTCAGCCTATTATAAAAGCAGAATTACTTGATGGAGTCGTTCAAAAGAACTTGAAAAGCAACGAGGCATTTCTAGATAGAACCTATCATGTCCAAGCCAACTCAAGAGACTTAAACTTATTCTATTTAAAGGATCAAATACGAGCGCGTATTGAGCGTAACGGGAATGATTTTGTAGTCGTAAATACTTCGCTTATTTTTACCGAAAAGGAAATGCTCAGTGAGCTAAAAGAATACCCTGAACGCTTTAGTCCAAATGTGTTTTTACGACCTATTTATCAGGAAACCATTCTGCCAAATGTTGCATTTATTGGAGGTCCAGGAGAAATAGCTTATTGGCTGCAGTTAAAAAATGTGTTTGACTTTTTCAAGGTGAGTCAGCCTTTAATTCTATTACGTGATATGGCAGTCATGATGAATTCAAGTCATTTACAAAAAATAAAGGATTGGAAAATTGAGATTTCAGATTTATTTACGCATTACGACCAAATTGCTAAAAACTTTATTGCAAAAGAAAGTCAGAATGAGCTGAGCCTAGTTAGCGAGACGGAATCCATCCAAACAATTTTTAGCCTAATTAAAAGTAAGGCTGTGAAAATAGATAAAAACATGGAGCGAAGTGTTGATGCTGAAAAACAAAAAGTGCTCAATTCATTATCCAATATAGAAAGTAAATTGATCCGAGCGGAAAAACGAAACTTTGAACAGCAGTTAAATCAATTGGAGAATATTCAAAATAAATTGCTTCCTAACAAAATCCTGCAAGAGCGCTCTGACAACTTTATTCCTATTTACTTAAAGAATAAGGATGCTTACTTTGAAAAGTTACTTGAAAGCTTTAACCCCTTTGAGCAAAGCTTGAAGGTATTCGAAATCTAAATCAAATTGCTAATAAAGGAATC
>CAZZMB010000036.1:0-9003 GCA_964655225.1 uncultured Chitinophagales bacterium | reverse complement strand
ATAATAAATGAATATCCCTAGGCAAGACTAAAAATTGTAGGTAGAATTGTCCTCAGAAAAATCATTTGAAGTAAAACTAGGATTTATCTTTAAATTTGAAAAACTATATTTTTCAAACATGCCTTTCTCATCATGCATCTCCTGATATATTGGGTGCATATTGGACTTGTCTATATAAAGAATTGTCTTTTTGGCATATGAACTAGGTATCTTTATTGTAGTTCCCGTTTTACCTGCTCCAAAACCTCCAAAATCATTTTTCTCCACAATTAGTTGCTCGCTTACTTTATACTTCATAGATATACTGTAAAGACTTTCGCCATTTTTTATGGTATAATCCAAATAGGTGTAAGTTGAATCATTTAACACCACCTTATAACAAGACTTCCCGTTAAAGGTCACAGTGCCTTCAAGTTTAAACACTTCATCAAATGCATTTTGATCTTCCGCTCTCTTCTTAGCATTTTGGATAGCGCTTATTAGTAAGCCAAATCCACTCTCGAGTACCGTATGATGTTGATTTTTGCGAATTAAACTATTGAATGGGCTCATCTTGATACCAAACAGTTTATTAACGAGTACTTTATTATCTCGTTCTCCTTGAACATAGAGTAACTGCACACCCTTATTCGAGCCTTCTAAATTATCGATAAAAACTTTTTTTGGAAATTCTTGAATTTTAGTGAAGATTGTATTCGCATATATTTCTCCCTCAGTTCGTTCAACTTGAGACATGGTATATTGATAGGTTTTCCCAGCACTTAATGCACTTATCATCTGATCCACAATAGTGACGACGGACTGCGCGTGAACCTGCATTGAAAACAGAGAAATAAGACATAGAAAAACTACTTTTTTCATTGATATAGGTTTGATTAGGGAGAACAATATTTATGCCAAATTCAAATTTTTATACCGAATTTCTTATATATAAATTGTAAGAGCCAAGCTGGCCCAATCATGAGAAACTGGAGGTCTTCAAAAAATGATGGTTTAGCACCTTCAATTTTATGGCCTACAAATTGGCCAATCCATGCAAGTATGAAAATTCCTAGAGAAATAAGTGCCATCTCACCATTATCCATGCCAATAGCTTGAAATAATTTGTAGTTAACCAACAAAAGTAAACTTCCAACTATGAAAAAACCTGCAAACAAACTAAAAGATAAGCGCAAGTAAAACACTAATGAAAAAAAAAGAACGAATCCCGCCGCATTAAAATAAAGTCCAAAAAGACTTTCAGGGAGGGGTATAGCCATAAGCATTCCAAAAAGACTAAATATAATAAGTGGTATACATATCCAGTGAATCAATTTATTTGTGCCATTTTGATGACTTTCACCGTAAGCATCAAACCATTCTTGAGCAGTTTTCATGGTTCCTTGTTTGAGGTAAAGTTAAACTACTTGCAGGAAATAAACAATTTAAATTGTCTATTAAATTGTACCTAATTTTAATTGTCAACATTTATCTATTTCTGCTACTGAACGAATGCTGGTATGTTTGTTTTAAATATTTAAAGAACATGAAAAACATTCTACATATCTGTTTTACAGCATTTATCGTTTTTGCTTTTATCTCTTCCTCGCATGCTCAAAACTCGAAAAAAGAAATGAATAAAAAGACTAAATCTACGCTTAAAGAATTTAAGAAAGATCCTGAGTCATATCGAACAATGATAAAGCGCTATAAAAAGCAAATCAGTGACTACGAGAATCAGGTTGCTGAACTGGAAGAAGATTTCTATAAAGCAGATTATTTAAGTAGACAATACAACGATAGTCTCCAGAAAATGCAAGCCAAACAAGTAGGCGCAGATTCAAATAATGGTTTAGTAGCTGGAAGTATGTTCCCAGCTGAAGGAACGGATTACAGAGTGCAGTTAGGTGCATACCGTTATTTTGATTTTACCCAATTGCTTGAATTAAACCAACCCATAGGATTTGAACGAGTGAATGAAGTTATTCACTACTACATGGGCAGCTGGAGTAGCGCCAATGATGCTGGTGACTTTGCGCAAGCCATTCGAAAACTAAAAATTAAAGATGCTTTTGTCACCAAATATGTGGATGGAAGCAGAATGCCATACGATCACATCCTTGAAGGTTCAGGAACAGCCTTTAATCAAGAATAGTGATTTAAGAACTTTTTGTAAGTTTGATTTAGGAAAGGGTTATCTTGCAAAAGATGACCCTTTCCGTCTTTTATAGCTTTGATAGTCGCTTTTTCTACTTGCAGCAATAGTTTTTCACCATCAATTTCATGATGAGCAATAAACTTAGGTGAACGCTCATAAATCCATTCGTAACTTTTAAATTTATCTACGCTTAACTTCGATGGCAAATTATCAATACTTTCAATTTTAGCTTTATCGCTAATTGCTTCGATAAGCATTGATGGAGTGATTGCTCGATTAAGCAGTTGAGATAAATTTACAGTTTGACTTCTATGCGATGGGGAGGCCTTCGATTGAATTTCAACTCCAGCAATTACTTCTATAGCCCGCTGCAATTTTACTAAATCCGAATCAATAAGCAAGGTGCCGTGACTTAATATATTTTTCCTATTTGTAAATTGAGCTTGTCCGGAGACTTTTAAGCCAGATATTTCAATAGCATTTCTATTAGTTAGATATGCATCTAAGTTAAATTCTTTGAGCGCGTCAATAATGGGTTTTGCCGCCCACTCATAGCTATTTACTTTTTTGCTGTCAAATGAAGTAATATGTGTCCAATTAAGATTTCCCAGATCATGGAAAACCGTCCCTCCCCCGCTAATCCTTCGTGTTATTTCAATTTGATTATCCGCACAATATCGTAAATTAACTTCTTCAAAGATATTTTGATTTCGACCTATAACCACGCAAGGTTCATTGACATATAGTATAAGTAAACTCGAATCTTGCGTATTGAAGTTTTGCAAGGCCCACTCCTCCAATGCTAAATTTTCAAAGGGGTTGTTAGTAGAAGATATATATAGCTTAGTTTCAGACAAACCTAGATTCCCCTTCTTTTTATTTCTTTCTTGAGCATAGTTAACTCTCTGCTCATTTGCCCATCTACGCTTGAATTTTCTTGTGCACGACGTATTAAGTAAGGAATAACCTCTCTCACGGGGCCATAGGGTAAGTATTTACAAGAATTATATCCCTTATCAGCAAGATTAAAGGATATAAAATCCCCCATACCATAAAGTTGTGAAAACACTACATGCTGATGATTAGGTAGAATCTCCAATTCATTCATTATTAAAGTAGCTAGCTGATTACTGTATTCATTATGAGAAGCAATGCACACCGAAACACTCTCTACATTTTCTAGACAAATTCTCATGCCCTCGTTATAGTCTTTATCTACCGCTTCTTTAGACTCATGAATAACAGAAGGTATTTCGTGGTCTTCTGCCCATTCATTTTCTTTCTCCATGTAGGCTCCTCGAACTAATTTTACACCTAAAACATATCCCTCTTTTTTTGCTACTTCAATAGCTTTTTGGAGGCAAGACAATTTATCTGAACGATATAACTGGTAAGTGTTAAACACAATGGCAGATTGTTTGTTAAACTCAGCCATAAACTCCTTCACTAAAATATCGATTTCATCCTGCACCCAACTTTCCTCAGCATCCCAATAAACGGCTACTTTGTGCTCATATGCATATGAACAAATTTCATGCATTCTGTTTTTCATTCCAAGAAATGCTTGATCTTCTTTTCGAGTTAACTCTTCTCCTTCTTGTCTTTTATGAAGAATATCGAAATAGCCAAAACTTGAAACTTTACAGCATACAACATTCGTACTCTGTTTGCGGCTAGCAAATTCAATAGCTCCCTTTGTTTTGCTCAATGTAAGTTCAAAATCTCGCTCCGAATTTTTGATTTCCACACCATAATTTAAGCTAACATCAACTTTTCGTTGTTGCAATAAATTAATTGTCGGAATACATTCCTTAAGGCTTTCTCCACCGCAGAATTGCTCGAAAATAATAGGTTTAACGAAGGGTTTAATTGGAAAATGAATGGCAATTGCAATCTTGGTCAAAGTTGTGCCAATATTGGTTAAGAAAGAATTTCCAATTAATTGAAATACACCTAATGTCTTTTTTAGCTTACGATTTGAATAGTGCGCATAAGCAATATTCGTATTTGCGAAAGAAATCTTTGTTGGTTTAGATCCCATTGATATAGTTATAATGTGCCAAAATAATTTAATATATAAAATTGATTAAACAAATTTAATCTATTCATACTCAACTTTTGATGTAGACAATTTTTTTAGTTTCAAAAAAATCATCCTTAAAATACTGAGAGATTTTTTGAACTTTTGCCTTAAAACCAATTTCTTTTAACTCTTCATCTAAATCTCCTCCTTTCAAAAAGAAGTATTCAGCGCCTCTTGGATTCTTCATTTTTTTCGACCAATCCAATAGCTTCTTACTAGGAGCAACGGCTCTGGAAACAATGTAATGATAACTTCCCGTTAATTCCTCAACCCGGCTTTGCTCGGCAATGACATTATCTAAAGCCAAGGCTTGAACAATTTCATTCACTACTTTAATTTTTTTACCTATACTATCGACTAAGTGAAACTTACATTTAGGATAATAAATAGCTAGTGGGATCCCAGGAAATCCTCCCCCAGTTCCAATATCCAAAACCCGTTTATCTCGTCCGAAACGCTTGAATTTTGCAATAGCAAGGGAATGGAGGAGATGCTTAGTCTCAAAAGCATCTATATCTTTTCTAGATATAACATTGATTTTTTCGTTCCACTCTCGAATGAGCTGTCCTAAAATCTTGAATTGCTCCAACTGCTTTGCGCTGAGTTCGGGGAAATGACTTTCCAACATCATTAGTATTTATCTTTATGCCCTTCTAAAAGCTTCGCTAAAAAATCCTTTGCTCTTCTCAATCTAACTTTGACTGTTCCAAGCGGCAAGTTAAGCTTCTTAGATATTTCTTCATACTTCAACTCTTCATAGTAGTAGAGATGTATCAATTCTTTATATTTATCATCCAAGGTATTTATTACCTCACGCATGATGATACTTCGTTGACCTTTTAGCATGGTGGTTTCTGGATCAGCGTGCGTATCTACTAATGTTGAACTTACCTGTGCTCCGCTCTCTCCATCATCATCGTAGATGCTGACATCCAATGAGGTAGTAGCCAATCTACGTTTACGAAGATGGTCAATGGCACTATTACTGGCAATACGAAATAACCAGGTAGAAAATGCGTAACTATTATCGTATTTATCTAAACTTTTAAAGGCTTTGGTGAATGCCTGCATAGTTAGATCCTCTGCATCATCCTTATTACTAACCATTTTAAGAACAGTAAAGTAAACCGCCTTTTTATACTTATTCATTAAAGTAGCATAAGCTAACTGATCATTTCTCCTAAGAATTCTATCCACGAGATATAAATCAATAACTTTTTGATCAGCTCCAGCCATTATTTGCTTTTAGTGATTTTAAATGATTATAAACCAAAAAAATGACCCAAAAAATATCCAAATAGATTACTCGAGGAATTAATTCAAGCATTTTGAGCACTTTTAAATTTTTGTAGTTAAACATAATAAACAGAAACAACTTAGACAAATATAAACCTAAAACAATTAATAGATTTATTTTGGTGAAAAGCATGATTAACAAGGAAATGTAGAAAAGAAAGTTCAATCCGCCAAATCCGCCTATTAATAATATTTTGAAGAAATCATACTGCCGTGCAGTGCTATAATGTCGCTGTTTTTGCTTTATCCATTGTGAGAAACTTTCCGGAGGATGTGAGAAGACAAAAGTCTCTGGATGTGTGCTAATCGCAGTATTTATTCTATTGGCAATTTTACTAATAATTAAATCATCATCTCCTCCAAGCGCAGTGTTACTCTGATCAAAAATATCTTTACTTAACAAGAACTTTTTATAAGCCAAATTTCGTCCAACCCCCATATATGGGATTCCTATCCTCGCAAAAGAAAGATACAAAAGTGCTGTAATTGTTGTTTCATACTGCACTAAACGATTAACAAATCCTGGACGGCTTTCATAAGGGCTATATCCCAGTACAATGTCTTTGCCTCTTGCTAATGGCTTTGTTATATGAAATAAATGATTACGGCTATTTGGACAGCAATCTGCATCGCTCAAAACCAAGTAATCATATTGAGCATTTTCTACTCCAACAGACAAAGGGAACCTTTTGCCTTTTAATGCACTCGTTTGAGCGCGTTCAATATGTACAACCTTTAGTCTCTTTTCTTGCTTTTTCAAGTCATCTAAATATGCTTTAGAACCATCCGTGGACTGATGATTTACTATGACCAACTCAAACTCAATCTGCTGCTGCTTTAACCATATAGGGATATTCTTCCGTAAATTTTCAAGTTCATTCTTTGCGCATATTATGATAGATACTCCCGATATGAAAACTTTTTGTTTGGGAAGTTCTTGTGGAAGGCTTAAACAACTAAATATTAAATAATAACTTAGCAGCCCAAACAGTAATATTAGCGTAAAAACGAACAAAGGTATAGGCATGAAATTTAATTTGCAACACAAAGATAAACTTTCAAAAGCAAGAGCGTGCACCATTCAAACAGATCATGGAATTATTGAAACACCTATTTTCATGCCTGTTGGAACTATTGGCAGTGTAAAAGCCGTGCATTTTAAAGAATTGGAAGAGCAAATAATGGCACAAATCATATTAGGAAATACCTATCACTTGTATTTGAGACCAGGATTAGATATTATAAAAAAAGCGGGAGGCTTGCACAAATTCATTGGATGGAACAGGCCTATCTTGACAGATAGTGGAGGTTATCAGGTATATTCATTGTCTGGAACACGTAAAATTAAAGAGGAAGGAGTGAAGTTTCAATCCCACATAGATGGATCTAGGCATTTGTTTACCCCTGAGAATGTAATGGATACACAACGAGTTATCGGTGCTGATATTATTATGGCTTTTGATGAATGCACACCTTATCCTTGCGACTACAAGTATGCTAAAGATTCTATGCATATGACGCATCGATGGCTGGATAGGTGTACCCAACGATTTGATGAGACAACTGGGATATATGATTACGAACAAACATTGTTTCCTATCGTTCAAGGAAGTACTTATAAAGATTTAAGGATTCAAAGTGCTGAATACATAGCCGGAAAAAATAGAGAAGGTAATGCTATTGGTGGACTAAGTGTAGGTGAACCGGCAGAGGAAATGTACGCAATGACAGAAGTAGTTTGCGAGATTCTTCCAAGTGATAAACCCCGCTATTTAATGGGGGTTGGAACACCAGCAAATATCTTGGAAAATATAGCTTTAGGAATTGATATGTTTGATTGTGTTATGCCGACCCGAAACGCGAGAAACGGAATGTTGTTTACCCAACATGGATTCATAAATATCAAGAATAGAAAATGGGCAGATGACTTTAGTCCAATTGATACGGAGAGTAATTCTCGTACCAGCCAATTCCACTCAAAAGCATATCTGCGTCATTTATTTATTAGCGGGGAACGATTAGGTGGCCAAATAGCATCTATCCATAATTTGAGTTTCTACATGTGGTTAGTTGGAGAAGCGCGCAAGCAGATTATTGCTGGAAGCTTTTCAAGTTGGAAAGATAAAATGGTCAAGCAAGTAAGTACTAGATTGTAAAAAAAAGAGTTTATTAAATAAGTTACCATTCATTGAAGAAAATCGACCTCTATATTATTAAGAAATTTCTAGGGACATTCTTTTTCATTCTAATGTTATTAGTCATGATCGCTGTGGTCATCGATTTATCTGAAAAGATCGATAATTTCATAAAGAGTGAAGCAAGTTGGGGAATGATTTTCTCACAATACTATTTAAATTTTATTCCGCATATTTCGGCCTTATTGGGGCCATTTTTTGTCTTAGTTGCGGTAGTTTTTTTTACGTCTCAATTAGCTGCACGATCAGAGATTATTGCAATGACTAGCGGAGGCGTGAGCTTCTACCGATTGATGCTGCCTTACTTTGTTGGTGCCAGTATTCTGGGAGGTATTTTATTTTACTCGAATCATTATCTTGTTCCAAATGCAAATAAAAATCGTTTAGCTTTTGAATGGGAATATTTAACCTCTTGGAAAAATTACTGGTTGAAGAATGTTCATCGAAAATTAGATGAGCACACTTATTTGTATTTTTCGCGATTCACCACAGAGACAAATACTGGACTCAAAATGAGTTTAGAGCATATAGAGAATAATCAGTTAACCTATAAGTTAAATTCTGATAAAGCAATTTGGATCGATTCTCTTCAATCTTGGCGAATACAAACATATACCATAAGGACTTTTGAAAATGGAGAGGAAAAAATCATCTTTGGAAATACCATGGATACGGTTTTAAACTTTTCTCCAAAAAATTTAGACGTCAAAGTATCTTCGAAGGATGAAATGACCACTCCGGAGCTCAAGGCATATATTCAAACCTTACGCGATGCTGGACAAAACAACATTGTATATTACTCCTTAGAGTTACACCGACGCACAGCCTCCGTTTTTAGCTTGATTATTCTAACGATAATAGGTTATTCGCTAGCTTCCCGCAAAGTACGAGGAGGATTAGGCTTACATATCGTCACAGCGATTGTTTTAGCAGGACTCTATGAGTTAACCGCAAAATTTTCAACCACTTATACCACCAATGCAGGTTTAGATGCCTTTTGGGGGATATGGATACCCAACTTTGTTTTTATTGCAATAGGGATAATCTTCGTGCGTCTCGCGCAAAAGTAAAAACTTAACTGGTTTAGAAAGGAGTTGAGTCATTAAAATCATCATTCCCTTCTTCCGGATCGTTCATTCTTGAGCCTTTTGTAATGGTATTTTTATAATCTTGTGGCAATTCCATAAATTGAGTATCTAAATTGACAAATTTGGCAAAATTAGAGACAAATCTAACCTTAACTGTGCGCAAGGCACCATGCCTATTCTTAGCCACAATAACTTCAGCTATTC
>CAZZMB010000035.1:0-24275 GCA_964655225.1 uncultured Chitinophagales bacterium | reverse complement strand
CCTATCATTTTACTAGGATCGACCCATTCATCAAATTCTTCACTTGTTAGGTAGCCCAGTTCTAAAGCAACTTCTTTCAAGGTTTTATTTTCAGCATGCGCTTTACCCGCTATTTCAGCAGCCTTGTAGTACCCAATTTTTGTGTTTAAGGCCGTCACCAGCATTAATGAATTGTTTAAGTTTTCTGTTATTCTTGCTTGGTTGGGCTCCAATCCAAGTACACAATTCTCTGTGAATGAGAGACAGGCATCTCCAATTAAGCGTGCTGAATGAATGAAATTATCAATCATCATTGGTTTAAACACATTCAATTCAAAATGACCATTTGATCCACCAATATTAATCGCTACATCATTGCCCATAACTTGCGCGGCAACCATAGTAATCGCTTCGCTTTGAGTTGGATTAACTTTTCCTGGCATGATTGAAGAACCGGGCTCATTCGCTGGAATAATAATTTCTCCAATTCCACATCGAGGACCTGAAGACAACATTCGAATATCGTTGCCTATTTTCATCAAACTAACAGCGACTGTTTTTAGCGCCCCATGTGCTTCAACGATTGCATCATGAGCTGCTAATGCTTCAAATTTGTTTTCCGCTGTTACAAAAGGAAGTCCTGTAATTTCGGCAATATTTTCTGCTACCAGCGCTGAATATCCTGCGGGAGTGTTTATGCCCGTCCCAACAGCTGTTCCACCTAAAGCTAATTCACTTAAATGATCAAGGGTGTTTTCGATAGCTCTCAATCCATGGTTTAATTGACTCACATAGCCCGACAATTCCTGACCTAAAGTCAAGGGTGTTGCATCCATAAAATGCGTTCTGCCAATTTTTACAAGGTCCATAAATGCTTTCGATTTTGCTGCTAAAGCATCTCTTAATTCAACAATACCTGGTATGGTTACCTCCATCAAAATGGCATACGCAGCAATGTGCATTGCTGTAGGGAAAGTGTCATTGCTTGATTGAGATTTATTTACGTCATCATTGGGATGTAAAATCTTGCTCTCATCTGTCAGTTTACCGCCGTTAAGCACATGCCCCCGAAAGGCAATAACCTCATTACAGTTCATATTACTTTGGGTTCCACTGCCCGTTTGCCAGACGACTAAAGGAAATTGATCGTCCAACTTACCAGCTAAAATTTCATCGCAAACTTGACCGATTAATACTGACTTTTCCTCAGCAAGAACACCTAAACTATGATTGGTCTTAGCTGCTGCTTTTTTTAAGACGGCGAATGCTTTAATAATCTCCAATGGCATTTTGCCATTTTTTTGATTAATCCTAAAGTTCTTCGTTGAACGTTGTGTTTGTGCGCCCCAATATTTATCGGCAGGTACTTCAACAAATCCTAAGGTATCTTTTTCTTTTCTTGTGCTCATAAGTACTGATTTTATATATTTCTCGCACGGGTGCAGAGGCAATATTTATAAATTATTTACAATAAACTTAGCAATTTCATTTTTATTTCTCTGGCAAAGCTGTAATTATCCTTCACACTATCATTATATATTTAACTAATGTCTTCAAGCGTCGCGTCTTTTGATTTTCAGGGGAAGAGCTCGTCCTTACTTTCCTTTAAAATTCGCTTTTCTCTTCTCTAAAAATGCACTTGCCCCTTCCTTAAAATCTTCTGTGGCCGCACAAGCAGCAAACTCATCTATTTCAGTTTTAAAACCATCCTTATTTTTATCAAAATAGGCATTTATGCATTCTACCATTTTGGCAATTGCAAGAGGCGCTTTCTTTGCTATTTTGTTAATAATAGCAGAAGCTTTTACAATTAAATCGTCATGCATCTCTACATAATTCACTAAGCCCCATTCTTTCGCTTGTTCCGCATCTATCATATTCGCCGTGGTTAATAACTCATAGGCTCTGCCTCTACCAATCAGTTGAATAAGTCGTTGCGTTCCTCCGTAACCTGGTATAATTCCCAAATTCACTTCAGGCTGACCAAAACGTGCATTTGGTGAGGCTACTCTCATATGGCAAGCCATGGCTAACTCACATCCCCCGCCAAGGGCAAATCCATTAACACAAGCAATGATAGGTTTCGGACAATTCTCAATAGCATTGAATATATCATGTCCTGCTTTTGATAGCGCTTTAGCATCTTCCTGACTAAGCGAAATGAATTCGCTAATATCTGCCCCAGCAACAAACGCTTTGTCTCCTGCACCAATCAAGATAGCTCCTTTGATTTCTTGATTGCTGTAAACTTCCTTTATGGCAGCACCAATCTCTTGAATGGTAAGCTTATTCAATGCGTTGAGACTTTTAGGTCTATTTATAGTAATCGTTAAAATCCCATCAATATTTTCAGCAAGCAAGTTTGTAAATGTGGACATAGAAGTATATTTTATACAAAGGTAAGGGTATAAAGTTTTATGCTTAAATCTTTTCGACTTAAATTCACAAATAATTACCTTTAACTAAAATTGATATGTCAGCATCAATCGTACAAAATATTTTAAATAGTTTTGACACTAATTCGAAAGAGGAATGGGAGGTTAAAGCGAGCCAAGACCTTAAGGGGAAGAGCATCGGAGATCTCTCTTGGCAGCTTAATGAAAGCATCCTTTTAAGTCCCTATTACACCGCTAGTGATGTTCCCGAAACAGACACTGCCATCCTAAAAGAAAGCAACCCTGATTGGCAGGTTGGTGAGCATTATGAAATTACGAATTACGCTGCAAGCAATAAACAACTCTTGAATGACCTCATGCATGGTTTAACGGCCCCCTGCTTTTCATTTAACAGTGCGCCAAGCCTAGAAGATTTAGAAGCGCTATTTGAAGGTGTCGGGCTTGAACATATTGTCTGTCATTTCACCTCAAACGATAGAGGAACCTTCTTAAACTGGTTAGCGCTCTTAAAAAAAAGAGCTATACAAGCTTCGGCTTACTTTCATTTGGACGCAGCTCATGCGTCTTCCGTTAAAAGCATTCATATTAATGCTTCAGCTTACTATAAAGGACCTGAAAATGTTCACAAAGAAATTAAGAACTCTTTATTGGTGGCCAGGGCAATGTTAAGCCAAGCAACTGACAAACAGTTGATGGCCGATCAGCTGCAGTTTACCTTTTTGGTTGACAACGCATACTTGATTAACATAGCTAAGCTAAGAGCGTTTAAACTGTTGTGGACCTTCTTGATGAAAGAACTCAATCTAAGTGTTAGTTTGCCCTTTATAAAGGTGAACTTTGCACCAGAAGCCTATGGTGAAGATGAAGAGGACAACTTGATTAAAGCGACAAGCATGGCCATGAGTGCTGTATTGGGCGGTGCAAATCATCTCGTTGTAAGGCCAATAAGTTCTACGCTTCGGTCAAAACGTTTGGCCAGAAACATTCAATTAATTCTCAAACATGAAAGCGGGTTGAATAAAATTGCTGATCCAGCTCAAGGCAGTTATTATATTGAAAGCCTAACCCATAAGCTGGTAAACTATTGTAAATAATTTGTTCTGAATTATGTTGGATTTCCTTACATATGTTAATGAATTTTTATCGTTTTTTTTTACTGATCCAGAACGCATCCCCGCTTCAAGTTGGTGCTTAAACCAACCATGCTTAGAAGTTTTTGGAATACGAATCAACCAAATTAGTTCAAGCGTTTTAGTTTATATGCTTGCTTTTTACGGATTATTTGTTGGATACAAATATTACCAAACCCAAGGTGGCCAAAAAGCCAAGTTATATTGGAGTGTTTCCTTAGTTTTGGGTGGAATTGGAGCATTGTCTGCTGGCTCTAGCTTTCAAGCGTTTGCTTATTTAATAAAATGTGTTGGAAAAGAATTTTGTGATGTCACCAGCTCATTTGAAGTTGCCTATAATATACTTACCGTCTGGTCTGCGGGTTTTTTATGCTTGGCAATAGGTATGACTTTTCTTCGATATTCTAAAATAAAAACAATAAGCATTATAACACTTGGCTATTGTTTGGTTTTCACGGTATTGAGCTTAACTGCTTTTAAGGAAGATCTGTACTTATTGGTGTCATTTGAGTTTTTACTCTTATATCTTGCTCCGCTTTATCTAAGCATATTTACCATAACCATCTACCAACATATCAAAAACTCAAATGAAAGCAGTAGGAAGCATCTAATAGCTTGGTTGGTCCTTATGCTAACCCTTATTGCCCACTACCTCTACTTGAATTTTCACTATACAGAATTACTCTGGAGCAAAGGAATTTGGTTCTCAGCCAATGATGTCCTGCATTTGGGTATGATGGCGTGGCTGTATTATTTATCTAATGTGTTGATGGGTGTGGTTGAGGATTACAAATAGCAAGCACTACTTCAATTCAAGCAAAGCCACATTCTCAATATGCACGGTATGCGGGAACATGTCTACAGCCTGCATTTTAACCACTTTATACAACTCATCTAAAGCAGCAATGTCTCTTGCTTGTGTGCTTGGGTTGCAACTCACATAAACAATCTTCGGTACTCTTGCTTCTAATATCGTTTGTAAGATCTCCGGATGCATACCCCCTCGAGGAGGATCTGTGACTAAAATATCGGGCTGCCCATTTTTTGCTAAAAAATCCGCATTCAGCAACAAGCGCACATCTCCGACGTGAAAGTCAGCATTCTCTACCGCATTTAGCTTTGCATTTTCTTTTGCATCTTCAACTGCTTGATCTATTTGTTCTATACCGACTAACTTATTGCAATTATCAGACAAATAAAGGCCGATACTTCCCACACCTGCATATAAATCATACAGTGTTTCCGTGCCTTGTAAGGCAGCAAAATTTTTAATCACATCATAAAGGCGTTCGCCCTGGCTGGTGTTGGTTTGAAAGAATGATTTTGGGCGAACCTTAAATGAAAATTTTCCTAGTTTTTCAATAATGAAAGATTTCCCTGAATAACAAATCGGAGTTTGGTCAAAATAAGTGTCATTCAATTTTGGGTTAATGATATAGTTTAAAGATGTTATTTCAGGAAACTTTTCTTTGATAAATGCCATCAATGGAAGAAGTTCATCGTTGTCTTCATTGACAATTAAGATTACCAAGATCTCTCCAGTGCTCGCCGTTCTCACGACTAAATTTCGCAAGAATCCTTCCCTAATCTTTATATTATAAAAGACGAGGTCTTTTTCTAGCGCATATTCTCTTACTGCGTTTCTTAGCTTGTTCGAAAATTCATTTTGCAGATAACACTTTTCAATATCTACCACTTTGGTGTGTTGACCTGGTACGTGAAATCCGAGCGCCCTAAAATCTAGGTCCTCTCCTGTGGCAATTTCTTCTTTGGTAAACCAACGATTTGTTGAAAAGGTATATTCCAATTTGTTTCTATAAAACTCAGTCTCTAGAGCGGGTAGAATAGGCAGTCGTGAACCAACCTCCACTTTTGCCAAACGCGCAAAGGCATCAGATACAATTTGGTCTTTAAAGGTAATTTGCTTTTCATAAGGAAGGTATTGCCACTTGCAGCCTCCGCAGGATTCAAAGTGCTTACAAAAATGTGCCTGCCTGTCGATAGAAGGTTTAGTAAGCTCTAAGATTCTCGCTTTCTCAAAACTCTTTCTTCGTTGAAAAGTTCTTGCTCTTACCACGTCACCGGGTATACATTGCTCCACAAAAACAACCTTCTCGTCTACCCGTGCAATGCCCAAGCCTTCCGAAGATAAACCCGTTATCTCTAACTCCTCATAAACTTTATGTCTAATTTTTCTATGTCCCATAAACTGATTGAGTTGTAAAAGTAAAAATTAACCTGACAGCTTCGAGAACCTACAAGCTTAATTTTTAAAGAAAAAATCAAAACGCATATTGAATGCGTTTAGCTTGAATATCTTTGAATCAAAATTATTAATTATGAGACTACAATCCGAAGTTCAACAAGACATCAATACTACTTTCCAAGGAAATGTAAACATTGAAAAATTATTTGAGTTGGCCATAGACAGCGCCAACAAAAGCTATAAGCTAAAAGCCATGGATATTGCACGTGAGGCTTTAATCTTTGCTAAGCAAAACAATGATTACCTGGCTGTACACATTCACGGTTTTTTAGCAGTGCTAAGTATAGATTTTAAGAAAACTAGCCACGCAAAGATTCATGTTTACAATGCGCTAAATCGACTAGACACCAATCACTTTAGCTATGCAAGCGATAAGCAATATTTAAATGCTTTACTCAGAAAAATCAGCAGAATAGACTTTCCTATTCATCAATTGAATGAGCCAATTGCAGCCTAGTTGGTTCTAACCCAAAAATTCCTTGGGTTTATTTTTGTAAGATACGCCAGCGCAGTTCGTCTTGGCGTGTCTTGCATTTTTGAAAGAACGATTTTCCTTCTAAACTTAAATAATCCATAGTAAATAAAATACTTGGTGGGTGGATTAATTTATTAGTTCAACCTTGCATAAACCTTCATCCATTTGTCGGGCAACTCACCCTGCATAGCATTCTCATAATCCTTATAACTGCAAGGAATGAATTTGTTAAGCTCTGAATTTTTTTGAGGGACTTCCATCCACCATTTATTGCTGTAGTTGCTCTTCCAAAATACAACTTCATGTTCACTGCTTTCCAGCTTCACATAATACTTCATGAATTGCTTGTTGTTTTCCGAAGGATAGTCATTCTCTTTACGATTTGCAAAGCCCTCTATGAAGTACCAAATCATTTGACTAGCTTGTTTTGCGCCTTGATTGTTCTGGTCGAAATTAGGATTAAACTCATATAAACCAAATGAAGACGTTTTATTACTAAATCCCGCAAATCGACACAACTGACAAGCCTCCTCTCCACTCAAACCATTGGGTGAAGTAATTCCATTTGCTGGCGCATCTGAACATCGCAACGCTGACAAGTCGAAGCTCAACATATCTGCATTTCGCAAAATTGGCTCCATTTCAAAAATATCCTTCTTCACTTCACCTAAGCGTAAAACATCAAAATTCAAAGATTCTAAGACATCAATGTTTTTAGGATCATTGTAAAATAACTGATGGCCCAAATGATTAGCAGAAAACAGAAAATTAGGCTGGTGCATAATAATGTGTCTTAGAAAAGATGCTGCATTTACTTCTTCGCTTTCTAATAAATCTATCCTTTCATCGATGACAACAATATCTACGGCATGAATTCTATTCTCATAAGCCTGATATTGACCATATGTCATATCGTGTCCACCGCCTAAAATGATGGGCGTAATACGCAAATCCAATAATTCCGAAACAACCATTTTTAAAGCTACCTGTGTGTCTTTAATCGTGTGCCCTAAAACAATGTTCCCTAAATCAATCGTTTTGGGTAAATCGAAATGTAAAAACAAACTATATAGTTCTTTTCTGATTGTATTGATTCCTGCACCGCAACCAGAGTTGTTGATGCTGCTCCTATCTTCACCAACACCAATTATTGCGAGCTTAAATTCCTCACCCTCTAATTCACCTTTGAAGCTTTGCTCAATATTTGCACCTAGTTGGTTGGTTTGCCATTCCCCCTCTTTCGGAAATATTTCATCTTGCTTGACTTGTTCTAAAAAATCAAAAATCATTACTTGAATTTGAAACTAAGGTATTGTCCTTGCATTGAAAATTCTAATATGGTCGTGATAAGTTTTCTAAAAAATCAGTTGATATTCCTCAAAAACAGACATTTACTTTAAATTCAGAATTATTTTGAATGAAAATGTCAAAAAATCGTAGGTTTGCAGGGCAAAGCCAAAAGCAATAACCATGAATGATTTATTGAAGAAGTTTGAAAATAAACAACCTGAAATTGTTTTCGAATGGAAAGATTCTGAAACCGAAGCCGAGGGGTGGGTGGTTATAAACTCCCTGCGTGGTGGTGCAGCAGGAGGAGGAACAAGGATGCGCATAGGTTTAGATAAGCACGAAGTGACCTCTTTGGCAAAAACAATGGAGGTAAAATTTTCGGTTTCTGGCCCTGCAATCGGCGGTGCAAAATCAGGTATAAACTTCGACCCTAACGACCCTAGAAAAAAAGGTGTTTTAAAGAGGTGGTACCATGCTGTTGCTCCACTACTTAAAAATTACTACGGAACAGGCGGTGATTTAAATGTTGATGAAATTCATGAAGTTATTCCCATAACAGAGGATTGTGGTGTTTGGCATCCACAAGAAGGTGTTTTTAACGGACACTTCCAACCTACAGAACCTCAAAAAATTCACCGTATCGGGCAGCTAAGAAGGGGTGTTCTTCAAGTTATTGAGGATGAAAGATACACTCCAAAATCGGGCAACAAGTATGTGGTCGCTGACATGATAACGGGGTGGGGGGTGGCTGAATCTGTTCGGCATTATTATGCTATCTATGGTGGTAGCCTGAAAGGTAAAAGAGTGATTGTACAAGGCTGGGGAAATGTGGGTTCTGCTGGAGCTTATTACCTGGCGCAAAGCGGTGCAAAAGTTGTAGGAATTATTGATCGCGATGGTGGATTGATGAATAAAGACGGTTTTTCTTTAGAAGAAATACGTGAGTTTTTTGTGACAAAAGATGGCAATAAGTTAAGTCACCCAGATATGCTTCCTTTCGAACAGGTGAATAAAGCAATCTGGGAAATGGAAGCAGAGGTATTTATTCCTTGCGCTGCTTCAAGACTTATTCAAAAAAACCAGGTAGATGAAATGATTACCTCCGGAATTGAGGTAATTGCTTGTGGCGCAAATGTGCCTTTCGCTGATAACGAAATATTTTTTGGTCCTATCGCAAAATATGCAGATCAACATATTAGTATTATTCCTGACTTCATTTCTAATTGTGGTATGGCAAGAGTTTTTGCGTTCTTAATGTCCAATGACCTGCCAACGATTATGACCGATGAGTCTATTTTTAAAGATACTTCTGAAATTATTAAAAAGGCTCTTGAAGATACTCGAGTAAAAAACAGTTCGAAACTCAATATTGCCCAAACCGCATTTGAAATCGCACTCAACAAATTAATCTAAAAATGGAATTGGTAGTACTCATTATATTTGTTCTAGGTTATCTTGCTATTACCTTGGAGCACAACTTGAAAATAGATAAGCTAGTGCCTGCCCTAGCTATGATGGCTCTTGCTTGGGCGGTTGTATCTCTTTCTCACCTTCCTGTCTTTGAGGTAAGTCCTCACGGCTTAGAGGAAAGCACCGTTGAAGCGGTTTTGTTGCACCATTTTGGTAAAACTTGTGAAATTCTTATATTCTTAATTGGAGCAATGACTATTGTTGAAATCATTGATCATTTCGATGGTTTTGCAACTATTAAGCAATTTATAAAAACCAATCAAAAGAAAACTCTCCTGTGGATAGTTGCCATTCTAGCATTTATTCTTTCTGCTATTATTGACAACTTAACAGCTACAATTGTTTTGATTTCTATCCTTGCTAAGTTGATCAAAAAACGTGAAGACCGAATCTGGTATGTGGGGTTAATTGTTGTCACCGCTAATGCGGGTGGTGCTTGGTCACCTATTGGAGATGTAACCACAACGATGTTGTGGATGGGAGAAAAAGTTACAACACTTAAATTAATAGAACACTTAATTTTTCCCTCCCTAATTTGTATGCTTATACCAACCTATTTGGCAAGCAAAATGAAAGCATTCCAAGGCACTTTTGATGCGCCAGAGGAAAACGAAGTAGTAAATAAGCACTCCGCTTTTATGTTGTATTTGGGGCTTGCGTTGATTTTAGCTGTGCCTGTGTTTAAAACACTAACTCACCTTCCTCCATATGTCGGCATGATGTTGTCACTTGCCATCTTTACAATCTTCGCTGAACTTGTTACCAACAGAGAATTTGAGATGTCCGATGCTACTTCTGATACTGGCCATGTAAGTCCTGTACATTCCGCCTTGGGAAAGATTGAGATGCCTAGTTTGTTATTTTTCTTGGGTATTTTAATGACGGTGGCTGCTTTGGAATCTTTGGGAATGATTTTCCAGTTTGGGCAATCGGTAGAAGGATCTATTGGTACTGATCTTTTCATTATTATTTTAGGTTTTGCTAGTGCCGTTGTGGATAATGTTCCTTTGGTTGCTGCTGGCATGGGAATGTTCCCAGATTTAGTAATGGACCATCCCGATTGGCACCTTATTGCGTTTACCGCTGGTACTGGTGGCAGCATGTTAATTATTGGTTCGGCTGCAGGGGTTGTAGCTATGGGAATGGAAAAAATTGATTTCTTTTGGTATTTGAAAAAAATAGCCTGGTTGGCCTTAGTGGGTTACATTGCTGGAGTTGCTGCATTCTATTTCTTTAATCACTATCTTTTTAATGCCTTAGGCGTTTAAGGTTTATCTAATAAAACATCAAATCCGGTTTCTGCATGAGGACGGCTTTTTACCTTAAGGACTTTTCCTTCATTTTCCTGTCCTGCAGGTTCTCGTATATTATTGAAGTCCAAATCGCTTAAATTCGGTAAGCCTGCACCAACCCAACAAGTAAACCATAGGTCTGCAATGTGCTTTACGCTCAATTGCATTTGATTTTCAACCATACCATCTAATAATTCGTGATAAGCAAGGGAGTATCCCCGAGAATATGTTTTAATCAAAGATTCACCCCTTGCCTCAAAGGCATACTTTTGATCATTAGGGTATGTCTTATCCAATTGCTTTTCTAAACTTAATAAGCCCTCTAGTTGATTGTGCGCATGTAAGATGTTTGTCCAGATAAATTCATTCCTATTTTTTATATAAGAAGCACCTCCCACCCAAAAGGAATATTCCTCGTGAAATAGCTCAGGTAAACGACTTTCCCAAAAGCCATGGATACCCTGTTGATCTGTTAATTGACCATTATAATTCTCCGTAGTATGCAAGGGTACGTGACTATCTGCAATGTAATGACCAAGATCAGCAGAGTACTTTAAAATTAAGGCTTTGTCTTTGTCCACGAAAGCTCCAGTAAGCTTATTCATCGTCCATTCAATGACCCAAGGAACAATACCATAAGCATTAAGAGTGTCTTCTGAGTATATGCTCTTTGCTTCCTGCCATTTGCGCGGAAAGCTATCACAGGGGTAGGCACAAAAATGATCCAAGTCAATAAAGTGTTTAGGTGCTTCTCCTACTACTACATATCTTCGTTTGTCTGGATCAACAGCATGTTCGGTGATATACTCAATGTTTGCCTTATAAAAAGTAAACATAGCTGGGGGTAGAGAAAAAATTGCCAAGCGATTAATGCGCTGATGTGCCCAAAAGCCCCAAGCCTGGGCAATGTGTATAAAGCAAAAGGAAACAAGAATTAAAATCAAATTTCGTAGCATGGTGTAAAGAAATCTATATTTAGTAGATTACTCTGATCTATTTAGCTGAACCCTAAAAAATATTAGTGCTTGGTGAGCCTATTTGATTGCTTATCTAATACTAATAAACGCTAGCTTGGCTAGCTAAAAAAGTCTTTTACATTTTCAAAGAATCCTTGATCAGCCTTTTCAGGTTTTGCTTCAAAATTTTCAGATTCTCTAAACTTTTGTAAGGCCGCTTTTTCATCCTTAGATAGGTTTTTAGGTGTATATATTGATATATATACCAATTGATCTCCTTTTCCATAAGCATTGACCGATGGAAGCCCTTTGCCTTTGAGCCTTAACACCTTTCCACTTTGCGTTCCTTCAGAAATTTTAATCTTCGCCTTACCACTTATAGTCGGCACCTCTACAGATGTGCCCAAGGCAGCGTCTGCAAAATTAAGCCCTAGTTTAAACAATACATTTTGCCCGTCCCGCACTAAATATTCATGAGGAACTTCTTCAATTAGCACGATTAAGTCGCCCGCCATACCATTCATGGGACCTTCATTTCCCTCTCCTCTAACTTGAAGCTGCATGCCCTCTTCAACTCCTGCTGGAATATTTACTGAAACTACTCGCTCCTCTCTTTTTTGGCCGTTTGCGTCTGATCCAGGGGGTCTTGTATCCATGATTTGCCCGCTTCCATTACAAGTAGGGCATGTCGTCGTCGTTTGCATCTGACCTAAAATGGTATTTGTCACTCGTCTAACGGATCCGGTTCCACCACAACTTGAGCAAGTCGTGTAAGACGCTCCTGAAACATTGACCAACTTATTTATTTTGAGCTTTTTCTCAATCCCCGATTCAATATCTGCGAAGCTTAGCTTGACTTTCACTCTTAAGTTACTGCCTTTGCGAACTCGTTTACCACCACGACCGCCACCGCCGCCAAAAAAAGAGCCGAAATCTCCACCGCCACCGCCGCCAAAAACGTCTCCAAAATTGCTAAATATATCCTCCATATTCATGCCTGCTCCGCCACCACCAAATCCTCCAGGTCCATCTACTCCCGCATGGCCAAATCTATCATACTTTGCTTTCTTCTCGGCGTTTCCTAAAACTTCATAAGCCTCTGCAGCTTCCTTAAACTTCGCCTCTGCAGAATCGTCGCCTTGGTTCCTGTCTGGATGAAATTTTAAGGCCACCTTTCGGTAAGCTTTTTTAATTTCCACTTCAGAAGCACCTTTATCAATGCCTAGTATCTCGTAATAATCCCTTTTAGCCATATTATTTACCCCTTATGCATACTTAAATACCTGTTTTATTTCCCCACTACCACTTTTGCGTAACGGATAATTTTATTGTTCATGGTATACCCCTTTTCCACTTCATCGATAACTTTTCCCTTCATGTCTTCGTTCGGTGCTGGTATTTCCGTAATTGCTTCATGTCTTTCAGCGTCAAATGGCTCTCCAACAGACTCCATAACATTTATTCCCCTTTGCTGCAACACACTAAACATTTTATTCTTAATGAGCTCCATCCCTTCTTTCACAGAATCCACTTCAGTCGCCTTTTCCGCAATAGCAATGGCTCTTTCAAAATCATCAATAACAGGAATGACACTTAGAATAATATCCTTGCCAGCAGTATTCAATAAGTCTAAACGCTCTTTAGCTGTTCTCTTCTTGTAATTATCGAAGTCTGCAAATAAGCGCAAGTACTTTTCCTTTTGCTCTGTTAACTGTTCGCTTAAGTCTTCTAACTCATTTTTAGGCGCTACCACTGCCTCTTTTTCGCCTTCCTCTTGAGCGTCTTCGCTCATGTTAAGGTCTTGCTCCTCAATAGTCTCTTTATCCTTCTCTGCCATTTTAATAAAATTTATGCAAAGATATCTTGTCAAAAAGTTTGCCACCGTATTTTTTCTGACATTCTGTCCTAAAAAATTCGTTTTATACTGTCCTTTGGTTGACATCCCACAAACAATACCGGCGGAAAAGTATAAAAATATCCTTCTTTTAATCTTAAATGTCCCAAGTAAAAAGTATTTTACCTTTCCAATAGTCTTGTACATCTTGATTATTATCTTTGCTCTATTCCTAATTAGTTATCTATTCCTCTTGGAAAACACCTATAAAAACACACATGCCATCAAACAGAAAGCCCACGACTTAGGGTTTGAAGAAATTGGTATTTCCAAGGCTGAATTTCTTAATGATGAGGCCAAAAAATTAGAAGCTTGGCTGAACAATAATCATCAGGGGGAAATGGCTTATATGGCCAATCATTTTGATATGCGAACGGACCCAAGAAAGCTAGTGCCCGGTGCAAAATCGGTCATATCACTGAGTTATAACTACTATACGGAAGCAGAACAAGAAGACCCCAAAGCACCTAAGATTTCCAAGTATGCCTATGGGAGAGATTACCACAAAGTAGTGCGCAAAAAACTAAAAGCATTACTCCAATTCGTTCAAGAAGAAATAGGTGACGTGGATGGGCGCGCTTTTGTAGATAGTGCACCTGTAATGGAACGGGTGTGGGCGCAAAAAAGTGGCTTAGGGTGGATAGGTAAAAATACCTTGCTGTTAACCAAACGAAAGGGTTCCTACTTTTTTTTAGCTGAGTTAATTCTAGATTTAGAATTAGATTATGATGGCCCTGTGAAAGACCACTGCGGTAGTTGTACTAAATGTATTGATGCTTGTCCAACAGATGCTATTTATGCACCTTATCAAATGGATGCTAGTAAATGTATTTCTTATTTAACCATTGAACTAAAAGATAAAATCCCTAGCCAGTTTAAAGGTAAAATGGAAGGTTGGATGTATGGCTGTGATATCTGTCAAGAGGTTTGTCCTATAAATGCAAAATCCAAAAACCATCAAGAACCCCAATTTAACCCTAGAGAAGAGCTTCTGCGAAAAGAACGGCAAGAGTGGGAAGAAATTACAGAGGAAGTATTCACTAAATTATTTGAGGGTAGCCCGGTCAAGCGAACCAAATATGCGGGCTTGAAAAGGAATATTGATTTTTTGAAAAAGGCATAGGTGCTACAGACGTTTAATACTTGCACCTAAGGCGTTTAATCGGCCATCGATGTTTTGGTAACCTCTATCAATCTGATGGATATTAGAAATCACACTTTTACCCTCGGCTGACATCGCAGCTATAAGCAAGGCAACACCTGCACGAATGTCTGGACTGCTCATTTGAATACCCCTCAACTTATACTTTCGGTCAATTCCGATTACTGTCGCTCGGTGAGGGTCACACAATATAATCTGAGCACCCATATCTTTCAACTTATCAATAAAGAACAGACGGGCGTCAAACATTTTTTGATGAATCAATACACTTCCTTTTGCTTGAATAGCAGCAACCAAGATGATTGATATTAAATCTGGGGTAAAGCCCGGCCAAGGAGCGTCATAGATTGTTGGAATCGAGCCATCAATCATTCGTTGAATCTCATAATTTTTTTGAGCGGGAACATAGATGTCATCCCCTCTTAATTCGAGTTGTATACCTAATCGTTTAAATACATCCGGTATGGGGCCGAGTTTATCGATACGGCAATTTTTAATCGTTAACTCCGACTGGGTAGCAGCCGCCAAACCAATAAAAGATCCGACCTCTATAAAGTCTGGGAGTAAAGTGTGGGTACATCCACCCAATTCGCTTACTCCATCAATTTCCAATAAATTACTTCCTACTCCTTGAATTTTAGCGCCCATACTATTTAGCATTGCGCATAGTTGTTGGAGGTAAGGCTCACATGCTGCATTGTAAATTGTTGTATGTCCTTTAGCCATAACGGCAGCCATAACAACATTCGCCGTACCCGTCACCGAGGGTTCATTCATTAACATATAGGTCCCTTGTAAATTCTCTGCTTTTACCGTGTAAAAGTTGTCGTCTTGGTTGTACGAAAAATCAGCTCCCAGTTTTTGAAAGCCTAAAAAGTGTGTATCCAAAGGTCGGGCGCCAATTTTATCACCACCAGGTTTGGGAATATATGCTTTTTTGAATCGGGCCAACAACGGACCCATAATCATTACAGACCCTCTCAACGAACTCGCTCTTTTCTTAAATGCGTCGCTCAACAAGTAGTCTAAATTGACATTATCCGCTTGGAAACTATAGCTTCCAGCCCCAAGTTTTTCAACTTTTACACCCAGTTCTTTAAGTAGTTCTATTAAAAAATTAACGTCCCGTATATCGGGAAGGTTGTGCATTTCAACTTTTTCAGCAGTTAACAGTGGAGCACACAGCACTTGTAATGCTTCATTCTTTGCGCCTTGAGGTGTAATGTCACCTTTTAAGGACTTCCCTCCAATTACTTCAAACTGATCCTTCATACTATAGATTTATTATTTAAAGCTAAACTTAAAAAAATAATTGTCGAGAAAGCAAAAATCCTCTCCTTAATAGTGAGCATATACATTGTGAAGTGTAGGGAATACTAGGCAGGAAAAAACCAAAAGAAAAAAGTATTTTTACAAAACATGCAATCAGCATCTCTTTTTATCCCCTTTGAAGGAGGGGCGCTACATCTTAAAAGAATCTTCGAAAACCCGGATGGTCCGCCCGCATTTTTACTTCATGGATCCATGGAAAATGGAAAGATTTTCTATTCCAAAAACCTTAAAGGGTATGCCCCCTTTTTAGCTAAACAAGGGTATGATGTTTTCATTATGGACATGCAAGGAAGGGGTGAAAGTAGACCTAAATTGAGTAAAAACAGTTTATATGGGCAAGTTGATGTGATTAAAACAGACATCCCCTTAAGCCTTTTAAAAATTAAAGAAATCAAGGGAGACGTTCCCATTCATGCTGCGGCACATTCATGGGGGGGTATTCTTTTATTGGCTTATATGGCAAGATTTGATCACCCTTTCGTGAATACTGTATTTTTTGGAGTGAAAAGATGGATTAGTGTCCGAAACTGGAATTATTTTAAAAAACTAAAACTCGGTTGGTATTTTTTAGGGAAAATGCTTAACCCTATTTTTGGTTATTTTCCCGCTACCAAATTAGGTGTAGGTTCAGATGAGGAACCAATTAATCACTACAAACAAATTAATGAGTGGATTAAGGTGGGTAGTGCTTGGAAAGACAATAAAGATGGTTTTGATTATGGCAAAGTACTTGAAATAAAAGCGCTACCCCCTTTGTTGTTTGTAGCAGGTAAAAATGATACCCTCTTAGGACACCCCAAAGACATTAAGAGTTTAATGGGTGAAGTGAAAAACGCAAAGAAAGACTATTGGTATTTGGCCAAAGAATCCGGTTTTATAAATGACTATGGGCATATTGATATGTTGAGTCATAAAGATGCTCCTAAAGATCATTTTCCTTTAATTGTAAGATGGATGGAAGAAAATAAATAGTGTTTTACTTCTAAAGAAACGAGCTGTTGAAAAACGAGATTTTATAGAAAATAAAGTAGGAAAATTAAACAGGTAAACACAAAATAATCTCGTCAGTCAAAACATAGAGGTGCCACTTTTGTCCTAACAAGGGTTATTTATCAAAAGCCTTCTCTAAATCTTCTATTGCATACTTAACAAATGTCTTTCTGCCGTTTGGCGCTTTATTTGGGTTTTCACAAGCAAATAACTCATCAATTAAATTTTGCATTTCCAGCGCACTCAGGACCTTTCCTGCTTTTATAGCAGCCGTAAAAGACAAAGATTTGGCAACATTTTCTCGTCTGCTAAACTTACCTAGCCCAGTGCCCGTTTTAAATTGTTCAATGAATTCATCAATAATTTGCCTTTCATTACGGTAATCAATATCCGCTGGGAAACTATGTATGATAAAGCTGTTTGCTCCAAATTCACTAATAACAAAGCCTAGGTTATTAATTTCTGGTAAAATCTCTCGCATGATTGCTGCATCCTGAGGAGGAAGGTCAATGTTTTGCGGAAAAAGCTGCTTTTGACTTAATTGATCACCGGCACTTAAAGTGTGTAGATAGCGTTCAAACAAAATACACTGATGCATAGCGTTTTGATCAAAGACAATATATCCAGACTTTATAGGTGATAAAATATACTTTGCATGAATCTGATACGGTCCACTTAACTTCTCTTTTAGTGTTTGGTGTCGAGCCTCCTGTTCTAAAGGTAACTCTTGATTCATTTGGCTCACCCGCTGCGCCAAGGATTGAGAGTCCGGGTCAGTGTTTATCTTATACAACTCCTGCCAATCCCCTAAATTGGATTTATCGCCAGCTTGCTTGTTTTTAGCTGAAAACGGGAAATCTGTCTTACTAAAACTCATTGCCGATTTATTAGGGTCAAAATTCTTATCCTTTTGTCCAAAGGTTCCCATTTGGTTCAAAGAGTCTTCTTGATCAAAATCCAAAGTAGGTGTAACGCTATACTGAGCAAGGCCATGACGAGAAGCGGCATTTACAAAAGTGTAGATTAGCCGTTCTTCATCAAATTTAATCTCGTGCTTACTTGGATGCACATTGATGTCAATTCGTGCAGGATCTATTTCCATAAAAAGCACAAAAAACGGGAATTTATCCTTCGTAACTACATCTTCATACGCTTTAAAAATAGCATGGTTTAAGTAGTTGCTTTTTATAAACCGCTTATTAACAAAAATATATTGTTCTCCCCTCGTTTTTTTTGCCGAGTCTGGCTTGCCTATATAACCCCCAATACTTACCACGTCCGTTTCTTCTTTTATAGGTACCAGCCGGTCGTTATATTTATCTCCAAACAAGGCACTAATCCGCTGACGCAAGTTGCCTGGTTTAACATGATACATTTCATGGCCGTTAATAATTAATGAAAAGGCAACTTCAGGATGGGGTAAAGCAATTCGAAAGAATTCATCTATGATATGTTTTGTCTCAACGTTGTCACTTTTTAAGAAATTGCGCCTTGCTGGCACATTATAAAATATGTTTTTTACTGCTATAGATGTTCCCTTTGGTGACTGACAGGGTTCTTGTTTTTCAATCTTTGATCCCTCTATGTTGATTTGTGCACCAAGAGGCTCTCCATCTTGTCGGGTCTTTAATTCAACTTGCGCAATTGCCGCGATTGATGCTAAAGCTTCTCCGCGAAAACCTTTGGTAATAATGCTAAATAAATCGTCAATGTTTTTGATTTTTGATGTGGCGTGTTTTTCAAAGCTCATCCGTGCATCCTCGGGAGACATACCTTCCCCATCATCAATAACTTGTACCAAGGTGCGTCCAGCATTTTTAACAATCAGTTTAATGTCGGTCGCTTGGGCATCCACAGCGTTTTCCATTAATTCCTTAACAATGCTTGCTGGTCGCTGAATGACTTCTCCAGCCGCAATCTGATTTGCGATTGCATCAGGTAAGAGTTGAATGATGTTGGACATACTTATTTATTAGAAGCTTTCTTGAGTAAAAATAAAACTGCCACTAGAAAGGCCACTCCGGGAATGGAGCCATAAACATAGTATCCAAAAGCAATAAGCGATACGGTAAGCAATCCAAAGAAAATCGAAAGTAAAATAAAACGTCTTTTTGAGTCTTCTTCTGCATATTGTTTTTCAAAAATATTTGTGCGGTACTTACTTTTAAATTTAGAAAAACTTCCTTTTTCTATGGATGCTTCATTTTCCGTAGCAAGTTTCTTCTCATCATAATACCGAGTATGGAAAGAAAACCGTCTTGGTTTTTCTGTATGAAACATCTTAAATCGCATAGTACTAAATTACAAAATTTGTTGGGAATTATAAGTTTACTCCACCTCTTTTAACAATGTTCTAAAGGCAACAAAATTATCTTTAAAGTGGTCCTTTCCTTTACGCTGAAGTTTAGGGGCAAATTGGTCTCTGTACTCAAAATAATCAGCCATCGTCTTTGCATAATACTGCACATTATAAGTTATGCCGTCACTTTCATCTTCAGCTAATATTCTATGAAACTTATATTTTTCGAACTTACCAGTAGCAATAACTTCATCAATGTGCACATTTTTCATCCACATCAACCACTCATCATGCTTGCTTAAATCTATTTTTACGGTTACACTGTAGATTATCATAGCCCAAAGTTAAAACATTTTTGATGAAGAGAATTGGCTTAACTCTGTATTTCAAAAATTTAACTTCACTAGAGCACGCTAAACAATAATCACCAATAAATAGTTAAATTTGTAGCGCTTTAACTAAGAATATGTTTTTTTATGAATTTTGAATTGACCGAAGAGCAATTGACCGTGCAAGAAGCGGCTCGAAGTTTTGCCCAAAACCAATGTTTGCCTGGGGTAATTGACCGTGACACTCACATGACCCACCCCACAGCCTTGTTAAAAGAGATGGGTGAGTTGGGTTTTATGGGAATGATGGTTGATTCCAAATATGATGGCGGGGGCATGGACACGCTAAGTTATTGTGTGGCAGTTGAAGAGTTTTCTAAAATTGACAACTCTTGCTCTGTTGCCATGAGCGTTAACAACTCGTTGGTGTGCTGGGGGTTGGAAAAGTATGGAACTGAAGATCAAAAAGAAAAGTACTTAAAACCTTTAGCTAGTGGTCAAAAAATTGGAGCATTCGCGCTCAGTGAGCCTGAGGCGGGAAGTGATGCTACCAGCCAGCGTACATCTGCCATCGATATGGGAGATCACTATGTAGTTAATGGCACAAAAAATTGGATAACCAACGGTGGAAAGGCAGATATTCACCTCGTAATAGCTCAAACCGATGCAGAAAAAGGGCACAGAGGTATTAACGTCCTTATTATGGAAAAGGGAATGGATGGTTTTACCTTAGGTGCAAAAGAAGACAAACTTGGAATTAGAAGCTCTGACACGCACTCCTTGCTGTTTCAAGACGTAAGGGTCCCCAAGGAAAATAGAATTGGAGATGATGGTTTTGGCTTTAAGTTTGCAATGCAAACCTTATCTGGGGGACGAATTGGTATCGCCGCTCAAGCATTGGGAATAGCCCAGGGTGCTTATGAGTTGGCGGTAAAATACTCCAAGGAACGGCAAGCTTTCGGTAAAGAGATTTCGAAACACCAGGCTATTGCTTTTAAATTGGCGGATATGGCTACAGAAATTGAAGCTGCGCGACTTTTAGTATACAAAGCGGCTGTGCTCAAAGATGAAGAGAAAGATTACACACAAGCTAGTGCAATGGCTAAGGTCTTTGCAAGTGAAGTGGCCATGAAAACCACCGTTGAAGCGGTTCAAGTTCTTGGCGGGTATGGTTATGTAAAAGAGTATCACGTTGAGCGCCTTATGCGGGATGCAAAAATTACACAACTTTATGAGGGTACCAGTGAAATACAGCGTATCGTGATTTCAAGAGGGCTTCTGACGTAGATTTACCTTATGAAGCGACGAAAAAGCTGTGCGTGAAACACAATCACCTTTTTTATCCTACTACTTTTCTAAATAAATGATTTCTGTGCCTTGATTTTGGTCATCCTGTTTTGAAAACATCATATTGCCTAAGAAGATAAAAACAAGCAAGAAAACTAAGAAAAAAGCAAGCATTATAAGACCGATAAATTTATCTTTGTTCATGATATATATTTAAACACTATTTGTTCTGTTTTGTTTAAATAATAGATTCTTAACAAAAAAGCCCCGATGTCTTACATCGGGGCTTTTTTTCTGTTGAAATAAATTTATTTTATTCTTCCACAACTTTTCTATTGGCTGCATAATTAATCTTAAGTGCGTCTGCTTTTCTCAGCTCTTGTTTTACGTCAGTAACAATTCCCATGGTTACCTCTTCATCTACCTTAAGTGATACCGTGAAAATCCCCTTGTAAGCATCTGGAACTTCCGCATAAGATTTCTTAATGAAAGATTGCACATTCTCTACTTCCGCATATGAATCATTTAACTGAATGCGGGGTGCAGAACCATAAGTGTTTACATCTGTCGGCGTACCAATCAAGATATATGCTACAGATTCTTTCAGTTCAATCTTACTAAGTTCGGTTGCCTGTGGAATTTTTATTTTTAATATCGGATTCGTTTCTCTCATTACGGTTACTACCATAAAGAAAAACAAAAGCATAAAAATAATATCTGGCAGTGATGCAGTTGAAATTGCTGGTGTTTCTTTTTTTCCTGAATCTTTACTAAATCTAGACATTTTAGTTTCCTCCTAAATTTACTGGTTCCGCTTCTGAAATTTTCATTGGGTATTCTCCTTGAACTTTTTTCTTCAACCCTAAACAAGTATTTCGTTTTGAGGTATCCAAATCTTCATTGTCAGCACAATCATCTAACTCCTTGTAATTCATAGATCCGCCAGTTATTGCTAAAGCATACTTATTCCTTACTTCCAAATAACCAGCCTTCAATGAGTTCTGAATTTCTATGTAGGTTCCATAATTCGTTCCCCGATCATTTTTCAGAGAGATTACCGCCTCTTGAGGGCTCGTTGAATATTGCAATAATCTTCCCCGGTTATCAAGGTGTTTTATTACAATATCTTTTAAATCTTTCAACTCTACGTAATCTTGCTCAACCAACAATTGGTTGTTTGCATTCACCAGAATCTCTAATAACTCTCTGTCGTTGATTCTTACGTCATCTGGCGGTGGCTCCTCAGACCAAGTGGGTAGTTTGTGAATAATTCCTTTATCTTGATCAATGGTAGTTGTAACAAGGAAAAATATCAGCAAGAGAAAGGCAATATCCGCCATACTACTCGCATCAATTTCTTTTGCGCCTTTAGTTTTACTTCTTCCCATACTTGTTAATTCTTAATTACCGTCAACAAAACCCTTCACAATATCAACCAAAACCAAAACCGAGGCTACAATGGCTAATGCATAAACGGCTATAATTCCCGCACTTGATCTTCTATATGACACTGGATCGCCCAGCCCCTTTTCCATTAATCGTTGTGAGGCTTCATCTGAGCTCAAAACGTAGCCTATGCCAAAAAATAAGATGACCGCTGCCACACCAATTACGGCATGCATTCCACCATCATTCCAATTTTGTGCTACTGCTATACCCACTCCAACAAGCAAACCTATCGCTGCGATTATTATTAGTACATATGATATATAAATACCTATTTCTCCAAAAGTTTCCATGCTATTCTTTTTTCTTTAGTTAAAAAATTAAGCAGAGATCTTATGCTTCTTCAACATATCAATAAAAGAAATAGAAGCATCTTCCATATCATTTACGATACTATCAATTCTTGTTACAATATAATTGTAAAAAATTTGAAGAATAATCGCTACAATCAAACCAAACACCGTAGTTAATAAGGCAACCTTAATACCGCCCGCAACAACTGTTGGTGAAATATCTCCCGCCGCTTCAATGGCGTCAAACGCTCCAATCATACCGATTACTGTTCCTAAGAAACCTAACATCGGCGCTAAACCAATGGCTAATGAAATCCAAGTTAAGCCTTTTTCTAAACGACCCATTTCTACTGAACCATATGCTAAAACAGATTTCTCAACGATATCTAACCCGTCTTTAGATCGACTTAGGCCTTGATACATAATAGAAGCGATTGGGCTTCTACTTGCTTTACAAACTTCTTTTGCACCCTCTACATTTCCATTTGATAAGTTGTCCTCTACTTGGCTCAATAATTTACTCGAATTTGTAGACGCCAAGCTTAACGATATAATTCTTTCAATGCAAAATGCTAGTCCAAAAATTAAACAAACCAAAACTAAGGACATAAAACCAGCTCCACCTTCAATAAATTTCTCTAATAAAATCTTGTGGCCTGACTGGTCTTCCTCCGGCGCTTCTTCTATTGTTTCAACAACCGCAGTTTCAGCAACTTCTTCAACTACTTCTTCTACCGCAACAACATCGGTTGTATCAGCAGAGTCTACCGCTGTTTCCTGTGCAACAAGCGATTGAAAGCTCGTACCAAAGGTAAATAAAGCTACTAGAGCTAGTGTAATACTTAGTTTTTTCATCCTAATCAATTTTGTTTGTGTTTAATTGTTTGTTTTTAAAATTACTTTGATCCTGTATAATGGCGGAGAGGAAGGGATTCGAACCCCCGAAACCGTTTCCAGTTTACTTGCTTTCCAAGCAAGCCAGTTCAACCACTCCTGCACCTCTCCATTTTTAAGGGTGAGCCAAAAATATAAATTTAATTCCACAATGAAAAAAAATTCTTTTATCGACTGGCCAAAATTGAATCAATAAAGGCAATAAACCAAATAAATATGGCCCTAATTTATATTTAAATCCACCCACTTTACAGATATTAATGTTTAAGATTAAATAAGTTTTGTGCGTTCTTCGTGGTGGTGGTTGCAACATCTTCAAGCTTTACGCTTAAAACTTCAGCCAATTTTTCCGCAATATAAACGAGATAGGCACTTTGGTTTCTTTTCCCTCGAAATGGTGTTGGCGATAGATAAGGCGCATCCGTTTCAAGTACCAAGTGGTCTAAGCTAAGCTGGCTAAGTGTTTTATCTAAACCACTATTCTTATACGTAAGAACACCGCCGATACCTAAATAGAAACCCATGTCTGTAAGTGTTTGCGCTTGTTTCAGGTTTCCTGTAAAACAATGCAGCACACCACTTAAATTTCCATCCTGCTCTTGCTCTAAAATTGATATTATATCGTCAAATGCGCCTCTGCAATGTATGGCTATAGGTAGTTTTTTGTCCTTCGCCCAAGCAACTTGCGTTCTAAACGCATCTATTTGATCTTTTTTGTGTGTAGTATCCCAATAGTAATCTAAGCCAATTTCTCCCACACTAGCGAAATCGTGTCGTAAAAAATGTTGCTCAATTTGATCCAATTCAGCTTTATATGCTTCATTAACAGAGCATGGGTGTAGGCCCATCATGGGTGTAAAAAAAGAAGGATCGGATTGATATAGCTTGATTAGTTTATTGCTGGAAGCCAAGTCAATATTAGGTAAAACGACTCTTTCAATGTTATTGGCCTTGGCCGCTGCAACAACTTCATGTATATCATTTTCAAACTCTTCAACATACAGGTGGGCATGAGTGTCAATAAATTTCATAAGCACAAAAATGGCTAAAAAGGCTTCACAAAACGATTCAATTGTAGTTTTTTTAAGCAGCACA
>CAZZMB010000034.1:7518-24809 GCA_964655225.1 uncultured Chitinophagales bacterium | reverse complement strand
GCACTTGATGTGCGAAGCCAAAACATAAATAGACTGCGTTTTGGTATTGTAGATTGGTATGATTACTTTTAAGAACCTTTTTATAACTACTTAGCGCAATAAAAAATAAAATAAAAGATATGAGAAATATAAACCTTTTGATTGTGGCTTTAATGACCTTATCGCTGTCATGCAGCAAGTCACCTGATCCAATACCAGAAAAAACGGATGGCTATAATATGCTGCTCATAGGAAATAGCTTTTTTCGTCCTTATGCGGAAAAATTTAATGACATGGCGCTTAACTCCGGTTTTGAAAACCATACCGCTACTACAGTGTTTCGAGGTGGAGAGTATGGTAGACCTATCAATTTTTGGAACGATGCGACAAGCAGCGAGCACAATGAAATCAAGATGACTCTTGATCAAGGAGATGTTGAGTTTTTTGGAATGACAGCTGGCTTATTACCAGATAATCCAACAGATGGTTTTAGAGAATGGATAGATTATGCTTTGCAAAATAATCCAAACATCACTATTTTTTTATCGATACCTCCACCTGATTTTCCCGCAAATTGGGAACAGTTGGCGCAAGATATGGGATTCAGTTCTATAGAAGATGGCTATTCCTATTTTGTGAATGAAAGCGTGCACGGTTCTATTGTTGACGAGTTGCGTGCAGAATTTCCCTCAACATCTATTTTTACTGTACCTACAGGTTGGGCTACACTCACCTTACGGCAAATGAATCTTGATAACCTATTACTAGATAATATTGAAATGTCAGGACCCGTTGAAACCTCCATATTTACGGATCTTAAAGGCCATCAAGGCAATATAGTTAGACAAACAGGTGGGCTCATGTGGTTAAGTAGTATCTATAAAGTAGACCTGAGCACCCATGATATCGAAACAGGATTTAATACAGATCTACACGCAATTGCAGCAGATATATTGAGTGAACACGATTCAAATTACAGCAATTAAGAGATTATCCTTTACCCTTAAAAAAAATTAAATGCCCGTATACCTCGATTTTGCCTCGCTTATTTTTGATAAAAAAATTTTAGATCAAAAGTATAAGGGTGGGAGCAATCAGTTCAGGATAGATTGGAATGTCACCAACAGTAAAGTTCATCAAGAGGATGATGAGCTGCTCAGCCTTGCCGAAATGGATATGAATGATTTCGATATAGACAAACTGATCGAAGGTGGATTAGCATTTGATTATGATTTACTACACTCCAATGATTTCGCTGGTATTTCAAGATATGGAGGGTCTCATTGGGAAACCGCTTGGCTCAAGCATAATGGTACCTTTGCCTGGCACATAAGCTGTGCTCAAAAACAGAAAGATAGAGCTGCAGAGATTGGAGAGAAAATGACAACCGATGAGGCTAAAGCCTTATTTGATAAGGGCATAAACGTATTTGATACGATAAAAAGTCCGGCAAAAGAATAGCTGATCTGGATAGGATAGTAAAAGTAATTGCTTCCAATCCCCTCAAGCCCTGTTAAAAACTCCATGTACCTTTTATCCCAAATTCTTTGTTTCTTTGTAGGGTAAACTTTAGTTAACTAAACTTTATTTAATACTAACACCAATTGATATGGATATCAAATACGTCCTTTTTATTTTATCCTCGCTCATCATTTTCTCCTATATATTTGATGCGATAGCCCAAAAGACAAAGTTTCCCTCTGTAATCTTACTGATGGCGACAGGTATTGCCGCCAGAGCAATTTCTGATGGTCTGGGTTATAAGATCATGTACCTCGACCAAATCATCCCAGTAATGGGCACTATCGGCTTAATACTGATTGTTTTGGAAGGCGCGCTTGAGTTAAAAGTCAATAAACAAAAATTAAAAGTAATTTTTAGAGGGTTCATGGCCGCTTTAATTATATTAATCGCTAATGTAATAGGGCTTACCTTATTTTTTCAAGATTATTTAGAGTTAAGCCAAAGCACTGCGGTAATAAATGCCATTCCATTAGCTATTATAAGTAGTGCAGTAGCTATACCCAGCGCTGCAGCGCTGCTCCCTATGGACAAAGAGTTTATTGTCTATGAGTCTACTTTTTCTGATATTTTGGGCATTATGATGTTCAACTATTCACTCAAGCAATTTACGGCAGGTGAGGAGTTGTTGGGCTTAGAGCCCTTAGCACTACTTATGGGGGAGATCGGAGGGATTGTCTTAGCGTCAATAGTCATTACATGGTTGTTATTTGAATTGTTTGAACGATTAGAAAAAAAGATTAAGTTCTTTTTAATATTGGCCTTGCTCATCATGGCCTACGCTATTGGGAAGACTTATCACTTGCCTTCATTGGTTATAATTTTCGTTTTTGGAATAGTGCTATCTAATGCTGATTTTTTATTGCCTAATTTTATCAAGCGTTTCATTTCAATGAGTATGACCAGAGAAGAAGGCCTTCATGAGTTTCACATACTCACAGCAGAGTCAACCTTTTTAGTGCGCACATTCTTCTTTTTGTTTTTTGGTTTCTCTATTACCATAGATAGTTTTACTGAAGGATTCAATTATATCTATGCTGGTATTATTTTAGGTGTTATGCTGTTGATGCGTTTACTTTATATGGGCGTAGTTGAACGAAAAAGCATCCAATCTTTGGTCTTTATTTCACCAAGAGGGTTAATCAGTATTCTTTTATTTTTGCAGTTGCAACGCGGTGGGGAATATGCGGCGTTTGGGTCGCCACTCATCAACAGTAAAGTACTCTTATTGGTTATCTTAGGTTCAATGTTAATTATGACTATCGGCACACTTGTTTTTGCTGGTTCCAAAAAAGAACTTGAAGCTAAAAGTGAAGGCTCAACAGCACAGCAGGAAGATCCTTTTAACACGCATGCTACAGATGACCAATCGGCTGATAGTGCAGAGGTTTAATCAATTATATTATTATGGAGTTGGTTAAAGCCTTCAATACCTTGCAATCCTCCAGTGTGAATCGCTAGGATAGAACTTCCTTTTGGAAAAAAGTATGCTTCGATTAACTGCTGAAGACCAAACATCATTTTACCTGTATATATTGGATCAAGTTGGATTTCGTGCGCTGATTTGAAGGTATTCATAAAGTGAATGAGATCCTCATCCCACTTTGCGTATCCTCCAAAATGGTAATTGAAGTTGACTTGCCAATTCTTATATTCCTTACCGACCATTTCATGGATTTGCTGAATGAGATAGTCATCCTTTAAACTGGATATACCGACTATTTTTTTATTACCATCTAGGTATCTGATCATGCCTGCAAGAGTTCCACCTGTGCCAACAGGACAAAATACATAATCGTAGGAAAGATCGAGATTGTCTAAGATTTCTTCGGCACCCTTTACCCCCAATTCATTGCTTCCACCTTCCGGTACAAAGTGATAGTCGCCATTCAGTGCTGCTAGCTCAGTAACCTGACTAAGGTCTTCTGAGCTTCGAATATTTCGGTAGGATTCACGATCAATAAAAATAAGCTGCATTCCCAATGCTTGGGACTTTTCTAGGGTAGGGCTTAAGAATTTAAAATGAGTTCCACGGATAATGCCGTAGCAGGGTATATTTTCGGATTGGCAGGCCAATGCAGTGGCGAGCAGGTGATTGCTATATGCGCCCCCCATAGTCACCATAGCTAGGTTTTCCTTTTGGGCAAACTCAATATTGTGTAGTAGTTTGAAAAATTTGTTACCCTCTATTGTGGGGTGAAGTTGTTCTAAGCGAAAAATTTTGAGAGAGACGCCAAATTTTTCATCAATATGAATGTCTTGTATGAATTGATTATTCCTCAGAATTAACTATTTAAAGACATGAAAAAGCAATCTATTGGTCAATAAAATCTTGCTTGCTCTCTTCCTTTGCTTTTTTGTTTGCACCTTTTGTTGGGTCATAACCTAAGATTGCCATGAGAAAAAAGACAATACCCATTACCATACACAAGTAACCCAATGTTTCTAAGAATCCATCAAATGATGTTAATCCAGCGCCTATACCTGTGAAAAGCGCCATAATACAATACCTTACACCAATTTCGTAAATCGTTAAATTTGGTTCCATAGCAATATTTAATTTTATGCAAATTTATATTTATTTACACAATCTAACAAGGATAAGTGATAAACTTATTCATATCAATAATTTTAGTTGCTTAGGCCTTATCTTTACTTCAAATTCTAGGTAATGAGTAAATTTCAATTAAGTCTAGCTATTGCAAGCCTGTTTATGCTTGCATGTCAATCTACAACGACTACCACACCTCAGCAAGATAGTCAACCAGAAGAAAACATAGATTCGCTGAAATACGATCAGGAGGTACATTTAAAGAATGTTCGACAGTTGACATTCGGAGGAGACAATGCAGAAGCCTATTGGAGTTTTGATGGTCAATCCCTGGTTTTTCAGCGTAAACATAAGCCAAGTGGTATCATGTGCGATCAAATTTTTATTGGTGAGATACCTGCAGCTGATGAAGCTTTTGATTTCAAATTGGTAAGTACGGGCAAAGGAAGAACGACTTGTTCGTATTACCTGCATGGAGATACCAATTTCATTTACGCTTCCACCCACTTGTCTATGGATGATTGTCCTCCCGAACCAGACAAAAGTAATGGCTATGTTTGGCCCTTGTATCCGGAGTTTGAAATTTTTATTGCCGATGAAGACGGAGTGATTACAGAACAGCTTACGGACAACGAATTTTACGATGCAGAAGCAACCACTTCACCTACAGAAAATAAGATTGTATATACCTCAACTAAGAGCGGAGACATCGAGCTTTACGTGCTGGATCTCGATACGCGTGAAGAGCTTCAAATAACAGATGAGCTTGGTTATGATGGAGGTGCTTTCTTTTCTCCTGACGGTACGAAATTAGTCTGGAGAAGTTCAAGACCCGATACCGAGGCAGATATTGCTAAGTATAAAAAATTATTAGCGAATGATTTGGTTGAGCCGAGTGATATGGAATTGTATATTTCAGATATCGATGGCAGTAACAAGGTTAAAGTGAGTGATTTAGGCGGTGCAAACTGGGCGCCATTTTTCCACCCTTCCGGAGAAAAAATCATCTTCTCATCCAATCATATAACAAAGAGGTTTCCATTCAACTTATTCATGGTCAAGCTAGATGGCTCAGGTCTAGAGCAAGTAACTTTTGATAATACCTTTGATTCCTTTCCAATGTTTTCTCCCGACGGCAAATATTTTGTTTTCTCATCCAACCGAAACAATGGGGGGACAAGAGATACAAATATGTTCTTAGCTGAATGGCTTGATTGATTTCCGATTTAAGCTTCAATCGGATGGATAGACTTTTAAAAGATAAAGGGATTGAAGTTTACTTTTTCTCGTATTAGGATTAAGGAAGTCTAAACTAAGTCTGGTAACGTTGAAGTGGTCAAATCGTTTAAGTAGTTCTGTCTGATGCATACTTATGAGCGAGTTGTATCCATCTTCGTTCGTTAGCACATAAGCATTATGGCTTGCTAGGCTATTCTTTTGAAAGGCTGGGACATTTTTTCCGCTATAATAATGAAACCCTCTCCACCAGATATTGCGCTGATACAACTGGTCTTGCGGAATATCATGCTCCTTGATATAAAAGGCGGCTTCACTACTTCCTTGATATTTTAATAAGGCGGGATATGCATGGCTATTGACAATAAAAGCACCCAGTAAAAATGCGCCAAAGCTCCCTAGTATGATGGCTTTTTTTCCAAATTGCAACAAATAAAAAGCGCTCAAAATAGCGATAATCCCTAGCAAATAAGTAAAGTAGGTCAACATGGATGCCGGAAATGCAAAGAAAATAAGTATGGGTATAATCAGTAGGCTGGTAATAAGTGTAAGTTGAACACAATAGGCAACTAAATCAAAGGGTTTGTTAGTCTCATTTATATAAGTATGTATACTTTTTGCAATGAGGATGCTCGCAAAAGGTACGGTCACGTATATATAATGGGGAAGCTTATAGTGGGAGAGGGATAAGGCCAGAAAAGGCAACAGCAAACCAAAAAAGCTGATGTATTCAACTTGTTTTTTCCAATTCACCAAAACTTGCACTAGACTACTTATAAAGAAGAGTGTGAAGGGGAGCACCGCCCAAACGATGTTGTGTAAGAAGTAAAAATAGCTCGCCTCATTTTCCCATACATTTTCTCCGGTAATTCTACCAAAGCTTTGCTCCCAAAAAAAGAAGCTTAAGCCATGCACACCCCACTGTTGATGTAAACCAATGAGCATAGGACTGAGTATAAGCAAAAGGATAAGCGGAACAAAAATGATTTCCCATCTTATAAATGATTTCCATTGTCGCCTAAGCAGAATATGTGGGCCAATAGCCAGGCAGGGCACTACCATGCCAATAGGACCTTTAGCGAGCATCGCTAAGGCGATAAATCCAGTCGCAAGACACAGGGAGATTACTTTGTTTTCCTGCAAGAATTCACCCAATTGCCATACCGCAAAAACAACTAAAGCGATCATTAAGGTATCGGTACGTATATCATTGGTAAACAATAAGAAAGCAACGGAGCAAGCATATACTAATGCGCTTAACCGAGCTATAGAAATCTGATAATATATAATCGTAAAACGATACAGCGCATACACACTTCCCCATGCAAATAGAAAGGAGGGGAGTTTGAACGCGAATGAGCTATTTCCGAGTATATGAATACTTAATCCAGCCAACCAAAAAAGTAATGGCGGTTTATCCAAGTAAGCTTCACCGAGATCCGTTAATTGAAGCAGCGATTGACTTTGCCATAACTCTAGACTCATACTTGCATATTGACTGGCATCGACTTCCATAATAGGAATAAACAAACCGAAACATGAAATGAATACGGATAGACCTAAAAGATAGTAGAACGTTGATGTTGAGAAAGTTGGCAGAGAAGATGATGAATCTTGCATACCCGCAAGTTACTTACTTTTAAGAACATTCGTTTAGTCAGAATGCTTAAAATTAGATTTTTCAATTTTTTACCTATCGGCTATGCTGCAAAATCAAAAAACCACAGGAATTGTTGTAATACCGTGCAGCATAGATGAAAGGATGGGCGGCCAGGCTATTGGTATTGCAGACGCTAATTTTTAAGTAATATTCTTTTTCAACTTCGATAAAGAAGCCTAGCTTTTTATTTAAATCAAGGAATTAAATTTTATATTTGAGAACATCATTTATTTGATGATATGTACTGATAAAATTTACGCATGAATTTTTCTACGGTTGACTGGACTATTTTTATTGTATACTTGGTGCTAATGGCCCTGTTAGGTCTGTATCTATCCTTCAAAAATGACAGTAAAACATCTGAAGATTATTTTTTGGCGGGCAAGTCTTTACCATGGTGGGCTATTGGCGCATCTCTTATAGCATCGAATATTTCTGCCGAGCAATTTATAGGCATGTCTGGGAGTGGTTTTAAGATTGGTATGGCCATCGCTTCTTATGAGTTTATGGCGGCAATAACGCTCATTCTAGTCGCTTGGTTTATGTTGCCTATTTTTTTAAAGGAAGGTATTTTCACCTTACCTCAATTTATTGAAAAAAGATACAATAAGGAAGTGAAAACTGGGCTTGCCATAATGTGGTTGTTTCTCTTTGTATTCATTAACATTACCCTAGTTCTCTATTTAGGGGCTTTGACGATGGGAGTAGCTCTTGGTACGAGTCTAGGTCTAGGTGTTTTAATCTTGGTTTTATATTCAGCGTCCTTCTCCATTTTTGGCGGTTTAAAAACGGTGGTTTTAACCGATATTGTGCAGGTAGTGGTCTTGATCCTGGGTGGCTTGTTGACGACTTATTTCGCGCTTGATGCATTTAGCGGTGGCGCGGGATTTATTGCTGGATTTAAAGACTTGACTATTTCGGCATCGGAAAAGTTTAACATGATCTTATTTAAGGGTGAACTCATGTATAATAACGATAATGGTGTCTTGGTGGATGCATGGGAAGATTTGCCCGGCTTAAGTGTTTTACTCGGTGGGATGTGGATTGCAAACATCTATTACTGGGGAACCAATCAATATATTATTCAGCGAGCTTTAGGCGCAAAAAATATTAGTGAAGCAAGAAAAGGGGTTGTTTTTGCAGCCTTTCTCAAAATTTTACTTCCTCTAGTGGTCGTGGTTCCTGGTATTGTAGCCTATGCGGTTCAAGCAGATATAAGTCAAGGGGACCAGGTGTATGCTTGGATATTAAATAGCTATATCCCAATTGGCTTGAAAGGAATCTGCTTTGCGGCGGTTATTGCAGCTGTGGGTTCTTCTATTAGCTCCATTGTCAACAGCGTTTCTACCATTTTTACAATTGATATTTATCAGTCCTATATTAATAAGAAAGCAGACAACGCTGATATGCTAAAAGTAGGTAAAATAAGTGCAGGTATTGCCTTGCTTATTGGTGCCATAACTGCTCTGATTATACCAAGTCCAGATCAAGCATTCAAGAGTATCCAAGAGTTTACCGGACATTTTAGCCCTGGGATTTTGGTGGTATTTTTATTCGGTTTATTTTGGAAAAAATCTTCCTCAAGAGCGGCTATTTCAGTCATTCTGATTTCACTTCCTTTGTCGTTCTTTCTCTCTTTTTATTTCCCATCAAGCGCTCTTCCATTCATGAATAGAATGGTAATCGTTTTTGTGGTACTTAGTATTTTGATGCTTGTCATATCATTTGTCGATAACGGGCAGAGCAATGATGAAAAGGCATTAGATATTGAATCCAGTATCTATAAAACCACAAGTACATTTAAGTTAGCGTCTTTGCTGGTACTCGGTATGCTCATCGCAATTTATACCATGTGGTGGTAGGCGACTTAAACACCAAACGTTTGTTTGCTTTGATGAAAAAGCTTTCCTAACTTCACACTTGAAAAAGTAAAAGAGGTCATGGCAAAGCAAAAGGTTGATGAACAAACAGTAATTAAGGAAAGTCTTAAGCTATTTAGACAAACAAGTTACCACACGACAAGCATGGCAGATATTGCCAAAGCTTGTGGCATCCAAAAAGGAAGTCTATATCACTACTTTGCAAGCAAGGAAGAATTAATGATGAAGGTGATTGCTTTTGTTCATGGTTTTTTCAAAGAAGAAATTTTTGCTATTGCTTATGATGAAACCATCGATCCTATGGTGAGATTGGATAAGATGTTTTCAAGGGCAGATAGTATTTTTATCAATAAAGAAACGGGTAAGATGCTGGGTAATGTGGGTGTAGAAACCGCTTTGGTTATTCCTGAATTTCAACCGGTTATTCAAGCGTTTTTTCGAGATTTCTTTAATGCGGTTCAAAAGGTATACAGTTCAAAATATTCTGAAAATATCGCGAATGAATTGGCAGAGAGGGCAGTTGCTGAGATTGAAGGATCTTTGCTTTTAGCTCGGATATTCAATGACAACAGCTTCTTTAAGACGACACACAAACGTCTTGTCGCAAGACTCCAGTAGTCCCACTAACTGGCCCTCATATGAAGCGTTTAGCTTTTACTTTAAGTGCTATTCTTATATCTTATTGACCATACCTTTTTATTTTTCGTATCTTTATTGAAATGATTAAAGAGAATAAACTAGCGGTTCTAATTGATGGAGATAATATACCCTCCAAGTATATTAAAGAAATGATGGAAGAAATCGCTAAATATGGTACCCCTACCATAAAAAGAATATACGGTGATTGGACCAGTCCACACGTTACTCGTTGGAAAGCGGTACTATTAGAAAATGCAATTACACCTATTCAGCAGTATGCATACACTACCGGGAAGAATGCAACGGATTCTGCCATGATTATTGACGCCATGGATATCTTGTATGCACGAGAGGTGGATGGATTCTGTTTGGTTTCTTCAGATAGTGATTTTACCAAGCTTGCTACTCGATTAAGGGAAGCAGGGAAGCATGTGTATGGCATCGGAGAGAAGAAAACACCTGATCCCTTTATTGTAGCATGTGATAAGTTTATTTACTTGGAAATTCTGCATAAAGACGAGGAGAATGAAGATGAGCTTAACGAAAAGAAAAATTTAGATAAAATCACGCCTAAAGTATTGCGCTTACTAAGAAATTCAGTGGCCGATGCAGCAGATGAGGATGGTTGGGCTTTCTTGGGTGATGTAGGAAGTTTAATCTTAAAGAAGCAAGCCAACTTTGATTCTAGGAACTTCGGCTTTGAAAAGTTAACACCCTTGTTTAAGTCTCTTAAAGGATTTGAAATCGAAACTAGGACACAAGACAATAGTCGTTTTAAGTTGATTTACGTTCGGAACAAAAAGTGATTAAGGCAAAGTTTTCCAATACATTTTAAAGATTAAGAATAACCGTTGCATCTAAGCAGTAAGATTTCTCGATAGTTTGAAATGACTAAGAATGCAATAGGATGGGATTACGCTTCTCATTAAAATGGGTCGCTATATTTTGGTGAGTTTATAAATTGCTCATCAGTTAATGTATGCAAAAATGCTTCTAATGCATCTGTTTCTTGGATGCTCAAGTTCATAACGACGGGGTAATTTGTAAATACATCGATGAGATGAGGATCTAAATTTTCATTATCCTTGATATTACCATCATAGTGTTTAATTACCTCCCTTAAGCTCTTCAGACTGCCATCATGCATAAACCTTCCACGAAGGGCAACATTCTTTAAAGATGGGGCTTTAAATTTCCCAGCATCTGAAGGGTTATTGCTGTGAATACTAATGCCAATATCTGGATTCAATTTGTAGAGCCCATTATTTCTTGGATTATCTGTAATTAAAGCTTCTGTATTGTGGCAACCAAAACAGTTGACTTTATTATGAGAAGTGAAGATTGATTTTCCTAAATTTTCCTGGATGGTGTAATTGGGGAAATCTTGATATACATCGTCTACTAATGCACGTCCTTGGTCAAACTTAGACCCATAGGATACCATCGAGCGAATAAATTGAGCCAATGCTTTAGCTATGTTTTCACTATTCATCTCTCCATCAGGGAAAGCCTTTCTGAAGAGTATAGGGTAATAAGCTGTGGCTTTTAGCCGCTCCGCTAAATCACTTAAAGTCATTCCCATTTCAAGAGGGTCCTGTATTGGTTGCAAGACTTGTTCCTCTAATGTTGCGGCACGTTCATCCCACAAAAAACGGCCATTTAAATAATACATTGAGTTTCCTAGTGCCATAGAATGCCTTAAGGTAGTTTGCCCGTTGATCCCAGTACTAAACTGAGCTGTATCAGTAAAACCAATTGCTTGTTGATGACATGAAGCACAAGCTGTTGAAAGATCTCTTGATAGTATTGGGTCATAAAACAAGACTCGCCCTAATGTGGCTCCCCAATTAGATGTTGGGTTGTCAGCTGGTGTATTATCTTGAATGCCAATAAATTGATTAGAGTAAAATGCGGGTATATTTGGCGATCGATAGTTATAGACTTGATTGGGTATGTTTAGGTGCTCTTTTAGTGTTATTAAGTCATCATCTGCTTTACTCTCTTTTTTACAAGAAGTAATAAGCGAGAATAAAATCAAACTAGCAATTACATTCAGTTTAAAATGCATTGTTTAAAGTTAAGTACTTATTTTGTAAAAATTTATAATTATAATAGTCCCAGTATAAACGAAAAAAGACCCAGCATAAGCTTGAGTCTTTTTACATATATTTAAAATGGTGCTATACTTTTTTTACTTTCACCGCAGTTAAGCCCTTTGGCCCTCTTTCTGTTTCAAAGGTAACCATGTTGTTTTCAATGATTTCATCAACGCAATTATTAATGTGTACGAAGATGCTTTCTTGGGTTACTTTATCCTTGATGAATCCATATCCTTTAGAATCATTGAAAAAGGTAACGACTCCTGTTCTTGTTGGATCTTCGTCTTCGTAATCTTCTTTTTTAGGAATACCAATTATAATATTTTCAGCAATAATTTCCTCTTTTTCAGCAGGGTCTGGCGGAGTATCTACGATATTACCGAAATGATCTACATAGGCAATCATATCATCAACACTTTGCTTGCCTTCCTCTTTTCGAGCTGCTTTCTTTTCAGCTTTATCTTTCTTCTTCTTTTCTTTTTTCTTATTTCTTTCTTTTTTGCCAAAAGTTTCTTGTGATCTACCCATAAAATTTGTTGTACCCAGATAACCAGGATTTATTTAAATAAATAAGCTAGGATTCCCCTTAACTGGTATAAAGATAATGAATTTTTTCAGATGTATTTAAGAATTCTTAGTCGACTTGCACTACTTCATCCTCATAGGATACTTCAAAACCGCTGTAGATTTTGTTTCTTCGCCGCCATTCGGTTACACCGTTTACCTTAACTAAGCCGGCATCGATAATAATATTAGCTTCTCCTCCAGTCATTGCCCATCCCATGACTTTGAGTAATTGATTGAGTTGGATGTAATCTTGACTTAAAGCAAATTGATGGTTAGCCATATTAAAATGATTCTACTGCTTTGATCACATCTGAGCTATCCAAGCCATACTTGAGCATGAGTTGAGCAGGTGTACCACTTTCACCAAAACTATCGTTTACCGCAACGAATCGCATTGGGGTAGGTGCTTGTTCAGCAAGTAGTTGAGCTACTGCGCTACCTAATCCTCCAAGACGCTGGTGCTCTTCAGCTACCACTACTTTTCCGGTCTTAGCTACAGATTGCAGTATCAGCTCATTATCCAATGGTTTTATCGTGTGAATATTGATGATTTCACAACTTATTCCTTTTTCTTCGAGTGCTTTTGCGGCTAAGATACTTTGCCAAACTAGGTGACCTGTAGCAATTATGCTTACGTCTGTTCCTTCATTCATTAAGATACCTTTTCCAATTTCAAAAGTATCGTCCTTTGAAGTAAAGTTAGGTACTTTAGGTCGGCCAAAACGTAAATAAACAGGCCCTTCATATGCAGCTGTAGCAAGGGTAGCGGCATAGGTCTGATTGTGGTCACATGGATTGATGACAACCATTCCTGGCAACATTTGCATTAAGCCAATATCCTCTAATATCTGATGAGTTGCGCCATCTTCGCCCAGGGTTATACCTGCGTGAGAGGCAGCAATTTTTACATTTTTCCCTGAATAGGCAACACTTTGTCGTATCTGATCATATACGCGTCCTGTCGCAAAGTTTGCAAAGGTTGTTGCAAAAGGAATTTGACCACCAATTGTGAGCCCTGCAGCCATGCCAATCATGTTGGCTTCAGCGATACCACATTGAACAAAACGTTCGGGGTGATTTTTTGCAAAATCATTCAATTTTAATGACCCCGTTAAATCGGCACACATTGCCATTACTTTTGGATTTGTTTCACCCAAATAATCCATAGCTAAGCCAAATCCCGAACGAGTATCTTTTTGTTCCTTATCCGAAAATGTATGCAGTTTAGATTTTGTTGTGGCACTCATAATTAAAATTTTAAATCAAGGGTTTGTTTAGATTTTATTTCTATATTCTCAATCCGCGTTTCTTTCATAGTTCGTTGATGATCAAAGCGATAGACAAGGCTATAAAACCCCGGTTGTAAATCTAATATTTCTTGCCTGCTATTGGCAGTAAAGGTGTAAATATTTACTAACTCATTGTTGATTTCTGTGAATAATGCCGCATGAATTGGAAATTGAGCATTGACACTTAATTTGCCCGGTGCTGGCAGTTTAATGGAATAGTTTGGCTGATTAAGTTCCAACTGAGTAATAGATGTAATGGGCAATGTCAATAAATCAATATCATATGTGCCGTACAAGTAGCTTTGTTTTTTATTAGTTTCATGACTAAATAAATAGTCAGGCTGATTACTTTGCTTTATTAGATAAGGTATTTCGGGTATGACATTCACCCTTTCTCCTTCGTACATGGTTTGAATTTTTAAAATGCTTGTTGGTGCAGCAATTGTAATGATATTATGTTCATTTCCTTTCAATATAATACCCTCTTTGGTAATAGGGGGTAATGTTTGTATGATTATCGTGTATTCGGTGCTGGGGTCTATGAGCAATGTATCAGGATTACCGGCTTGATCTAAACGATGATAAAATGTATAATCCGGCTCTCGAGAATTGCTATAAAAAAGTATGGGAATATTACTCTGGTTAGGTTTTTGCTGACCATCGAGCAACTCAACTTGCACTGTTGTATAGCTAATTGCTTGCGTGACTACCCGCAAAATATTTTTTTCAAACTCATAGGGAGTATGCGGATTAAATACATCTTTGATGCAGTGATAATCTCTAAGAGATTCTATGTCGACATCTAAACCAATGATAACTGGCTTAATGATTACTTCTTGTTTCAATAGAATTTCCAAGATAGCGCAAGGATCTCCAAGGCAGCTTTCGGAGCCATCCGTAATAACGACAAGGATATTTTTTTGACCTTCAAATTCGGCAAAATCTTCTTGGGTTTGTTCCAGGGTATAGGCCAAAGGGGTAATGCCTTTAGGCGTGATACCCATCATCCGATTTTTTAACTCAAGTAAGCTGTGCGCTGCGATTGGCATTTTAAGCTCGGTATCCTCACAATCATTATCTATCGGTAGACTTTGATGTCCATAAACCCTTAATCCAAATCGTAAACTATCATACTTGTTAATTAGGCTATCTGCAATTCTCAACAGACTTTTCTCTGCAATTGTCCATTTATCTTCTTTCCCCCATTTTTTCATCATGCTGGAAGAACCATCCATTACAAATAAAACATTGACTGGAGTGGATTGACCATTGACACCTAAAGCAAAACAACAACATAGTATGGCAATAGATAGAATTCTCATCTTAACTGAATAACAGTGGTTCGTTCTGGAATCATTTTAAAGTCGTAACGATGGGTTTCTTCGCTATTATACTTGTCTTCTTGTATGTATATTAAGGAGTAATTGCCGGGCTGCAGCTTGAGTTCGGTATCTTCAGTAAACAAGCCCAAATCTACACATAACTGCCATGGATTGGTGTCACGGTTAAATACACTTCCCCTTAACGCTTGATTATTTTTAATCGATAATTTCCCATTGGAGGGGTAATTCTGCTGATAAACTTTATCACTACTTAAAAGTATATTTTCGCTTTTGTGCGGAGTAAAACAGACATTCAGTTGGTATTCACCTTCCAATAGGGGTAGGTCATCTAAGCGATAGTTATAGATCCATTTATCTTGATATTTAACCAAATAATGTGCTTCTTTTTCATCGTACTGCTTGCGATGCTCAATATCTAAATATGATTTAGGTATCGTGATACTTATATCATTATGTCTTCCAGGATTTAGCTGAAATGATTGACTTGAAACACTTGGATAGGTGTGTACCTTGACGGTGTACCATCCTCTAGGATCAATTGTTAGGGTATCGGGTAAGCCTTTTTTACCTAGACAATGAAGGTAGGTATACAAGGTTTTCTGGCTGTAAGTGTCTTGAATGGTAATAGGTGTATTACTTATCGTCTGCTTAGCTTTACTCTGCAAATGGATACTCAAGGTCGTTTTACCTGTCGCTTGTTTGATGGTGTTGTCCAGAACAAGGGCAAAGGTGGCCTCATCTTTTGCATTAACAAAAGAACCGATGCAATCGAATGAGGAAACCAAGGAGTCTTCTATCGCCAATCCAATAATAAATGGATTAATCGAGATTCTCTTCTCATTTAAATAGTTTGCAGCGTCACAAGGGTCTCCTCCGCAGTTTTCCAATCCATCCGTAATAAGAATAATGGAGTTTAAACTTTCAATCGTTGAAAAGTCTTTCGCTGATTCAATCAATGAGTAGGCAATTGGAGTATTTCCGTTGGGTTGAATTTTCACCAATGTACTTGCAAAAATCTCCTGGTTTAAGTGACTGAATGGTATTTCGAGTTTGGAATCCGTACAAATATCTAAACGCTTGTGATACTGATGACCAAAAACCCTTAAGCCAACTTGAATACTAGGATTGGTCTTTTCTAGGCTATCTACAAGCTTATACAAAATTTGCTTAGCAATATTCATTTTTGTGTCATTGCCCCACATAGCTTCCATGCTTCCGGAGGCATCCAAGACAAATAATATCTTTTGTTGCTGCAGTGTGTCCTGCCCGTAGCTTAAACTACAGAGGACCATAAAGATTAATAAGAATAACTTCTTCAAGATAATACTATACTTCTCTTTAACGAGTGAGCAATGCATTTGTTGTTAGTAATCACCAATAGATTCTTCCAATTGGCCAAGAGCGTTGGCTAGTTGGTCGTCGTTCGGCGCTTTACCGTGCCAGTGATGAGTGCCTTGCATAAAATCTACACCATACCCCATTTCTGTATGAAGCAGCACGCAAACCGGCTTGCCCTTTCCTGTTAATGTCTTTGCCTTTTGTATGCCTGTAATTACTGCTTGCATATCATTTCCTTCTTGGATATCCATAACTTCCCATCCAAAGGCTTCAAACTTTTTACGAATACTGCCCATAGCCATTACCTCATCGGTTGGGCCATCAATTTGTTGCCTGTTTACATCTATGGTCGCTATGTAATTATCTACTTTATTGGCAAAGGCGAATAAAGCGGCTTCCCAAATCTGTCCTTCTTGTAATTCTCCATCACCATGTAAAGAATAGATTAACTTAGTATCCTTGTTGCGACGTTTGCTTAATGCGGCTCCAATTGAGACACTCATACCCTGACCTAAACTTCCAGATGCAATACGAACGCCGGGTAAATGTTCATGTGTAGTGGGATGCCCTTGAAGCCGGGTATTGATTTTTCTAAAGGTTTTGAGTTCCTCTACCGGGAAATATCCGCTGCGCGCCAACACGCTGTAAAATACAGGCGAGATATGTCCGTTAGACAGGAAAAATACATCTTCATTACTACCATCCATATTAAAAGATGGGTCATGATCCATAAGCTCTTTATACAAGGCAATAAAAAACTCAGTACACCCCATACTACCTCCGGGGTGTCCGCTATTCACTGCGTGAACCATACGTAAGATATCTCGCCTAACTTGGGAGGCTAATTGTTCTAAATTGGAAATGTTAGACATAATGTATGGGCTTGTTTGGGCAAATGTAAAACCAAGTCTTTGGATAAGATAATTTGTCTTTACTTAAGTATGCACAGTCGGTGGATAACGATTGTGATACTATAGATTTTGGTGCTTTTAATCTGTTGCTAAGTGCTCATAAACATCTAGTCTTTGACGAAAAAAGGTATAGTCTATTCAAGGCCAATTCGCCATGATGATTCGCCTTCTATCCATGTATGGATAAATATATTTTCTCTTGGTATTTGCAGGCCTGTCAGCGTTCAGTTTATTCATTCCTTAAAACCAAAAACTAACAACAAAAAGAAAAGCCCCGT
>CAZZMB010000034.1:2106-7418 GCA_964655225.1 uncultured Chitinophagales bacterium | reverse complement strand
TTCAGTTTATTCATTCCTTAAAACCAAAAACTAACAACAAAAAGAAAAGCCCCGTTACGATATTCGCAACAGGGCTCTTTTAAAAGCTTTAATTTGGATATTTATCTCTTTTTCTTCACCTTATCTGCACCTTTCATGGTATCAACTAAGATAGCTGAAGCAATAAAGATAGAAGAATAAGTACCCACCAGGATACCCATTAATAAAGCAAATGAGAATCCTCTAATTGCTTCACCACCGAAAGTAAACAAAATAAGTACCACCAATAAAGTTGTAAATGAAGTCATTAATGTTCTGCTTAAAGTGCTGTTTATAGCTGCATTTACATTTGTAACGATATCTTTTGTAGGATGCTCATCAAAATACTCTCTAATTCTATCAAATACAATCACTGTATCATTAATGGAGTAGCCAATAACAGTTAGGATAGCTGCAATAAACTTCTGCTCAATCTCCAAAGAGAATGGAAATAATTCACCCCAGAAGATAGAAAAGATAGATAATAAAATCAATGAATCGTGAATTACTGCACCTAATGCACCTACACCATACTGCCATTTTCTAAACCGAATCAACAAGTATAAGAAAATCAACAATGCACCTACACCACCAGCCCAAAATGCACTTGTTTGAATATCATCAGCTATTGAAGTATCCACTTTATTGGATTGCACCAAGGCAGAACGCATAAACTCTTCATTACTCGGTTCATCAACAAATTTATCTTTCAATGCGTCATACAATTTGAAAGTTACTGTACTATCCGTTTTTGGATCTTTACTTTCAATTGCATAAGAAGTAACAATCTGAATGGTTCTATCATTGCCAAATGTTTTCACTTGAGTAGAACCGAAAGTTTCAGTTAAATCACTTCGAATCGCATCGGTAGAAACTGTTTGATCGAAAGCAACCACATAAGACCGACCACCTTTAAAATCAACACCCAATTCAAAACCTTTCGTAAACATAGAGGCTAAACCAGCAAGAATAATAAGTGCAGAGATAACATAAGTATATTTTCGTTTACCGAGAAAGTCAAATTTTGCATCTTTCAAGATATTCTCACTCCAAGACATTGATATACCCACCGTCTTATCTCTATCGCTCATACCATCAAAGATCAATCTTGATAAGAATACTGCTGAGATGAAAGAGGCGATGATACCAATCATCAAAACGATTGCGAAACCCTTAACTGGACCTGCACCTAACCAAAGTAGAGTAGCAGCTGTAATAAAAGTGGTTACGTTGGCATCAATGATTGCGCTATACGATCGAGAGAAACCATCAGATATTGCCAATCGAGCTCCTTTCCCTTTTCGCAACTCTTCCTTAATTCTTTCAAAGATAATTACGTTGGCATCTACTGCCATACCAATAGTCAAAACAATACCAGCTAATCCAGGTAAGGTTAAAGCAGCTCCTAATGAAGCTAAAGTACCCATGATAAATACAATATTCACCAATAAGGCTATGTTTGCAATAATACCCGCACCACTGTAATATATGATCATGAAAAGAATAACAAACAAGAATCCCATAGCTAAGGCTAATAAACCAGACTGGATTGAGGCATCACCTAAGCTTGCTCCTACAACCGCTTCTTGAGGGATATTAATTTGCGCATCTAGTTTACCCGATTTAAGAATATTTGCTAAATCTTGCGCTTCATCAAAATCATCTAAGCCAGTGATTTGAGAAGATCCTCCGCAAATTGCTCCATTTACATTTGGCGCAGAGAAAACTTTATTATCTAATACAATGGCAACTTGATTACCTACATTTTCTTCAGTAAGCGTACACCATTTGTTAGCCCCAACATTATTCATTCGCATTGAAACTGCTGCAGCACCAAATTCATCCAATACCGAGCGAGCATCTGTTATCACATCACCACTAAGTGCAGCCTTACCATCAATTCCTTTTTGTAAGGAAAAAATAGTGTAGAAATCATCAGCATTTTCACCAGTTCCCTTAAAAGGCTTGGCAGACCAAGCAAGTTTTACTCGTGCTATATCGAATATACTTTTGATTTCTTCCATGGCAAGGTAAGTTTTAACCTTATCCATATCTCTTTTAGCAACATAACCAACTACTGCCCCAGGTCTCCAAAATTGACGTCCGTCTTGAACATCAATATTGGGTTGTAAAATATCAAACAGTGGATTGAATACGCTAGCTGAAGAGGTATCCTCATCTGCACCTTCTATACCTGCTAAATCTTCTTCTAACTCAGATAGTCCCAAATCATTTTCTAGTTCATTGAGGGGATCTGTTTGTTCTTCTATTGATGCTATAACTTCTTCTGCTGTTTCCTCAAGTTCTTCTATCGAATCAAATTCCTCATCTTCAGCAGCCTCTTCTAAACCAAGAATACCAACAAGCATGTCATTGGCTTGAAATAAAAGGTTGCCTGCAATGCTTGCATCAACTGTTTCGTAAAATTCCAATACAGCTGCAGATTGGATAATGTTTCTTACTCGGTCGGTATTATCCGCTCCCGGAAGCTCAATATAAATCCTTCCGTTAGCATCTGGCTCAGATATAAATGGTTGTGCTACCCCGAACTCATCTATACGCGTGGTCAGTACATTATGTGTTTCGCTGTTTTTGGCGTTTGCTTCTTCTTTTAGTACTTCTAAGACTTCATCGTTGGATGAATCAAAAGTCATTTTTTCTCTAAATTTTTCAATTGGGGCAAAGATTCCTGATAATTTAGCTCCCTCCGCTATCTTCTCATATTCTTTTCCAAACAAGCTAATAAAATCACCTTGATTATTTGCTTGAGCAGCAATTGAAGATTCTAGTGCAAGCTTAAATTTTTCATCTTTCGTATTGTTTGATAACTTTTTCAGCACATCTGCTTGGTCAATTTCAACCAACATACTTACTCCACCTTTTAGATCGAGACCCAGATTTAAACTTCTTTTGTTTATCTCATCATAGGTAAAACCTAAGAATACTTCCTCATTTTTAATAGAGTCTAAATAATAGTTCTTTGCTTTATTCTCTAGATAAGCCTTTTCTAATCCTTCTTCTAAATCACTTACTTGTGTAATAGCAAAAGCTTCAGCTTTGCCCACAAATGAGTTCTTGATAAAAGTAAAGGAAAGCTGAAATATCGATACTACGATAAGCGCAATGATAACAATTCTAATAAATCCTTTTGCTTGCATGGTACAACGGGTTAATTTTTTTTAAAGGCTGCAAATATACTATTATTATAAAGTAATAACTCAAGTTTTATTCAAAAATTTGTCTAGGAGCAAATCTCAGTTGAGCTTATACGCTTTTAGTGCTTTATGAAACTTTTAACAATTTCTTGACTTTCTGTTTTTGCTCGTACAAAATAAAGACCTGCGGGCAGCTCATCCCTTAGATAAATGCTCGCTGAATTGTCATAAATAGCCCATTCTTCTATAACTTGACCATAGAGGCTTAACAGACTTATTTTTTCGACATTATTTTTGGATAAATAACTAATTACAATCGTATTGTTCTCTTTGAAAGCTTTTATGTTAAGCGATGTTTCTTCTTCAAAATTCAATACAGAGGAGGTGAAATCACAAAGGGTATTAAAATTTAAAACTTTCTCTAAAGCAGTTTCAAGTTCAATATTGGTTTCGATCACGGTCTGACATTGCGGATGACTCATTCGTATGTCGTAGAACCCTGTCTCTGCAACACCTATGTGGTAGGAGCCGTCAAACTGAGAATATTTTAAATAGCTCTCTCCAAGGATATCGATTTGAGCATCATTAACTGGAGTATTGTTTAAGGTGTCAAAAACTGAACCGGTTAAATACGAGGCGCGTGTGTAGGTGGGAGCGATAATAAATAGTCCCTCTTCACGATCACTTATTAAAATGTTTCCGCTAGGAAGAAATGGATATACACCCCAATTACCTTCAAAGCCATCATCTGATGAGAAGGGCGAAGTGTCAAAACTGCCTACTTCAACCAAATTATTTTTACGTGTAGCATCTACCAAGGTTAAACCATTTCGATAATAGGAGGTATATAAATAATCGCCAAGAAAGAAAGTGTTGTGCGGGATAACACTATCCCCTGGACTGTTTTGAAATTGGTCGGTTAAGCGAATGTTGTTAAGGTCTGAAATATCGTACATGTCTACATATGCACCTGGTTTTTCATCGGTAGTAGCTAAATAATTACCATCATCACTTAGCCAACAATTATGGGTAAAGACGCGGCTGGTAGTCTGCCTAGCTAGGACAACTGGAGCCGCTTTGTCATTTATATCAATGACTGAAAATGTGCCGTTGGAAATTTCTGCAGTATACAAAGTGTCATCCCTAACATAGGCATCATGAACGTACTGATCGTCGTATAAGCCTAAAAAATCGGGGGCATAGCGATCGAGCGTATTTAAATCAATGATAAATGCTCCTTGATTGGATATATTGCTTCCTAATAAATAGCCAACGCCATTTTCATCGATAAAAATGTTGTGAGCAGTTTGGCAGCCGAAGGTGTCAATTTGGCTGATAGATAAGGATGGAGCCGAGTTGGGTAAGCCACGTAAGTCAACTATTAATAAGCCTCCACCTCCTTCATTGGTGACGTAAGCAAAATCATTAAAAGTTTTAATATCTCGCTGAACACTGGTATCTCCAAATATTTCAAACAATAAAACAGGGCTTTGAGGAGCACTTACATCAATGATGTAAAACGAAACTTCGGAACCTACTAAAGCATATTCATTTCCTAAGGTGTCTGTATAGCCCCAAATGTCGTTGATTTTTGAATTTGTCGGAAGGTAGCCGAGCAAATCCATATTTTGTTGAGCATGCAGAAAGCACCAAGTGAGCATCATTAGGATGTGTAAAATGAAATTTCGCATTACTTAACTAAGACTTGTTCGAAGTCGGCTATTTTATAAATTCTTAATGAGGTATTCTCTATTCTATTCACTTGCCCTTCGGCATCTATGAGCTCTTTGAAATTATACCTGCGTGCTTTGGGTTGAAAATCTAGCTGCAGAAGATGCGAATTAAAGTTTAACCCATATTTATCAATTAAGGGAAAGAAAATAGTGGCTAATTCATAGCCTAAAAACACATACTTACTTGGTTTTCCAAAATATTTATCCTGATATCTTGCAATGAAGTTTACTACAAGCTCATTCTCGCCATCCATCCAGTAGGATTTGGTGAAATGGATTTTACTACCGTTGATATATTCCAATCGTATCGTCTCAATTTCTTCCCATCCGGGCATACCAAAAATAGTCAGGTTGGTATCTTCCTTAAAGGGTGCAGCCTGGCTGAGAAAATGATGAATGAAGTTTT
>CAZZMB010000034.1:0-2006 GCA_964655225.1 uncultured Chitinophagales bacterium | reverse complement strand
ATTTCTTCACTAGAATGCTTGTCGTCAAAAAACTGAAACTCAAACTTAGATTGAAAGCTTGTATCTTGAAAAGCCATTAGCATACCCTCCATAAAGGAAATAGACATTTCACTTTCCTTGCTTGTTACAAATTTTTCATAATTCTTTTTGCTTGATTTGTTCCATACTTTGCGCACACTATCTTCCATAAAGGGAAGAATAACCGCTATACGATACACCTTATTATTTGCAGCAGGTGAAAGTATAATGCTATCGCGGGCTTTGGTCGATTTTTCTATTGCTAAGGAGTCTTTACTCGGTGTTTTGTGGCTCGAATCATCTATCGTATACATTCCCTCACTATGGATGAGGATGTCTGCTGATTGTCCATTTATCTTCTTCGTTTTACAGTCAGTTAAACTAACAAGAACAAGGGCTGTGACAATATATAGATATACAGATTTTATGCGCATAAATTATTTTAAAAACCCATTCTTTTATTCCCACTCTATGGTGGCAGGTGGTTTAGAGCTGATATCATAAACAACTCGATTAACGCCCCGAACATTATTAATAATTTCGTTGGATACTTTTGCTAAGAATTCATAAGGTAAATGGACCCAATCTGCAGTCATTCCATCTTTACTGACCACTGCTCTCAAAGCTACCGCATCTTCATAAGTTCTTTCATCACCCATAACACCAACGCTCTTTTGGTTCAACAAAATTGTGCCAGCTTGCCAAACCTGATGGTATAAATCATGCTCTTTTAGCAAACTAATAAAAATATGGTCAGCTTCTTGAAGTGTTTTAACTCGTTCTTTACTAATCGCACCCATTATTCGGATAGCAAGTCCAGGGCCAGGGAAGGGGTGGCGTTGCACAATATAAGACGGTACTCCGATGGCATCTCCGACTAAACGAACCTCGTCTTTAAAAAGCATGCGTAAAGGCTCGACAATTTTTAAATGTAATTTTTCTGGCAGACCACCAACGTTATGATGTGATTTAATGGTTACAGATGGACCATGAACAGATACTGATTCAATCACATCAGGATAAATAGTGCCTTGGGCTAACCACTTAGCACCTTCTATTTTCTTTGACTCAGCTTCAAAAACATCTATGAAGTTTTTACCTATTATTTTCCGTTTTTTCTCAGGGTCGCTTACGCCTTGCAACTCTTTATAAAACAATTCACTCGCATCAACACCCTTAACATTAAGTCCTAGACCTTTATAGTCCTCTAAAACGTTTTTAAATTCATCTTTTCGCAAGAGTCCATTATCTACAAAAATGCAATGTAAATTGGAACCAATTGCCTGATGTAACAGGCCTGCAGCTACACTACTATCCACACCGCCAGATAGTCCTAGTATTACTTTATCATCACCCAATTGTTTTTTTAAGCTTGTAATACTTTCTTCAACAAAAGATAAGGATGTCCAATCAGCATTTACCTTACAAATTTCAATTAGAAAGTTATGCAACATCTTCAAGCCTTCCGCTGAATGGGTAACTTCTGGATGAAATTGGAACGCATAAAAAGGCTGTTTAAATGCATGATCAATACTGCGATATGCAGCTACATCGATACTTTTGGTGTTGGCTATAATTTCAAACTGTTCAGAAAGCTCCAAAATGCTATCACCGTGGCTCATCCATACTTGAGATTGATCTGGAATATTATTGAAAATGGGATCTTTTTTTAAAACGCGTAAGTCAGCTCTTCCATATTCTCTTTTATTGCTTTTGGCTACTTTACCCCCTATGTTGTGTGCTGCATATTGCGCTCCATAGCAGACCGCAAGGACTGGTTTAGTAGTCAATATTTTTTCTATATCAACTTTAGGCGCTTTTTCGTCGAGGACTGAAAACGGACTTCCGCTCAAGATTACTGCTTTGACATCATCACCGAGTTCAGGGATTTTGTTGAAAGGATATATCTCACAAAATATTTTAAGTTCTCTCACTCGTCTCGCTATCAGCTGAGTATATTGGGAACCAAAATCAAGAATAATTACTTT
>CAZZMB010000033.1:16741-24829 GCA_964655225.1 uncultured Chitinophagales bacterium | reverse complement strand
AAAGCATTTATCCAAGAACTTTTTCCGGCATTTGGCTTTCCTACTAACGCGACTGCTACGCCGTTTTTAATGGCATTTCCATACTGAAAGGATTTCTTCAAAGCACCCAGGACCGTTTGAATCTGATTGACATGATTAATCAAATCACTTCGATCAGCAAACTCCACATCCTCCTCGCTAAAGTCTAACTCCAATTCAAGGAGTGCCGCAAAATCAATCAATTGCGTCCGCAAAGTTTTTAATTCGGCAGCAAAACCACCACGCATTTGTTGCAAAGCCAGTTCTCTTCCGGCTGCTGAATTACTGGCTATCAGATCAGCAACTGCCTCTGCTTGACTTAAATCGATACGCCCATTCAAGAAAGCCCTTAGGGTAAATTCTCCAGGCTGCGCCATTTTTGCACCGTTTCTTATAAGCACTTGTAGTATCTGTTCCAATACAAAAGGGGAGCCATGGCCAGAGATTTCAACACTATCTTCAGTAGTAAAAGATTTAGGTGCCCGAAATAAGCTGACAACAACTTCATCTAACAAGAGGTCCCCATCATAAATATGCCCATAATGTAAGGTATGACTCTTTGCCTTGCTCAATATTGCCCCTCTAAATACTTTGTCGCAGATAGCGATTGCGTCGTCTCCTGATATACGGATTATGCCTATGGCACCAACTCCGTTGGCTGTTGCTATGGCTGCTATGGTATGTGAATCAGTATGCATATCGTTTGCAAAGTTAAGCGAAAAGTATAAAGGTATCGAAGGAGAAGAAGATTATGTTGTGGCTTTTCTATCTTTATATTTTAACTGACCTAAAATAGAGCAATTGAAAGTATTAATGGTATGCCTTGGTAATATTTGCCGTTCACCATTGGCAGAGGGTATTTTACAGCAGAAAATCAATAACTTGAGCTTGGGCTGGGAAGTCGATAGTGCGGGCACAAGTAGTCTTCATGCTGGAGAAAAACCCGATATACGATCTATACAGGTAGCCAAAACGAATGGGATTGATATTTCAAATCAACGCAGTCGTCCGTTTAGAGGCTGGGACTTTGAAACTTTCGACTGGATCTACGTCATGGATTCCAGTAACTATAGGGATGTGATCGCCATGGCCCAATCTGAAAAGGAAAAGGCAAAGGTTAAATTGATTATGAATGAGTTAGCGCCCGGAAAAAATATAGCTGTTCCTGACCCTTATTATGGAAAATTTGGCTTCGAAAATGTATATAAAATGCTGGATCAAGCCTGTAATCAGATAGTAGGATTGAATTAATCGATATAATCAATACTTTCTTTATACACCTGAAAATGGGTCACCTGCTTACAATCAAGCTTCTCGCAGATTTGCTTACTGATATGATCAAACACCCACTTTTCTGCATAGATAGCAGTTTGAATATCTTGTAAAGCCCAAACATTTAAGTCGATAAAAGTATCCTGTTCGATGTAAAACAAAGGAATGTCCTCTAACTGAGATGCCTGGTCGATATGCAATTGTACATTCGGTGTTGTCCCCGTATACAAATTGAAGGAAAGATAATTATCCCATTTGTCGATAAGATTTAGCAAGGGAAGAAGTCCAAAAAGTAGCAAAGCAATCCAAAAACCAAGCAGCTTAAATGGTTTGACCACCTTTCCTTTTGTCTTTTCGTGCTGCAGGTAGAGAATAACATTGAAAGCAATCATTGCAATATTCCATATCCAAACAATAGAATTCCAGTTTAAACCAAAGGGGCCAATTACATAAAGTATAGCAAGGTGCAACACAATCGCTGTGATTAAGCCGGCCTTTCTGGTCGAAGGAATAAGAATTAATGCCGCAAGAGTCATCTCCAAAATAGGAATACTATAGGCTGTTTCTTTCAAAGAAAATTCTAGCCATGTCTCTAAAGAAATATACTGAAATGCATAAAGCATATTGGGGAATACAAAGTGTACAAAATTATCATTCCACTTGCATAAACCACTGTGAAAATAGATGCCTGCCAGGAGTACATACATCACCAATATCTTTTGGCTCGTACTTTTTTTATGCATGCCGGCTAGTAGCACGAGCATGGCCATAAATTGAAAATAGTAACTCTGTAAACGGTTAATGTCATCAAGGACCAGTATGAAAAAACAGCTAGCAGCAATGCCAATGCAGTAAGTATAATACCTATTTAAAAAAGAGAATAACAGGGATAAAACAAGCATGCCAACCAAGGCATATTGAAGTGCATTACTGGCTAAAAAATCAGCATTTACCAAGGCAACTTCAGGGATGATTCGACTGCTACCCAACCATAACTTATTGGCCATTGCCATACAGGCTAGAAAGCTAATGATCAGCACATACCGTAAAATGTTATCCTTTGCTATCATGGCGATTAGTACTTTAAATATGCATAAATTATTTTACTTGATATGTTGAGCTATCATCCAAGAACCTGTCCAAGCGGCTTGAAAATTAAAACCACCCGTAATGGCGTCTATGTTTAAGACTTCGCCAGCAAAATATAACTTATTATGAAGTTTACTACCAAAGGATTTAAAATTAATTTCAGCTAGTTTCACGCCACCAGCAGTCACGAATTCATCTTTGAAAGTGCTTTTCCCTTTTACTTCAATTGTGCAGCCAATGAGGTTTTCAACGAGCTTGCCGAACTCCTGCTTATTAAGATCTGCCCAATTTTTGTCTTTTTGATTGACAGCATCCAACACCAAACTTTCCCAAAGTCGCTTGGGAATAGAATAAGGGCAATGCTTAGCTACACTTTTTTTACCGTGTTCCTGTTTTTGATTTAAAAGAACTGCTTTGCATTCTTCCTGAGTCTCATAGCCCAACCAGTTAACAGCAATAGTAAATTTATATTTTAAGCGATGTAATGCTATCGCTCCCCAAGCTGACAATTTTAATATTGCTGGACCACTCAACCCCCAATGAGTAATTAATAAGGGTCCTTGACTCACTAAATTTTCATGAATCACTTTGACCTGCGCAATGGGAACTGAAAGTCCCATTAAATTTTGAATTCTAGCATCTTTGCTGTTAAATGTAAAAAGGGAGGGGACCGGAGCTTCGATTTGATGCCCGAGGTCTCTGTGTATAAGTTCCCATACTTTAGGGCTGCTGCCAGAAGAGAAAACTAGATTTTTTGTTGTATAAATTTCTTCGCCGCAATAGAGTTTCCAGTTATCTTCCTTGACAACTCTATCGAGTCGGGTTCTTAGATTGATTTTGATGTCTAAGCGTTTTGTTTCATCCATAAAACAATCGATAATGCTCTGCGAGCTGTTGCTTTGCGGGAATACTCGGTTGTCTTCTTCTATTTTTGTGGGAACGCCATGGTCCTCGAGCCAGCCCATCATATCGCCTGTACAAAATTGATGGAATGGACCGAGCAATTCTTTGCTGCCTCTCGGATAAAATTTAGCCAATTCTTTGGGCTCGAAGCAAGCATGCGTTACATTGCACCTGCCCCCTCCAGAAATCTTTACTTTTTTTAAAACGTCTTTATCCTTTTCAAGGATTAAGACCGCTTTATTTGGATTGAGCTGTTTGTAATTAATGGCAGTAAAGAAACCTGCAGCGCCACCGCCAATGATTATGACATCCCATGTTTTCATTCTTTCCGGGCTAGACGTATAAATGAATAATCATAGGCATGCTTTTCATCTGCTTGATGATGTTCTGCCCAAACTTCCGTCCATTCATTCATGTCAATATTTGGAAAAAAGGTATCTGCTTCCTTAAACGTAGCATGCACTTTAGTCAGCACGATTTCCTTGCAATGGGGTAAGGCCAATTCATATATTTTACCACCTCCAATGATGAATTTTTCAGTTGTTGTACATTTTTCGGCGCAGGTGAAGGCCTCCTCAAGGCTATGCACAAGATGTGCCCCTTTAGGCAGGTCGAGTGATTGGTTTCGAGAGATGACGATGTTTGTTCGATTTGGCAATGGGCGGTACTTTTCAGGGAAACTTTCATAAGTCTTCCTGCCCATAATGACATCCGCGCCCAAAGTATTTTCTTTAAACCAAAGCATATCTTTTGGTAAGCGCCAAAGTAAATCACCTTTGGCTCCTATCTCGTTGTTTAAACCGGTTGCTACAATGATTTTATAGGGTTGTTGGATTTGCATGATACAAAGGTACTATGTTTTTGGAAGACGGAGTAATAAAGCAAAAGCAACGCGGTATACCGTGAGGCTTTTTGTTTTCAGCAGAAGCTCTTAACTTAGAGAAAAATCAAGCTGGAACAATGAGTAATTATCACATCAAAAATTTAGAAGAGTATTTTCAAGTCTATAGAGAGTCGGTGAATCAGCCAGAGAGTTTTTGGGAGGAGATTGCTGAAGAGAATTTTGTTTGGAGAAAGAAATGGAATAAGGTACTCGAATATGATTTTAGTAAACCTGAATTCAAATGGTTTGAAGGTGCAAAACTCAATATAACGGAGAACTGTCTTGATAGACATCTTTTTGCAAGAGGGGATAAAACAGCTATTTTGTTTGAGCCAAACGACCCCAGCGAAGCAGCTCAGCATATCACTTACAAGGATTTATCAAAACGAGTAAATGCTTTTGCGAATGTATTGAAGTCAAAGGGGATAGTCAAAGGAGATAGAGTATGTATTTACCTTCCTATGATTCCAGCGTTAGCGATAGCTACTTTAGCTTGCGCTAGAATAGGTGCTATTCACTCTGTAGTTTTTGCTGGATTCTCTTCGACAGCTTTATCCACTCGAATCAATGATAGTACTTGCAAAATGCTTATTACTTCAGATGGTTCGTACAGAGGCGCTAAGACCATCGACTTAAAAGGAATAGTAGATGAAGCATTAGAGACTTGTCCAGGTGTTCAAAGTGTGCTAGTCGTGAAACGAATCAACAGCAGTATTCAGATGAAGGAAGGTCGTGATGAGTACTTAGAAGATCTTTTACTAAACGTGTCTAATGAATGTCCTGCAGAAACAATGGATGCGGAAGATCCACTTTTTATTTTATACACTTCAGGTTCTACGGGAATGCCAAAGGGTATGGTTCATTCTACAGCAGGATACATGGTGTATACGGCATATACCTTCAAAAACGCTTTTCAGTATAAAGAGGACGATGTGTACTGGTGCACTGCTGATATTGGATGGATTACGGGGCACTCGTATATTGTATACGGCCCTTTAGCCAATGGAGCAACCACAGTGATGTTTGAGGGGATCCCTAGTTATCCTGATTTTGGAAGATTTTGGCAAATCGTTGAAAAGCATAAAATCAATCAATTTTATACGGCTCCAACTGCCATACGCGCCTTAGCAAAAGAGAACTTAGATTTTGTAGATAAATATGACTTAAGCTCTTTAAAAGTCTTAGGCTCCGTAGGTGAGCCAATCAATGAAGAAGCTTGGCATTGGTACAACAACAATATAGGGAAAAGGAAAAGACCAGTTATTGATTCGTGGTGGCAAACTGAAACCGGGGGTATAATGATTTGCCCAATTCCTTATGTTACACCAACTTTACCAAGCTATGCAACCTTACCTATGCCGGGTATTCAGCCAGTGCTCATGGATGAGAGTGGAAATGAGTTAAAAGGCAATCAGGTAGAAGGTAAACTGTGTATTAAGTTTCCTTGGCCCAGCATAGCACGAACTATTTGGGGGAATCATCAACGATATAAGGAAACTTACTTTTCAAGTTACGAAAATAAATATTTTACTGGGGATGGGGCCTTACGCGATAATGTAGGCTACTATCGGATTACAGGTAGAGTCGATGATGTGATTATAGTATCTGGGCACAATCTCGGTACGGCTCCGATTGAAGCTGCTATCAACGAGCATCCTGCTGTTGCCGAATCGGCAATAGTCGGTTTTCCACATGATATAAAGGGGAATGCTTTGTATGGATATGTAACTTTAAAAGAAGTGGGCGAGCAACAGAACCACGAAAACTTGAGTAAAGAAATTAATCAAATCATTACAGAACATATAGGGCCTATTGCCAAACTGGATAAAGTTCAATTTACCAATGGACTACCTAAGACTCGTTCAGGTAAAATTATGCGCAGAATATTGCGTAAAATAGCCTGCAATGAAATGGATCAGCTTGGGGATACTTCTACCTTGTTAAATCCAGCGTGCGTTGAGGAAATTATTGATGGAGCGCTTTAGTGAGCATTTTACTATAGTCAGCTGCTGACTTTTACAAATTTGGCAAAAACCTCCTTATGCTTTTCAAGATCCATATTTGGAGAAAGTGATACCCGCACGATATAATCTTTATCTCCTTCTTTGGTCGTTCCTTGTGTAGAGGTTGCAGGTATCGTCCAATAGCATCCTTTCAATTGTCCATAGCTTACACAGAACTTACTCTCATTGGGAATTTCGCGGATCATGCGTTGAATCAATTGATGATTTAAGCTCCTTTTAAGCGACTCTCTTTCTTCATGTGTATTCCCTTCAGTAGGAAGGTCTAATGAAAATACGGATGGAGTAAAACCTATATCTGCCAATTCTTCCGAGACAAAATTGATTTTTGCAGCGGGCAAATTTTGCTTAATAAAATTTACAAATTCCCGCGTATTTCGATAAGCCTCATCAATCCGTTGATTCATCGAAGGTAGTTGTTTGGCTAAGATTTCAATTTGCAGATTGTTAGCTTCATTATTGCAAAGTTTTAGATGCGTATCTATTTTCTCAATCAATGCTTCTGTCTTTTTATTTCCAATACAATAGCCCGCCGTGCAAAGTCCACCGCTTGGGAACTTTGATCCACTCACATAGGCAATGGTTCTAACTGATGAGAGAATCTCACCCTCTCCTAAAAAATGCACATTGGGACAGAATGTTTGATCCAAGATAAAAACGGGATCGATGGCAATTTTACCACTAGCCGTTTTACGCGCGGCACTTAGTGCTTCTTTTAACTTTTTTAGCTTGGGAACCTCAACTCTGGGGTTGGTTGGAATTTCAGCGATAATGAATGGGACAGCATCTTCATTGGCAATTTTATCCAAAACAATATGAATACTATCGACCATATCATGCTGTCCATCAACGGGTAAATCAACTACTTCAACATTATCGATGCAAGCCGCAACTCGTCGCGCTTGATCATTGGTTCCACCATAACAATTTGGAGGAACTACCAATTTGATAGCCTTTCCTTGATGGTTTTCTAAGGCATCATGAATCACCCCCATCATAATTGCATATTGAATGGATAGTCCACTTGATGCTAGGAGAGATTTTGTACTTGATCCTGTAATTGCAGCAATAGAATCAACAACCAAAGTATGATTTGCCTCAGCATTCCCTTGCATATTGCCATGGGAAGATTGACCGCTTATTGATTGTAAAGCAGTTAAACAATTATTGGGCGTCATAGAAATGGTTTCCCTTCTTCTTACATGCTGAATTTCAGCGATATAACCTTCGTTTTGCCCACCTTGTTTGTCATTCACTAAAACAACACTTCCAAGGTCCTCATAAGTATGAATATAAAAGTCAAGTCCCCCAGGCATTTGGAATGATTTTAAATCCATGGCTTGAATGTTCTCATGTTGTGCTATGAAAATGGTGCTTCCCTTAAAGCTATCTGCGCGGTGCAAGTCTTCTAGATTTTCAACACGCTTTAAGTCAAATTTATAGCCATAAATACTTCTTAGTAGCTCAGCATCAAAACAATCTGGCAACTCTCCCTTATACAGGATTTGAGTATTTTTATTTTCGAATAAATTTTTTCTAAGTATAGCTAAAACAGGCATCGTTCGAGAAGAAAAACTGATGACATTTTTTGCGTCTAGCTCATTTTCGTTTGCAATGACCCATTCCAAGATACAAGATAATGGATGTCCTAGGCGAATATAGTCGTAGGCTGTGGGTAAATCTTTTAATGCAGCCGGCGCTGAATTGTTATCTTTAAATAGGCCTTCAAAAGTTATTAAGAATTGACTTTTTGCCAACTTTTCATCAAAAATATCTAGTCGATGTGTAGTGGATTTCAACCAAGCACTTGGCATATTTTCTAATACGTCCTTAATATAATTTAGCATTTTATAATCCCGCATGATTCTCATTTTGAAGCGTCCACAAGATACATCAATTAGC
>CAZZMB010000033.1:13528-16641 GCA_964655225.1 uncultured Chitinophagales bacterium | reverse complement strand
GCTATATCTAACTAAACTGCTCCAAGAAGCGTTTGTCATTTTCGAAGAACAAACGAATATCATTGATCCCATACTTGAGCATGGCGACTCGTTCGATACCCATACCAAAAGCAAAGCCCGAGTATTCTTCTGGATCAATTCCTGCGTTGGTTAAAACGGCTGGATCCACCATGCCGCAGCCACCTATTTCTACCCACCCACTATGCTTACATACCGCACAGCCTTTGGAGTCGCATATAAAACAGGATATATCTATCTCAGCACTAGGCTCAGTAAAAGGGAAATAAGATGGTCGCATGCGAATATTATCGCTGTTAAACATCTCTTTTGCAAAATAATACAAGGTTTGTTTCAAATCTGCAAAGCTTACATTTTTATCAATATATAAACCCTCAACTTGGTGGAAAGTACAATGCGCTCTTGCAGAAATAGTCTCGTTTCGATAAACTCTACCTGGCGTTATGATACGAATAGGAGGCTTTTGTTTTTCCATAACCCTTATTTGGGCGGAAGAAGTATGTGTCCGCAAAAGTTTGTTGGCCTCGTAATCTATGTAGAAGGTATCCTGCATATCTCGCGCGGGATGATTCTCTGGCAAGTTTAATGCAGTAAAATTATGCCAATCATCTTCAATTTCTGGTCCGTCTTCAACCACAAAACCCAAGCGTTTAAAGATTTCAATCATTTCATTTTTTACAAGACTAAGCGGGTGACGGGTCCCCATTTCATATGGAACTCCTGGAGCGGTTAAATCATCATCACTCGCTTTATTTTTATTGGCACCTGAAGCATTTTGTTTGGCAGCTGTAATCTTGGCTTCAGCTTCCTGTTTAATTTGATTAACCAGTTGACCAAATTCTTTCTTGCGTTCATTGGGGATATCCTTAATTGCAGCAAAAAGACTTTTTAATGAACCCTTACTTCCAATAAATTTAATTCTAAATTCCTCTGCTGATTTATTTGAGGATAAATTCGCTTCTTGAATTTCTTGAAGCATTGTTTTGGCTTGATCAAATGGATTCATGGTGTAAAGATAACTAGACTTTTAAAATATTTTCTTTCAGCGCAGCGCTTGGATATCGTGATCTTTTTATCTACTATAATTAGGGGATTCCTTGGTAATAGTTACATCATGTGGGTGACTTTCTCTTACGCCTGCAGAGGTAATGACAGTAAACTTAGCTTGTTTTAGTGCTTCGATGGTGCCCGCACCGCAATATCCCATACCTGCGCGCAATCCACCAATAAATTGATGCATAACTTCTGTGAGCGTTCCTTTATAGGGCACTCGACCAACGATTCCTTCAGGAACTAGCTTTTTTATGTCATCTTCTACATCTTGGAAGTATCGGTCTTTTGATCCTTGTTTCATGGCTTCTACACTACCCATTCCACGATAGGATTTGAATTTTCTACCCTCATAAATGATTGTTTCACCAGGACTTTCATCGGTTCCTGCAAATACAGAGCCCGCCATTACTACGTCAGCACCTCCGGCCAAAGCTTTTACTATGTCTCCTGTATATCGTATTCCTCCATCGGCAATAACAGGCACACCTGCTTTGGAGCAAGCTAAAGAAGCTTGATGAATAGCTGTGAGTTGAGGGACACCCACTCCAGCGACTACTCTTGTGGTACAGATGGATCCAGGGCCAACCCCTACTTTTACGGCATCAACTCCAGCGTCAATTAAAGCTTGAGCACCTTCTTTGGTAGCTATATTACCCGCTATCATTTGCAGTTCTTTGAATTCTTTTTTTGCCTTTTTAACTGCTTTTAATACGCCTGCAGAATGCCCGTGAGCAGTATCTATAGTAATGACGTCAACGCCAACATTTAACAAGGCCTCTATACGTTCAAACATATCACTCGTTACTCCGACAGCTGCGCCAACCATTAAACGGCCAAAACTGTCCTTGCACGCGTTGGGGTAATTTTGAACACGTAAAATATCTTTATAAGTGATAAGTCCAACTATTTTTCCATCCCGACTTACCACAGGAAGCTTTTCAATCTTAAACTTCTTCAAAATTTCTTCGGCAGCTACTAAGTCTGTTCCTTCTGGAGCAGTAATTAGATTTTCCTTGGTCATGATTTCACTCACCTTTGCACTTAGTCTGGTTTCAAAACGCAAATCACGATTGGTTAAGATGCCTATGAGTAGATCATCTCCATCAATAATTGGAATACCACCAATTTTGTTTTCACTCATTATATCTAATGCTTCCCCAATAGTTGCATTTGGTCGCAAAGTAATGGGGTCAACGATTAATCCACTTTCCGATCGCTTTACTTTCCGAACCTGTTTAGCTTGCATTTCGATGCTCATGTTTTTATGAAGCATGCCCATTCCACCTTCTCTCGCCATTGCAATTGCCATTGCAGACTCCGTAACAGTATCCATCGCAGCAGATATCAAGGGCAAATTGATTGTAATGTCTCTAGTCAATTTTGTCTGAATATTGACTTCTCTTGGTAAAACTTCTGAGTGAGCGGGGATGAGTAGTACATCATCGAAGGTTAGCCCTTGTAATGCAAATTTGTCTGAAATCTTTTCCATTGCGAATTAATTTCAATCAAATGTAAACATTATAGGTAAACTTCCCAAGACAAACTTGCCAAGTCTTTGACACTTGCCAAGTTTTATTCCTTTTAGTTCTTGAAGATCTAGAAGGGATATTCAGGAATTTTGTTCAATGAATTGAAGCTCTCCACTTGGCATATAGATAGTATAAGCTAAACATAATACTTGGCAGTAGCATGATAAACTTAGTGCTGGCGCAGTAAAAGGCTAAAGAAGTAACGAACTGATTGCCAGATCCATAAACAATTTGAAGCAGACCTAGATTCTCAATACCATCCAATATGCCAGCCAAAACCGGCACCAAGCTCATAAAGTATATCCATTGCTTACCCGTTTTTTTCCACCATTCTTGTAAGATGATAAAAAGAGCGCCTGCATAACCGAAAATGAATACATAATCGAATAATAAAGAGAACTTTTTTAGGGGAATGGCGTCAAGTTCTTCCCATTGGGCGACCATATCATTAGCGTTTTCAATAGTTCGTGATAATTCAAAAGCAATAATCCCTGGAGGTGGACTGTCAACCCA
>CAZZMB010000033.1:0-13428 GCA_964655225.1 uncultured Chitinophagales bacterium | reverse complement strand
CAATAGTTCGTGATAATTCAAAAGCAATAATCCCTGGAGGTGGACTGTCAACCCACCGTAAGATAATTGCTCCGATTACAACAATCAAAAAACAAACTTTAAATGAGGCAGACTTCATGCCTAATACTTGAAAAACGATTGTGAGATCTTGCCTATTTCGCTTTGAACGCTCACAAAATATAAACCTGTACTTAAGTCTGTAGTGGAAATCTCAGTATCCAAGCTACTAATGATCACCTGGCCTACCGTGTTTAAAATTTGAATATTAGCTTTTCGAATGGATTCAGGGATATTGATTCTTAATACCTCGTTATTATATTTGATCGCTATACCTTCAAGCGCGTCTCTATCATTGATGCCTACGAAAGGCTCTCCTTTAAAAAACTCCCATATTACTTGTGAGGCATTAAAATCTCTGTTGGTTGGGCCATATGCAGGAATAGGGAATAGTGCATCCGGCCAAGTATGGCCTCCACCAATAACCTTATAAAAAATAACAGATGAACCGGCATCTCCATTTGCATAGGTATATCGCTCTACCGTAGAGTTATCAGAAGTATTTATATCGGGCAAGCTCTCCACAATTGGCGCAGTGTCACAGTTATTGTTGTTCACCCAATAGTCAACCACATTTTCAATGGCTACAACACCAAAGGAACCATTATAAGGAACTGTTGGATCATTTGTTCCATGAATTTGCATGACCGGAATGGGAGCCCCGGGAGAACAAGTACCCTGTAAAGTGGTATTCATCGAGCCTGTTACCGATGCAATTTTTGAAATTCTATTGTTTAACTCACAAGCTAATCTATAGCTCATAAATCCACCATTGCTCATGCCGGTCGAGAATATTTTTGCTGGATCAATGTTATAGTTTTTTGAGAGGGTGTCAATTAAACCACTTATGAATGCAACATCATCGACTGTACCACCACCTGCAAATGAATTCCAGTAGGGCGTGCCTGAAAAGTCATTAGTCCCATTGGGATGCACCACCAAGAAATTATCTACATCAGCCAAATTTTTGAAATTACCGTAAAAGTTTTGCTGAGCTGCATTCGAACCGTAACCATGAAGATTGATGACTAATGGCACTGCATTTGCGCCATCGTAAATCGCAGGTACATATAAAATATAGTTTCGTTCTAGTCCCTCAAAATTAAAAGTATCTAAGACTGTAGTCTGAGCACGAGGCAGTTGTAAAATACCGCAAAAAAGAAGTGCTAAAAAGTAATTTGTTTTCATGTTAAAAGTTTGAATCGAGTGGAAGATACAAAAGATATTAATTATCGGATAACGGTCACGATTCCTTTCTTCTCTATATTCGCACCATCTGATGCTTTAAAGCGAATTAGATATGGATATCCACCGGTTGGAACAGGGCTTCCATTATAATCTCCAAACCAACCGGCATTGGCAGAGCTACTTTCAAAAATCTTTTCCCCCCAGCGATTAAAAATCAGCATTTTATAATTGGTAGGGTTACCAAAAACAATGAAAGGTTTAAACTCATTATTGATTCCGTTAGGGGCAATTGCATTAGGAACATAAACGGAAGGTCGCTGCTCTATGCAGTAAACGTTGGAAAAACTGGTCAAAGCTTCTACAAAGCCGTTGGGGTTTGTCAATGAATATTCGGCTTCCACTTTATAGCAAAAGGTTCCGCGTTGATTGTCAAAAGCACTAATATTGTCAACATAATCATATTCAATTGCTCCACCAGGGATGGTTTCAATAAGTTGTAATCCTGAACCATAATCTCGATATAGACGATAATTATTGACCACAGCATTTTCTAATTCAAAGGCATTCCAAACAACTTTGTTTTGAAAAAAGTCAAACAACTCGGCTTCAATATACATAGTTCGACCAATAGTCGAGTAGTGGTCATCTCCACAGCTATCATTTGATCCAATCTGATAATATCGAGCAGCGTTGTAAATTGGAGATACTGTATCAGGCAAATAAACATCACCTAAGCCGGGAAATAAATTGGAAGGGTAGCGTTCCACCATCTCAAAGTTGACGCCTAATTTACTCGTATCAATTTCCAAATTCCTCAACTCGGCGAGTGTATCTACAAAGAAAGTAATGTCAATCTGCGTTGGGCTAGTAACCGTTAATGTTCGTATGTAAAATTCTCTAGGGGGTTGCACAATTTCTGCCGTGTCAATAAGCCAGGGGCTATTACTTCTAACCATTCCATTTTCATCAATTACTTCAACTCTGAAACGGATTTCATCTTGATCGATAAAATCGAAGAAATTGAATATAATTTGATTATCCGCTAGGGTATCTACAACTTCAACAGGTCCTCCATTGACCTGTATAGAAATGTGATATTCAAAATCTAAGCTGTAAGGATTAGTGTATGGGTCCCATTCATACGCTATTAACTGATTACATCCTTGTTGATCTGCGGTAGAAGAAACCAAGCGATAACCAATATCATTGTATTGACTTAAGTTGTCACAGCAGTCAAGGTAGGTTAAGGTATAAACTAAATCTGGATCCGCTACATTAGAAAATGTATCGAGGTAACAGGTATTAGTAATACCAAATATCGTATCGAATGGTTGGGCTAATCCATTTGGCAATAAATATGATATTACATAGCCGCAAGTTTGAATAAATTCACTCTCTTCCCAGCATACTTCAATACCTGCTGCTTGTACATCTAAAGAACTTATTTCTGGCTGGAATGAGCCAAAAGCATTGGTGGCAATTGCTGAAATCACTGGTGGAAGTCCAGGACAATTGTAGTTGTATATTATATAATAATAGAGCGGATCACCAATGTTAAATGCATTGACATGAGTAAATGTAGTTTGCGCAGCATTAATGACTGTCGTGACCAAGGCAAATGCAGTTGCAGGATCATTGGATACCCAAACCTCATAACTTACAAATGGACCGCATGGCAAAACTGGAGAATTCCAACTAAGTAAAATATCGTTGTTTTGACTTTCAACACATAAAATTTCTTGCGCTTGAGCAAGTTGAGCGAAGGCACCAAAGATTATTAAGAGTATAAGATTGATTCGCATATTGTTGTATTATCCAGCAGTAACCTTAATCATTTTATTAAAATCTAAATATTGCTGTGCAAGTTCTTGCAGTCTATCTGCCTGTACAGCATGTATATTGCTTAGTTGTTTATTTATTACTTCTAAATCCAGGTCAAAAATAAGAAAGTTTTTTAAGGTCCCAATCATACTTAAGGGGCCATCCACACTTTTCATTAACTGACCCACCATATAATTCTTTACCATCGATAATTCTTTATCAGATATTCGTTCATTATGTAAACGATTAATCTCAAATTCTATTTCCTTTAAGGTATCCTTTTTAAATTGTGCCCCAACTTCAGTAGATATACAGAAGTAAGAATGATTTAATATGGGATTGATAAACGAATAGATACCATAAGTAAATCCTTTCTCTTCCCGAATGTTACTCATTAAGCGACTACCAAAATAGCCTCCGAGTATAGTGTTGAGTATTTGTGCATTATCAAAATCAGCATGATGAATATTTACAAATGGCATTCCGACCCTTATCGCAGATTGCAAGCTATTTTTACTCTCAAGTTCAATAAGCGTTTTTGAGCTCGTCTGAAAAGAGCATGAGGGACTCATTCTGTCTTTAAGTGAGAGTTGGCCCAAATTGTCTTGTAAAATTTTCATTTCGGATGCGCCTATTTTCCCAGCTGCTATGACTACTGAATTTGTACTTAACTGATAATGCTTGTTGTAATGATTAATTGCATCATTTTGGCTAAGCTCATCAATATCTTGAGCACGGGACAGGTAACCAAAAGGTTTGTTTTCACCAAAGATCGCTTGATTAAAATACTGACTTGCTATGTAACTATTTTTTTCCCATTGAACAGCTAGTTTTTGCTTACTCTTTACTTTTATTTTCCTTAATTCCTCTATGGGGAAGATGGCGTTTTGTAAAACATCAATTAACAAGGGCATTACCAGTCCTAGCTTTTCACTTAGGCAAAATAGGCTTAGCTGAGCGGTGTACATGTTTGCCTGAAATTTAATTGTAGCTCCATGGAAATCAAAAGATTCAGCTAACTGAGCAGCGGTATGTTTTTTAGTGCCTTTTAGAATTGCGCTAGCGCACATACCTGCTAACATCCTTTTGCTTTCATAAAGTCTTCCCGCGGGAAATAATATATTCAATTGAAATATATTTTGACTGGTACCTTCGATGATATGCACAGACAATCCGTTGGATAAAGTCTCCTTATGGACATGGCTAAAAGTTAGCTTCTTTGGTAATGTAATTGAGGGTGAAATTTGCCTATTCATGATGGCTGCTTTTATAAAATAAGGTAGATGAATTATTTTCTCTAAAAATATCTTGGGCTACTTTTTGAACCACATCACTTGTTACGGTATGATAGAAAGCTTGCTCGTTATCGTATAAATGCATGGAGTCTATCGACTTGAAATAAGCTAAATTAAAGGCCTTGGTATAATGGCTTTCGTTGGTGAATGCTAAATAATTGCAGGCTTTATTTATTACTTTTTCTAATTCTTTCTCTAGCACCGGTTCTTTACAAAAGGATGTTAATACTACTTTTATGGCTGCGTCCAACTGGGCCAATGAAACACCATCATTAGGCTTAGCTTCTATTATCAAAAGGTTGTGGTCATCCGTTCCGCTTAGGTAGCAATCAACCTCTGTACATATATCGAGTTTATCCATCAAATTAATCGCTAATCGAGAGGAGTCTCCAGTTCCTAATAATTCACTGATAACATCAGTAGGGTAATAGTCAGGGTGTGTGCGATCGCATGAATGGTATGCTTTGTATAAAATACTGCTTGGAACATCTCGTTCAACTTCATTGAATCGGGCTTCTTTCTGAGGGGATTCTACTTGCTCGATTGGCAGCACTTTTGGACCGGAAGGAATTTCTTCAAACCACTTTTCAATTAAGGGCAGAATAGTAGTTGCTTTTACACCACCAACAACACTGAGAATGGCGTTATTTGGTCGATAATATTTGTAAAAGAAATCCTTTGTCTCTTGAAGGGTGATCGCTTGTATATGGCTCAAGTTTTTTCCAATTGTTGGCCATTTGTAGGGATGTGTTTTGTAGCACATATCCATGAGCAAATGCCAAACATCGCCGTAAGGCTTGTTTAGATAGTTTTGTTTAAATTCTTCACAGACTACTGAAATTTGAGTGTTGAGGCTTTCTTGATTAAAATCAAGTTCTAACATTCGATCACTTTCCAACCAAAAAGCGGTTTCGATATTGCAAGTTGGCAGAGTTTCATAGTAATTAGTCAAATCTACTGAAGTAAAAGCATTGTTGTCGCCGCCAGCTATTTGCAGGGCACTATCGAAGTGCGGGATATTTTTAGAACCTTCAAACATAAAATGTTCAAATAGGTGCGCAAAACCAGTTTTGCTCTCAAACTCATTTTTGGAACCCACTTTGTAGAGGACATTGACGGTAACCATTGGGGTGTTGTCAAGCTCCTCAATTAAAACAGTTAATCCATTTTTTAATATAAACTCTTCAACTTTCGCCATGATGCAAAGGTAATAACTTGATTGGTGAGAATCAGGCATTTATTGGAAATAAAAAGCCCTGAGTGAGAACACTCAGGGCTTAACTTAATTAAGATCAATTTTTATTTAAAAACAATGGTCATTTCGACACGACGATTCGCTTGTCTACCTTCCGACGTATCGTTACTTGCTATTGGTTTTGATTCACCAAAACCATAAGTTTCAACACGATTTCCTGTAATTCCTTTAGCTATCAGTAAAGTTTTTACTGCTTCCGCTCGGTTTTCAGACAAAATTTGATTAGAACTATCATTTCCAATATTATCTGTGTGTCCTTCAACCAAGAGTTGAATTTCTGGGTTGTCAATCATAACTTGCGCTAATTCATCCATCGAAACATACGAAGAAACTTTGATTGTAGCTCTACCACTTTCAAATTCTAAATTCTTGAAGGCAATATCCAGTTTTTCGGCTACTTCTTCTTCAATGATTGGGCAACCATTGTTCTCAACTGGACCCGGAGTTTTAGGACAATCATCAATATTGTTCGTCACACCATCGTTATCCTCATCTCCATACGGACATCCTTTGTTTTCGGCTACTCCCGCAACTTCAGGACAAGCATCTTCTTTGTCAATTAGACCGTCACCATCGGTGTCAGGACAACCATTGTATCGAATGTCTCCTGCTGTCTCAGGACAAGAATCTTGTTTATCTTGAATACCATCTCCATCGGTATCAGGACACCCGTTAAATTCTTCAATACCTGCAACTTCCGGACAGTCATCTTCGCTATCCTGAATACCATCTCCGTCACTATCAGGACATCCGTTAAATTTCTCAATACCTGCAACTTCAGGACAATCATCTTCACTGTCTCTTATGCCATCCTTATCTGAGTCAGGACACCCATTGAACGCCACTAATCCAGGCGTATTTGGGCAATCATCATTTTTATCCAATATACCATCCTCATCCGAATCTAGAACAGGACAACCAAAAGAGGCCCATGGGCCAGGTTCCTTGCGACACTCGTCTTTTTTATTACTTACATGGTCCTTATCCTTATCCTTTATTTTGTGCCCGATTGGAATACTTAGGTTCATGTAGAAATTAGCGTCATAAATGGTTTTCTTTCCCATCAATGGTAAAATGTCATTGGTTCCTAAAGCCAAAGGACCGAGACGCATTCCTGTCCCCAAGTGTGGGTTGCCATGTGTATTAACTGAAACGGGCAAATAGAAGCTGAACCACTTGTGTTCAAATCTTGGGGTAATACTGAATTCAGAGATTCCTCTAGTTTTTTCAGGATTATTTTTAAATGCAGGAGCAATGCTTGCTGCGAGGTTAGCATAGAATCCTTTCCATATATTGTAATCCACATAAGCGTTGATACGCATGGGAAGGGAAACATTGTAAGTTCCTTTTTCGGCTGTGGTTTCATCGAATAATGAAGATAGGGTATCTTCAAAAGCTTGCAGTCCTGAATTTCCAAATTCATCGAAAGCCGCTCCAAACGATTCTTCAATATCGATATCAGCGCGGTCTGCGTAATAATCGCCGAACACACCATTATCTCTTTCATAACTGGTAAAGCCCATATCCAAAAGGCCTATTCCAACTTTTACTTTGTATTTCTCTTTCCGAGGATCAAGATAATCTGGATTACCATCTAACTCATATTTGTACTTATCTGCATTTGGTCTAAACTCCCATACGGCTCCAACATCTAAACCAAAGCCAAACTTTCCGTCTCCTAAAATGTCGCCACTTTCAAGATTTTCTAAATTCCCTCCAAGTACACTTGAGAATCCAAAATTAATATCGGTATTATCGACGCTTACTGATGAATCTGAAGGGAATGTAACATTCATGTTGTCAGAATAGAAATATACGTTTGCAATACCTTGAGTTAATTTTGCTGTTCCTGCAGCACTTACAAAATGCCTTCCCGTGTTGATCAAATCTCGACCGTAGGTCAATCCATATTCTCTCCAAATATTATTTTGAATGGAGAAATTTTCGTTTTGAAGACCTACATCGTATAAATCAGCAAGTAATAATTCATTGTAAGACATGGTTGCTAGACTTTCTGATGCTCCATTTACATTGGTTTGCATGCGCACCCTCATATTAAATCCAATCGCGTGATTATGCTTTTTACCGAAGTTTGCCATAAATGACAAAGGAGCAATAATTTCTGTGGAGACATAAACACCTTTCTTTTTACCATTAAATCGCTCTGTAAGATAGTTGTCGGTAAAATTGTCATCCTGAAAGGCTAAATCGCGCTCACTAAATAAGGCTGTTCTTTTAATGCCGATATAATTATTGCTGAAAGTCGTTCCGAATGAAACGATATTCATGTGAAATTTAAAGCGACTATCTACAATTTCTGCTGGATTGTAGTTTAATGAATATACACCTGCATAATTATCTGTGTTATGCCCTAAATTATTTTGAGCATTCAAGCAAAGGGTGCCGAGTGTAAATACCAAAAAGGCAAGTAAATGTTTCGTATTAAATTTCATAGAAGTAAGCTTAAAAGGTTAATAGAAGAATGTAAAAGTATTAAAACTTCTTTGGATAACTATACGCTTAATTATTCTTTAAGAAAAAAAGGGTATTAAGCTATGCATTTATTTAAAAGATAATTACCTTTGGGCCGAATTTAAATAAGCCTTCACACGTGAAAAAGTTTAAGTTATATTGTTTAGTACTTAGCATGGTTTCAATGCTTGGTTTTTTGTCTTTTGCACAGGACGGAGACGAAGCGCATTCAAATGCTCAGGATGTGGAACAACAAATTCAAGATGAAGAACATGCAATGCATCAAGATGAAGCTGAGTTTGACGTTGCTGAAATGATTATGCATCATATTGCGGATGCAAACGAATTCCACATTGCAGGCGACTTATCAGTTCCTTTACCTATAATTTTATGGGATGATGTACTAGGCTTAAAGATGTTTCTTTCATCAGCTTTTCATCACGGACATACAGCAGTGGATGGGTTCGTTATGGATCATGGTGTTGTGAAAAAAATTAAAGGTGATTTTCCAATAGGAAAGGTTGATGTAGAAGTGCACCACGGAGAAGTCATGTATGAGGGGCATCATTTTGAAACTGAAGGTAAATCTACATTAATAGCAGGCAGTTCTTTTTATGATTTTTCAATAACGAAAAATGTGTTTACACTTTTAATGTCGTGTGGTATTTTAATGTTTATTTTCATTGGAATGGCTAAATTTTATAGGCAGGGAAGTATGGTGCCAAAAGGAATATATTCTGCATTGGAACCTTTAATCTTGTTTGTGAAAGAAGATATAGCAATACCTAATATTGGAGAGGAAAAGCATGCAAAGTTCTTGCCTTACCTGTTAACGGTATTTTTCTTTGTTTGGTTAAATAATATTTTTGGTTTGATTCCATTCTTTCCAGGAAGCGCAAATTTAACTGGCAATATTGCCTTAACATTCTTATTGGCATTGATTACGATGATCATGACAAATGTGTATGCATCAAAAACCTATTGGGGACACATTTTCAATCCTCCGGTTCCAATGGCGCTTAAGCCGCTTATGATTCCAATTGAAATCGTAGGTATTATTTCTAAGCCCTTTGCCTTGATGATTCGTTTGTTTGCAAACATCTCTGCGGGACACATCTTAATTTTAAGTTTGTTGTCATTGATTTTTATTTTTAAATCATTATTTATTGCTCCTGTATCTATAGCATTTGTGCTATTTATGTCCTTGTTGGAGATTTTGGTAGGCTTTTTACAAGCATTTATTTTTACATTATTGAGTGCTCTTTTTATTGGTTTAGCCCAAGAAGAGCATCATTAAAGATATTTTTTAATTATTCAATTTAAAACCTAGTATTATGGAAATGGAAGGAATGATGGCATTAAAAGCCGTTGGTGTTGGTTTAACCGTTTTAGGAGCAGGTATTGGAATTGGTAAAATTGGTGCGTCTGCAGTAGAAGGTATTGCAAGACAACCTGAGGCTACTAATAAAATCCAAACTGCAATGATTATCGCTGCTGCACTTATTGAAGGTGCTGCGTTATTCGGTATCGTTGCTGCAACTTTCTTGGTATAACCACCAAACTCAAAAACTTCTCCGTATTCGGATTGCGAGCGGAGAAGTTTTAATTGAAAATTATAATTAGAATAAATTAGTATTAATATGGAATTATTAACTCCCGATATTGGATTATTAACTTGGTCAACTGTTGCATTTTTGTTCTTAATGTTCATTTTGAAGAAGTTTGCCTGGAAACCAATCATTAGTTCATTGGATGAGCGGAACAATTCGATTTCCGATGCTTTGGCTCAAGCTGAAAATGCTAGAAAAGAAATTGCTGCATTGTCTAGTCGAAATGAGGAAATTTTGAAAGAAGCTAAGGAAGAAAGAAACAATATCTTGCGTGAAGCAAATAAGGTAAAGGAAGAAATTATCGCTGAAGCTAAATCGAAAGCGCAAGAAGATGCATCTAAAATAATGCTTACCGCAAAAGAGGATATTGAAGTTCAAAAATTAGCGGTAATGGCAGATATGAAAAATGCAGCTGCAGTTTTATCTTTAGAAATTGCTGAAAAGGTTCTTTCGAGAGAACTTGCAGCCAAAGGAGATCAAGAAAAATTTATTAGCGAACTAGCCTCTAAAGCTAAATTAAACTAAATAAGTACTTTATGCTTTCACCTAGATTAGCCAGTCGATACGCAAAATCAATCCTTAGCTTAGCTAAAGAACGTGGTTCTTTAGAAGAGACCGTAAAGGATATGCGTCTGCTAGAGGAAACTTTAGATGGAAGTAAAGATTTGCGTTTGATGCTGAAGAGCCCGATTATTCCCTCAGATAAAAAAGAGAAAGTGATGAACATGTTATTCTCAACTCAACTATCTGATTTGACTTACAAGTTTATCAACTTGTTGGTGATTAAAGGAAGAGAGAAGCACCTTGTAGAGATGGTACATTCGTTCATGGAGCTATACAATAAAGCTAATCATATCGTAAAAGCAACTTTGACAACGGCCATGCCTGTTGATAAGAAAACTGTAGAAGAGGTTAGAACTCTTTTACTCTCCAATGAACTTACTGAAAGCGTGGAAATACAAACGAAAGTAGACCCAACAATTGTGGGGGGGTTCGTCTTAAAGTATGGCGATATGCTTTTAGATAACAGTGTTGAAAGAAAACTACAACTGATTAAAAAACAAATTCAAGATAAATCTTACATTTCTAAATTTTAATAAATTAGGATCATGGCAGCAGTAAAACCAGATGAAATATCAAGTATCTTAAGAGAACAATTAGCGAACGTAAAGTCAGCTACCGAATTGGAAGAAGTTGGAACCGTATTACAAGTGGGTGATGGTATTGCCCGTGTATATGGTTTAACTAACGTACAGTATGGGGAGCTTGTAGAGTTCGAAAACGGCGTGAAGGCGATAGCCTTAAACCTCGAGGAAGACAACGTTGGTGTTGTACTTATGGGAACTTCTGAAGAAATTAAGGAAGGTGATACCGTAAGAAGGACTAAGGTAATTGCTTCTATTAAAGTAGGCGAAGGAGTGCTCGGTAGAGTATTGAATACGCTAGGGGAGCCTATTGATGGTAAAGGTCCAATTCAAGGAGAATTGTACGAAATGCCATTAGAGAGAAAGGCTCCAGGTGTTATTTATCGTCAACCAGTAAATGAGCCATTACAGACGGGTATCAAGGCAATAGATGCAATGATTCCGATTGGAAGAGGACAAAGAGAGCTAATTATTGGAGATAGACAAACAGGTAAAACTGCAGTAGCTATCGATACCATTATTAACCAAAAAGAGTTTTACGATAAAGGTGAGCCTGTATATTGTATCTATGTGGCTTGCGGTCAAAAAGCAAGTACAGTGGCACAGATTGCTAAAGTTCTTGAAGAGAATGGTGCAATGGCGTATACGGTAATCGTTAGTGCTTCCGCAGCAGATCCGGCTCCATTAATCTTTTATTCACCGTTTGCGGGAGCAGCTATTGGAGAATTCTTTAGAGATACAGGACGTCCAGCATTGATTGTTTATGATGATTTATCTAAGCAAGCAGTTGCCTACCGGGAAGTTTCTTTGTTATTGAAAAGACCTCCAGGACGTGAAGCATACCCAGGTGACGTATTTTACCTACACTCTCGATTATTAGAGCGCGCAGCGAAAGTAAATGCGAATGATGATATCGCTCAGGCGATGAATGATATTCCTGAGTCAATTAAGGAAATGGTAAAAGGTGGTGGATCCCTAACAGCTCTTCCAATTATTGAGACTCAAGGTGGTGACGTTTCGGCGTATATCCCTACAAATGTAATCTCAATTACCGATGGTCAAATTTTCTTGGAGTCTAACCTATTTAATGCAGGTGTTCGTCCAGCTATTAACGTTGGTATCTCAGTATCACGTGTGGGTGGAAATGCTCAAATTAAGACAATGAAGAAAGTTTCTGGAACCTTGAAGTTAGATCAAGCCCAGTACAGAGAGCTTGAAGCTTTTTCTAAGTTTGGATCTGATTTAGATGCAGCTACAAAAGCTGTATTAGACAAAGGTGCTAGGAATGTGGAAATGCTGAAGCAAGCACAATTCTCTCCATTAAGTGTAGAGAAACAAGTGGCAATGGTATTCTTAGGAACCAACAACTTAATGAATGCAGTGCCTTTAAATAAGGTGAAGGCTTTTGAAAAAGAATTTCTGAATCAGTTGGAAAGTCGTTTTGAAGAAACATTGACTGCCTTGGGCGGCAAAAAAGTTACGGATGAAGCTAAGAAAACACTTGAAGATTTGGCTGAGGAAGTTGCTCTAAACTACCAAAAATAGAATTAACTATTCGACAGATTTAAAATCGAAATAAAGCATGGCTAATTTAAAAGAAGTAAGAGAACGTATTAGTTCGGTAGTCACTACACAGCAGATTACCAAAGCGATGAAATTGGTTGCTGCCTCTAAACTGAAGAAGGCAACTGATAGAATTACGGTAATGCGCCCTTATTCGGATAAATTGTTTAGCATATTAGAAAATATACTATCCAATGTAGATGTTGATTCCTTGGATTTAAACTTCAGTAAAAAACGGCCAGTTAAAAAAGTCTTAATCTTATTAATTACTTCAGACAAAGGTCTGTGTGGCGGATTTAATGCAAATCTAAATAAGAAAGCCAAAGCGCTTATTGAAAGCGATTATAAGCATCTTATTGGTAAGGATGCAATAACCATTGCTGCAATTGGGAAGAAGGGGAATGATTTCTTTAAAAACTATGAAGGTATTTCGGTTGATACGACTTATCAAGGCTTGTTCGCTGATATTAGTTTCGATAATGCTTCAAACGCTGCTGAGTATGCAATGAATGCTTTTTTGAAAGGGGACTGTGATAGTGTTCATGTGGTTTATTCAGAGTTTGTAAATGCGGCAACTCAGATTTTTCGTCAAGAACAATTTCTGCCCATTGCTCAGTTTGCTTCACAGGCAGGTGAAATGAATGCTGACTTCCTTTTTGAACCAAACAAGGAGGAATTAGTAAAGGAGTTGATCCCGAAAATATTGAAAACACAATTTTTCAGATTTATCCTTGATAATAATGCCTCTGAGCATGGGGCACGCATGGTAGCCATGGATCAAGCTACGGAGAATGCCAATGAGTTACTAAACGATTTAAAATTACAATACAACAGAGAGCGTCAAGCTGCAATTACAAACGAGATTTTGGAAATTGTAGGAGGAGCTGCAGCTTTAGAGGAATCCTAAACCACAAATTTAAATAATTGTCATTTTTTTTCAATTCAAAGCTTGTTACATTTACATTACTTAAAAATAACAACAACAATTTTTAAACATTATATCAGATATGGTGTTTACTTAC
>CAZZMB010000032.1:0-25967 GCA_964655225.1 uncultured Chitinophagales bacterium | reverse complement strand
AGTAGTCAATAGTATTAAAGTTATATGGCATCTTTCTATTTCTTTTTTATGGCTTGGTTTTTTAGCCGTAAAGTGGTTGGTAGATTTTAGCATTGGCTTTGTAAAAGGATTTAAAACCCCTGTCCCATGACACAACGTATCAAGCACTGTAACGTCTGTGAAATAGATTTCTCTACAATGTATAGAGTACAATACAAAAACCCTAAGGAATGGGTGTTTGTGTGCGAAGACTGCTTACTTAAAGTCAAAGCCAATAACAGTGCTTATAAATACGGAGGTACTTGGAAGAAATAATGACTAAATTTAATTTAGTTCACTCATAGCCACTCTAAAATAGTTCGATTTTAGGACTCATGGCTCCTTTTTATTCCTTAAAATAATATCTATTTTTAAAAATAATTAGATAATAAAATATTATATATGTGCGATCTCAATGGCCCATTTCGATTATGCTCTTGTGGCTCTGAAATAGACTACAATAAACCACATTGGATTTTACATCAAAATACAACCAATGCGGGTGACGAAATCATAGCTTGTATTGGCATGATGACTCCTTTGGACTTAATTGAGAAAATTGAACGAAGGAAAATTCTTAGAAGACTTAATACAATTAATGTTTTTGATTTTGAATACTCCCCAAAAGAAAATGATCAACTTGAACTTAATTTCAGTAAGTATGATGGTTTGAAATTTACTTTTCAAAAAGGTAAATGGGTTTTAGAAGGATGGTACTGTGAACATCCTGTCTTTAAACATGAACTGAAAAAAGAGGGTGAAATCGATTCCGTTACTTCAAAATTAAAGGAAGTTTATATACGGTATTTGGATATCATTAATGAAGATGAAATAGATATCGTAAAATGTGGCTGGCAAAATATCAGAATATCTGAAAAGAAACTTATTGAATTATTGGAGAAACGAATTAAAGGGGAAAAAATAGAATTACCTGAGGGTTATAAATCTTGGGGAATATAAATCATGGGTTCAATAAATCATTATTTATGCAACCACTGTGATGATGTAGAACTACTTGTTTTCCATGGAATAGGCATGTCGATTAAGTTTAAAAAGAGAATATGGTCTGGATTATAAATATTGCAATAATAACAGCTTTATACTTAGGTTATCTGAAGTTTGTAGAAAGAAAAAAATACACAGACTCCAATTATCTTAGATTTTTAAAAGATGCTGAACAATTTTTAAAATTAATTAACGATTTAAATGACTATATCACTTGGGTACAGAGACACCAAATTCAAATCAAGTACGAGGATACAGGAAAATTTTTCAAGAATAAAAGTAGGTACTATAAAAAAGCAGAAAGCGTAGATAGGTTTAACAATATTTTTCAAAATTTTGAGGATTTTGTGGTGAACTTTAATATAAAATATGTTCAGACTCAGAAAGAGAAGCATCAACAATTCTTTGATAATATTGAAAATAAAAAGCTTGATGAACAGCAGCAAACTGCTGTAGTAACAGATGAGTATTCAAATCTTATAGTTGCGGGAGCTGGATCTGGCAAGACCTTAACCATTCTAGCAAAGGTAAAGTACCTAGTTGAAAAGAAAATGATAGCTCCAGAGGATATCTTAGTCCTGTCATTCACGCAAAAAACTGTGGAGGAGTTAAACGAGAGATTAAAAGATATTCACCCTAACGTATGCGCACAAACATTTCATAAGCTTGGATATGATCAAATAAAGAATCATCTTTCTTTGGCACCTGTGGTTACTAATGAAAACACCCTAAGTAATGCGATTAAAAAGTATTTGATTGAAGAAATATTCAGCGATAGCAAGGCGCTTAATGCCTTTGTTCAATACGTTGCGTGTTATATGAATATTCCCGAGGAATATGATAAATATGACTCACTGGGTGAAAAAATAGATACTGATAAGGGTATTGATTTGAGAACACTTAAATCAAAGTATGAACCCTTAAACATTGTAAGCCAAGCTAAACTTGATACATTCCAGGGAGAGAGAGTGAAAAGTGTTGAAGAGCTTACTATTGCCAATTTTTTATTTCTAAACGGTATCAACTACGAATATGAAAAGAGATATCCTGGTGATGGATTTATTTACCAGCCTGATTTCTACTTAAAAGACTACGATATCTACCTTGAACATTTTGGGATTGATGAAAATAACAGGGCAACCTGGTTGAATGAATTTAATGAAAGAGCCTACATCGACGAGATGGAGAAAAAAAGACAAACGCATTTAGAAAAAGGAACCAAACTACTTGAGACCTATTCTTATTACAACAAGAACAACGTATTGATCGATAAATTAAAGGAAAAACTTGAAGCCGAAGGCGTAAAATTTTCACCAAGAGATTCGAGAGAAATATTAAACCGGGTAACCAACAACAACCAAAACTTTGGCAAAGAAATAAATAAATTAATTGAAACATTTATAAAACTCAGTAAATCAAGAAGATTAGGTGAAGATGATTTAAATGACCTCTACTCCAGTCAAACTATTTTTAAGATTCAGTTCATGAAGGAGAGGTATAAGTTATTTCTTCAATTCTCAATTCCAATTCTAAAAAAGTACAATGACATTCTAAAAGAAAATAATCAAATTGATTTTGATGACATGATAAATCAGGCCACTGATCTTATAACTAAGAATAAAGCCAATTTCTCATTTAAGTACATAATTATTGACGAGTATCAGGATATCTCTTTCTCAAGATTTAAATTAATCCAAAAGATTCGAGATCTCTCCGGCGCGAGGTTGACATGTGTTGGTGACGATTGGCAGTCTATCTACAGATTTGCTGGTAGTGACATTTCTTTGTTTAGTAACTTTGAAAAACATGTTGGGAAATTCGAACTTTTACTTATCGAGCAGACCTACAGAAATTCACAGTCCCTAATTAATATCAGTGCAAATTTCATAAAGAAAAACAAAAAGCAGATCTCAAAAAATCCGATGTCTCAAATTAGTGACAAATATGAACCATTAAAATTCATTGGATTTACATCTGAAAATTTGGAACAAAAATTTATTAATGAGATTGAATACCTGGTTGATAAATATGGGAATGAACCAATATTAGTATTAGGCAGGCACACCTTCGATATCAAAAATTTAATTATTCAAAATGGTAACAGTCGAATTAAATACATTGAAAGAAGTGGAAAACTTGAAGTTGATGGGTTTGAAAAGGTAGATATAAAATTTTTAACCGTTCATCGCTCAAAGGGAACTGAGGCCAAAAATGTAATAATTTTGAACTTAAGCAACGACCTGATGGGCTTTCCTAACAAGATGACCGATGACCCCATATTGTCAGTATTATTAAGTGACCACGAAGAGTATCGTTTCGCTGAAGAGCGAAGATTATTCTATGTTGCTCTTACAAGAACTAAAAATGAAGTTCTACTTTTCCTGCCGTCTGACACATCTATCTTTGCCGAAGAATTACTTAATGACAATGACTACCTTTTAACAAATGTTCAAGGAAGGCCAAAGGCTACACTTTGCCCATATTGTAAAACAGGGAGGTTAGTTGTTAGAAAGAATTCTAGAAATGGGAATAATTTTCTAGGATGCTCACACTACCCTGCCTGCAACCAAACCTATAATGATATCAATATCCTAAATGATAAATTAATCTGCACTCGTTGTAGAAGTGGGTTCATGGTAAAACGTAGCGGAAGGTTTGGTGATTTTCTAGGATGTACAAATTATCAAAAATGTACATATAAAATTAACCTGTCAGAATAACTGGAGAATTAAATTAAGGTAAGATTGAATTTCAAATTAATATCAAAGCCTCATATCTGAGTAGATTTTAATTTTGTTAAGCAGAGAAGTATTGTCTCGAACCCTATAATAAATTCAAATCCTCTCCAAAATAGTTCGATTTTACTCATTTCTGCTCCACTTTGAAGCACAGCAACAGTGTGGATTAAAGCATAAAAAGCCCTGCAAATGTATTTGTAAGGGCTTTGTTGGTTTTAGACACTTGGACTGTAAGGAGGGTTTGCTGTATTTCCTAAAAGGGATTCACGGGAACAACCCCAAGGTTATTCCCTCCGACTCCACAAATTATTTCCAGGTATAATAATTTATCCTAAGAGATGTTTTTTAGTTTTACTAAAACTATTCTCTTATAATCTTTTTGATTACAGTTTCATTATTCAATTTAATTAAAATAAAATACATCCCTGAAGTAAGTTTAGATATGTTAAGTGACACCCGTTTTTTATTTAGATTTCTTGTAATGACCGTTTGTCCACTTAAATTTAAAACTTGTATTGATTGAATTTCGATACCGTTTGTAGCGCTTAAGTGTAAAATATTTTGTGTGGGGGTTGGATAAACAAATAATGACAAGTCGATATTATTGTTACTTATGGAAAGATTCTGCAAGCTAGAGATAGCAATCCAATTTTCAGCTAAGCTATTGTCCAAATCTAAATCCTTTAACTTTAAATAGTAGCCATTCCCATCTGCATCCTCAGGCCACGGTGCAGCATCATCATAAACAACAAAATCGATTTGGTTACCAAATCCATCCAACAGTTCTAAACGTTGACTGCTATTCTTAAGATTTCTAAAAAATTCATCAAAAGGAGTAAAGCCATAGGTAGCCTCAAAAGCAGATGGATTATTTGCCAAAAAAATAGATTGCCGAGCCTGAATAACATAACCTGATGGAAACTGGTAAGAAAAACCAAGCCCCCCAAAATAAACTCCTGTTAAGTCCCAAGCTACATCACTGTTGTTCGTAATTTCAACAAATTCAAAATCATCAGAGTCATCATCAGCTTGATCTAATGGATTATAGTGTATTTTTGAAATTACCAAATTTGGTGTGGTCACATTCTCACATGCTGCTGTATTTGAATTGAGTTGATCGGTTATCCATTGAATACGTTGGATAACAAAAGTTTTCATGTTGGCAATACGTCCTTCAAAATTGATGTCCATATTCCATACTTGCTCTTGACGATTAACCGCATCTGAAATATTGGCAACTGTTTCATCGATGAGCTCGTGTATCTTATTTTCATTTAATATTTGACCAGTAGCGGTCAATTCTCGCCAGCGCTTTGTCAAATAACATGAAAAGTCAGGATCATTAAAAAGGTCCGTCCAAAACTTAGCCCCTCGATTGTAATTCGCAAATTGCCAAAGATTGTACTTACTCCTATCGAATCCCCAATCAAATAGATCATTCCCATACGTTAGGTTAAAGTCCCACACAGGACCGGCACGAAGCTTTCCTCCTCTGTCTTTGTGGAAGAAGGTGCTAAATTGATATGCATCCACATTGGAAGCAAGTTCGTTTAACAAGATAAAGTCAATAAAAGATGGAATATCAATAATTGCTGGATATCCATTAATTAGTGAGGTATTTGTTATGTTCGAGGTGTTGGCAAGTTGGTTAAAAACGTTCTGAATATAGTCATCTTGTTGACTGGTTTTATCTTCTGGTTTAGGTACTTCGTAAGCAAAATTTACATTTCCCGATCCATAACTAGGCATTGACCAGCCCCACTCTTCAGTTCCTTCAATTTTATCTGATTTAACAATATATCCCCCTGTTAAATCTGGAAGCGCATTATCGTCATCTTTTATTTTTTTTATGTTAATTCGATTATCATCTGCTTTCAGTTTTTCAAGAAGCATATAAATTCCCCTGTGCTCACCATTCAAAACTAATTCGCAATATTCAGCCCTCGATGCATATTGATGTAAAGAATTTGATAATTTGTAGCTGACATAGTCCCTAATAAAAGTGGTGTCATAAGCTAATGCATTAAGTATCCAATCGTTTTCTTTTGGTAAATCAAGTAATTTTACATTGTCCTTTTCACCAGAAGTGTCATACGTAGTTAATGAATACTGTTTTTTGGAGAAAAGTTGAGAACTAGATCCGCGAACTTCAATCTGTATTGGTCCATCAAAATCCAAATAGTCTGGATTATTTTCATCAGAAACATTATTTAATTCGTTATCGGGTCGCTTAATGATTTTCATTGTTGCGTCTATTTTTGGTTCATCAGGAATATCAACCCCATCAGTATTTAAGATGACAATGGGTAAATTTGACGATGTAAAGTTGATGTTGATAGGCTGGGGACTTGGCTCCACAAACCAATCTGGAGGTGCTAAATATGTTTCTGACCCTTGCGGAAGTTCAAGAGAGATCACTGGCAGTGCGCTCAAATCTGAAGATGATAACGCCTGATTGTGAACTTGTATTGCAATTATATTTAAACCATTATTTAGTAGTGTTTTGTCAAAAAAATACCGCTCAGGAATATTGCCACTGTAAAGCTGTGCTTCGTGGTAGCCATCACTAGACATTGAGTAGGAAGTATAATCTCCAGAAAAAAGATCTCTTGCAACCTCAACGCCATTAATGTATGCAACAAAACCATCATCATAATCAATGTCTAATACCGCTCTTGAAATTAAGCTCACATCCTGAATTTCAAATGTTTTGCGCATAAATAGTGCTATTGTTGGTGAAATAATAGTCTCATCATCATCATCGCCATATCCAATTCCAGCGTTTCCTTCTGACCAAGAAGAATCATCAAAATTTAATAGCGTCCAATCAGCGCTAGTGCCATTCGGTATGGAGTACATCCATGGCTGTCCAGGAACGACAACACTCTCCCATTGTCTGAATTGTGCAAATGTCTTTGTACAAACAGTATTAAAAATTATAAATAAGATTATTAAAATAATTTTATCCATTGAAAGTTTGATTTAAAAATTACCAAAAATGAAAGGCATATTCACAAAAGTTAGGCAATCTAATCAATTAAAAATGACTTAATATAAGTGCTGTTTTTAATATCATTGAAAATAAAATATTCGCCATTCGTTAAATGTATGTCAAAAAAATACTCATTTGGGCTTTCACCAATACTTATCTCACCCAAAGTGATTGAAGTTCCTTTAGAGTTAAACAGCCTAATGCTTTCATTTGAATCTAATGTAAAGGGTAATTTTAATGCAATTTGGTTTTTTGATGGAACTGGATTTACTTGTATTCCATTAAATACTGAAACATAATTTGTCTCGAATGTACCTGCAAATTCAAATTCGAAATAATTTAGATTTAAGAAATTTGTAGCAGCAGTAAATTCCATAGTATAGATTCCCATTTCTAAAAATACTTCTATGGTACTGGTTTCCCAGTTTTGCAAACTCCCAGTGTTATGAAAAGGAAAATAGTGGAGATTTTCTTCAAATGATAATTTAAAATAACCGTCGTTTATTGATGCATACCTAGCGCTAATTTTATAGTATCCAGATTGATTAACTTTTAATGGATACGTAAACGCATCATCAAAGTCTATATTACCAATATTTTCTGTGCTGTCGTCTTCACAAAATTCTGTTTGATTCCCATTTGATGAACGATACTTTTCTGCTTCAATTCTACCTGGTATTTCTTGTGCTTCCTTGACAAAAACCAAGTCATAGTAGTTGATATTGAATTGTGAAGATTGGGTCGTAACGCTCATTTTTTGCTCGCCCGCCTCCAAATAAATTTCTTTGTAGAAATTTTGCCAACTCTGCCACCCATTTGTTCCCTCAAATGGCATATTAGTCAATAAATTATTGAAGCTAAAATCTAATGACCCAGGGCCAAATCCAGAAATACGAGAAGTTAACTGATAATAACCTGATTTAGGTACACTAAATTTATATTTCATAGTAGCATCTGTTTCAATATGTCCAAGATTTAATCCGCCACCTTCATCGCTACACTGTTCTGTATCTGCACCATGCATTTCATAATATGATTCCGCCTCTATTCTTAATGATAAGTTATTGGTGTTTTTAACCCCATTATAAATAAAAATCTGACTGGCATCGCTCAGCATCATGGCTTCTGAAGCCAACTTATTATTGTCAATGCTCAAGTAGATTTCATCTCCTTCTTCAATACTTGCCGATAAATTAATTTCAAGCACAGTCGCATCATCAGTATTAATAGCCTGACTTTGAAGGTATGCATTTACCATTGTGCCATTAACATAGAGGTTATAGTCTTCAAGTGTACTGGTGTTGTTGGTAATGATATCGTTAAAATAAACGTACAGTTTATTGCCTTCGTTATTGGTTGCACCGGCATATACTTTTAGATACGCGCTATTAACTGTTGTGGGAAATTGCATCAAACCGCGCTTGTATGCATATAAAGGCTTGTAGTCATTGTCACCAACATTGATTGGAATTTGCCGCATATGATTTGGCCATGAATGTGTTGTTTTTCCTTTGGGCGCATACATTCCAAATAGCACTTCTGCTACGCCATCTCCTTCAGTTCCAGGGTACCACGCAGCAATCATTGCGTCGGAATGTACCAGTGCCTCTCCAAAAATTAGTGGTCTTCCTGAAATCAACAACGCTATTGTTGGGATATTTTGACTTTTCAATTTTTTTAGAAGGGCAATATCTTGGTTTTCAACATTGAGTGAAGAACGATCTCCACCCCCTTCAGAGTAAGGGGTTTTTTCTCCGATAACAACAACAGCGACGTCGATATCTTGATCAAAGTCTCCCGTTTTACTAAAGAGAATATTACTACTACCAGTTAATTTATTAAACCCATCTAAAATTGAAGTTCCATCAGTGATGTCTCCATTTCCGCCTTGCCAAGCAATGGTCCATCCGCCACACTGTGCGCCTAAATCATCTGCAAGAACACCAGCCAGCCCAATAGTTTGGCCATCTTTTTTAAGCGGCAGTACATTATTTTTGGCATCTAGGACCACAATAGATTCGCGTACTGCTTGGCGGGCTATGTCTCTGTGCCTTACCGATCCAAAAGCATTTATTTCTTTACTCTCATTTTTTGCAAAAGGGTTTTCAAAAAGGCCAAGTAAAATTTTTTGTTTTAGTATTCGTTTAACTGCATCATCTATGCGCGCCATATTAATTTGACCTTCGTTAACAAGTTCCTTGGTGTATTTTATAAAGGTTTTATATCTGTCTGGTACCATGACCATGTCAACTCCAGCATTTATTGATTGCTTGATAGCATTTTTATAGTCATCTGTTACTTGATCTACCCCTTTCCAGTCCGAAATAATAAAGCCTTCAAATCCAAGCTCGGTTTTTAGCACATCGGTCAATAGATACTTATACCCGTGTACTTTTTGACCGTTCCAGCTGTTGTAGGTTGCCATAATTGTTCCTACGCCTTGTTCAATAGCATCTACATATGCTGGCATATGAAGCGATCGTAGAACTTGCTCAGTAATCTCTGTATCCCCTTGATCAATTCCATCCGTAGTTCCTCCGTCACCAATAAAGTGTTTTGCACAGGCCAGGATGGTGTTGTCCAATGCCAAGTCGTTTCCTTGAAGTCCAACAACAGAAGCTATACCCATCATTTGATTGATTTCTGCTGTTTCACCAAAGCCTTCGTATGTTCTTCCCCACTTTTCATTTTGTGGCACAGCTATACAAGGTGCAAAAGTCCAGTCTATCCCAGTTGCAGCTACTTCATTGGCTACTACCTTAGAAAGGTCTTCAACAAGTTCGGTATTCCAAGTGGCACCTAAACCAATGTTATGGGGAACAATAACAGCACCAACGACGTTACTGTGTCCATGAACGGCATCAATTCCATATATCATTGGAATACCTGATGAGGATTGCATAGATATCGTTTGGTATTCATTATACATTTTAATCCAGGCATCTAATGTATTTGGGATTGGTGCAGAGCCGCCCCCACTAAGCAAAGAACCAATATTGTAAGTCGCTAAATCAGAAATATGGTCTAATTCTTTGCGCTCTACTTGGGTCATTTGACCTACTTTTTCATCAAGGGTCATGTTTGCTACCAGTTGGTTAACTTGATCATCTATATTCTGTGCATTTGTAAATAACGATACTGTAAGTAAAAGCGAAGCAGAAAAGGATTGCGTAAATTTCAATTTTGGTGGTTTTAATGTTTGATTAATTTTAAAATTTCGGTACTATATTCAGACTGAACCTCAATCAAATACAATCCGCTAGGGTAGTGGGCTATATTGAGTTGAACAATCTGCTGGTTTTTGGTATTTTGCTCAAACACAGCCCTACCTAAAAGATCAAATACTTTGATGTGGTTGATGACGGTATCGGACTGTAGGGTAACGTATTCATGTGCTGGATTCGGGTATAATTTGAATAGATAACTAGCGTTAGCTTTATTGCTTAATGCCTCAATTAATTCAAAATCTATCCAATTCAAATTAAACTGATTGCCAGTTATGTTCATGGTCATGGTATATGTTCCTGCTGTCAAATCAAATTCTTTATCTAAATCTTGCCAACTTTGCCAGCCCCCTGTACTGGGTACTTGAAAGTTATTTAGTATAAAATGTTCAGTTGAATTTTTTGAAAAAACGAGATTAAATCTTCCGCCCGTATAAGCGCTACTAATGCGAGACTTAACCTTATACCTGCCCGAAGTATTTACTTTAACTAAATAAGTTGCAGAATCTCCTTGATGCATGTATGATAGGTTTTTACCGCTGCCGGTATCATAACAGTTTTCTACACTTAACCCTGATTGCTCCCAATAATCCTCCACTTGGATTGTTCCTGGGATTTGCATACCCCCATCTTCATCAAAGCTGAAATTGAACCAGTTGATATTAAACTCCCCGCTTAAGATGTTTGCAGTTAGGGTATATTCTCCAGCCTGTAAGAGAATATCTTTCTGAACGGTTTGCCAGTTTTGCCATCCATTGGTTTGAGGGGTAGCAAATGTTTCTAGAACTTGATCTGGACTGTTATCTTTTGATAATACGAGATTAAAACTACTTATGTCGTATCCAGCAACTCTTGCTTGAACTGTATAAAATCCTGTATGTTGAATTAAAACATTGTAGTTTACAAAGTCTCCCTGATCGATATAGTTAAGGTTTTGTCCACCCCCTATATCAGAACATGATTCAACAGCAACCCCTAATTGGCTATTATACTTTTCAGCTTGCACAATGCCCGGTATAAGAATTGGTTGTTTATCTGAAGAGATAAATTCAAAATCATACCAATTTATATTAACAGCTGAATTTGTACTTGTCATCTTCAATGTAAAATTTCCTTTGGGCAATACTGCTTCTTGGGTGATCGTATTCCAGCTGGTCCAGCCACCTGTACTTGTTGGCGTAACTTCAGCAAGCTTATATATCAAGCCACTCTCATCCTCAAGTGTTAAGCTAAATGTTGCATCATTATAATTAGTAGCTATGCGAGATTTTATATTATACGTTCCAGATTGCGCAACACTAACAGAATACAATGCATAGTCCCCTTCATCTAAATACCCCAATTCTTGTCCACCACTACTATCAGAAGTCGTTGTGGTTGTCATACCATCTTGAGAGTCATATGCTTCAGCCTCAACCAAGCCTGGAATGGCCAAGCGATTAGTCGTGTCTAGTGTAATAAAATTAAACCAATTTATATTGAACTCTGAACCTAATACATTTATTTTCAGGGTATATTTTCCAGCAGGTAATAACGCTTCTTTTTCTACCGTTTGCCATGTTTGCCAGCTTCCTGTATTAGGTACATTAAATGACTCATAAAAAAAAACATTGTTTTCGTTCCTTAGCTCCATGCTAAAGCGCGCATTATCTTTTTCTGTTGCTACTCTTGATTGAATATTAAAGTAAGTGTTTTGCTTTACGTCCACTTCGTATGTTACATAGTCTCCAGGGTGTAGGTTATTAATATTCTTCCCAAGACCAGTATCAGTAGTATCCTCAGTACCAATACCATTTTGTGTGTCGAATGCTTCTGCTTCAATTTTTCCTGGAATTACATTTATTTCAGTAAGTAAATTCTCGACAGCCATATTGGTAAATACAGCTAATGATTCCAAATTAGTAGATACCAGGCTGTCCCCGGAATAACTGATTAGAATTTCGTCATAAAATGATAAATAGTCATCGAGAGAAACCGTTACGGTTTGCGGATTGTTTGGGTCGCGTTGCGCACTTAATACAGCTATATTATTTCCATTAACCGTTACGCTAAAATGGGTGTGATCAACAACAGTCGTATTAATCGCTTTGTTTAATGTAAGTTGTATTTCGGTATCACTACTCTCTGTTACGGCGCCTATGGGTGCAAAGCTTGGTGTTTGGTTTGCGGATAAACTAAACTTAAATGATTCAATATTGAATTCACTTGTGCCTGCAATACGTAACTTTAAAACGTGTTGTCCCGTTTCTAGATAGGCAGTTGAAGTCGTATTGGAGTTAAAACTAGTATAACTCCCGGTTGGACTTAGTGAAATCAAGTCCGTAATGGGTCTATCGTTGAGTTCATATCGGATTTTTCCACCGCTGTTCGCTGCCGCGTAGGTCGTTTCAATATTATAATACCCAGCATCTGTAATCTCAACAGTATATTTTATCCATTCTTTGGCATTTACATAACCTACACTATAGCCGTTACTATCTGGGCTGTTAGAGTTTGATGTACTAATATCTACACCATCATTTCTAAAAACCCAGCCTAGGTTCCAACTTGAAGTACCACCAGAGCCAGAGTAGTTACCATATTCCTGATCGTGGTAGGCAATTCCTTGTGCCCCCATATCGTAGTGCGTGGCATGTATGATTCCTGGAATCACATTGTTGGCATAGGGTAATAGGCTATCGTCGCTTGGCTGTCGCAGCATGGCATCAACTACGCCTTTGTTGTAGATAGTATTGTCAACCAATGCGCTTTGTGTCAGTGCCATCATGCCATCATAGGCATCATCTGCATCGGGTATAGGACCCTCGCCTTTCCAATACTTCATAACAGCATCATATTGACTATTGGAAGGGATTGAGAAAGCGGACACGGTAGTTGTAATTCTTTTCCAAGGCCACCAAGCCCAACCAATATTATTGTTTTCGAAAAGTGAAATAGCTTCTTTAAACCACATATTGGAGTTTTCGCCACTTTCACCCATCCATAAGGGGACATTGTGTTCGTTTCTCATATCAAGCACCCATTGTATGGTATTTGTCGTATTTACGTTCCAATACTTATGAAAACTATAGACCATATTGCTGTCCCAAGGAGGTGTAAGCCCTGTAAAATCATTAGCAAACCAATTTCCCTCAATAAACAATATGTGGTGGTTGTCGTACTTTCGAATCTCATTTGTAATCCGAACGTGCATGTCCTTAAGCTCAGTACTATTTAAATTCCAATTGACTTCGTTGATCAAATCATAGCCGCCAATCCACGTTTTATCATGGTACCGCTGTGCAAGCTTACCCCAGAGCGCAACGGTTTTAATCTTGTTTTGCTCGCTTTCCCAAAGTGAGGGTTTGTTGGTGTCATAGTCTGAAATTCCTTGATCATAACCTTGTCCTCCAGGTGCTGCATGTAGGTCTAAAATGAGATAAAGCTCATTAGCCTCACACCAACCAAGTAGTTCATCAACCATATCGAAACCTTTATCTAGCCACGTGTTTGTGTTGCTGTCTGGCTCATCTTCAATAGGTAGTGTAAACAAGTTGAAGTGCATAGGTAATCGCACGCTGTTAAACCCCCAACTGGCAATGGAATCTATATCTTGTTTGGTTACAAAGTTGTCTAACCAAGCATCATAAAACTCTTGCGTTTTGGTTTCACCAATAAGGGCCTCAAGTTTTGATCTGTATTCTTGTTGGTTTTTAGCCCCACCAATGGATTGCATCATATAAGGCTCTTGTAGCATCCAGCCACCTAATCCAATTCCTTTTAGTAATATTGGCGTATTGTCCTTGTCTACAATTTCTTTACCCTGTGTTGTCAGGTATTGCGCATGTAGCGTAAAGCAGCTAAGCACAAGCAAAAAAGACATTAAGAAGTTACTCAAATTAAACTTGAGTTGATGTAAAGCCATCTAATTTTTTTAAAATATTTGTTCTATAAATTGTCCCTTCCAAACAATGTGATTTCTGACCCGTGACAAAAAGAATCACTACCAAAATTGGAGGTTATACTAAACTTTAGATACCTGAATTCTGGGGATATTTCATCTAAATTAAAGTTGTGTCCTGCCGCAGCTTCATCTAATAAGGCTTGAGAAATTTCATCTGTACCTCCCGAGGGACCATCTATTTCGAAGTTGCCTAACAAAACCCAATCGGTTTTATTCATACTTACGTACAAGTCAAAGCTCTTTAAATTCTCTTCCTGATAATAATAAGATTTACCATCTGGACCATTGTACCAATACGCACGTTGCCAAACTTTGAACCGATTAATTTTTGCTTTTTTATTGAGGTCAATAACAATATCAAGCGGCCAACGCAGTATCCCCCCATTATCGTTACGGTTGATGATGAAATAGCTGTTGTCTGAATTTGTCTCAAATGTATCAATAACGTCATCCCAAAAATTGACTGTAGCTCCCTCGTAGGCATTTCCATCAATAGAGAGGTTGCTGACCAGTTTCCATGTCTCTTTGTTTATTTTTTCTTCAAATAACGGAGTGTATGTACCTTTTTCTTGTAGTTCAGAAATGTTACCATCAAAGTCTTCGGTTTTGGTCAAAAACAACAATGGCTTTGCTTCAAGACCACGCACAAATATTTTTTCATTTTTATTAGCTGATGATAGAATTCGAATTTGCTCATCCTCACCGTCTTGAATATGTAGATAAATAAATACTGTTTTTTCTGTTGCATTTTCCCAACTGACCTGCACACCTCCTAAATCTGGCTCTATTTGAATACTCTCCTGAACCAGAAAAATAAAGGATCGTAACGGACGTATTTCAAGTGCTACAGCCTTAGAACTGTTTTGATTCTCGTCAACTACCGTTAGGCTTACCGTCACATCTTCTTCAAGAACAAATCCTGAAACTTCAATTTGATTCACATGTTTACTCACAGTTCTGAAAACGGCCTCCCCTTTTCCATTGGTATAGTCTGCGCGTACATATAAAATATCATTATCCTCGGGAAGGGTATAAGAAATAACTGCCCCGCCGTAAGTGGCCTCGGTACTTATTACACTAAGTTCACCTGGCGGTGTGGTATCGCCTTTATCGTCTGATTCACAAGAAGCTATTAGCGAAATAACTAGCAGAAGTGATGAAACATAAAGTATATTTCTAACGGCATGTATTTTTGATGCTACCATTGTGGATTTTGAATTAAATTGGGATTTGTGATAAGCTCACTTGTTTTGATAGGATGTAGGTAATCTCTAGGAGTAGCAAAAGAACGCATACCAACCTCAATTACTTTGTAGTAATTCGTATCCGTTTTCTCGTCAACAGACCAACCGCGAACATTGGTATTAAAATATTCGTCAGCTAGTTTCCATCTTCGAATATCGTTATATCGGTGCCCTTCAAAAGCAAGCTCTATCATACGCTCTTGGCGTATAATTTCTCGCAGACCACTTTGCGTGGTATGTTTATTTAATGTTTTTGCCAAAGAGCCATCGCTCCAAACGACCTCAACATATGGGATACCTGCTCTGGCACGGACTGCATTTAGGGCATCATAAACGGCTTGACTTGGGCCATATGCTTCATTTAAAGCCTCAGCGTAATTTAAATACAGTTCTGCTAACCTTGCGTTTGGCCAAGGATAACGGATTATTTTATCGTATGCGTCTCCTTCAGATTCGGGATGCACAAGTTTTTTTAGAGAAAAACCCGTTATCAAGTAATCGCTTGTATTGGCTATACGTCCATGTGTTTGCCCTTTTTTCATACGCAGGGTCCACAATTCATTCCAGCCTCTATATTCACTAGAATCGAAGCCAATATTTGTGTAGAATCTAGGCTCTCTGTTGAGGTGTAATTCTGCTGTCCTTAAGCCAGGCCGCGCATAATTCTTTTTATCATTAGATACAACTGTAGTACCGAACCTTCTTTCATAATTATAGGTATTATCTTCGTCTATGGGGAGGCCATTTTTGGTGTAAAACAACTCTGCCATACGCATTGTTGGCGCTATCCATTGCCAAGCAGCCTGCACCGACGAAGCTGTAGGGTCTTTCATAAGTACACCCGACTGTAAACGCCACCAGTCGTTTACTGGGCTTGAGTCGCCCCATAAAAGCTCAGGATTCCACTTTTCTAAAACAGAAAACTTAAGATCATAAAAAGTTTTGTAGAATGGATTATCATAGTTGGTTTCGTCATATTTTGGTGGACTTGAAGTAAATTGATATATCGCTGCTCCTTGTGCCACAGCAATATCAATGGCTTCTTTTGCAATTGTTGCAGCCATTTCCCACTTGCCTACTTCAACATTCTGATTAAAGAAAGGAGTACCCTCATGATTCACAAAGTCGCTGTAGAATTCTGAATTCCCATTAAACAACGGACTGGCCGCATACAGGCTTACCTTCGATTTAATGGCATATGCAATAACCTTATCCATGCGCCCTAAGTCATTGTTTCCTGTAGTACGCTCTGGCAAATCAGCAATAGCAGTATCTAAGGTGTTCAATATATAGGTAATTCCTTCGTCAATTGTTTTTCTGTGAACGCGTAAATCTTCGTCACTAGCATCAATTGGAAGATTAACATCTACAATTGGAATAGGGCCATAGTAATTAAGAAGTAAAAAGTGGTAATAAGCCTTAAGCACTTTTGCTTCGGCTTTCCAAGTGTTCTTTTCTACTTGGGTCATATCTACGGCTTGGTCGATATTGGCAATTAGCGTATTACAGGCTCGAATGCCATCCCACAAAGAACCTTGTCCTCTACCACTGGCACCATAACCAGACCAAAAACTCATAAAAGGATCGTCAGCTACTTGCTCGCCTTTCATTAATTTGATCGAGCTTGGTTCTTTGGCCAAGGGAGTTGTTAACTCGTCACTAGCCAAGGTAAAGGTCGCATAGAGGCCATCGTTTTGTGGCAAATAACTATAACAGGTAACTAAAGCGGTATAGGCTGCTTCTTGACGTTGAAACATCAAAGAAACTTCTTGTGTTTTATCAGGGACAATGTCTAAATAATCATCACAACTTAAAAACCCAACAAGAACGAACGAGTATAGCGCGATATGTTTAATAGTTTTCTTCATTGTTAAAAGTTTATTTGTAATCCAAGATTCATGACACGTTGTGGTGGATACCCCAGTCCATTACCCCCCATTTCGTTATCCCACAAATTAAATTTGCTTATGGTAAATAAGTTAAGTCCACTGGCGTAAAAACGTGTGCGTAAATTCTTAATCTTAAGCCATTGTTCTGGAAGTGTATATCCTAGTTCAATCGACTTCAGTCGTAAGAAATCCCCGTCTCTTAGCCACCATGTTGAATCTTGGTTGTTATTATTCACCTCTTCTGTAGAAAGCCTTGGCCAGAAGGCATAAGGATCAGGATTGTTTTCAGACCAGTGGTTGTCACTAATGATATTAAGCGCATTTCTTTCGTTTATAAATGGTGCGATATTGGTTGGCTGAATAAAAAAGGAAGATTTTGCCGCCCCTTGGAAAAAGAAAGAAAAATCAATGTTTTTATAGCCCATGGATGCTCCAAAACCATATACAATTTCAGGAACAAAAGGATCACCAATTGGTGCTTTGTCTAGCTCGCTAATTTTACCGTCGCCATTTAAATCTTTATACTTGATGTCACCTGGTAGATATGCATTCTCATTCGATGAAAGCCCGTTAAACTGCTCTGGGGAATTGAGAATATCTTCTTGATCTATAAAAAGACGTTCCGCAATGTAGCCTCTAGGTTGATTTGTATGATAACCTATTGCACTTAGATAGCCAAAGGGGTATTGTGGCTCATTCTTAACCACAACCTCGTTTGTTGCATAGGTAAATGTACCTCTTGCCGTGAGATAAAATCCATTGGCGAAAGACTGGTTGTAGTCAATGGCAATATCCAAACCTTTGGATTGAACCTGTCCAGAATTACTGCTAACTACAGATGTAAGCCCTGCCGTGTCAGGATATACTGGACGGTCCTCGTATATTTTTTTTCTATTTTCTATAAAATAATCAAACTGCAATACTAGGCGTTCCTTTATTCCCAGTTCTACACCATAATTGGTTTTTTCAGCAACTTCCCAAGTAACGTCAGCGTTAGGGTAGCTATTAATGTTGTATCCGTTATAGTAGTTGTTATAATCGGCACCCCAAGCATAACCACGACCACCATCGCCCAGATTAACATCTGATAAATAGAAAAAGCGAGAACTTCCAATGTTGTCGTTCCCAACAAGCCCAAAAGTGTATTTTAATTTCAGCAGTGAAATAGACGGGAATGTCTTTTCGAAAAAACTTACGTTGGAAACGATCCACCCCAAACCAGCAGATGGGAAAAATCCAAATCGATGGTTTTCAGCAAACTTTTCAGAGCCATTATATCCAAAGTTTAATTCTACAAAATAGCGATCATCATATCCATAGGTTCCCCTGCCAGAAATCCCCATATTTCTTGCAGGCAAAGAAGCAAATACAGAACTATTTGAATACTTATTTAGCGCTTCGTTGAAGTTAAACACCAATAAGCCACCCACTTGATGCTTGTCATTGAAAAACCTATCGTATTGAGTGGTAAACTCATAGTAATAGTTACTGTTTACTGCGTTGGAAGTACTGTTGTTACTTAAAAATTCTGTGCCTTCTTGAATTTGGTAAATTCTATTGACCAATCCAAGCTCAGTTTCTGACTCCGCAATCCCATAATAAAATGGGTTAAAGCTGCGTTGGTTTTCAGTAGCAGAATAGCTTTTTACAGCAACTAGTGCTCTAAAGGACAGTCCTTCAGTAATAAAATCCAATTCTTGTTTGATTTGCACCTGCGACAAAATGGTAGAACTAAATCGGTCTTTATATCCTCGTACCATATCTGCATAGGGGTTGGGAAATCCACCATTTCCTTTGTTCCCGAAAAGCGTATGGTTGTATTGGCTAAATTGGTTATCAAAGGTGTAATATTTTGGGAAATTTACAGGGTTTGCCTGCATGACTTTCCCAAAAATATCATTTGCGCTATCGATGGGTCCATTATATCTCTCAAAGAATGAATTGAACTTCACAGATATTTTGGTTGTTTTGGTTAGGTTTATATTCACATTTGCCCGAAGGTTAGACCGGTTAATGTCAATATTGTTATTAAAATTGTTCAAAGGGTCCACTTTAAGCAGCCCTGTATCGTTTGTATGCGATACGGAGAGGTAGTATTGTGATACGTCTCCACCTCCATTAACATTCAGGTTGAACTTTTTGTTTATGGTATTGTTTTTAAATAATTCATCGTACCAATTTAGGTTTGGGTAAATATTAGGATCTGGGGTGTTTCGAGTTGCCTCAATTTTATTTTTACTGTAATAAAGTGGAGCAGAAGGATCACGCATGCGAAGTGCACTATTATAGAGTTCCATATAGCTGACGCCGTCTAAAAGGCTAGTAATTTGTGTTGGTGCTGAAAACTTATTTTCATATCGAAAAGCTACTTTTGCTTTTCCTTTTTTACCTTCTTTTGTAGTCACTAAAACAACTCCATTAGCACCTCGCGCACCATAAAGAGAGGTGGCTGTAGCATCTTTCATGACAGAAAAACTGGCAATGTTGTCAGGTTCAATGCGTGCTAAGTCGTTTGTGGTTACTTCTAATCCATCAATAAGGATGAGCGGGCTATTTGAATATCCGAAGGAGGTAACGCCTCGTACAAAAAATTCGGCATTGTCTGCGCCAGGTTCCCCAGAACGTTGGTAGGAAATTACACCTGAAATTCTGCCTGCCAGTGAAGCAGTAAGGTTTGAGTTGGGTTGATTTAATTCGGCTGGTTTTATGGTATTAATCGAGCCAATAACGCTGTTTTTCCTTTGCTTTTGGAAGGCTACTACTTGTACTTCTTCGAGTGCTTCTGCACTTTCAGATAGGATTACATCCAAATATCTTTTGTTAGCAATAGCAATGATTTTGGTTTCAAATCCGATATAAGAAAAAACCAAAGTTGCGTTTGAAGATGAAGTTGTTAAAATATAATTTCCGTCTAAATCGGAGGCCACACCATTAGCACTGTCTTGCTCTAAAACCGTTACGCCAGGAAGCGAAATACCTTGTGCATCTACTATGGTTCCTGAAATTAGATGCCCTTGTGCGTTAACTGTTTCTAAGAACAACAGTACAACTGCAGTAAAAATATATAATACTTGCTTGTGCATTTTACAGTAAATAAATTAACAGGGAGAATGAATATTCCCCCTGTTAATTTAACTTTTTTATTTAATTATTTTATAATTAACTTTTTGACTTGGTCTTGTACTTTTAAGAAATATACACCATTATCCAATTTGTCAACGTTAAGTTTGTTGTTAACGATTGCTTTACTCAACTGTTTACGACCCAGCACATCAAATACTTGTGCTAATTCACCATCCACATTGCCAATGAAAGTCAATTGCGAGGTCGCTGGATTTGGATAAAAAGCGAAGTTTTGAACGCTAATATCAATAATCGATGCTGTAGTTCCTAAAGCAGGACCACTAAGGTCGTCAACCAAATAGGATTGACCCGCATCTGTATTTCCAGGATTTAAGAACAAACGAATGTGTGTATAATCTGTAGGCAATGGATCCGTTCCAAAATCAAAATTGAAGTAAACAGTTTGCCATTCGTCGTTTGCCAAAAACTGTGAATCATCGGTTTCATTAGAACTTCCACCATCCTCTTTTTGGTTGGCGATTTTTAACCTTGTCCAACCCCATGCTTTTGAAGCATCAGCAGATTTTATTTTAAACGAAAGTACTGTCCCTTTTGAAAAATCAATTGGATTATCTAGTTCATAATGAAGCGACGACCACCCCCAATTTGAAGTTGATTTGTCAACTTGTAGTGCACTATTGTTTGAGTCACTTGGATCTACAACTATAGCTGTGGTATAAGGGTCATCACTAATGTAATCTTGAATTGTAATCGAATCTGCGCCTCCTTCGTTATCTTGATACATTGCTATGGCAGGCGATGTAGCTGCTGTCGTAAAGGTTCCAGACAATCCTGCCACGACATTGCCGTCATCAGTACTTGTGGTTCCGTCTATGACTCCATACCAATAAGTAGTACTGGCTGTTAACATAGCATCAGGAACAATGTTAAAGGTTAAATTATCAGTTGTAATTGAAACGCTTGTAGGCACAGCGGTACCATTGGCATTACCTTCTCTTAACGCTACATTAGAAGCAGGTGTAGTTATAGCAGAACCGTCAGCATTTTTAAACGCAATATTTGACGTTAAAAATAACCTTGAATATGTTGCAATATCACTTCCAGCATTTAGGGGGTTTAATGTAAACGATGCAGGTGGTTGTACATCACTCTTATGGATTTCATCAAAATAGTAAACATCCCCTTCTGAAGATCCACCAGATTTGTCTCTGTCAAAATATATCTGAATTCTGTTGTGTGGGTCTTTTCCAGCTCCAATTGTTGTACCGCCAAAATTATAAACCAATTCAACCCATTTATTCGTTTCTTCTACAAGGATTTCTTTAACGCCAGTGTTATTTCCCCAATCAGGATTATTTTGAAGCTGCATATAGACTTTAACAGGCTTACTGACCCATACCTTTACTCTAAAAAATGGTGTTTGTTCATAATCAAAAAACTGCAATTTGGCACCATCAACGTCATTGTTTTCAATACCAGCGTCTCCACCTGGTACAGTGTATTTACCAACTTTAGCAGAAGTATTAATGCCAGAGGGATCAGGGTTATCAATTTTTTCAAAACCAGCTCCACCCCAACTGCCCCAACCGGCATCAGTTTGAGGTGTTTCAAAATCAATAAGCATTTTATTTGTTACAGGTGCCTTGGTAGTAAATGTTGCACTACTCGCTAGAACTGCAGTGTCGTCTTGATATTTAACTGAAGATTCATTTATCGAAACATAGTAATCACTAGAAAAATTAAGATTATCAGTTGGATTAACAGTAATTGTAGTTGAATACTCATCAGTATTATGATTCCACTCTGCAACAGTTCCTGTAAAAGCAACATCAGCCCCGTTAACGTCGGTTTCTTTTAAAGAAACAATACTGCTTATGTCACCATCTGCCAGCGCAGTGCCATCAGTTTTTGTCAACTTTTCATTGGTTCTGATGATGATATTATTTGATCGTTCAAATCCAGTAGCGCCATTTGCTGGATTATATATGAGTTGGTTGGTTGTGTAAAAAGATCCTACCATCAAATCATCAACATAAAAGGTGTCTCCTCCAGAAGCGCCTTCAAAGCCGATACCAACCTTATTCAGTAGAATATTGGAAGTACCACTAAAATCGATGGTAACTTCAACCCATTGGTCTAAGGTAGAAACAGTCGTTTTCTTCTCAGCGTTATTGGAGCCCCAATCAGTACCTTCAAACTTTACCTTTACATCAATAGCCTTGGAAGTATATAGTTTTAGAGTCACACTAGGGTTATCGGTAAGATTAAAGTATTGTGTGTAACCAGGTGCTTGAGCAATTCTGCCACTATCATTCCCAACAGTGTGCTTAGACACTTTAGCTGTGGTATTAATGCCACCAGGAAAAGGATTGTCTACCACTGTGGTAGTGTGAGCATCGTCTCCGCCTCCCCAGGTTTGAAAAATAAGCGATGTGCCAACATCTTCAAAATCAGCCAATAATTGGTTCTGAGAAAACACTGCACTAACACTAAAAAATAATATAAAAATGTATATGTTTTTCATTTGGATAAATTTTAAGTTATAATGAAATATTTATAATTCGTATTAGTATTTTAAATAAATCATAAATTAATGAGCACAATGTTATGAAGATCAAAAACTAATGAAAAATAAAAGTGCCCTAAAGAAACCCTACGTAGTTGATTACAAGCCCTACAAATACACTACAAGAATGTTTGGTCTATAGTGAACAAATATAGTTGTACAGATTGGATCTCTCAGCTAATCCAAGCTTTTTTCGGAGTCTATACCGCGTCATTTCCAAGCTTTTTGGATTGATGTTAAGCAAAGAAGCCATTTGCTTGGTGGGTATGTTTAATTTAATAAAAGCACAAATTCGAATATCGTTGGGTGTAAGATCGGGGTGTAAGTCGTCGAGTTTACTAAAAAAGTCAGGGTTTGATTTTTTAAAATGAAACTCAAATTTGACCCAATCGTAAGTTTCTTTCAGCTCGACATCTATTCTTTTGACAATTGATTTCATCTTAGGACTTAACTCTTTTTCCTTTTTAACATCATTTAGTTTAAAAATGTGATTTTTTAAATTGATCAGTAAATCGTTTTTCTTTATGTTAGTATAGGTGGAAAAAGCCAGTTCTTGGTTTCTATTTTTGATTTCCAACTGAAGCTTGTCCTGCTCGAGCGCCAACATTGTTTTTTCATCTTTTAGATTTTGAACTTCTAGCCTGCTAATTCTTTCTTTTTGTTTGCGTTTTTCTTTTTTAAGTAAGCGCTCCCTTTTCTTTTTGTTTCTAGCTTCTTGAGTTATTACAATAAATAAAATTATCCCAATTGTGATTAAAAAATAAATAGAAAACGCTGCTCCAGATAAATACCATTTCGGTTTAATTTTAAAAGGAATAAGCATTTCTTCTGAAAAGCTACCCATTTGATCACTCGTCCTGACAAAAACCTCATAGCTATTAGTTTCGAGCCCATTTACTTTTATAACTAAATTATCATCGGCTTCTAGCCATTTGCCCTCATCACTGACTTTGTATTCAACGACATGAGTTGAACTACCCAAGTATTTGGGTAACTGAGTCTGAATTGAAATTGAATTATTTGCATACGGAAAGGACTTGATGTTGCCCTGAAAAAAACTATGATGTATGGTGTCATTGATTCCTACAAATTGAATGGTCTTTATTAATGGTTTTTGAATAATACTATCCTTGTTCTTTTGAGCAATCGCCTCTTCATTAAATACAAATACTTGGTCTTCTGAATTAAACAAGACATACTTTTGGTTTAGGCGCGTAAATTTTGAAAAATCGCCGAGTGTATTGATTTTTTTATTTTTAAAAAATGTTGACTTACGAACTTCAAAATCAACCAATCCTATGTGTTTGTTGGTAGAGAACCACAAAGAGTTGTCAAGTTGTTTTATAAAACTTAGGTCACTTATACCCTCAAACATTTCGGTCACAGCACTGCTTTTATAAAATGCCTTGTCAGTATCATCGTATTTATAAAAACCCTCAGGGTTATAAAATATCAATGCATCGTTAAGTTTAAAAAAGTAATTATAAAATAATTCATCATCAGAATTAAAGTTCTTTAAAAACTCAAATGAAGTTATATTTTCAAAATTGGCGCTTAATCCTAATTTGAAAAAGCCTTTAGCGGGGTGACAAACCCATAAATCATTATTATCAAACTCGATAAATCGAGAAGAATCATAGAATCCATCTAGTCGCTTATAAAATGACCACTCTCCGTTTTTTTTCTTAAGTATAAGAATACCGTTGTAAGTGCCACAATAAATTAAATCCTTTCTGCTTTTATGTTGCTTAAAATTCCATACTCCATTGACAGCGTGCAATAATTTCAATGAATTATCGCGCTCATAGGTGTATATACCTTTTTCGTGTCCAACAAAAATAGTATTATCAATTTTTTCAATGTGCCAATTAACGCCTTGGCTATTTTTCACCAAGGACGCACTACTGTTTTTTGATCTTGTATCTGTGCTAAACAAGCCTTGGTTTGTTGCATTTAAAAAAATATTGTTGTGCAGTAGAAAACCATGACTCTGACCCTGATTTTTGGATTCTTTTATATAATGAACTACATCGTTTTGTTTTATATTATGAATCTCTTTATCACCAATTGCCCAAAGGTTCTCTTGAGCGTCCTCATAAAGTCCCTTTACATAATTTGATCTTAGGCCATCTGTGTCAATAATTGTTTTTTTGGGTCTATATTGGTTGTCAAGAATATAAATCCCATTTTGATTAGTTCCAATGACGATTTCATCGTTTTTGTTCAGTATTGCGGCATTTATAACAATAGATTTTAAATTTACTATGTTTCGAGTTGAAGTCCCTTTTTTAGACCAGACCTGCCCATTCTTAAACACAAATACACAGTTGTTTTGAGTAATTTCAAAAACGTTAACCAATTCACTCTTTATTTGTTTGAAGTCTTCAAATAATGTCATGTCATCCCCTTGAATAGTATAAATACTGCCTTGGAAATCGCTAAAGAACAAATGTGATTTAGTCTTAAATATATTCTTGTAGTATTCAGGCGCTTTGAGAGTCGTGATGCTTCCATCTTTTGGGTCGAAAAAGAACATCTGATCTTGGGATTTAAACACCATTTGGTTTTCGTGTGATACGATATTGTTAAATGTTGGCTGTAAATAATCTTCTTTTGTGGGGGCTACATAGTGTAAACTTGTATACTCAAAACGACCATATTCATTCTTTTCCCAAAGCCCAAAACCACCAATTCCAGCGCTATAGATTAGCTTATCAGAAGCAACATAAATTGAGCTTAGATTTGTAAGCTTTCCCTTTCTGTACAAAAAGTGATTTACACCGTCAATTTCTAACAAACCTGCAGAGGTTGCCATATAATAAAGACCATTTTCGGCTTGTTTCAGTTGCTCAACATTTCGGACACCCAATTCAGTGATATTAAAACTCGTAATAAATGGTGCCGTCACTTTGTCTAATTGACAGAAACCTATTGAGCAATGAATGAAAAATACAGTAAATGATATAAGAAACCTCATGTTCTTTGCTAATAATTAAACAAATTTAAACAAAAGCAATAGATAACTCAATTTATCAAATAAGCTGAGCTTTGCATTTATAGGTTTGTAGTTTTTACTGATTTTCCAAATACTGAATTTTTTAAATCTTTCGTTTCATCAAACTGAAAATTTAAAGTAATGATCTTTATCACAAAGTATTAATTATTTTAGTCAAATCCTGCCCAAAATAGTTCGATTTCAATCCCTTCTTCTCCACAAGTGTCACCGTTACACTACATAAGTATAATTAAAGCCCACCAACTAGT
>CAZZMB010000031.1:20097-26657 GCA_964655225.1 uncultured Chitinophagales bacterium | reverse complement strand
GTGGCTTCACCAGCAAAGACTTGCTGACCCACCATACCATCGTCGGTTAAGTTCATGGCAAACTTCAACATCTTGATAGACGTTGGAGACTTCGCTAATATTTCTTGCGCCCATTCAAAGGCTGTATCTTCCAGTTCAGCATGAGGAACAACCGCATTCACCATACCCATTTCATAAGCTTCTTGCGCATCGTAATTTCTTCCTAGAAAGAAAATTTCACGGGCTTTCTTTTGGCCGACCATCTTCGCTAAATATGCCGAACCATAACCGCCATCAAAACTGGTTACGTCTGCATCCGTTTGCTTAAAAATCGCGTGCTCTTTGCTCGCCAAAGTCAAGTCGCACACCACGTGCAAACTGTGTCCACCACCTACAGCCCAACCGGGCACTACAGCAATCACCGCTTTTGGCATAAATCGAATCAAGCGTTGCACTTCTAATATGTTTAATCGGTGATAGCCATCATCTCCTACGTAGCCTTTATGGCCTCTAGCCTTCTGATCGCCGCCGCTGCAAAAGGAATACACCCCATCTTTTGTTGACGGTCCTTCTGCGCTTAACAAAACAACCCCAATAGAAGTATCTTCGCCCGCATCGTAAAAAGCCTCATAAAGCTCTTTGGTTGTTAAGGGACGAAAGGCATTACGCACGTTTGGCCGGTTAAAGGCTATTCTTGCCACACCATCCGCTTTTTTATACGTGATATCTTCAAAAGCCTTCCCATCTCGGTGAGCAGGTAAAGCATCTTTCCAATCAATTTTGCTCATGTTTTTCAATTTATTCTTCAAATTTAAGGATTAGTTTCGCAAGACCCACTCAATCTCTTTAAAATTAAAAACCCTTTCCTTTCCATCCTCAACAACTTCCAATTGCCCCTGGGTGTTCACCCCTTTTAAGAAGCCGGTTTTTGCCACTCTATTTTCTTTAAATTTAAAATCTGACTGATAAGCTTTCAAGTACTCATGATATTCGCTATCGATATCGTCAAGTCTACCTTGATGCAACATCAAATAGGCAGCATCCAAATGTTCAAGTAAAATAGCCGTGCATTTTTTTCTATTCAAGACATAGCGCACAAGTTGCGTAATGGAGGTAGCCTGAGGTAAATTGTCGAATGCTTCTTGATTGAGATTAATCCCTATACCAATTACACTATTGGAAATTTGAGATCCAGCCAACTGGTTTTCAATGAGCAAACCACCTACTTTTAAATTCCCGTAATAAATATCATTCGGCCATTTGATCTCAAAATCTAAATTGGTAATGCTTTTAAGCGCTTTTACACAAGCTAAGCTTGCAACTTTTGATAAGTAAAATTGCCGATCTGCTGACAATTTAGGGTACACAATAACGCTCAATGCAATATTTTGACCGGCTTCACTTTCCCAGGAATTGCCAAATTGTCCTCTTCCCTCGGTCTGATTGTCAGTAATCACAACGGTTCCTTCCAGTGGCTTACTTTTTGCAATTAACTTTTTTGCATAAGAATTAGTCGATAAGCATTTTTCTTGGTGATCTAGAACCTTTCCGATTATCAAAGTGTTTGGTAGTTGACTCAAAAGAATTGTTATTTTTGTGTGAAATTTAAATCTAAATAAATTTTTATTTGAAAAAGAAAGATAAAAGTAGCTCTTCGGAGTTAAAAAAAATAGTTGTAGAGGCTATTTTGGATAAAAAAGGCCTAGAAGTCATCGAACTAGACTTAACAAAATTGACAGATGCAGTGGCAGATTACTTTATAGTATGTCACGGAACCAATACAACACAAGTAGGTGCAATTGCTGACTCTGTCTACAAAGATGCGAAGGATAAACTTTCATTGTTTCCGAAGGGCCAAGAAGGCAAGGCAAATGGTGAATGGATTATTTTGGATTATTTTGATATCGTGGTGCATGTGTTTTTGAATGAAACAAGAGAATATTATCAATTAGAAGAGCTTTGGAGCGACGCATTGAGCGTAGAACATGAATAATTATGGAAGACAATAAAAACTTTAAAAAGAAGACAAAAGAAGATGGCGGTTTTAATCCTTATTGGATTTATGCCATACTCGGTGTCTTATTAGTGGTATCTCTATTCCTGTCAAACGGAACGGGCGGAGAAAACAACAAAGTCATCACACAGAATTATTTTGTGAAAGAAATGCTTTTGTCTAATGATGTAGAGCGAGTTGTTGTAATCAACGACAATCAAGTTGAAGTTTACTTGAAGAAAGAAGCACTAGAAAACAATGAGAAGTATGCAGACTTAAAAGAGTCCAAAGGATTCTTTGATTCTTACCATGCTTACTTTACCATTGCCAATGACAAGCAATTTGCGGAGGATATTAATGACTTGGAAGAAAAACACCAAGAGGTAGAAAATTTACGCATAGAATATGAGCAGCGCGAGTCCATAATGGATACATTAATATTCTTCTTGCCTATTTTATTATTTGTGTTCATTTTCTTTTTCTTCATGCGAAGAATGGGCGGCGGGGGCATGGGCGGAGGAAGCCAGATTTTTAGCATTGGGAAATCAAAAGCCACACTTTTTGATCAAAACACAAAATCACCGGTAACATTTAAAGATGTAGCTGGATTGGGTGAAGCAAAGGAAGAAGTAATGGAAATTGTTGATTTCTTAAAAGAACCGCAAAAGTATACGCGTTTAGGGGGTAAGATACCGAAGGGGGCCTTATTAATTGGTGCACCAGGGACGGGTAAGACATTGTTGGCAAAAGCTATGGCTGGTGAAGCTAAAGTGCCTTTCTTCTCGATTTCAGGCTCTGATTTTGTAGAAATGTTTGTGGGTGTGGGCGCATCTAGAGTGCGCGACCTGTTTAAGCAAGCAAGAGAAAAAGCGCCTTGTATTATTTTTGTAGATGAGATTGATGCCATTGGTAGAGCTCGGGGAAAGAATTCTATTCAGGGAGGCAATGATGAAAGAGAAAACACATTAAATCAACTCTTGGTAGAAATGGATGGTTTTGGTAGTGATAAGGGAATCATTTTGGTGGCGGCAACTAACCGTCCGGATGTATTGGATCCCGCCTTGTTGCGTCCAGGAAGGTTTGATCGGCAAATACACGTGGACCGACCGGACTTAAAAGAAAGAGAGGAAATTTTCAAGGTGCATGTGAAAAACATCAAATTGGAGGAAGGTTTGGATTTATCCAAACTTGCGGCCCTAACACCAGGATTCGTAGGAGCTGACATTGCGAATATTTGTAATGAATCAGCACTTATTGCGGCAAGAAGCAATAAGGAATTTATTGGTCTAGATGATTTTAATGCTGCCATTGACAGGGTAATCGGCGGATTAGAAAAGAAAAATAAAATTATCTCTCCTGATGAGAAGAAAAGAATTGCTTATCACGAAGCGGGACATGCAGTGAGTAGTTGGTTCTTGGAGCACGCGCACCCACTAGTTAAGGTGACTGTAGTACCTAGAGGGCAATCTTTAGGTGCGGCATGGTATACTCCAAGTGAAAGAAACTTATCCACTAAAGAGCAAATGCTAGACGAGATGGCCGCTACTTTAGCTGGTCGAGCGGCAGAAGAGTTAACTTTTGGTCAAATTTCAACAGGCGCTCAAAATGACTTAGATAAAGTGACATCGACAGCTTATTCGATGGTCGTGATTTATGGAATGACAGAGAGTGTAGGAAATGTTTCTTACTATGAGCTTATGAAGAATGACACTTTTCAAAAACCGTATTCTGATGAAACCGCTCGAATTATCGATAAGGAAGTGAAAGCGATAATTGAAGAGCAATATGCGCGGGTTTTGGCACTTTTAAAAGAACGGCGAGAGGAGCTGGTTAAAGTTGCTGAAGTGCTATTAGAAAAAGAGGTAATTGTGAAAGATGATGTGGTTAAGCTTATTGGAATTCGCCCTTTTGAAAAATTAGAGGAGGAAGCAGAAGCTGTAACTGAGATATCCGCCACCGAAGAAAACGTGACAGAAGAACTTACGGAAGAGCCAAGTGAAAACCCAATTCAAGAAGACACCTCTCCCGAAGAGAATGAGGAGGATTTAAAAAAGGACGATTAAAAGTTTTTGCTTGAACATTTCAACAACAAGGAAATAGGTATGCTGATTGGACCTATCTAGAAACCACAAATATTTTGTAGTTTTACAATATGAATATGTCATCAGAGGAAAAAGAAGCTTCCCAAAGGCTATTTAAAACCACCTTTAGTCCAGAAGAAACGCCAATTAAAATGCCAGTAACCGAAAAAGGCCCATCAAAAGCAGCAGAAATGGATCTTCGCTTCGCTGAAAATTTTTCAGCAAGTGGGGGAAAGTTTATTTACTGTGAATCCGCCGCTAAATTTCTAGTCTTACTCAATTCCTTAAAATCTGAGAACAGTTGGAATTTTTTATACTCTTGGGACCACACCTTAAGAAATTACTTCAAGAGTTTAGGTCTTGAGCAGGATGATGAGTACGGATTTTTTATGGACAACAGCGATGCTGCTACGTCGCGATGTTTTGCGCTATCAGCTGATGAGGGAGTGATATTGTTAACTCCTGATCAAGCGACAAATAGAAGGCTAACCACCTTTCCGCCCCACCATGTTATTATAGCGAGCCGAGCTAATTTGGTTCCAAATTTAGAAAGAGGACTGGACATGTTTAGGGCGCAATATTACGACAAACTACCTTCGCTAATTGAGTTAAATAAAGAACGTAAGATTTGCAAAGCCAATCATGCACGATTGTTGAATGCTTCTGGAACCGCAAACGTCTTTGTTTTTTACATAGATGTTCCAGAAATTGGATAATTCCAAGCATATATACTTTGCATCAGACCTCCATTTGGGGACGCCAAACTATGAGGAGAGTCTTTCACGTGAAAAGGAATTCGTCTTGTGGTTGAATAGTATACAGGCCGATTGTAAAACTTTATTTTTAGTCGGAGACATTTTCGATTTTTGGTTCGATTACAAAACAGCTATTCCAAAAGGCTATGTCCGCGTGCTGGGAAAATTGGCAGAATTTGTTGACCAAGGAATCGTGGTTCATTATTTTAAAGGCAATCACGACATGTGGTTGAATGGCTACTTTGAGCAAGAGTTAGGGTTCATTGTGCACGAGGATAATTATACATTTGAGGAAAACGGAGTTAAATTTTTTGTTGGCCATGGAGACGGTAAAGGGCCGAAGGACTTTCGATATAAGCTGCTTAAAAAAATCTTTCGAAATCCGATTTGCCAATGGATGTTCAAATGGATACATCCGGACATTGGCATGGGGATTGCACAATTTTGGTCCAGAAGGAGTCGATATGGAAGCGGCGAAGTAAAAGAGAAATTTCTTGGGGAAGATAAAGAGTGGTTGGTTCAATATATCAAAAAGAAGCACCCGGTTCAACAAGCGAATTATTATATCTTTGGACATAGACACTTAGCGATAGAACACAAAATAGATGACAAAACAAGCTACATCAATTTGGGAGATTGGATTAACTTCAAAAGCTACGCATGCTTTGATGGTGTGGAAACAAAACTGCACTACTTTAAGGTATAGCGCCTACCTACTTGTGCTGTTACTAGGCTTGAATGGGCTGCCCGCACAGGTATATTCTCCAATTAACAGCATTCAAATTAAAGGTGCAGACATAAGCACAGATTACCTAGGAAATCTATACATCATCAAGGACTTTCGACTAAGTAAGTATGATTTAAATGGGAAAGCGCTGCATATATACGAAGACTACAGAAATGGCCGCATCAGCTCAATCGATGTTACGGATCCAATGAAAATAGTAGTCTTCTATGAAGATTTTTTAAAAGTTAAGGTGCTCGATTTGACGCTTTCCGAAATAGCGGAATACGATTTTAATAAGGCTGGATATTCCAGTATCAGTGCACTTGCTCAGTCCAGAGATGACAATTTTTGGATTTTCGATAACACCGGCTTTATTCTTAAAAAAATTGACCAGAATGGCAAAGCATTATATAAGAGCGAGAAGTTTAATATGCTGTTTACGGAAACAGTTCAAGTCAAACAAATTATAGATTACGAAGACCTGGTGTACTTAAATGACCCCAATAACGGCATCTATGTGTTTGATCGTTTTGGTACGTATCAAAAGAAATTGCCAATCACAGGGGCTGATAAAATTCAAATCATTCAAGGGATAATTGTTTATTTTCAAAACAATATGCTAATAAGCTACAATTCTATGGAGTTGTTAGAAAAGGAAATGGCCCTTCCTTCAGTGAGCGCTGCGTCCTATGCCCAATTGCAAAAAGACAGGGTTTACATCGTTGAAAAGAACCAGGTCACTATTTTCAAAAACTAGTTCAAGTTTTTGTGCATTCATTAAAAAGCGCTTGCTTTTTAGAGTGTTTTCTTTGACAAAGTATGAAAAACTAGGTTTCTACTTGTTTTTCGGGCTTTAAAAACACATTAAATCGGTTTAAAGCATTATATTTGTCTGAGTTCAAAAAAAAATAGATTACTAACAAATAAAATATTATGATGAAAAAAATTACTTTAATTATGTTGGCTTTGGTGAGTCTATCACTAAGCGCACAAACCTATTATTCAGAAGATTTTGAGGCAGAAAC
>CAZZMB010000031.1:8871-19997 GCA_964655225.1 uncultured Chitinophagales bacterium | reverse complement strand
TGAGTCTATCACTAAGCGCACAAACCTATTATTCAGAAGATTTTGAGGCAGAAACAGAAGGTGCAGCACCTTCAGCATTTACGGTTTTAAATGAAGATGCCTGTACTATTGAAAACCCAGGTCTTTTACCTAATGAGTCTTGGACTGTATTAGATGATGCTGCTCCTCAAGGGTTGACAGCTCAAGCTATGTCTTGGACCAATAATGGTTGTGCTGTGGATGATTGGATGATTACTCCTGCTATTGATTTAAGTGCTGCTACGACGGGAACAAGCTTAAGTTGGAAAGGTAAGTCAACAAATGAAAACTTCTTGGAAACATATGAAGTGCTTCTTTCAACTACGGGAACTGCTACAACAGATTTCACAACACTTTTGGAAACTGTCGTAGATGAATTGGATGCTTGGACCTCTCACTCGGTTTCATTAGCACCACATGTTGGAGCTTCAGTGTATATTGCCTTCAGGCTCATTTCTGCCGATGAAGATAGATGCGCTATTGATGACATATTAGTAAGTGAGCCGGCAGCATTGGATATGGTTGTGAGTGAGGTTAACACCAATGGTGTTAAACAAACAAGTGCGTTCTCTAATAATCAATTTTTAATTGTGGATTTCTCTGAAAGAACAAACTTTACTGCAGATGTAGTTGTAGATAACGTTGGAACTTCTGCAGTAGATTCTTTGTACTTAACCTATTTCTTAGTAGATGCCCTTAATGCTCCAACGTTAGGGGTTGCCTTCGGCGATACTGTTTTTGTTCCTGGGTCAATAGCTCCTGGTGCAAGCTATACGCATACTTTTGAGGCGTTTGGTATTGACACTTTGTTTCCTAATTTAGCTTCTGATGCCACAATTGACTTTTATGTTCAGGTAGATTCTTCTAGTTGGAATACTATTTCAGGTGCTGAAGATGCTAATTACAACGTTTTGATTGCTCCGGCCGAATCATATACAATGCCTTACTCGAGTTCTTTTGAAGTTGCGGATTTAGGCGCAGGATTATTCTTGTTTGATCATTCTACGTGGGGCTGGAAATACCTTGACAACGACGGAGATGGTGAATCTTTGTCTGTAGGCAATGATTTTTCCAACCTACCCGCCTACGATGGTTCTATGCAGGTATACGGCTCTCTGAATGGCAGCACAATAGGTATTGGTGCTGAAAATGAGACAGCTCAAACTCCAGAGTTAAGTTTAACAGGGGGCACAGCTTATGGTTTTAGTGTATATGCTAGAACTGCTTTTAACCAAACAGGATCAATAGAAATGCAAATTTCAACAGATAATGGATCTTACGTTAATACAATTGGAACTGCATCTTTATCTGGTGCTGACTCAACGTATACGAAATACTCATTTTCTTTAGTTGCTCCTACTACTCAAGATGACTATGTAGTAAACCTCAATAAAACAGCAACTGGTTTTATTATTCTAGACTTGTTTGAAATTGTTGAATTACAACAACCAACAGCTACAATTACAGTTAATTCTTCATCTACGGATGAGCCTGGAGTTGAATATTGCGACAGTACAGTAACAGTTAATTTTTCTTCTGCTGGGAATCCATCATCATTGTCATTAGACTGGGGAGATGGTACCGTTGAAGATGTAACTGGATTGACTAGTGCAACGCATACTTATGCTAGTTTTGGAAGTTACACTATCCAAATTAGTGCTACAAATGTTGTAGGAACAGGAACTGCAGATGCTGCCTTGAGCTTCACTGCTTTGCCCGCACCTACAGTTACATTTGGTGCACCTGCGATTAGTGATTTTACAGTAGCTGTTACTATTGGTTCCTCAGTGGGGTCAAATGTAGTTTTTACCCCAGCGTGTTCAAGAGTAATTGTTGATTGGGGAGACGGTACTATTGATGAGGTTACTGGATCTTCAAGCACAAGCCATACATATGGCGGTGAAGGTACATATACCATTACGGTTACTGTTATTGGAAGTGGCCAAGAAAGTGCCTCACAAGATGTTACCCTTACAGGCCCTAGTTCAATAAATGAAATTAGCTTCGAGGATGCGGTGAGCATATACCCTAATCCATCTAATGAGATAGTGAATGTGAGCTTCGCATTAGTTTCAGCTGAAAACATTGAGTTAGCTATTTATGCGGTAGATGGCAAAGTTGTAGATGTGCGCTCCTTCTCAAACGTGAAGGAAGTAAACACTAGCTTTAACACGGCTGCTTTAAACAACGGAGTCTATGTAATGAAAATTACTTCAGACAATGGAGTTGCTGCACAAAAATTTGTAGTAAGCCATAACTAATAGTTAAAATAATAATTAAAAGCCTCCCTTCCGATTATTCGGAGTAGGGGGGCTTTTTTGTTTTTATATTATTGCTTAGCTTTAAACCGCTCAATTAATATAAGATATGGAAGACCAAAGATTATTTTTGCTAGATGCTTTTGCGCTAATTTATAGAGCTTACTATGCCTTTATTAAAAACCCCATTAAAAATTCAAAAGGGATAAATACTTCAGCCTCTTATGGTTTTACCTTGTTTTTACACGACTTATTAAAAAAAGAAAAACCAACGCATCTTGCTGTGGTGTTTGATTCACCAGGAAAGACGGACCGAGCAGTCGAGCACGACTTCTACAAAGCAAATAGAGAGTCTATGCCCGAGGATATAGCCATTATGCTCCCTTATATTAAGCAGATTATACAGGCTTTTAATATTCCTATGCTTGAACTTTCGGGCTTTGAAGCTGATGATATCGTTGGAACTATAGCCAAGGAAAAGGAAAAAACGGGCCATCAAGTATATATGGTTACACCAGATAAAGACTTTGCCCAGTTGGTGTCTGAAAACATTTTTATCTATAAACCATCACGTCAAGGTAATGGTGTGGAAATAATGGGCGTGCCTGAAGTACTGGAAAAGTGGGAAATAGAAGATCCTAAGCAGGTTATTGATATTTTAGGTATGTGGGGCGATGCAGTAGACAATATACCAGGAATTCCTGGTGTAGGGGAGAAGACGGCTAAGAAGCTCATCAAAGAATATGGCAGCATGGAGAACATGCTTGAACACAGCCATGAGTTGAAAGGTAAATTAAGAGAAAAAGTAGAAGCGAATAAAGACCAAGCATTGGTCAGTAAAATGTTAGCTACCATTATTTTGGATGTTCCAATATCCGTAAAGGACGAGGACTTACTCATCTCAGATCCAGATAAGGATGCTTTAAGTAAGCTGTTTGCTGAATTGGAGTTTAGAAATTTGGGTAAAAGAATACTTGGAGAGGAATATACCGTGAACCAAGCTGCCCCAACTAATGGCCAAATGGATTTGTTTGGCGGGGAAAGCCAAGATAACGGAACCATTGCCAGCGAGGATAAAGGAAAGACTATTGAAAATACCGAACACAATTATACACTTGTAACGACAATAAAGGATTTACAAAAGCTAATCACAATGCTGTCAAAACAAAAGCAAATAGCTTTTGATACGGAAACAACAGGCCTTGATGTAATGAACGAGACGGTTCTGGGCATTAGCTTTAGTGTACATGCAAATGAGGGATTTTATATTCCCTTAAATGATGAAAATAGGGATGAGTACCTGACTAAGTTAAAACCTTTATTTGAAAATGAAGGGGTGGGGAAGATTGCACAAAATCTTAAATATGATATGCACATTTTAGCCAATTATGGTATTGAAGTTAAAGGTCATCTATTTGATACTATGCTTGCACACTATTTGCTGCAACCCGATATGAGGCATAATATGGGCTTTCTCGCAGAAAGCTACTTGGGCTATACTCCCGTGTCCATAGAGCGCCTAATAGGTAAGAAGGGAAAAAACCAAAAGAGTTTTGCAAGTGTGGATGTTGAGCAGCAAAAGGAGTATGCTGCAGAAGATGCCGATGTAACTTGGCAATTGGCGAAAACCTTTGAGGTGCTTTGCAAGGAAAATATGGTAGATAATGTTTTACAAGAAGTAGAAATGCCGCTGGTAAGTGTCCTTACTAAAATGGAAAGGAATGGGGTGAAGCTCGATGAGAAATTCTTGAACGATTATAACGAGCAGTTAACCGAGGAATTGGCAGCCACAAGAACTAAAATATTTGAAACGGCTAACATGGAGTTCAACATGGATTCACCAAAACAATTGGGGGAGGTATTGTTTGATCAAATGAGAATTCCATATAAAGGGAAGAAAACTAAAACGGGTCAATATGCTACAGGGGAAGACAAACTGCAGAGCTATAAAAAGGACTACCCTATAGTTGATGATATTTTGGAATATCGACAAATCGCCAAGCTTCGATCCACTTATGTGGATGCATTACCAAAATTGATAGACCCTAAAACAGGCAAAGTACACACGACTTTTAGTCAAGCGGTGGCAGCTACAGGAAGGTTGAGTTCTGTTAGCCCCAATTTACAAAACATCCCTATTCGAACTGAGCGCGGAAGAAAGATTCGTAAGGCATTCATCCCCTCAGATTCCCAACATATTCTTATGGCCGCGGATTATAGTCAAATAGAGCTAAGATTAATTGCTGAGTTGAGCGGAGATGCGGCTATGTTAGCTGCTTTTAATCAAGGATTAGATATTCACACAGCAACAGCAGCCAAAGTTTTTAATGTGCCCTTAGATAAGGTTTCTCGTGAAATGAGAAGCAATGCAAAGACCGTCAACTTCGGGATAATTTATGGCGTATCAGCTTTTGGCTTAAGTCAACAAACAGACCTGACGCGCACAGAGAGCAAAGAAGTTATAGAGTCATACTTTGAGACCTATCCTGGCATTAAAAAATATATGGATGAAAATATTGAGCAAGCAAGAAAAAATGGATTTGTTAGCACAATTTTGGGTCGTAGAAGAATCTTGAGAGACATCAATTCAAGAAATGCTATACTTAGAGGTCACGCGGAAAGAAATGCCATCAACACACCTGTTCAAGGTTCTGCAGCCGACATGATTAAGTTAGCTATGATTGCCATTGACAAGGAAATGACTAAGCGCAAAATGCAATCGCTTATGACGCTGCAAGTGCACGATGAATTGGTTTTTGATGTGGTAAAAACCGAGTTGGAAGAATTGAAAGATGTGGTGATTACTCAAATGCAAAATGCTTTGCCTGGCCTAAAGGTGCCCATAATAGCGGAAGTAGGTCTTGGAGAAAACTGGTTAGAGGCGCATTAACTTTTTCTGCCTAGAGCTAGCACATTTTTAATGGTAAGCATCTGGACATATGCGCTTGTACATGTCTATGCGCGCCTGTTGGTGCACAAAAGTGTTCAATAGCGCATAGCCTTGTGGTGCTTCCATTTCGTGCAAAAGTAAAAAGCTGGGCTTTTCAGCTAATGGAAGAAGAGATACTTTTTCTCGGCAAGCGGAGGAGACATAACCTAAAGTAATATCTTCTAAGGAGGCATTGATAGGAAAATTGGCATAACAACTTAAAGTTTCAGTTGGCTGCTGGCAAAAGGCACTTACAGCATCTAAATGGGCATTTAGCAAATCTTTATAAGCTAAATTGACATCGTAGTGAAAAGTAGTGGTTTTGTGCTGATTGTAAGACAGCCAGCATAAAAGAAGAACAACTAAAAAACTTAATGGCTTGTTGCGAAAACTAATTTGATAGACCCCAAACACAACCACAATGGCGAGCAAAGGATAAATGAATAGTAAGTATCTATCCATGTAAAACGCAAAAGAGAATAGCCCAATACTCACTGCTAAAAAGGCAAAAATAAGCAACAACTTCCCTCTTTCTCTTACAAGGAACAGCGAAGCTGATGCAATTAAAATGGCTAGGGACCAATACCTTCTGCCTTGACTAAATAGAATAAACTGTAGATGAGTTTGAAGCTTCTCACCAAACCCAGACAAGGCACCTTCCTGCAGAATATTGGTGTGATATGGAAAGAAGTACCAGCCATGATGCCCCTGTTGGATTTGGAGATAAATCAGCAGCGTAATCAAGGGAAGTGTGAAGCCAAGAAGATTCTTCCACTGCTTAATAAGCTTTCGTTCTGATAGTATTTGCAGGAAGTAAACAAAGCCTAGGAAAGCTGCAGTTATGATAACAGATTCTTTTAGCATCACCCCTATACAGAGTATTAGAATGGTCCAAGTATATCGACCTTTGAAAAAAGTCAAGATACTAGATATGCTTATTAATGCAATGAGTATTTCAGGAAGAACTAAACTGCTTTGTGCTAAGAAAATAGATTGGACGACGAGAAGACAGCTCGTCATTGCCGCAAGGATTTTTGGTAAGAATTCTTGCGCTAGAAGGTATGTGACTATAAGGCAGAGTGAGCTAAATATAAGGGACGCAGCATGTGAAATGTAAAATTCATTAACACCAAACTTGAGTATCAGGGCGTGTATACTGTAAAACAGTATTGGATGTCCTCGAGAGAGTTCAGGTGGAAGAGATTGTGGAAGTATCCCGATACCATGGATTAAAAGATATTGTACACCTTTTCCATAAACGCCCATTTCATCCCAGAAGTAGGGCAGATTTAAACTGCTCCACTGCATAATCCAGAGAAACATTACGCTAAAGATTAATAGAAATAGGGGGGCGTATGATTTGAGCCAAATCCTCATCGAAATAAAATCCGAAACAGATTTATAAATTCAGTAAATAAGATGCGATATGACACCTTGGACAAGCTGATATTGTCTTTCAGTTGCACAGGATATTCGATGATTTTCAGGCCATTCTTGGCGCTTAGTTTAACCAACTCTAAATCAAACAAATATCGATCTACACGAGTTTGTAGAAGAAGGTCTCTAGCGGCTTGTGATAAAACTTTCAATCCCGCTTGCGTATCAGTGGTGGGGATATTGAATAAAAAGCGAATCGCACGTTTAAATAATTTAGAAATAAGCGTTCGGCCTCGAGCCACTTTTTCATAGTACTGCTCGTTTCGTGAAGCAAGGAGAAGATCACCCGCTGCACATGAGCGCTCATACATACCGGCGAGGTCTTCATTTCTGTATGGGAAATCAATGTCGGTGTAGAGGTAAGTTTCAGCTTGAACATGTTGCATACCCTTACGAATAGCATACCCTTTACCAAAATTACTGTCCAAGAAAATAGCTTCAAAATTTTTAATTTCCCGAGCTATTCGTTCAGTATCCTGAGTATTAATACCCATACTAGAGCCATCATCGACCAAAATCCATTTGATCTCCACGGTATTCAACAAGTTTTTGATACTTTTGCAATTGTCGATGTAGTTCTCTACCCAATTATTTACCGGGTTAAAACAGGGCGTTATGATGGCTAATTGATAAATATCTATTGGATTAATGTTTAGACAAATTTATAATAAAATTCTATCACACCCCATTATTGTTCTAGCCATTCTGCAGTTTCTTATTGTTTTAGTGGTTTTTAATCATGTCATTCTGGAACCCAACACCTATATGTTTATGAACACATATGACGGTCTAAAAAATTATTTCACATTTACGCAGTTTATCGCACAAGACCCAAGCGCCTATGGTCCGTGGCATTTCACACAAATGAACTACCCCTTTGGCGAGTACGTGTTCTTTACAGACAACACACCCCTGCTAGCTATGCCGTTGAAATGGATTAATACGTATCTCTTTTCAATCGAAGCGCATAGTGTGGCTATTCACAATTATTTCTTTTTGTTAAATATTTGGCTTACGCCGATTTTATTCTTTAAACTAATCTATCCATATGCCAATAAGCGAGTGTTTCTGGCCTTTCTTTTAGCCATTGCTTTTTCTTGGATAAACCCCCAAATTCTTAAACTCTCATATGGGGTATATAACCTATCCTTGAGTGTTGTGCTGCTTATCTTGCTATTGCTGCTGCGAAAAATCTACATCTATTGGCTTGAGCCGAAGCAAAAGGACTTTATTACAATTACGGTATCCATTTTTGCTTTAATTATCATTTCTGCATTTGCCCATATATATTATATACCGCTCATTGCCCTTCCTCTTGGGGTGTTTGTAATGAGTGTGTTCTTACAAGAAGGAATCAGGACGAAAAACTATCAATGGAAGCCGGTTATTGGATTTGTATTGACAGCGCTGATTGGAGGGATAAGTTTTTATTTACTTACTCAATATATTGACCAGTATGCGGCATTACGGAATTCCACTGCTCAGGGCTTCAATTGGTCTGAATGGAAATTTATACCTGAGGCAATACTGACACCTTATACCTTTAATGACCTCTTTCCTCTTATTAGAAGTTGTAAGAGCCCAAACGAAATCAATAATGAATCTAGTGGGTTTTGGGGAAACTTTACTTGGGCTGTTTTATTCTTATGCTTTCTTTACGTCTTGTTTCAGCGAATCAAAGGCAGTTTATCTCTTAAGTCTTTGTTTGATCGAGTTCGGAAGAACACTTTTATTTCAAGCTTGCTCATTACGGTGGTATTTAGCTATGCTGCAGCTTCAGGCACATATATTAAACTTTGCATAATTCCGCTAAGTTTTGACAATATAATCTCACCGTTTTATTTTCTCTACGAGCATATCGATTTGATTACGCAGTTTCGCTGTCTGGGCAGATTTTCTTGGATGGGTTTTTGGATGGTCTCTTTGATGGCATGCATCCTGTTTTTTAAATTGTTAGTTGGATTAGAAGTAAAGAATAGAACCCTGCGCTTTATTGCGGGCCTATGTCTAATATTCATCTTGGGATGGGATACCTTCAATGCGATGGTTTATCAAAGTAAAGTGCATCAAGTGAATGTTTTTGAGGAAAGTCTTCTAGAAGAAGAGTTTAAAGCGCTTAATGGGCTAGCGGATTTCACGGCCTATCAAGCGATCTACACTATACCAGCTGTGCAGGTGGGGTCAGAGAACTATGATATCACCATTGATGATCAGGATGGATGGACAAGATTTTGGATGCAGCTCAGCGCGTATTCAAAATTACCCTTGTTTAACTGCAAAATGTCTAGGACTGCTGAAAATCAGGCAAAGGCCCATGTGGACCTTTTGTTGGGACAGCGGGTTCCCGATTTAATTTTAGACGAACTTAATGAGCTGCCTGTTTTAGTGGTGTATAGTCCCGAGAATGAGGAGAACTTTAATCTAAAAGTATTGGATTATGCACGACCGGCTGCAGAAAAAGGCAGTCAAATAATAAAAGCTTTCCAAATGGATACTATCTTAGTAGAGAATAATATATATTATTTAAGTTGGGACATAAATAATCAGAACTAAATCATGAATTATCCTTCAAAATTGATAGCAAACGCTGTGGCAGAGTTTAAAAAATTGCCTGGTATTGGAGAAAAAACTGCCTTGCGATTAATCCTACATTTGTTAAAGCAAGATGAGGACAAGGTGACTAACTTTAGCGAGGCTGTCCGCCAAATGCGTAGTGAGGTAAAAACATGCGCAAAATGCTATAATTATAGTGACCACAAAGTCTGTGATCTTTGTACGAATGTAAATAGAGATGCGAGCGTGGTTTGCGTAGTAGAAAACATTCGAGATGTTATTGCTATTGAGAATACGGGAACGTTTCGAGGCTTGTATCATGTATTAGGTGGCATTATTTCTCCTGTTAATGGTATTGGACCGGATGAGTTGAACATCCAAGGCTTATTAGATAGAATTCGTGCAGATGAAGTCAAGGAGATTATAATGGCCATAAGCCCAACTATGGAAGGGGATACCACTATTTATTATATTTCCAAAGTCCTTCAAGAATTTGAGGTTAAACTGACAACGATTGCACGGGGGGTTTCTTTTGGCGGAGAGCTTGAATATACCGATGAATTAACTTTGGCACGTTCTTTGGCGAGTAGAATGCCATATGAGAATTATATTGTGAAATAATAAACTCTCTTTAGTTAAGTAGTTATATTTTGCAACCTAAAAATAAAAAAAATGAATAAAATTGTACTAGTTATTGTCGGTCTAATGATGGCGACGGATTTAAGTTTTGCGCAAAACAATGTAAGCGTATTTTCTGAGGATGGTTTACCATTCTACCTTGTTTTAAATGGGATACGTCAAAATGAGACAGCAGAAACTAATGTTAGGTTGGAGGGGCTCTCAGCCGAATATTATGCTGGAAAAGTGATCTTTAATGACGGAGCTCTTGGAGCAATTGAAAAGAAGTTTTTTTATGTGACGGGCGCAGATTGTAACCCTTGCGATGTCACTTATAAAATTAAGTATGATAAAAAGGGAAATTTAGTGATGAAGCCTTTTGCGTTTAATTCTCTAGCAACAGCACCACCACCGCCACCTAACGTAAAGGTAGTTCAATATAATACTACACCAATGCCACAACCGGTAGTGAGCATGCAAGTGACGGAAACGACAACAACACAGACAATGGGTTCATCTGAAGGTATTAATATGGGAGTAAACATGAACGGCATGAATATGGGAGTTAATGTAAATGGAGTGAATATGGGAGTTAATGTAAACATGAATGATGGTTTTGGAAATACATCGCACAGTTCCACAACTACAACCACCACTACAGTTGTGCAAACACAACCTGTTGTTCAGTCGCCACCAGTAGTTCAAGAAGTTGTGTGCCCACAGATGACAGGGGGAAGCTATTCCGCCTTGATGAAAAGCATGGACGATAAGAGTTTCGATGATGATAAATTAGTAATTGCAAAACAAGCAGGCAGGTCAAACTGTCTAACTGTTCAACAAATCAAAGGCATCATGAACGCCATGAGTTGGGATGAAGGCAAATTAGACTTTGCTAAATACGCATATGATAATTGTTTGGATCGACAAAATTATTATCAGGTAAATGATGCTTTTGAGTGGAGCTCTAGTATCGATGATTTGGATGCTTATATGGGTGCCAGATAGAAGCAATATATTAACAAGGTAAAACTACTGCCCTCGATAAGTCGAGGGCATTTTTATATGAGCTAATCTAATGAGGTATTGGATTCAAGCTGTATAACTAGCTATCAAATTTTCTGAATAGCTAAACTTTCATTGAACACTTGACCAACGTAGGCTATTGAGCAGTAAAGAAGAAATGAATAAACTTATTGAAACTAAGCTGGAATTAGGGTTTGGCTATACTGAGGCCATTTAACGAAGCACACTAAGTCGCTCGGTATCAAATTTAATTAAGACAAACAACAAAATCGTAAAGCTTAACAAGGAGC
>CAZZMB010000031.1:0-8771 GCA_964655225.1 uncultured Chitinophagales bacterium | reverse complement strand
TATCCCGCGCCTGAATGATCTTCAATTTTACCTAAAATTAAATTAATACGATCGCGATGATGCTGTTTCAACACATTGTTAAACATAAAATCAACAGAGAAGGTATATGCGCCAACGAAAAGGAAGATTATCATTGTAGCCGGCAGCCATTTTTTACGTTTAAAAAAAACGAAGAATCCAATGATGATTAACAAAAGCATCGGAATCAATAACAAGAGGTATTCGCTAAACTTAGCCCCAAACATTTCTAACGGTAAGAGGGAGAGAAGGTGATGTTTATAGATAAAGGCATAAACAAAACTTCCTATAGTAATCCCTGCAAGTCCAATAATGGGATGCTTGGCTTTTCGATTATAATATATAATTAGGGAGAAAATAAGACCATAGAAAAACATTAAGACTAACGGAGGATACAGTAAAGCCATTACGGAGAGGAATATGGACCCAAAGCCAATGATTAGATAGCCCGACCCTAAGCCTTCCCGGTGAAGCACAAAGATCAGCCCAGCAAAAACGATAGCAGAACCTACATCCCCTTGAAGCAGGATTAAGCCAATAGGGATAAGTAACACAGCTAGAGCCTTAAACTTTCCCGACCAAGTTTTTAGATTGACCTGCACACCAGTCAATACCTTGGCCAAGGCTAAACAAGTGGCAAATTTAGCCAACTCTGCCGGCTGAAAACGAATAGACCCCAATGCAAACCAAGATTTCGATCCATTAATTTCAACACCAAACACCAATACAGATGCCAACAAAAGCATAATTAATCCAAAAATGATATATGCAAAGGAGGTATAAAAGGTATAATCAATGACGATGATAAACATTCCGATCAGGAGACTAATGAAGAGCCACATAAATTGCTTACCGTAAGAGCTGGAAAAATTGAAGAATGAAGGATCTTCTGGTATATAGGTGGCGGAATACACAAAGGCCAACCCCAAAGAAGCCAGCAATACATATAGCCCAATGAGCACCCAATCAATATTATTTATCAAATTATTGCTTCTCATGGCTCGTCACCCTCCTCATCTTCAGGTATTTCAGTTAACTTGGCATCTAAGATAACTTGTTCGAAATCCATTCTACTTGCAGCTATAGTATCATGTAAATACATTTCAGCGATTAGACTGGCAATAGGTGCGGCATATTTAGAACCCCCACCTGCATTTTCTACAAAAACTGCCACAGCAATCTGAGGATTATCAACAGGCGCAAATCCAGCGAAGATTGAGTGATCCTCTCCAAAAGGATTTTGTGCTGTTCCTGTTTTGCCACCAAAAGGGAGTTCGGGTATTTTGGAGCGACGACCCGTACCGACATCAACGACCATCTGCAAACCTTCAGCAATTACATCAAAATATTGTTTATCTATTCCTGTTTCTTGTCTTTTCGGTTTTGGATTCGGTTTGCCATTAATCGTTTTTACTAAATGCGGGGTGATATAGTGCCCTCTGTTTGCAAAAGTGGCGTATAAATTCGCCAGCTGCAGAGGGGTTAAAAGAAGCTCTCCTTGGCCAATTGCAAGAGAAATTATAGTTACCGCTTTCCATCCCGTTTTTCCATATAAATTGTTGTAATACTTCGGAGCAGGTATATTACCAGGTTTTTCACTAAGCATATCTATTCCTAAAGGACTGTCGAGGCCAAATTTAGTCGTATAATCATACCATTTAGCATAACTTTCGTTGGTATTTTTATAGGTTCCAATTTGCAATGTTTTTTTGAAGGTTTCCCAAAAATAGGGGTTACAAGAATGTTGAATAGCTTGTTGTACGTTTGTAGTTTTGGGGTGTTTATGTGAACAATGCAGGGTGTAGCCAGGGATGTAGTATAAGGTATTGCATTTATAGGCATAATTTGGCGATATTGCGCCTTCTTGTAAAGCGATTGCAGCGGTCAAGGGCTTAAAAGTAGATCCTGGCGGGTATTGTGCCATTACCGCTCGATTAAACAGCGGTTTTAGTGGGTCTTTGACCAATTTGGAGTAGTTTTTCCCTCGTTCTGAACCACACAAAAGATTGGGATCAAAACTGGGGCTGCTAACCAGCGCCAATACTTCACCAGTTTGAGGCTCTATAGCAACAATACTTCCTACTTTGTTTTGAAGGAGTCGCTCGCCATAAGCTTGAAGCTTAATGTCAAGGGTTGTTGCCAAATTAGCGCCTTGGGAAGGAAGGCTGTCATTTCGCCCTTCGTCAAAGCTTCCTTGCTGCTTATTGTATTTATCGATAAATACATATTTATATCCCCGTGCACCTCTTAAATTATCATCATAGAGCTTTTCTAAGCCGCTTTTTCCGGCATAATCTCGGGGTTGATAGTAGTAATCAGAATTGCCGATGTCTGCTGAATCTACCTCACCAACATCTCCAAGAATATGCGCGGCACAAGCTTGCATATAGTTTCTGATTGTACGCGTCTCTCCATAAAACCCCCTGAATTTATGGGAATGTTCCAAAAATAAAGCATACTTTTCACCAGGCACTTGCTTTATAAATTCACTTGGACTATAATAGAACAAATCCTTGCTTACAACGGCCATTTTATTTTCAAAAACTTCTTTGGATATTTCAAAAATTGAGCAAAACATCGCGGTGTCTAAATTCTTCACTTGTCGTGGGATGACCATGATATCATATATGGCTTGGTTGTAAACCAATAACTCATTATTCCTGTCAAAAATAAGGCCCCTATTCGGATATAGTTTAATTTGCTTGACGGCCATTCTTTGAGCAATATCTTGGTATTTGCTATCCAGGACTTGAATGGAAAAGAGCTTTCCTAAAAAAATTATGGCCAATATTACAATCAGAGAGCCCAGAACGTATGCCCTTTGTTTGTACCTATCTTTCATTGCGCCCTGGATTAACCACTAATAATAAAATGACAGAAATAAAAATGCTGAAAAATAGGCTTGCAAATGTTCTAAGAATCCCGTAGGATAAACCAGAGGAAGCAAAAGTCTCCAACAAAAAATACATGATGTGGTGAATGAAAAGAAGCACACCGATAAAGGTGGTACTTACTATAAGTCCATGTTGTTTAATATTTATAAAATCACCAGGATCTTGTTTAGAAAGAGAAAGAATTTTGGTAATACTCGGTCTACAGCCTGCCATGAAAACTAAAGCAAACAAGTGCATACCCAAGGTTCCGGTAAAAACGTCTATGAATAAACCTAAGCAAGCGGCAAGAGTTAACAACAGCCAACCCGCTATTTCGAATGGCAGAAGAATAATTAACAGTGGATAGACGTAAGGGTTAATATATCCACTTACATTAAGCTGATTAAACACGAGTATTTGGAGTAATAATACTACAAACCAGAGAATAATATGTTTGGGTTTAATTTTCAATGCTTAAACTATCTATACTTTCATTAATCTTATTTTCAATACCGTAAACATAATTTAAGTTACCAAAATCTACAGCGAGTTTCACATCTAAATTAATAAAGCTTTTACCGGGAACCTTAATTACTTGATGGATGTAACCGATGATGTATCCCTCCTTAAAAATTTGAGAATAACCACTACTAATGATGGTATCACCTTGAACAGGGTTGATATGGTTGGGGATGTCTGTGAGTTGCGCATAATTTGGATCTTGACCATCCCAAGATAAGTTACCAAAATATCCTGAACCCTTTATTTTTGCATTCATGTTAAAGTTCCGATTTAGGATAGGTGTTATAGTGGCATAATTATCTGAAACACTACGAACCACTCCAACCACTCCTTCAGCATTAATAACCCCCATGTCTTCATAGAAATGATGCTTTGTTCCTTTATCAATAAAAATGGTATTGAATGGCTTGCTCAAAGAGTTACTAATAACTTTAGCGGCGTGAAAATGTAATTGTCTTGCCGTATCAATGACCAAGGTGTCACTAATATATACGGTGTCGTTATACAGCGTGGGCATTTCGATATAGTTAAGCTCCTTTGCCATACTCTGGAGCTTTGCATTTTCTATAGCCAATTGCTGGTTGATTGCTCTCAACTTAAAATAATCTGTCACAGTCGATTTGGCTTGATAAACGGAGCCAGTAAGAAAATTGGCAGCGTTTATAAACTTAACTTTTTGGTACTTATTGTGTTGAAATAAAATTGAAATCGCAACGATTTCTATGAGGATAAACAGAATAGTAAAGTGATACTTTAAAATAAATTTAATTAGGTTATACATGCTGCGCGCTCCACATGATTTAGTCCATTAGGAAGGTGTACTGGTCCATTTTCTTTAATGCAATACCTGTTCCTCTTACCACAGCTCTCAAGGGGTCATCTGCTACATGGACAGGCAGCTTTGTCTTGGCAGATATACGCTTATCCAACCCTCTCAATAAGGCTCCACCTCCCGTAAGGTACAAGCCTGTTTTGTAAATATCGGCAGCCAATTCTGGCGGTGTTGTTTCTAATGCTTTTAGGATGGCCTCTTCAATTTTTGAAATTGCTTTGTCCAAAGCATGAGCAACCTCAGAATAGGTAACAATAATTTGTTTTGGAATACCCGTCATTAAATCTCGGCCATTTACCGGAAAATCCTCAGGAGGATTTTCTAGCTCGGTCAGAGCGGCTCCAATATTAATTTTAATTTTTTCTGCGGTACGTTCACCAATCATCATGTTGTGTTGCCTTCTCATATAGCTGACAATATTGGCGGTAAACTCATCTCCTGCCACACGTATAGATTGATCACCTACAATTCCGGAAAGAGAAATAACTGCAATCTCGGTAGTTCCTCCACCTATATCAATGATCATATTTCCATTAGGTTCTTCCACATCAATACCAATACCAATAGCTGCGGCCATAGGCTCATGAATCATTTTAACTTCTTTTCCCCCAGAGTTTTCGGCACTATCTTTTACGGCACGTTTTTCAACCTCAGTAATTCCACTAGGAATGCAAATAACCATTTTATAAGAAGGGGGGAATAAAGGTTTACGTTTGCCTTGATAAATCATGGTAATCATCTCTCGAATCATTATTTCTGCAGCATAAAAATCCGCAATAACTCCATCTTTTAATGGTCGAATTGTTTTAATATTTTCATGCGTTTTTTCGTGCATCAACATGGCACGAGCACCAACGGCTTCAACTTTCCCAGTTCTTCGATCAATTGCCACGATTGATGGCTGATCGACAACGACTTTGTCATTATGAATAATAAGCGTATTCGCTGTTCCTAAATCGATTGCGATCTCTTCCGTAAAAAAATTAAATAATCCCATTCTTTCCTTCTTCTATTAATGTTTAAAATGTCTTGTGCCTGTAAATACCATGGAAAGTCCTAAACTGTTGCAGGCATCAATTGAATTTTGGTCTTTTATGGAACCCCCAGGTTGAGAAATAGCCACAATACCTTCTTCCGCTGCAATTTCTACACAGTCGGGAAAAGGGAAAAAAGCGTCAGACGCCATAACCGCGCCTTTCAAATCAAAGCCAAAAGCTTTGGCTTTAGTAATCGCTTGTCTAAGGGCATCCACACGAGAGGTTTGACCACAGCCCATACCTATCAATTGTTTGTTTGCAATCAAAGCTATCCCGTTCGATTTAAGATGCTTTACCGCTTTTATGGCAAATACTAAATTTTGTGCTTGATCCGCACTTATGTCTTTATCTGTTGCAAGTTTGAAAGCACTTTCATCTTCCATAAAGCCGTCGTAATCTTGAGCGATAACTCCATTTAAAAGGGATTTAAACTGCTTAGCAGGTTTAGTAAATATCTTTTGCTTCAGAAGGATTCTATTTTTCTTTCCACGCAAAACCTCAAGGGCCTCATCAGAAAATTCTGGTGCGATCACCACTTCGCAAAATAATTGATGAATTTTTTCTGCGAGCTCCAACTCAATTTTTTGATTGGTCGCTAAAATACCCCCAAAAGCAGAAACAGGATCACATGCAAGCGCTTTGTCGTATGCAAGGCTATTGTTTGCTGCACTAGCAAGTCCACAGGTGTTTGTGTGCTTCATAATTGCAAAACTTGGCTCGCTAAATTCGGCGATGACATTAACTGCTGCATCGACATCTACCAGGTTATTGTATGAAAGTTCTTTACCGTGAAGTTGATCAAAGTAGTCGTCTAATTTTCCATAAAAGGAGGCAGATTGATGGGGGTTTTCTCCATATCTAAGTGCCTTTTCCTGTTCAAAGCTTTGTCGAAAATCTGCCTGACTATTATCGCTGTTGAAGTAGTTAAAAATAGCCGTATCATAATGAGAGGAGGTAGCAAATGATTTTGCTGCGAAAGTTTTTCGCTGCTCCATCGTAAGCTTGCCGTCCTGAGCGTTATAAATTTTGATAAACTCACCGTATTGCTTGTTTGAAGACAATACACAGGTATCTTTAAAGTTCTTAGCTGCTGCTCGAATCAATGAGATTCCACCAATGTCAATTTTTTCTATGATATCAGATTGGCTAGACGTGTTTGCTACAGTTTCTTCGAATGGATATAAATCAACAATAACCAAGTCAATGGTTGGGATATCAAACTCTTCCAACTGCATGACATCACTCTCTTCTTCTCTTCTAGCAAGAATACCACCAAAAACTTTTGGGTGTAAGGTTTTTACCCTTCCGCCAAGAATAGAAGGATAGTCCGTTAAACTTTCAACTGAAGTAACTTCTATGCCTGCTTCTTCTAAGAATTTTTGAGTCCCGCCTGTACTATAAATAGCTACATTATTATCCACTAAATGTTTTGCTAAAACATCTAAACCATCCTTGTAAAAGACAGAGATTAAGGCGGAATTAATTTTTTTCACGAGAAGAATTTTGCTGTCTTACAAATTTATCTTTTAAAAACAGATTATTCAAGGCTTTGTGTGTTTATTTAATAACAAAATTAACCTTGACAATGCGCATCAATTACTTGCGCAAAATACTGGTGTTCGAGGGATAAAATGCGTCTAGCTAAAGCATCAGGTTTTTCATCATCTTCTATCGCTATTTTTGTTTGGAACAAGACTTTTCCTTTATCATATTCTTCATTAACCAAATGAATAGTAAGCCCACTGTATTTTTCTTGATTGGCGATAACGGCTTCATGAACTTTCATGCCATACATGCCCTTTCCACCATACTTAGGCAGCAAAGAGGGATGAATGTTGATAATATTGTTAGGGTATGCCTGAATCAAATAGTCTGGAATTTTCCATAAAAAACCAGCTAAGCAAATAACAGCAACTTGATGTTTCTGGAGTAGGTCGAGGATTTCTGTGCTATGCGAAAACGTACTTTTATTCAAAATGAAATATGGAATATTATAGCGTTGGGCAAGTGTTATGGCTGGCGCATTTTTATTGGAGACAACAATTAAATTTACCGTGAAACGGAAGGCGGATTCTTTCTCCAATATGGCTGCTGCATTACTTCCTCTGCCGGACACAAAAATGGCGATTCCTTTCGTACTCATTTAACGATTATGAATAATCAAGGAGTAGGAATAAATTTCCTCTTGGTAAATCAATTGGACGATATATTTACCGGCCACTAAATTGGTGGTATTGATGGATATTTGATTAAATCCTTCCATCAGAGTTACTTTCTTTAATGGGATAATAACTTTACCCAGAAGGTCGAATACCCCAATTTCGCTTTCGCCATCATTTTCAGTAATAACATCGATATGAACGGTTTCATCTGCCGGATTAGGATACAATTCGGAAGTCTTCAGCGAACCATTTTGAACCAAGCAAGTCTTGTTGTTGGCGAAGTTTAGCTCTGTGTTGTCATTGACGTGCTGCGCTTCGATACAAACATAATCGAGGATACTTTCGTTTTCGATAATAGCGAAGTTGCCTAGCTCATATAGCGCAGACTGCCCAATAGGAATAACCCCTTCCCATGTTTCAGCAATTTGGGTTTCACTGTTGATGGAAAGAAATAAGTCAGCGTTAAAAATAGCTCTTGTCCCTACATTTTGCATCAGCACACTTGGCTTATAGGCTGTCATACCCTTGCCAAGATCCACTTTTTGAATACTAAAATTACTCAATTTAATGTCCAAGGCAGTCGGAATAATTGCTATGGTTTGGATGGCACTATCTGTGCAACCTTCAAGGGTGCTTGCTGCCAGAGTAATTTCATAAACCCCATTTTGATTGTAGGTGTTTATTGGATTTTCATCTATTGCATTTATGGAAGTATCTCCAAAACTCCAAAGAAAATCTACTGCATCTGTGGAAGAAAGATTTTCAAACTGAATATCGATAGGTGCTTCACCGTAGTTTGGTGAGAAATCAAAATCAGCTTGGGGGAGCGGATAAACGGATATTAAAATAGAGGTATCGTTGCTACAGTTAAAATTGTCTGTAACACTTAAAAAAACGGGGTTAAAGCCGAGGTCTTCAAAGGTGTAATAGACAGAATCACCTGCCAATTCTTCACCATCAATAATCCACGTTTGACTGGTTATAGAACCTAAATCCGTTGAGCTAGCGTCAAATAGTGCACTTTCAGCACCTTCGCAGGTATTATCATAAATGAGGTCTACTTCGGGTAAATTCCTTATTTCTATGGATTTAACAACCTCGCTTTGGCAACCAATAGCGTTGGTAAGCGATAGTTTTACATCATAAGTTCCAGGATTAGGATAATAGAAATTAGGATTTGGGTTAGTTGATGTTTGCCCAAAAAAGTCAAAAATCCATGTTCTATCAATGGTAGAAAAAGATGGGGTTATGTCTGTGAATAAGGTAGTGTCTCCAATACAAATTTGTTCAGCTTCAAAGTCAGGAAGAAGGGCGGGGAAGATTTCTA
>CAZZMB010000030.1:0-29915 GCA_964655225.1 uncultured Chitinophagales bacterium | reverse complement strand
GAATAGATGGTATTGACGGAATAGATGCAGTAGTAGATTACGACTCATTAGCTAATATTATCAGTTTAGATTCAAGTTTTATTGCTAATGTTGGGGGCGGAATGGGAGTTGGATGTGATCCTAGATTTCCTGAAGGGCTCGGTAATTACATTCATCATACCATTCTGTCATCTGAAAGTGGATATTTAGTTCCTGATGGTTATAATCTTTATGTACTTGGTTTTGGAGTATCAGGTTTTCCAGATGGATTCTCTATAAACGGTAATGATTTCATTACTCAAGGTATAACTTTTGGCTCTTTAAATCCGTTAATTATACCGTCTGGGGCCCTTTATCGAGACGACATAATAGGAACCACGGTTGATGTTAGTTTTCATGGTTGGTTAGTTCCGTCTTCTTCTCATATTGAAATAGTCTCATTTTATGGCTCAGATGATTTTTTAGTTCCAACTGGAAAGGAATTGATTTTGCTTAAGGCCAGTTCTTGGGATGGAAGTTTTGAGATAGATAATATTTTATACAACATTAACACAAACAATGATTGGTATGTGAGTTTTAAATCAGGGAGTAGGTTATACGATCTAAATACCTATATACTCTATGGCTATTTGGTGGATGAGGGATACTTTGCTGGCTGTATAGGAGCAGGAAACGGTAGTTCAAATAATTCAACAGTCACTCATGAATCAAATAATAATGATAGTATTCAGACATATTCAGTCGGTGCTTCTTACAATCCAGTTAATAATCCAAACTGGATTGTCGATACTTTATTTATCCCCTTTAACAGTGCAAAAGACCTTTTTATAACTGCTACGAGCTCAAAATCTGGTCAGTTTGGTTTGAATAATCCATTGAATGCTGTACTTAAAATTTTAGATGATAATAATAATGCTATTACGGCTAAAGTAAATGGGCATAAATTTGTAAATAACGGGGGTCAATATGGAAGTTATTCAGGAACAGGAGTAAATAATTATGAATATACAACCGGTGGTGTATCAACTAGAGTAAATATGATTGTTAAACCTGTTGGTTTATCTACAAATTTTTTAAAAGTTTTTTATGAGCCAAATGCTGGAACTGACGGATACTTTAGTGGTAGCCTATCTATTCAATATTAATATTTTTTAAAAAAATTAATGTTATCACATCAAAAAGGAATCGTTTTTAATTGCCTTTCCAGATATCTCTTGAATAATAACAGAGAAATTCTTCTACGGCCAACTTCTATTGATCAAGTTGAGGCTTGGGTAGATTGGTCACTGATACAGGATAATAAATAACTCAAATGAAATAACGCTACGCTAGTCTTTAGCTGGTAATTGGTCTATTTTTGACCATTAAAAGATGCTTTAATCATGCGGTTTTTGCCTTGCAGATCCTTTTTGAGGTGAGTGTTTTTAAACCCATTGTTTTTTAGATGCGTCACCACATCCTTTGCATTAAACTCATTGCACTCAAAATATATGCTTCCATTTGGTTTCAGGTGCTTGTGAGCAAAGCTGCAGATTTCCTTATAGAAAATAAGGGGGTCATGGTCCTCAACAAATAAAGCTAAATGAGGCTCATAATCCAATACATGCGCTTTCATTTTTCCTTTTTCACTGTTTGGAATGTAGGGTGGGTTAGATACAATAACATCAAATGAACCCAACTTTGACCATTGATTTCGGTCGAGGATATCGATTTGTTGAAATTGGATATTGATCCGCTGCTCACAACTAATTAATTGAGCAAGCTGCAGGGCATCTTCGGAAACATCTATGGCATGAATTTCTGCATGCGGAATATTATCTCCTATAGCCATAGGTATGCAACCACTACCTGTTCCGATATCCAATACGCTTACTTCCTCCTCTTTCCAATCTTGGATAATCCAATGGACTAACTCTTCCGTTTCCGGCCGAGGGATGAGAACAGTATCGTTTACTTTTAACTCCATATTATAGAACCATGCTTTTTCTAAAACGTATTGAAGTGGTTCACCTTTTGATAAACGCACTAGTCTTTTATTTAACAAAATTAAGTCCTCCTTGTTCAAATTGAAGGCAGGATTTCGTAAATCAAATTGTGAATAATGGGGCAGAAGCTCTTCTGCTAGTATTTGAAGGATGCGCTTTGCCTCTCCATCATCATAATGCTCACTTAGCTCAATTTGTTTTTGTTGTCGAAATAAAAACCAATTCATGATCACTTATTTAATAGGCACCCAGCCATTTACGTGCAAACCATTCAACACCAAGAAGCGTCATAATTATAAAGAATAAACCATACAAGTTGATAATTGGCCTTGTTTTATAGCTTTCATACAACACAGGCTTTACATTTGCCATGGTATCTATTTGAATACTGATTTCGTCTAGCTCACTCATATCAAAAAAGACCCCATTAGTTTGCTCGGATAGTTTACGCAGCAATCGATGATTAGCTTTTGTTTGCAGGGCCTCTAATTGTATCGCTTTAATACTAAAAGCTCCAGAAGCTTCTAACCCTTTGCCATTAAAAATTGTCCTTGCTGTGTAGGTATAATTTCCAATTGGCAGAGAATTTGTTTCGTATTGGTAGGCTTTTGCGGTCTTGTTAAAAACAAATGGAAATTTCTTTCCATCTTTATTTTTTACAGCTAGATTAGCTTCAGGCTCATTGATTAGTTCGTAATTTTCATTGTATAATTCTGCTTCTACAAGTATTGTTTCCCCTTCAAAAAATGTTGTTTTGTTGGTATTCACTCTAAATTTTCTTTGATCTCCTTTTAGCGCTAAATAATTAATTGTTTTTTCGATAATTTCGTTAAATGCCTCGCTAGAACCATTTTCTAAATAATCGTGCAACTTCCAACGCCACAAGCCTTCACCGATAAAAATAGCTGAACGGATACCAAAGTAGTCTTGAAAAGCTAGTATTGGAAAATCGGTTTCTACACGACCTATTTTTTGTTTTAAAACCGATGTGGTATTGCTGCCGAGATTATAAGTTCCAAATGGACATACCAAGGGAGGAAACTTTCTTAAGCGATTAACAGTCGATTCAGAAAGTGTAAAATTATTAAAACTGGTATTGAAGTATGGTACCGATTCATTAGTGTTTTGTTTGTTATTGTCAAGCTGAATAAGAGTTTGCTCCTGGTTTAGTAGCTTGTAAGCACTTGAGCTTCCAGTAATGTGCCAAACAGGTATTTTTAAATTTTTCACAGCATTAAAAACACGCTTAGCTCCTTGATTTTGTGCTGGCAGCTGATGAATAATGACTAAACTGTAAGCATCTATATCTGCCTGAAATTTATTTGCATATTGAATATCTATCTCAAAGTTCTTATTGACCTCCACTACACTTTTGATTGCGGCAATATCGGGATGAGGAGCACGGGCAATCAATAAAATTTGTTGCCGGTTATCGATCACTTCAATATAAAATTCTAAATAGTTATTTGCCTCACTTATTTCCCCTTCAAGACTTTCCAGATTTACCCTGTATTTGTGTATACCAATAGCATTTGCCTGAACTGTAAAACTTGTACTTTGCTCATCAAAATCGTTTTTTATTTGCAATTTTTTACGATCTATAATGCGCGCATTTTTACCTAAAGTGATTTGATAGCTTTTTCCCTTTAAATGGTTGGCTTGCAGGTCTATATCAATTTGAATTTCATCGTCGAGGTAGGCCAGTTTGTTGTGCCTTACCGCTACAACTTTCACATCGGTTTGTTGATTGGTGTCACCCAGAGCGATTGTGTACAAGGGAAAATTGAAGTCATTGTAGCTTGGATTGCTCCCTTGATTGTAAATGCCATCTGTGGCAAATATTACTGCACCCACATTTTGATTATAGTAGAGCCCATTTATTTGGTTTAATGCATGGCTTAAATTGCTGCTTTTCCCCGTAAAGTTGAGCGTATCGTTTTCTTGTATACCATCATCAAAAGTGAAATAATCTATCTGATATTGTTCACTTATGGTGCTTAACATTTGATTCGTCTTGCTCAAATAAGCAGCAGAATCATCGGAAGACAATCCCAATAGAATGGATTCACTATTATCGTGAACATAGACAATTACCGGGTCAATTTTATCAATATATCTACTTTTAATCAAGGGGGATAACAACAAAAAAGACAGCATACTTACTACCAAAAAACGCAGGAGGCTGAGCACTCTCTTGTACCATAAAATGTGTTGTTGATCGCTATTGAAATGGGTACTTCGGTAATATAGGGCAACCGCATAAATAGCACCTAGGGCAATACAAAGCAAAAAAAACCAAGAAGGATAAGAGAGTATTATTTCCATTAGCGGTTTAAACCTCCACAAACACTCAATACTTGGCCATTGACATAACTTGACAAATCGGATGCTAGGAATAAAGCAGCATTTGCTACCTCTTCAGCAGTTCCCATTCTTTTCTGTGGTATACCACTTAAGTATGATTTTTTTACGTCCGCAGGCAATTCTTCAGTCATATCTGTTTCAATAAATCCTGGAGCGATAGCATTACTTCTGATAGCTCTTGAACCTAATTCATCAGCTATGGATTTAGTAAACCCAATAATACCCGCTTTTGATGCGGCATAATTAGATTGCCCCGCTTGTCCTTTCATTCCAACAATAGAGGTAAGATTAATGATACTCCCTTTTCGTTGCTTAAGCATCAGATAAGAAACGGGTTTAGTAATATTAAAGATGGATTTTAGGTTGTTATCCATCACTTCATCCCAGTCTTTTTCTCCCAGTCGAAGTAATAAATTATCTCTTGTGACACCTGCGTTGTTGACCAGTACATCGATACCATTGAAGTCTTCAAGCACGTTTTCACAAAGCGCTTGAGCATCATCAAAGGATGCCGCATCAGACTTGTACCCTTTAGCCTCAACTCCCATATCTTTGAGCTCCTTTTCTAATGCATTTGCTTTTTCCACTGAAGATCGATAAGTGAAGGCAATATTACAGCCGTGCTGAGCAAAAACCTTAGCAATAGCATTTCCAATTCCTCTTGATGCACCTGTAATCAGTGCTGTTTTGTTTTCTAATAGCTTCATAAGTAGATTTTGAGATGGTGAAAATACTAAGAATAAATTATAGTATAAAGTCTTTTGGCCTTGGTATGGGTATGGATGCAGGAGTTCAGTCCCTTATCTTGAACCCAGTAGAAGAGAGCTAATCAAAAAAAGACCCCGCAGGTGGAGTCTTTTAAGAATGTATACGTTTAAATTAAGCCAATACTTTCGCCATCATTTCTCCAATGTCAGCAGGAGATTCAACAACATGGATTCCGCATGCTGCCATAATTTTCATTTTCGCTTCCGCAGTGTCATCTGCACCGCCTACAATAGCTCCGGCATGTCCCATGGTTCTCCCCTCAGGAGCAGTTTGACCAGCAATAAAACCAACTACAGGTTTGGTTCCATTTGCTTTTATCCATTTGGCTGCATCTGCTTCAAGATTTCCTCCAATTTCACCAATCATTACAATTCCTTTGGTTTCAGGATCATTCATCAAGAGCTCCACAGCCTCTTTTGTGGTAGTTCCAATAATTGGATCTCCACCTATTCCGATAGCTGTAGTTATACCCAAGCCTGCCTTTACCACTTGGTCTGCAGCCTCATAGGTGAGTGTTCCAGATTTAGAGACAATACCAATAGTACCTTTCTTAAATACAAATCCAGGCATAATTCCAACCTTAGCCTCATCCGCAGTGATAACACCCGGACAATTAGGCCCAATCATTCTTACGTCACGACTATCAATAAAAGCTTTAGCTTTTACCATGTCCTGAACGGGAATACCTTCTGTAATTGTGATAATAACTTTTATACCCGCATCTGCAGCTTCCATAATTGCATCCGCTGCAAAAGCTGGCGGCACAAAAATAATTGAAACATCAGCGTTTACCTGCTTTACCGCATCAGAAACAGTATTAAATACCGGACGGTCTAGATGCTGAGTTCCACCTTTGCCAGGTGTCACACCACCAACCACATTGGAGCCATAAGCAATCATTTGCTCAGCGTGAAATGTACCTTCTTTACCGGTAAATCCTTGGACAATAATTTTTGAATCTTTGTTAACAAGTACGGACATTACGAATTCGTTTTAAGTGGACTGCGAAAGTAAGTATTTTTTTAAAGTTTCAGTAATTATTCGTAGAGAAGATAGGATCCATTTTCCAATTTAAAAAGTAGCTTAAATTCCTTCATCTTTTTAAACTGCTCTTGTTATAGATTTTCTCCTTACTAAGTGCTTTGATTAAGGACAAAGTAAGCTCCAGTATCATTGTTTTTCAAAGATTGCAGGTTGCCCCAATGGCGCGTATATGGAATAAGTTTTGCCTCCTTCGAAAATTTCATCAGTGAAAAAATGCTTCCATACTCCTGCAGGGAGATAAATCATTCGAGTATCCGTTTTTTCCTTCAAAATTGGACAGACTAAAAGCTTATTGCCTACCATGATTTGATCCTTTATATGAATCGTTTTTTCGTCATCTGGATAAAGCATGAAAAGTGGCCTGACCAGCGGGTATCCATCGGTTATCAATTCTTCTTGTGCTGCTTGAAAATGAGTAGATATTAACTTTTGATGAATCCGGTCAAATTGCGCAAAAAATGCCAACATCTCCTCATCTTGATATATTTGACTCATTTGTTCAGGAAGAAGTCCTTCATGACTTCTCCAAATTGGGGTAAAAGCTTCAAACTCTATCCATCGCTTGAGTAATTCGTCATTTCTTAAAAATTTAATTGGGCCAAATTTTATGGCTGTATAGCCTCCTATGTCGCTGTGAACAATTGGAATACCTGATATAGAAGCGGTATTGTAGGCTGTAACTGCCGAGGCTAGACCGTCATGCTCACCAAAATTTGCCAATTGATCACCAAGCCACATTACTCGGGGAGGATCGTTTTTTTCTGCATACCAGGAACGATTAAAGATAAAAAAGTCGTCACTGGATAAGTTTTTTTCTTCGCAAAAATCGCTTAAGGCTTCATAATTGACAGCTAACCATTGGGCCGGAAAATCATTATGATACAAAGGCTTCTCAATAGTATTGGCTAGCTGTATATTATTGAAAGGAAGCCATTCTCCAAAATCACACATCCAACCGTCAAAACCCGTAAGTAGTATATTTTTTTGGATAATATTCTTCATCCATATCAGTGCTTTTCGGCTCGATAAATCGATCATGTGAGCTTTGAATCCTCCTGCCTTAAATTTGTAGGGATATCCTTCGCTATCTTTTATAAAAACTTCATTTTCGATGCCTCTTATTGTTTGTAATCCATCTTCTACGAAGTATGGATTAATATAAGCTAAGACCTTAATATCTTGCTGATGCAAACTGTCTATCCAAGTTTCTAAATTCGGATAGCTCAAATAATTCGGTCGCCAATCCCATTGAAGTCTACTGCCTATCCTTGTTTGTCTTTTGCCAACCCAATCTTGAATCCAAATGGCGCTTACATGTATATGTTGGTTTTTTAATCGATTAATCAAACTATCGACCTTCATTTTACCTCCTTGAACTCCTAGAATAAATCCTTGCATCCATTTTTGAAGCTTATAGGTGTTTCTGATAGTATCGCTCGCTAAACTTGCAAATTGTAGGGGCGTTTGTTGAAATATTTGAAGGCTTGGTTTGGCTTCCCACTTCGTTCCGAGGAAATTTGAGTGAAAGGAAATCGTCTGTTCATTGGTGAAATCTGCTTCCCAAATTACGTCTTCAGCATGACCATACAAATAATAGCTCTTTTGATTGGAGGAGTAAAATTTAGGCATGGGAGTATAAGTCGTGTGATGGTTACCCGCTGCTCCAAAAATATTGGCCAGGAAGGTGCTTCCCTTATCTCCACGACCCACTCCATTTTCTTCTACGATTAAAGGAAATTTCGTGCCTTTTAAATTCCAATTAGAATACTGAATGCCTCCACCAAAAATACCTGTGGAAGTATTGGGGATAGTATAACTTATCGCATTTATTTCCTTAGGTAAATCAGCGGTGATTTTTATCTCGACTCCAGAATAACCATTGCGATAAATCTCTTGCACAGACAATATAAGCTCATAGTTCTTTTTATTAAAGGTGTAAGCATAATAAATAAGGATCTCTTCTTCTGATTCTTTTAAAGCTGTAAACTGCATGTTTGTGGCCTCTTGAATACTTGATTTATGCATCGTGTAAGATCCTAATTTACCATTGATCTTGACCGATTGTTCTTCTAATTTTATAAAATTTGATGAATTTTTGGGAAAGCTAATCAGTGCCTCGTTTTCAATATTGCTGTAGCAATGAATAGCGTACTGGTTTTCAATAATTCCCAGTTGTGCATCTATCTGGCTATGAATTAGGCAAAGCAATAAAAGAATCTTAAATTTGTACAACATGGGGTATTCTAAGTTAAAAGCTAAAATACATGAAATTATTTTCGAAGCCGATACGCCGGCGGGTAAAAGTTTTGATGTATTACTACTATTACTCATTATAGTTAGTATCGTAGCGACTATGCTAGAAACCGTCGTGAGTATTCGAGAAAATTACGGGCCTTTACTCGTGACAATTGAATGGATCGTTACTGTTTTTTTTACACTAGAGTACTTTATGCGTATTTACAGTGCTAAAAATCCCTGGTCATACATTTTTAGTTTTTATGGTATAGTCGATCTGCTCTCGATTTTTCCTACTTATTTTGGCGTATTTAATCCAAATACTAAATCGTTAGCTGTCATACGTTCCTTGCGGCTTTTAAGAGTTTTTAGAGTCTTGAAACTTGCCAAGTTTCTGAGGGCATATGAAAGTCTAAGTGAAGCTGTCTCGGAAAGTAAAAATAAAATTTTGGTTTTCCTGACCATGGTTGTGATCATTGTGCTTATTGTTGGGTCTTTGATGTATGTGATAGAAGGGAAAAATGGCAGTGGCTTCGATAATATTCCAGTAAGTGTTTATTGGGCCATTGTAACCGTGACAACTGTTGGATATGGAGATATTGCTCCAATCACTCCCTTGGGGCAGTTTTTTGCTTCCTGCCTGATGATAATAGGCTATGCAATTATTGCAATACCAACAGGTATTGTAGGGGCCGGAATAGTAAGTTCTAGTTTGAAAGCAGGTGTATCTACTCAAGTTTGTCAGGGCTGCAGAAGGGAAGATCATAAAATAGGAGCTGAGTTTTGTTACCACTGTGGAGAGAAGTTGAACGTTTGATGGATAAAATAAGAGTGGACAAATGGCTTTGGGCCATTAGAATTTTCAAAACCAGAACCTCAGCGACAAAGTCTTGTGAGGCGGGAAGAGTAAAAAAGGATGAAGAGAAATTAAAAGCATCTTCCAAAATAAGTGCGGGGGATATTTTAAAGATTCGAGTTAATCATATTACCAGAACCTTAAAAGTGTTGACTATTATCACCAAAAGGGTTGGAGCTCCAATAGCCCAAACTTGTTTTGAAGATTTGACTCCTCCCGAGGAACTACTTATTCCAAGTATTAAATCTGCATTTTTATTACCTAATGCTCATCGGGATAAAGGACTAGGGCGTCCTACGAAAAAAGAAAGAAGAGATATTGATAAATTTTCAGATTACAAGGATCATTTTGAAGAAGATTAAATAGATAGTTAATGAAACATGCAATAGTAACAGGAGCGAATGCAGGAATTGGATTTGCTACGGCAAAAGCCTTACTAGTTAAGGGGTACAAAATTTCTATGTTTTGCCGAAATAAGGATAGGGCGGAGCTAGCAAAAAAAGAATTAATAGCGCTTACGGAAAATGATAATATAGATATTTTTTTAGCAGATTTTTCAAAGTTCTCTAGTATAAAAGTGGCATGCGATGAATTCAAGTCGAAATATACTTCTATTGATGTATTGGTAAATAATGCTGGTGCTACATTTGCTGAATTTACGATGTCTGATGATAAAATAGAAAAAACGATGGCGGTGAATCATTTTGGATATTTTGCCACTACCTATCATTTACATGCTTTATTGGGCAAAGGAAGCAGAATTGTTAATGTTTCATCCAAGGCACATTACGGGGGGTATATTAATCCAGATACTATTAATGAAAAGAAAGGGTATTCTGTCATTAAGCAATATCAAATATCTAAACTAGCTAATGTTTTGTTTACTAAGTTTTTAGCAAGAAAGTTTGAACATAGAGGGATTACTGTAAATTGCCTGCATCCTGGAGTTGTAAAAACCAAAATAGGTAATAAGGCAGGAAATAAATTGTTCGGCTTGATATGGACCTTGTTTTCTTTATTTGGGATAAATACAGATAAAGGGGCAGCCACATCGGTTTACTTGGCTTCCAGTGAGGAGGTCACCGGAATCAGTGGTATGTATTTTGATAAAAAGAAAGCTTACAAAGGCTCAGAGCTTTCACGAGACGAGAAGCTGCAGGAGCAATTTTGGAGGTGGAGTGAGAAGATCAGTAAGATCAATTGGTTTTTTGAAAATCAAGGATTTAACTAACAACTTTACTATATTTACATTCACCAAGTTTAAATCAGTTTTAGCACAAAAAAATTAATCTTAGCAAGCAAGCAATAAAAAATGAAAAAATCCGCATCCGTCCTTTTGTTTATTTTAATATGTTTGAGTAACTCAAGCGTTTTTTCCCAAAATTGTGCCATGGACTTGGGTCCCGATACCAGCTTTTGCCAGGGCGAAAATATTCTTCTAGATGCTGGAGCAGGGTTCGATAGCTATCAATGGCAAGATAACAGCAGCAATCAGACTTTCACAGCATCAACTACAGGCACTTATATTTGTACAGCTTCCTTCAACGATTCTACAAATAATTTAGTACTTAACGGTGATTTTGAACTTGGAAATACAGGGTTTCTCTCAGATTATGGTTTAGGAGTGGGTGGAGCGTTTGGATTGCTTACCAATCCGAGTACTTACGCTATAAGCACAAGTCCCTCCAATGTTCACAATAATTTCTTCAGTTGTGTAGATCATACCTCAGGTGCTGGAAATTTAATGATCATAAATGGTTCAAATACCCCTAATACTAATGTTTGGTGCCAAAATATTAATGTCAGCCCCAATACGGATTATAACTTCTCTGCATGGGTGATTAGTTTGGAAAATACCGATTTAAACAATGTAGCAACCTTAAATTTTTTGATCGATGGGGTGCAAGTAGGTTCAGCTTTCTCTCCTTCTCTTAATGCGTGTGATTGGCAACAATTTTCCGCAAGCTACAATTCCGGAATCAATACAAATATTCAAATTTGTATTGAAAGTGATGTGATAACAGGTAATAATGATTATGGAATTGATGATATATTTTTTACGCCAGTTTGTATAATTACGGATAGCATTGAGATAACTGTTAATCCAATTGTCCAAACAAATTCTAATCAAGTCATATGTTTTGGTGACAGTCTTCAATTGCCCGATGGATCATTTACAATGACGGCGGGAACATATAATGATACTATCGCCGGTGGCTCCATTAATGGATGTGATAGTATTCATAGTATTATATTACAAATTACTCCACTAAATCCAGCAATTGTTCAGTTTGATACTATTTGCTTCAATGATAACTACACCTTAGCCAGCGGCTTACAAGTAAATACAACGGGATTTTATCAAGATACAATTGTTGGTTCAAGCTTATGTGACTCTGTTGTTGCTGTGGACTTGTTTGTTCGACAGGCCAATAGTATTTTATTTCAATCGTCAGATTTATTGCTTTGTGATGGTGAGGATGCTTTGTTTTTTGGGGAAAGTGACCTACTCAATGCGACTTATCAGTGGTACGCGAATGGAGCAGCACTTTTAGGAGAGAATAATGACACCCTTCTTATACCTAATGTAAGTATTTTGAACGACGGCACCTCTTACCAACTTGAGATAATTAGTCTTTGTGATACTTTAAATAGTAATGCAGCTCTGCTGAATGTAAGAAGTTTTGCCAATATTATTTTAAATCCTTCAGATACCAGCTTGTGTGAGGGTGAAATAGCAACATTTGAAGTTGCAGTTGATAGACCAATCCTACAGTATCAATGGTATGAAAATGGAGTAGCAATTGCCGGAGCTAATACCTCAAGTTATAATACAAGTCCAACTGCCGCTGCACAAAATGGCAGTCAATTTTTTGTAGCTGTAACGGATTCATGTGGCATTATAGATAGTTCATTACTTGCAAATTTAAGCGTAGTTGCTAGTGCGACCATTAGTAATCAATCTTCCAATTTAATAATTTGTGTGGGCGATCTTGCCACTTTTTATGTTAGTGCAACGGGTACAAATCTTAGCTATCAATGGCTTGAAAATGGCTTAATCATGCCAGGTGAAACCAATGATACATTGATAAGCGCCAATACCACTCAAGCTATGAGTGGGACTATCTATTCTTGTCAGATAACAGCTGATTGCGGAAATTTGAACTCTTCAGGTATGGAGCTTATCATAGAGGATGCAGGGATTTTATTAAGCCAATCGGGTGATGTTTTGCAATGTGGCGGTTTTAGTTTTGAGTTATTTGTGGATGCCTTAAACGTTTCTGGATACCAATGGCAAGTGAATCAAGGGGCTGGTTTTGTAGACTTTACGGATGGTATATTAGGTATTGGGTCTACGCAGGTTTTAGGTTCAAATACAGACGTTCTAACAGTCAGCAACTTCGATCTGAGCATTACTGGGAGTCAATTTCAGGTGATTACTTCAACCAATTGCGGAGCATCTCCAATTTTTACGCCAGTTAATGTTACCATTACAGCGCCTCAGGTGGGTATTGATTTATTAGCTGATACAACTATTTGCCTTGATGACACTGAGCCAATTTTTGTATCTTATGTGGATGGTTCTGCAGTATGGAGTAATGGTGATTTTGGCCAGTTTTTTCTTCCTAATAGTTCTGGAGATTATACGGTCAATTATACTGATGCTAATGCTTGTCCTCGAAGCGATACCATAAATATTCAGCTGGAGGATTGCCTAGCAAATTGCGTTGTAACTGCTCCTACCGGGTTTACTCCTGATGCTAGTGGTGTAAATGATATCTTCAGGGCAATATATACCTGTGATTTGAGTTACTATGAACTCCAAATTCATAACAGGTTTGGAGAGCTAGTGTTCATGACAACAGACCCATTGGAAGGTTGGGATGGCATCTATAAAAATGGAAATACTGAAATTGGGGCATATGCCTGGTATATTAAGTATCAGATAGAGGGTACAAATAATATTGAAGAAATAAAAGGCACGATTACGCTAGTCAGGTAGATTAAAAATAAGGTTAAAAAGCTCCATTCATTTGTTGATATGGAGCTTTTTTGTTTTCAGCCTAATTGAAGTGAAATAAAGCCTTACTTTTGTAGGATGAATAAACCATTAATTTTAGTAACAAACGACGATGGAATAACAGCACCAGGAATTAAGAGCTTAGTTTCGGTAGCTAGAAAGTTTGGAGAGGTTGTAGTTGTTGCGCCCGATAGCCCACAAAGTGGCATGGGACATGCGATTACGCTAACAAAACCGCTTCGTTTGCATCCCTCGGATATGTTTGAAGGGATCCGATCTTATGAGTGCAGCGGTACGCCGGTAGATTGCGTTAAGATTGCCGTGGATAAAGTCTTGGATAGAAAGCCGGATTTATGTATTTCTGGCATTAATCATGGGAGTAACTCTTCCATCAATGTAATTTATTCAGGAACTATGTCAGCAGCAGTTGAGGCAGCACTAGAGGGGATACCTTCTATTGGATTTTCACTATGCGATTTTGCCCATGAAGCCGATTTTAGTGTAGCTCGATATGCAGCGGAAAAAGTGATCACTCAAGTACTTAAGTATGGATTGGCAGACAATACCTTACTTAATGTAAACGTTCCAAAAGTTAAGCTTGAAGAGCTAGAAGGAATAAAAATTTGTAGACAAGCTATGGCAAAATGGGAGGAGGAATTTGATGCCAGAAAGGACCCTCATGGCCGAGAGTATTTTTGGCTGACAGGTAAGTTCGTAAATAACGATAAAGGAGAAGATACAGATGAATGGGCATTGGCGCATAAATATGTTTCGGTGGTTCCTATTCAATATGACCTAACTGCCCATCAGGGTATTGATTTCATTAATCAAAATTGGGATTTATGAAAAACAAGATGTATGTGCAAATACTATTAGGAGCTATTTTAGGATTATTATCTCCCGCTATTACAGCTTATCTCATCTATAAGTTTAAGTATAATTACATCAGTGTAGATATGCTAAAAATTAGTAAAGCCTTATTGGTTCCTTTACTTCAGTATGGAGCGCTTACCAATTTAGCGTGGTTTTTCTTACTTAATTATTTTAAAAAGACTTACCTACAAAGAGGTATAATATTCGGGACTATCTTTATTGCTATGTATATTATCTATCTGAAATTTTTCGGACACTAATGAAATATTACCTCATAGCAGGTGAGGCAAGTGGAGACTTGCACGGCGCTAATCTTATGCAAGCCATTGCCAAAAGAGATGCTAGCGCTGTATTTAGATTTTGGGGAGGTGATAAAATGAAGGCTATTCCCAATAGTGAACAAGTCGAACATTATAAAAATACCGCTTTTATGGGATTTGTCGAAGTCCTTCGGCACCTGCCGCAAATCTTTGGGTTTATTAAGAAATGTAAAAAGGACATTGTAAGCTATAAACCGGATGTGCTTATTTTTATTGACTATCCAGGCTTCAATATGCGAATTGCCAAATTTGCTAAATTGGCAGGGTATAAAACCATTTATTACATTTCCCCGCAAGTATGGGCTTGGAAAGAAAATAGAGTCAAAAAGATTAAGAAATATATAGATAAAATGCTGGTTATACTTCCATTTGAAAAGAAGTTTTATGCTAAATGGAAGTATCCTGTTGAATTCGTAGGACATCCTTTATTGGATGAGTTAAGTAAGCAAGAATATAAATCAGAAAGAATAGATAACCAACCGATTATAGCCTTATTGCCGGGCAGCAGAGTACAAGAGATTAAAAAGATTCTACCAATTTTTCTAGAAGTGGTGCACCAGTTTCCAGCATATCAATTTATTCTTGCGGGCTTGCCTCATATTGATAGCGAAGTTTATTATCAAATTATAGGGGATACGAATGTTCGATTAGTAAAAAATGAAACGTATAGTTTATTAAGTAAAAGCAAGGCAGCTCTTGTGGCAAGTGGAACAGCAACATTGGAATGTGCCTTATTTAAAGTACCTATGATAGTCGGGTATAAGGGTAATTTTTTATCTTATCATATTGGAAAAATCCTAATTAAAGTACCCTATATTGCTTTGGTTAATTTGATTGCTGGACGGAAGATTGTTCCTGAACTTATTCAAGACGATTTAAACGCAGAAACACTTGAAAAGGAGTTGAAAATTATTCTAAGTGAAGAGGCTAGTTGTGAAATGAAATCAAATTTTGAGACTTTGATTGCAAATTTAGGGACTAAAGGAGCGTCAGATCGAGCAGCAGAAATTATTATAAAATCTTAATTATGAAGATATTTTGTATTGGAAGAAATTACGCAGCACATGCGAAAGAACTAAAAAATGAAGTACCAACGAAACCCATAGTTTTCATGAAACCCCCTACGGCAATTCTCAATGAAAATAAGCCTTTTTATCTTCCAGATTTTTCAGATAATGTACATTATGAAGGCGAAATTGTAGTAAAAATTTGTAAAAATGGAAAGCATATTCAATCTAAATTTGCCCGAAATTATTACGATTTAATAACGGTAGGAATGGATTTAACAGCAAGGGACTTGCAGGCCGAATTAAAAGCTAAGGGACATCCTTGGGAGATCGCAAAAGGATTTGATGGAAGTGCTGTAGTAGGTAAATTCTTTCCAATTAAAGATACTTTGGATATGCATTCTTTTACTATTCTTAAGAATGGAGAGCTTGTACAGCTGGGTAAATGTAAAGACATGATTTTTTCAATAGATATTTTGATTGAATACATCTCTCAATTCTTCAAACTACAAATTGGTGATTTGATTTTTACTGGCACGCCTGCTGGAGTCGGTAAAATGAATATTGGTGATGTATTTGAAGGATTTATTGAAGAAAAAAAATGCTTTAAAACGGAAATTAAATAAACATTGTAATACATTTGTAGTATCCTATTTTAATAATAAAAAAAATAAAATTTATGTCATATTTGTTTACATCAGAATCGGTTTCAGAGGGACATCCGGATAAGGTCGCTGATCAAATTTCCGATGCGCTAATTGACAATTTCTTAGCATTTGATAAAAGTTCTAAAGTTGCATGTGAAACACTAGTAACAACTGGGCAGGTTATTTTAGCAGGAGAGGTTAAGTCTACCGCCTACCTAGATGTTCAAAATATTGCTAGAAAGGTGATTGAGAAAATTGGCTACACCAAAAGTGAGTATATGTTCGAGTCTAAAAGCTGTGGTGTGTTAAGTGCTATTCACGAACAAAGTCCAGATATTAATCAAGGAGTAGATCGAGCCAACCCTGAAGAACAAGGTGCAGGTGATCAAGGAATGATGTTTGGATATGCTACAAATGAAACAGACAACTACATGCCTTTAGCATTGGATCTATCGCATAAGATACTGATAGAGTTAGCGGCGATAAGAAGAGAGAATAGTGAAGTGACTTATTTGCGTCCAGATGCAAAGAGTCAGGTGACATTAGAATATAATGATGATAATACACCCGTTCGAATTGATGCCATCGTTATCTCAACTCAACACGATGATTTTGTAAAGCCAAAATCTTCTAGTGTTGAAGATAATCAAACAGCTAATAACGAAATGCTTGCAAAAATAAAAAGTGATTTAGTTGGTATTCTAATCCCAAGAGTAAAAGCTAAGTTCCCCAAGCACGCGCACTTGTTTAACGATGACATTACTTATCATATTAACCCAACTGGAGTATTCGTAATCGGTGGACCTCACGGGGATACTGGGCTTACAGGAAGAAAGATTATCGTAGATACCTATGGCGGTAAGGGCGCTCATGGTGGGGGAGCTTTTAGTGGTAAAGATCCGAGTAAAGTAGATAGAAGTGCTGCCTATGCTACACGTCATATAGCAAAGAATTTGGTAGCTGCGGGATTATGCGATGAGGTTCTAGTTCAAGTCAGCTATGCAATTGGAGTGGCTAAGCCAACATCAATTAATGTAGAAACATACGGAACGGCTAAAGTCGATATGACTGATGGAGAGATAGGTAAACAGGTGGAAACCATATTTGATATGACACCTTATGCCATTGAAACGAGGCTTAAATTAAGAAATCCAATGTATAGCGAGACTGCTGCATATGGCCATATGGGAAGAGATTATGAAGTAGTAAATAAAACCTTTGAATCTCCGGATGGCAAAAAAGTAAATATGGATGTTGAATTGTTTACTTGGGAAAAACTAGATTTTATCGATAATGTAAAACAAGCTTTCAAGCTATAAAGCAAGTTATATTTCATAAAAAAAGGGTTCTCTTAGAGAACCCTTTTTTTATGATCGAATCACTCTGAAATTTTATTCTTCAACTTTATAAAATCAATACTAAAACTAATTTGCTTAGTCCAATCGCTCCGTTCTATGCCATACGCGGTTTGCTGATTAAGCTGAATATTGGATGTAGTGGCAAAGGGTAAATGAAATCCGATACATTCATCTAGGAATAACATGGAGATCCCTCCTTCAGCAAACAGGGAAGCTTTTAGCCCCTTATTTATTGATATTGCAGCGTTTACAAAGGGTTGAAGATTGAACCATCGCTTGATGCGAGCAGGTATTAACAGATCACTTCTTACATTTAGGCTAGCCATTACAAGCTGCGAATTCCCTATACTCATAACCGATTTAAATCCTCCAGCTGAATTTGCTACTTGACGCTGAAGAAAATTGTCCTGTGCATTTCGATCCAAGTAAAAATCATCAAAAGTATAGTCTTTTTGCAACCAATAAATTCCTGAATTGCTCATTCCTCCCAATTGAAAAATGGGTAATGGCGGATCAATCAATGAATTTGCTCGGATATTATACAAAAAACTACCAACAAATGAACGGATGTACAAACCATTTTCTGCTTGTTGTAAGTAATGAAATTTTAAATTATTCGTCCAATTGATTTGGCCATAGGTATTTGTGAATTCAGCGGTTAAGCTTGTTTTAAAGCTATAGGTTTCTTTCTCGTCTGCATAAGAAGCCCCAAGCTCATGGATGTTAAAAACTTTGGTTTGTCGGCCGTTAAGGATATATTCTTGCCAAATATAATGACTGGTAACAGAAAAATTAAGTTCACCCTGAATAGATAGCTCTGGGACAAAACGAATTTTCCCTTGAATACGATTATAAGTTAAATCCTCCGGAAACAATAAATATGAAAATCTTTTTGCATTTAAGTTAAGCTCCCAAACTTTTATTTTTGGTGAAGTAAATTGATATTTACCATGGATTAATCCCGTAAGGTTTTTACTTCCAAGTCCAAACATAGGAATCGCTAGAAAGGAGTATTTATTTTTTTTTTCTAGACCAATGATTAAGCCAAGCTGAGTTTTATCATAGTTATTCCATGCAAGAGCAGGAAGAAGCCACAGTCTTTTCTCATTTTCCTGCTGTATTAAAGGAATCTTCATCTTTTCAAAGGCTGTATTGACGGTTTGATTGGAATTTAGACTTACCTTCGTACTGTCTGAAACTAATTTAGCGTCGACGCTGTTTGACTGACTGAATACCAGCTGTAAAGTTGTACACAACAGAAATGCAGGAAGAAGCGTTTTTAAGGTATATGTAGTATAGTTTTTCAACAGAGTAAAGATAAAAAGTAAAATTAAGTGTAGTGATTTTTGTTAAAAAAATCTTTACCTTAAAGGATATAAAGAATAGATTGAATGTACGATAAAGAATTTGATGATAACCTTCAAAATAATAACGAATTAGTTCGCAGGTTCGAAAATGCTGCACTAAGTAATGAAAGCAGTTATTTCGATGAATCCGAATTGGAGTTAATTATTGACTATTATTTGGAACATGATAAGTCGAAGCATGCACTAAAAGCTGCGGATATGGGTTTAGATTTGTTTCAATTTTCAGCCACTTTTTATCAGAAAAAGGCAGAAATATTTTTAGAGATGAATCGTCTAGATGAGGCTTTAACTAATCTTGATTTGGCCAGTACTTTTTCCCCAAGAGAAACCAGTATTTTCCTACTTAAAGCAGATGCGTATACCTTGAAGGGAGAATATGCCAAGGCAGTTAAATTGGTAAATCAGGCATTGGAGCAAGCCGATGAGAAGGATAAAATCGACCTATACCTTGAGCTAGCCGATGTTTATGAGGAGTGGGAGAAATATTACGAAGTGATAGATCAATTACAACAGTGCTTAGCTTTGGATCCTTTTAACGAAGAAGCCCTTAATCGCTTGTGGTTTAGTACAGAATTGACTGAAAAGTATGCAGAAAGCGCAGTCTTCCATTCAAATTTAGTAGATAAGCACCCCTATAACGCAACTGCGTGGTATAATCTTGCGCATGCTTACAATGGATTGAATCAGCCAAGTAAAGCCTTGGAAGCCTTTGAGTTTGTATTAGCAATAGATGGCAATTATGACTTAGCATATTTAGACGCTGGGGATGTTTTATACAAACAACAGAAATATGATAAAGCAATAGAGTTTTATTTAGAAGCCATAGAAAAAGGAAGTGCTAAAAAAGAGATTTTTTATCAAATTGCCAAAGCTTATCAGAAAAACAACAAATATGTCAAGGCAAGAGAATATCTTAAAAAAAGTATCACTATTGATCCTTATTACGCCAAGGCATTTCATAAACTAGGTTTGAACTATCTGGAAAGTAATTTGCCGAAGAATGCTATCTCTCCATTGGAAAGAGCCGTAAAGGTGGATAATCGAAACTTTGAATATCTCAATAGTTTGGCCGCAGCATATTTTTTAAATGATAAGCAGGATTTGGCATTGGAGTGTTACCATAAGATGCTTGATATCAACGAAGGAGATAAGCGCATTTACCTTAATATTGTTAGTATTTTATATGAACAAGGTAGGGTAGGTGACGCTATTGAAACGATTAATACATGCATTCCTATTTTTGATGAGCATGCTGATTTAATTTATATAAAAACTGCTTTTCTATATGAACTAGGCAAGAAGAACGAAATGTTTGAATGCCTCCTTTTAGGCTTGGAGAAAGATGCACAGGCCCACACCCAAATTTTTGAGTTATTGCCAGAAATGGAAGATGATCATGCGGTTATGGCATTGATTGAAAGTTACCTTTAAACTGCATTTTAAATTATCTTTGAGGCATGAAAAAATATATGTTTTTAGCTTTTAAGGGGATGGCTATGGGGATGGCTGAAGTGGTTCCGGGAGTTTCGGGGGGGACAATTGCCTTTATTACTGGAATATATGAAGAACTGCTCCACACTATAAAAGAACTTACTCCTACAAAACTTTTAATAATAAAAGATAAAGGCTTTACAGATTTTTGGGCTTCAATTAATGGCAATTTTATTCTTTTTCTTTTGGGGGGTATGGCGCTAGGATTGATTGCAGGGGTTTTTACCATTGCAAAGCTGTTAATTACTTATCCTATTTTAGTTTGGTCTTTTTTCTTTGGTCTAATTATAGCCTCAGTATTATATGTAGCTAAACAAATAAATAAATGGCGAGTGATTGAGGTCACACTATTGATTATTAGTGCTGCAGTATCCTACTACATTACCATTGCTGCGCCTAGTGAGGGCCCGCAAGAATTATGGTTTGTCTTTCTTTCCGGGTTTATTGCTATTTGCGCTTTAATGCTGCCAGGTGTGTCCGGTAGTTTTTTACTTCTTTTATTGGGGATGTACCAATATATTGTAACCGATAATGTCAAAACATTATTAAGCGATTTTAATACCGATTCATTATTGGTCGTAGCTGTTTTTGCCTTAGGATGCTTGACTGGTTTATTAAGCTTTTCTCGGCTACTATCTTGGACATTCAAAAAGTATAAATTTCCAACTTTAGCTTTACTTACTGGCTTTCTATTAGGGTCTCTTAATAAAGTTTGGCCATGGAAACATATCGAGAGTATATATGTGAAAAATTTAGGTGAAATTGATGAAAAAGTAGTTATTCTAACCGAGAGGAGTGTGCTACCTGCCCATCACGATGCATTTATACGTGAGGGAGCAAACATTGTTGGTTATCAAGCCGCTGATAATTATCTAATAGCTGCTATTACTATGATGGGCATTGGCTTCCTACTTTTATGGGCAATGGAAAGATTTAGTCAGCCTAAAGCATAAATGGAATTTGATATCAAGACATATGGCTTAATCGGAAAAGAACTTAATCATTCGTTTTCTCCAAGTTATTTTGAGGAGAAGTTTGCAATAGAGGGAAGGGATGACTGCCAGTATTTGCCATTTCCATTAAAGCGCGTTGAAGATTTTGTCCATTTAATCAGGGACTATAGTTTGAATGGTTTAAATGTAACTATCCCTTATAAGCAATCTATTATACCTTTTTTAGACGAGTTGACTAATGCGGCGAAGAGCATACAAGCGGTAAATTGTATTTCTTTTAAGCAAGGTAAACTCATTGGACACAATACAGATGTTATTGGTTTTGAACGTTCTCTAGCGCCATTGTTAAACACTTCACATAGCAATGCACTTGTATTAGGCTCGGGAGGTGCAGCGAAAGCCGTTGCATTTGTGCTCAAAAAACTCGAAATCCCATATAATCTTGTTTCCCGACAAGAAAGGGAAGGCTTTATGACGTATGAAGCGATTAAATCCTGTCTGGAAGAGTTTCCTCTCATCATAAATGCAACGCCGGTTGGCACGTACCCTGCTATTGAAGATTGCCCATTAAGTTCGCTGGATGGGGTAGGTAAGGATCACCTCATTTATGACCTTATCTATAATCCTGAAAATACCAAATTATTAGCCCAGGCGGCAGACCGAGGTGCCGCGGTCAAAAGTGGTTTAGAAATGCTAAAAATACAAGCAGAAGAAAGTTGGAAGATCTGGATGGTCTCTTAATAGTTACAGCGCTTTAAATTTTCCTTTCTCTTTTCATCAAACCTATACAATCTATTTAGTTTTTTTGTATTATTGTATTCTATAATCCTCTTACTTATGAATAGACACATACTCATACTAATATCACTACTAGCCACGATAAGTATTTCCGCGCAGGAGGTGATCTCCACGCAGGGAGATTCATACTCCAACGCTAATGGCAGTATCGACTTTACTATAGGCGAAGTCATAATAGATACAGGAACCGATGGAACCAATGACTTAACGCAAGGTTTTCATCAAAGTAAATGGAGCGTGGTAGGGATACGCGATCACTTTCCAGATTTCGAAGCCAATGTATTTCCTAATCCCTTAGAAGAAGTATTAAATATCGAAGCGAGTGCCTACCAAAATGTAAGAATTTTATTATATGATGCGCAAGGTAAACTAGTAAGAGAAGATAAACTCTATGCAGAGTTAAGTACTATTGAACTCAGCGAACTAGCAGCAGGCACTTATTCCTTGCTTTTAACTAAAGCCAATCAAAACTTAAAAACATTCAAACTTATTAAAACAAACTAGAAAGTAATCTTTGCAGCAATAAGTTTCATTCAAGTTTATATTCTCAAAAGTCATCTCATCTACCGATGAAATATGTGTTATTTTTCTATTTATCCTTGGAGGAACAAATAAATCAGTGTCATTTGGCGGGATGTCATTCTTCTTGTATGATGTAAAAGGAATAGGCCAACTATTATTAAATAAATTAGATTCTTAATTATAGATTTATTTCTTAATCAATATTTTAATTAAAAGGATTGGGCGGGTTAGTAGCTAAAATTTCACTTATAAATTCATCAACAAAATCATTAGCAGGACTAGCATAATTTGTCGGAACATGACCAAAGCCTGTAGTTACTTGAACTTTGTGCACACTGTTTGGTTGTGCTGCAACTGCTTTTCTAAAACCATCATGCACCCAATCACAGTTATCTAAGCCAACCGAATGAGCTTCATCAATTCGAGCTAGTCCACCTCCGCATCCGGGATCTAAATTTCCATAAATGTCTAATGAGGGTATATTGTATCCGTTATCTATTGCATACTCAATTCCAAGAAATCTGTCAGAGTCACCAATCCATCCAACTTTATTGATAAATTCCTGAGCTATAAAATCTGCTGCAAATGGAAACCCACTTGCACCAGCCAAGGAATCATTTAAAGTTTCAGTTCTAAATGAAGCCAAATGAGAATCCATGATAATACCATTGAGTTTAGTCCCTTCTAAATTGTACGCATAAGCCAAAGTAAAGGCGCCTATGGAACCTGCACTTGTACCATGAGCGAATACATGGGTTGTAGGATAATTGGTAACGGTATAATCAATAGCAGCCATGTTTGCTTGTAAACCATTTACCTCACCTCCATTTGGATTGTATGGATAAGAGGTGCCCATACCTGAATGAAGGTCATGATCACACATAGAAACAATTAATACGCGATAACCTTCCATAATTCTTTTTGTAAGTGTAGTATTTTCAATTTGTCCGTTATTTGTAGTAGTATTATAAATGAGTTGTCCATCTCTTAAGTCTTCTATTGTTTTTTCTGTATTGTGATTATTTGGATTAAAGGGTAAACCAGTTACTGGACTTACTCCAATCACATACTGTTGATTTTCATCAAAATAACCAGCACCACCTCCATGAAGATATACCCATAGCGGAGCTTCGGTTCCAGGATTATTCATAGGCTCAACTACTAGGAATGTATAATTGCCCGAAAAACCACAGGAATAGGCAGTGTTTCGATAAAAATCTAATTCTGCAGAATTTGCTTGAAAGTTTAGAATATCCTCTTCCACCAAGCTGATATTACTTGTAGTCCTGATTAATGGTGCCCAACTATGGTCCACACTATTTTGGGGTGGGTCATTTGATTCCTCTTTTGAGCAAGAACTTATTATTGTAATAAGTATTACAAGGGTAGACATATATCTATTCATATTGTGTATTTTTAGTTTAAACTAATATTTAGACTTTTATAATTTAAATAACGGAAAGCACTCATAAAAAGTATTTCATTCACCTATGTTAATTGGAGTGATTTCTTTAAAATTTCCTCAACTAGCTTAAATAAGCAGCTTCTACTTGCGCACCACTAAACACCACTTCAATATGCTCCATTATTGTTGTCCCTAAACTAGTGCCGACATAATCGCAATGTACCGGAAATTTCTTATGTTTTCTATCGACTAAAACAGCCACTTTAACTGTCTTAGGTGCGATATTCAAAAATTGTTGGAAGGCATAAAAGATAGTCCGCCCTGAATTGGCAACATCATCGACCAAAATAACAGCCTTGCCATCAAAATAGGCTATATCATTACTCAATTGAGTGGGAGTAATCAAGGGATTATCTTTGTGTACTTGTATAGATGAAATAGAGACTTTGATGTCTTTTATTTTTAAAATTTCTTTCTTTAAAATTTTGGCAAGCTGGTGTCCTCCATTGACAATACCAACCAAACAAATTTCTTCTGCTTCAAATTGGTCTTCCACAATTTCATGAGCCAATCGAATGATTTTTTGCTTGATGGTACTTTTATCGATAATTAAACTTTGCATCATTCCTTTATTAATTTTTGTTGGTCGATCATCGTCCCATTTTCAATTAATCCTACAATATAAACTCCTGCGCTTAGTATATTTATATTTAGGCTTTGCTTACTAGACTTTATATCGTATTCTTTGATAAGTCGCCCGTTTAAATCAAGTATTTTTGCACTTAAAGCTTTAGCTAAACGATCGGGATCAACTTCAATTATTAACTTGCCTTGACTTGGGTTTGGGTGGATATTAAATAAATTATTTTCTTGAATATCTCTGATGCTAACCGTATCTGTGGGATACTCGCAGGTGCCATCATCCACATTGGCTAAAGTATCATAATTAAGGGCCAAGGTATCCATACAGCCATATACAATCGGTATACAGGATCCATCATCCGTATTTGCAAGTAGGTTGAAATTTAAGGAAAAGGTATCTGTGCATCCATATATAAACGGAATACAGGTTCCATCATTCACATTTGCATTCGCGTTGAAGTTAAACATGGTGTCATCTGTACAACCAAGAATAGCTTGGTATTTTAGGAGCTCAAATGCATTTAATTTACCATAGCCATATACATTGTTTTCGATTGGTCCTGTAAAGGTGTCTCTCAACGCTGTTTGCTTCAATGCTGCTTCCACTTCATACCACCATGCTGTAGGGTTTGCCTCTAAATATAAAGCAACGGCGCCAGCGACAACTGGGGCGGACATACTTGTACCTCCATTGTAATTATGCATAGATCCAGGGGCAACTTTAGGCCGATTAATAGCCAAGGCACTTGCAATGAAGTCAAGATTTCCACTGGCGAAAATTATGTTACCCGTTGCACTGATATCTGGCTTCATTCGATTATCTCGAGTTGGTCCTTCTGAGGATTTGTAATAGATTTCCCCTGGGGTCAGATTTAAATCCCTATAAACGGAATCTACATCGTAATAAGCTGATCGATTAGCAAAATTACCAACGCTTATCACTTTATCTGAACACTGCCAATTACTCACAATACATTTTTGATTGTCAGGTAGTTTATAAAAATCTATTTCAGGTAGCACAAAGTTGGGAGGTAAACCACTATTAATCATATCAGCAGTTCCTTGATATGCCCTTGAGCTCCATAGGTCAAAATTACCTGATCCGGTGAGCATAAGTCGCCAATTGTCTTGAGTCCTTGAGGGAGTGATTAAAAATTCTAAGTGGTATCGGCCTTCAGTTTCTTCTAAGTACATTTCCACCTTCCCCTGTTCATCCGCTTGGTCATTATAAACAAAATCGGTTAGATAGACACCTTGACTTAAATTGCCAAGAAAACTATTTACGGTCATGAAATCTAGATTTCCGTTATCTACAAAATTGGTATCGTTGTTGTTCCCAATGGAGAAATGTGCTTGTTTAAAATCTGAAGTATCTGCCCACAAATCAAAATATAATGTGCCATTTGGCATAGTCTCGAACCAAGTGAAATTGGTATCTGAACTTAAGGTATAACTCAGGTGAGTTTCTTTAAAGCTGCTATTGGTATTGTTAATATTATTTCCGTTACCACAAGAAGCTACGAGAACTCTTCCAGCTCGCTCCTCGATAAGAGCATCAATAAGCTGTGATGCAAAATCTTTAGCATCGTGCGAACCGTAATAAGAACCATAGGATGTGTTTATGACACATGGTTTACCCAGTGCATCTGCTTTTTTAAAAACATAGTCCACAGCATCTACGGTATTACTTAAAAAATTATTATCGTAATAGTCTACAGCTACTGCAATAATATCACAATCAGGAGCTACACCGGTATTTGTTCCTGTTGCTAATCCATTCCCACAAGCAGCGCCTGCTACAGTGGTACCGTGACCATATTGGCTTGCAGGTTCTACATGATTACATGCTCCATTGTTTATATCTTGCCAAGTCCACTCTTGCCCAAAGTTGTAGGGTGCGGGAGGATTAGATGGAGTATTTTCATTTTGATCCCAAATGTATCGTATGCGAGTAGTTCCATCAGCATTTTTAAAATCATCATGTTCAAAGTAAATACCGGAATCTAAGATACCAACAACGACTCCCTTACCGGTATAGGCTTGAAGCAAAGGGCTTAAGCCATTGTGCACCTGACTGATATTATTATGAATGAGTGCGGTATCCATCAAGGTGACTGCTTTACCAAGGGGTATTTCTATTTTACCTTGACCAATATTTTTATAAAAAGCATCTAGCTTTTCTTTTTCAATTTGAATAGCAGCAAGGTCTTGATAAGCATATTTTAGATTGATATTCATAGAGTTGCAAGTCTCTTTAATTTTTTTAATGTCACCCTTAACAATAATAGATACCAGCTCTGGACCTTTCAATTGCTCTAAAAAAAGACTCTCTTGAATACCAAATTGAGCCAAGGAACTTATATAGAGCAGGACAGATAGTAAAAAGGAAATTATAGCTTTCATATAATATTTTGCTTATTTAGACTCTGTTAAAATTAGGCTTTTTTTGATTAATTTTCGAGCAAAACTGCGTGAAGTAATTTTTATACGATATTTTTGGAGTTCTAAAATCTCTTAAATGGAAATTTCTAAGTTGATTCAAATTATCTTATTCGCTTTAGTAAACATTGCAGTATTCTATTTTGGCGGAGTTAAATTTTATAATATTTATAAAAATGTCAAACTCGGGAAGGATAAGGAAATAGAAGGTGAAGCATCGAAAAGGCTTAAAAATGTGATTTTAATTGCATTGGGCCAAAAGAAAATGTTTAAAGAGCTTGGCTCAGCATTTTTACATTTAGCTGTCTACTTGGCTTTTCTAATCACTCAAATAGAGTTGATTGAAATATTTATTGATGGGTTTACTGGAAAACATCGGGTTCTTTATCATTTATTTGAAGGAAGCGGTTTTCTTACAGGTATTTATGTCTTTGTCGTCAACAGTATAGAGATTTTGTCTGTTTTTGCTTTACTGGCAACTTTTGTATTCTTAGCGAGAAGAAACCTTTTGAAAGTCCCGCGCTTTGTTCGCTCAGAAATGAACGGTTGGCCTAAACTAGATGCTAATATTATTCTATTTGTAGAGATATATTTGGTTACTTGTATTTTCATGATGAATGGCGGCGATCAAGCCTTGAATGATAACAGCTATCCTTTTGTACTTTCTGGAGCGTTAAGTGGAGCAATTTTTTCTGGATTAAGTGAAGGAGCATTGCATGCGATCGAGCGAATTGGCTGGTGGGGACATATCCTAGGCGTCTTAGGATTTATAGTTTATTTACCTTACTCAAAGCACTTACATATTCTGTTGGCTTTTCCGAATGTTTACTTCTCAAGTCTAAAAGAAAATGGGTATCTAGCTAATATGCCTGAGGTCACTAAAGAAATTCAGTTAATGATGAATCCGGATACGGCATTTGCCGCTCCTGCAGATGGAGCTGAAGCGGAAATCCCAACCTTTGGTGCTAAAGATGTTCAAGATTTACCTTGGACTAATTTATTGGCGGCTTATACCTGCACAGAATGCGGAAGGTGCACAGAGCAATGTCCTGCCTCTGAAACAGGAAAGAAATTGTCTCCACGAAAAGTAATGATGGATACACGTGACCGGCTAGAGGAAGTGGCTTTGAATATTCGGGAAAATGGTGTTTTTGTTGATGATGGCAAATCACTTTTAAGTGATGAATATGTATCGGTTGAGGAGCTGAGAGCTTGCACCACATGTAACGCTTGTGTTGAAGCTTGTCCTGTTATGATTTCCCCTTTAGATATCATTGTACAGCTGAGAAGAAATTTAATACTTGAGCAGTCCAATTCACCGGAAGAGTGGAACATAATGTTTAGTAATATTGAAAATAATGGCGCTCCTTGGAAATTCAGTCCTCAGGATAGATTTAACTGGGCAAACGAGGAATGATTAATTACAAGTAAAAAAGATAGCTGCTAGCAAAAAAATAATAAAGAATTAAGTGCTAAGGCTTAATTCTTAAATTTAGAAAGTTATGAATATACCTACAATGGCATCGATGATGGCTGAAGGCAAAAAACCAGAAATTCTTTTTTGGGTGGGATGCGCAGGAAGTTTCGACGATAGAGCAAAGAAAATTACAAGAGCTTTTACCAAAATATTAAATGAAGTTGAAGTGAATTATGCCGTATTGGGAACGGAGGAAAGTTGTACCGGCGATCCTGCAAAGCGAGCAGGTAATGAGTTTGCTTTTCAAATGGCTGCTTACCAGAATATCGAAGTGCTTAATGCCTATGCCGTAAAAAAAATTGTTACTACATGCCCGCATTGCTTCAATATCTTGGCGAATGAATATCCTGAACTAGGAGGCGATTATGAGGTTATTCACCACAGTACTTTCTTACAACAATTGATTGATGAAGGGAAAGTGAAAATGAAGGGCGGAGGGGAGTTTAAAGGCCGACGGATCACCTATCATGATTCGTGTTACTTAGGTCGCTCTAATGGTATTTATGAAGCTCCTCGAAAGGTTTTAGAAGTATTAGATACAGAGTTAGTAGAAATGAAAAGCTGCAAAACCAAAGGGCTGTGCTGTGGGGCCGGTGGGGCACAAATGTTTAAAGAGGACGAACCTGGTGAAAAGAGAATAAATGCTAAGCGTGCGGAAGAAGTGCTTGATTCAAAAGCAGATATTGTTGCGGTAGCTTGTCCTTTTTGTATGACCATGATGAAAGATGGAGTTACTTCTGATGATCCCCAAGCTCATACGGTAAAAGTATTCGACTTAGCGGAACTGATTGCACATGGACAAGGAATAGAAGATATAGGTATGTAAAAATGAATAACACAACTTCAAATAGACGAATATGGCTTTATCAAGTGAATCGCTTGTTAAGTCAAAAAGAACAGGGCTTATTGAATGAGGAAATGCAATCCTTCATCAACCAATGGGCAGCTCACGGCACGCCCTTAAAGTCAAGTACTCAAGTATTGTATCACAGTATTCTTGTTTTTGAGGTAGATCAAAATCATGAAACGGCAAGTGGTTGCAGTATTGATAGTAGTGTCCGATTCGTTAAAGAGATGGGTAAAAAATATGGGTTTAATGCATTTGATAGAAATATCTTCGCCTATTTAAAGGATGAACGTATTGCATTTACCTCTATTCAAGAGTCTGCTGTAGCGAAAGGTTCACAAGTGTTTAATTTGTCGCTTACTAACTCAGATGAATTTGAAAATAACTTTTTGATAAATTTTGAAGACAGTGCTTGGGCTAAATTAGCTATTGACAATAGTTTTAAGTTTTCACTTTAGTCTAGCACAAAGTTTGGCCAACGGCTCATGTAAGTCAAGAATTTTTCTCCAAGTCCTTC
>CAZZMB010000029.1:24112-32030 GCA_964655225.1 uncultured Chitinophagales bacterium | reverse complement strand
TTTCTTGTCCTATAAATACCAATTCATTCTTTCTATCTCCATAAAATTTGTCCCACAAGGTCCACGAAAAATAAACCCACTCTTCACAGAGTGGGTTTATATTTTATTGAATAGCATTATTTTGCTATTTTAACCTCTCTTTAAATACCTTTCTAAACTTTTCCAACTTTGGAGTAATCACCATACTACAGTATGGATTGTTGTTGCCATTTAAAGAATAGTAGTCTTGATGATAGTTCTCCGCAACATAAAATGTACTTGCCGCTGAAATTTCAGTAACTATTGGATCCTCCCAAACTTTCGCAATATTTAATGCTCGCTTCACTTTTAAGGCAGTTTCCTTTTGCTCGTTAGATAAATAGTATATAGCCGATCGGTATTGAGTTCCCACATCATTTCCTTGTCGATTGAGAGTAGTTGGATTATGCACTTGAAAAAACACTTCTAAAATTTCTGCTAAACTGATTACCGTATTATCGAATTCTACCACTATTACTTCAGCATGTCCTGTTAGACCTGAACAAACTTCTTTGTAACTAGGATTTTTTGTGAGCCCGCCCATATATCCTGATGTGGCCGAAATAACACCATCTAATTCCTGATAAACAGCTTCCACGCACCAGAAGCAACCAGCACCCAATGTAATTTTTTCAATATTTTGCCCTTCTTGCATAGCGTTTAAATTTAGACTAATTATGGAAAATATAAGCACGAAAAATTGACTTTTCATAAGCGATTATTTGAAATGGAAACATAGGATAATAGCAATAAGTTCATTACTTTTAACTGTATAAGTGAAAACCAAATACCTCCTTCTGTTTCTTATGCTCACGACTCTTGCTTATGCCCAAGAGGAAATGGATTCAATCGAGATTGAACCCTTTCAAAACCCTGATGAAAAAAAGGAGCGATTTATCGATTACTTCTACTTAATGCCTAAAACAGTAAGAGATTATACCCCCTCGACAAATAAGCACAAACAACTCCTTTAACCCCAAAATTCTTAATGACATATGCTAAGTTATCGAGAAATAGTAATAACAATCTGCTCATTAAACTCCTCAGGCTTACTGACCCGAAACCTTAACTCCTTTCCGTGAACAACGGCAGCGAATTCATCTACAGCATTAGCCCCAGCAGTTTGAATGGCATTGAAGATTTGCTGGTTATTATCAAGAATAGCCATCAACTCATCCAATGTATCGACAGTTTCTCTTTCAATCTGCAAAAATGGTTGGAAACGCTTAGAGGTATATACCAATGATTTTGATTTATCAATAATGATAATAAGCATATTATTCATTATCTCGAGGGTTTCAAGACCTTTCCCATATATTTTGACTAGTCGTCTTAATTTTGCTCTTTCGAAGGCAAACTTAATTGAGCTATCCAAAGATTTGCTATCAATACGGCCTTTGACTAAGAAATCTTGAGCGCCATACTTAACCGATTCTAGGCCAATTTTTTCATCTGAAAGACCAGTTAAAACGATAAACACTTCATTGGGAAACTTCTCAACAGAATTTTGTAAGGTAATTATACCTTGAGAATCAGGTAGATGCAAATCAAGTAAGATCACATCAAAAGATTCTCGTTCTATTTTGTAATGCGCATCCGTAAGGTTATCTACACTCTGAATTTCATAATTATCTGGATCTAACTCTTCCAGATAAAACTTGATGAGAAATACATCTCCTGGAGTATCCTCTACTACTAATATTTTGATGCCTTTAGGATTCATTTGCAGGACACTTTGCGGTTTCAAACCAAAAATCAAAAGTTTTTTGAACAACCTCAACATATTTCTTGTGACCTGTAGGTTTTACAATCACACATTTAGCTCCTTCCCTTATGGCTTCAACCACATCAGAATCTAAACTTGAAGAGGTCATGACAATAATTGGTGTAAAACAAAAACCACCATCTTTTCTCAACTTTTTTAAAACTTCAATTCCACTATATCCTGGCATATTCAGATCAAGTAAAATTAAGTTGGGCATCAATTCTTTATCCTCTTTTGATCTCCTAACTAGCTCTTTTACCGCATACACACTATCATCAAAGGATTCTAATAAAATAGGTCGACCACTTTTATCAATGGCACTCCCAAGCAGTATAGGCTCTGATTGACTATCATCAATAAGAATAATTCTATTTTTTTTAGAGGTCATCATAAAACTTAACCAAAAATAGCAAAATACACAATAAGATGTGCACATTAAGAAGAAGAAATTAAAAGTATTCTTTTATGAAATATGTAATTTTAGTTTCTCAAACAAAACATAAACCAATATTAATGGCTGAAGAAGTACAGTATAATGAAGATAATATTCGCTCGCTTGACTGGAAAGAACACATGCGCTTGCGTCCAGGAATGTATATTGGAAAAACCGGAGATGGTTCTTCTCAGGATGATGGTATTTATATCTTGGTAAAGGAAGTCATCGATAACTGTATCGATGAGTTTGTTATGGGGTATGGTAAAAAAGTAGATGTCAAGGTTGAAGAAAAAAAAGTATTCATACGAGATTATGGTCGGGGCATACCCTTAGGAAAGGTAGTAGATGCCGTTTCAAAAATTAATACTGGAGGGAAATATGATTCCAAAGCCTTTAAGAAATCTGTAGGACTGAATGGAGTAGGAACTAAAGCAGTCAATGCACTTTCCATTTACTTCAGAGTCGAAGCAATTCGGGAAGGAAAAAAGAAGATTGCCATTTTTGAACAGGGTAATTTAATAGAGGAGCGTGATGAAAAAACAAGTGAAGCAAATGGCACCTTCATTGAATTTGTTCCGGATGATATCATTTTCAAAAAATATAAATTCATTCCAGATTATTTAGAAAATCAAATTTGGAATTACGCTTATCTAAATAGCGGATTAACCGTAAACTACAATGGCCAAAAATTTCTTTCAAAAAATGGTTTAAAGGATCTACTGTTAAGAAAAACAAATGAACAGACCGTTCGATATCCTGTCATTCATTTTAAGTCAGAGGACATAGAATTTTCTTTGGTACACGATAATCACTATGGAGAGGAGTATTATAGTTACGTTAATGGGCAGCATACCGTGCAAGGGGGCACACACCTCAATGCATTCAAGGAGGCTATTGTAAAAACTACGCGTGAGTTTTATGGGAAGAATTTTGACTCTCAAGATATTCGGGCCTCTATAGTAGCTGCGATAAGTATAAGGATGCAAGACCCTATATTTGAAAGTCAGACTAAGACTAAGTTAGGCTCAAATAACTTGAATGAAAAAACCAGTATGCGTTTATTTGTTGGTGACTATGTAAAGAAGCACCTTGATAATTTTTTACATCGCAACGCAGAAACAGCGGAGAGACTGCTTAAGAAAATACAGCAAAGTGAACGCGAGCGCAAAGACATGGCAGGTGTTAAAAAAATTGCCAAAGAGCGTGCTAAAAAAGCTAATCTCCACAACAAAAAATTACGTGATTGTCGATTTCATTTTTCAGATAAAAAGAACAACAGGCATCTGGATACTACCGTTTTTATAACAGAAGGTGATTCAGCAAGTGGTTCTATTACAAAAGCCAGGGATGTAGAAACTCAGGCTGTTTTCAGTTTGCGAGGTAAACCCCTTAATACTTTTGGGCTCAAAAAGAAAATAGTATACGAAAATGAGGAATTTAATTTACTTCAACATGCGCTAAACATTGAAGAGGGCTTGGATGATTTGCGATATAATAATGTCGTTATTGCTACAGATGCGGATGTTGATGGTATGCATATTCGTTTGTTGTTGTTAACCTTTTTTTTACAATTCTTTCCAGACCTTGTAAAGGAAGGTCATGTTAAAGTTCTTGAAACTCCGTTGTTTAGAGTTAGAGATAAAAAACAAACTTTTTATTGCTACAGCGAAGAGGAAAAACAAACGGCTATTGTTGCTTTACGAGGTAAACCTGAAATAACCCGTTTTAAGGGTTTGGGTGAAATCTCACCAGATGAATTTGAGGACTTTATTGGTGACAATATTCGTTTGTCTCCTGTAATTCTGGGTAAGGACAATTCGATTGAGGAAATTCTTGGTTATTACATGGGGAAAAATACACCACAGCGACAAGAATTTATAATTGATAATTTAAAAGTGGAAAAAGATTTGGAACAAGAGCACGCTTAATTACTTGTAATTCATTGCCTTAACAATAGAGCTTAATGAACCCTATCCCCTCTTAATTCCAAATTAGCAATTATCTCTGCCTCTGCTTCAAGATATTCTTCCCATCGTTTCATCACTTGTGCTTTAGGTGAAACAGATGTAGCAAGATCTAGAAAAAGTCGAAAATGTCCAGCCTCACTTATCATTAATTTTCGGTAGAACTCTTTCAATTCATCATCTGCAATATCAAGAGATAATAAGCGAAACCTTTCACAACTTCTAGCTTCAATCAAGGCAGCAATCAATAAGCGTTCCACCAATTGATGATCTCTTGATCCCCCTTGAATAATATTGCTTTGAAGCTGATTGACATATTCATCTCTTCTTTGTCTTCCGAGTGCCATGCCTCGCTTTTTAAGCTGATCGACCACCATTCTAAAGTGCCCCCACTCTTCGGTAACTATTGGCATCAAGGCATCCACCACCTCTGTATACTCAGGGAACATTTGAATAATCGTTATACAATTTGTGGCTGCTTTTTGTTCACAATATGCATGATCAGTCAAGATTTCTTCAATATTCTTTTCTGCTAAATTCGCCCATCGCGGGTCGGTAGGAAGTTTTAATCCAGCTAACATGCTTTAATTTTATACAAAGGTGGCAGTTTTCCTGATTAAAATCAATTAATTCCTCAGTTAATGCTAAATTTGGTTAAAGGAAAAAATATACGTTGAAAAGAACAATTTCTGTTTTCCCTATCTTAATAATTTTGGGCATCTTCCTGCTGTCTGTGCTGGTTCGTGTCCCTAATATTAATCGCCCTTTGTCAAAACATCATGAATTTGTAACCGCAGTCTCCCTGCGAGTATTAGATATTTGGTCTACCGAAGGAGCAATGAAATATGGGTTTAATCCAGTAATGAATTATCCCGGTAAAGCCAACAAAAACATTAACAATTGGGCGAGTACTACGGGAGAAATGATTGATAAAGAAGGGAACTACTATTATGTCTCTCATCCCCCTTTGGCTTATATTTTACCACATATCTTCTTCAAAATTTTACATGTTAAACCTTCCGTGCTAAGTCTACAGGTTTTTCACTTATTGGTCAATTTGATTTGCGCAATATTTATTTATTTAATCGTTTGCTTACTTGGTCAACAAAAACCTTTTGCCCGAACCTATTGGTCAGGTATGGTGGGTGTGAGTATTTATATTTTTAGTCAAGGCGTATTATGGTTTCAATGCAATACCTATATGAGTGATATGCTCGTTCAACTATTCTTTGTCTTGAACGTATACACTATCCTTAAATTACTTATGCGCAAGCGCTTCTTTTCACCAAAGTACCTGATGCATTATGCCTTTTTCCTCTTTCTAATGATTTATACGTCGTGGTTAGGGATCTTCTTTGCATTTAGTGTCTTCTTGTATTCATTTATCAAATTAAGAAAAACCAAGGTATACATTCCAATAAATTTAATTACGCTGTTTGTTACAATAGCTGCCGTAAGCTTGTTTGTTTTTCAATACAGCCAAATTGCCGGTTTTGACAACTATTTAGATCAAATGCTAAACCGAGTGAGTGAACGAGGTGGACTTGCTGATGTAAATGGCTTGAGCAACAAGCTAAAGCAAATCCCTCGTGGTTTAATACATGTACTCAAGGGATATATTGCCAGCTATCTTCCCTTGTTCTTGCTGCTGGGGAGCTTTATATACCTGACCTTAAGTAAGGCAAAACTGCGCATTGTTTTTACTAAAAACGGATATCGATTTTTATGGTTATCTACTTTACCCGTAGTTTTATTACATGTTTTTTTATTAAATTATTCTGGTCATGATTTTGTGAGTTTATATGGGTCATTGTTTTTAAGTGTATTAATCGCCATCCTGTTCGATAAGTTAAAAAAATCCCAAACATTATCCAACTTCCAATTGCGTTTAGGTATTGCCTTTGTTATTTTCACTTCAATTGCCTCTTATTATTATATCAACCGACCAGGATCGATTTCCCTGAGAGGTTACCAATACGCGCAGAGTAAACTATTAGGCGAATCCATAAAAGAACAAGCCGAACCAAATGCGGTGATATTTATACAAGGTAAAATAAGTGTTGACCCTCAGTTAATCCATTATGCGAAAAGGAATATCCTCAAAGTGAGCAGTAAAGAGGAAGCAGTCCATTTTCTTCAAGCGCACGATCTTCAAAAGGGTCAGCTTTATCGATATGATAGGAATTTACCTAGTAAATTTTCTCAAATCATTGAGATACAAAAGGATTCATATTAATTGCTTAATTTTGTTTGAAATCAAAACTACTCCCTATGGCTGTGACAAGTATACCTGCTGTTGATTTATCAAAATTTGCGAACGGCAATGAAGAACAACGAAAAGAATTTATCGCTGAGCTAGGTAAGGCATGGAAAGATGTTGGATTCGTAACGGTAAAGAATCATGGTGTACCAGATGAGTATATTAATGCCTTTTATACTCAAGTCAAACGTTTCTTTGAGTTTGATACCAAAACTAAACTCAACTATGAAGATGCTAAAAATGCAGGGCAAAGAGGATACACTAGTTTTGGAAGAGAACACGCCAAAGGCTTTGATGCGCCTGACCTAAAGGAATTCTGGCAAATGGGTCAAGAAGTAACAGATGGAGATGAAATTCGAAAGGAATATCCATCGAATATTGTGGTAGACTTGTTACCTGATTTTGAAGAAATAGGTCGAAAGTTATATACCGCATTTGAAAAATCTGGAGGGCTCTTGCTCCAAGCCATAGCGCTATACCTCGACTTGGACGAGAATTATTTTGATGCTAATGTACATAATGGAAACAGTATTTTACGTGCTATACATTACCCACCCATTCAAGGGGAACCGAAATCCTCTATTCGAGCAGAACAGCATGAGGATATCAACTTAATCACTCTACTAGCAGGTGCTTCTGCGGAAGGATTGCAAGTAAAAGACAAAGATGGTAATTGGGTTTCTGTAAATGCACCTGAGGGTCACTTAGTCATCAATGTAGGGGATATGTTGCAGCGACTTACTAATAATGTGCTTCGATCCACTACACACAGAGTCGTGAACCCACCCAGAGAAATGTGGCATACTTCTAGGTATTCAATTCCTTTCTTTTTGCACCCAAGGAGCAATATGGATTTAACATGCCTGGATATTTGTATTACCGAAGATAATCCCTTAAGCTACCAGCCAATAACATCTGGAGAATATTTAGATGAAAGATTGAGAGAAATTGGTTTAAAAAAGTAAAAATTTATATTAACAACTTTTGTGTTCAATCTTTTGTTATAACTTTTAAAGAAAATCTTATGATATCAAAAAAAATAGAAAAAGCCTTAAACGGTCACCTAAATTACGAACTTGGTGCATCCTTACAATATCTAGCTATGGCGAGTTGGTGTGAGACCATGGGAATGGATGGAGCTGCTAGTTTTTTCTATGGGCATGCTCACGAAGAAAACTTGCATTTCATTAAGTTGTTTCAATACATTAACGAAGTGAACGGCCACGCGATTGTTCCGCAAGTGAAACAGCCTAATCATTCGTTTAAGGGAATTGCAGAAATCTGTCAAATGGCTTATGAAAATGAAAAAAAGGTAACCCAAGCAATTTTCTCCTTAGTGGAGTTAGCAAAATCAGAAGATGATCATGTTACCACAGAAATGTTGCGCTTTTATGTGCAAGAACAAAGAGAAGAAGAAACGTTGTTTCAAAAAGTGCTGGATAAAATCAAGTTGATTGGAACTGGCTCACAAAGTT
>CAZZMB010000029.1:7830-24012 GCA_964655225.1 uncultured Chitinophagales bacterium | reverse complement strand
TTGTTTCAAAAAGTGCTGGATAAAATCAAGTTGATTGGAACTGGCTCACAAAGTTTATATTACATCGATAAAGAATTAGGGAGTTTGGCTAAGCCAGCACCCGAACCACCGGCGGACAGCGCCGCATAGTAAAAAAAGGGTTTGAAATTTCAAACCCTTTTTTTTATCTCAGTAAGTAAGCTATTCCAATGGAAAAACTTCTTCCTGGCTTGTATATCTCAAATACTTGAGATGCATTATTGTAAGATTAGTATAATTTCTCTTTTAATTTTATAATGCCGCAAAGATGTAGGATGTTAGTAAGCTAAATTTTATGGTTATGTTAACTAATCATTAAGAATCGATCCTGTAAGTAAACAAATAATTAAGAAGAGCCGAAGTGATAATGAAAGCCTTATATTTGTTTTAGAAATATATTCGTTATGAATAACTCAAGGATTAAAATATTACTGGTAGATGACGAAGAGGATACGCTTGAATTTATCAACTATAATCTACATCAGGAAGGATTTCAAACAGCATGTGCATCAAATGGAATTGAGGCTATTGAATTAGCGAAAATTTTTCAGCCAAATTTGATTGTACTTGATGTTATGATGCCTATTATGGACGGAGTTGAAGTTTGCAATGAGTTACGTAAACTTCCTGAATTAAAACAAACTATCATCACCTTTTTAACTGCCCGCCATGAGGACTATAGTCAGATTGCTGGTTTTGATGCTGGAGCTGATGATTATATTTCCAAACCGATAAAACCTAAGCTATTGATAAGTAAAATCAATAGTTTACTCAGAAGACTGCAAGAGGAAGATATTAAGAATTACGTAGAAGCAGGTGACATCAAAATTGATTTAATTCAGCATTTAGTCTTTACAAAAAATAAGGAGCTATCTCTGCCAAAAAAAGAATTTAACCTCCTCTGTTTATTAATGTCAAGACCAGGTAGAGTATTTACGAGGAAAGAAATTCTCTCTAAGGTATGGGGAACTGAAGCCATAGTGGTTGATCGCACAATTGATGTTCATATTCGTAAATTGAGAGAAAAAATTGGCAACGATTTCTTTGTGACTTTAAAAGGAGTAGGATATAAATTTCAGGTATGAAAAAAACAAGTTTACCCAAAATTGCATTAATAGCCTCCACAGCAATAAGCCTGAGTACCGGAACTTTACTACTATTGGTTTTTATTTTTAACTTGTTTTTTGAATGGTATGTGCCCCTTCTGTTAGTTATGTTTTGCTTCGGTATATCTTACTGGACCATCTATTCATTAGTGGATAGATATATTTTGAGGAGAATTAAATTAATCCATAAAAATATTCATCATTTAAAATCAGGAGAGAACAGTGAAGTTTTGTTTCAAACGAATGACCCTTTGAGCGAAGTCGAAGAACAACTTAAAAATTTTAGCTTATCTAAAGCTTCAGAAATTGAAGAACTAAAGCGAATGGGTCAATACAGAAGGGAATTTCTTGGGAATGTAAGTCATGAGTTGAAAACGCCTATTTTCAACACTCAAGGATATATAGAAACCCTTCTAAATGGAGCCTTAGACAATCCAAAGGTGAATACCAGCTACCTTAAAAAGGCCTCTAAAAATTTAGATCGATTATCCAGTATTGTAGATAAGCTCTTGATGATTGCTAAAAATGAAACGGGAAACTTAAATTTGGAGCAAGAAAAATTTGATATTGTCCAATTAGTTGAGGATGTTTTTGAGTCTCACGAGATGTCTGCACAAGTAAAAGATGTTCAATTGAAGCACAAGGAAGGCAACCCAAAAAGCAAGATGGTATTTGCAGACAAAAGGCAGATTGAAACGGTATTGAATAACTTAGTTATCAACGCAATCAAATATGGAAAAGATGAGGACCTTATTTTAGTGGGAATCTCTTCTGTAGAAAATCAAATTTTGCTTGAAGTTATGGATGAAGGACCAGGTATAGAATCTCAGCACTTGCCCCGTCTGTTTGAACGTTTTTATCGCATTGACACTCATCGTTCCAGATATGATGGGGGTAATGGGCTTGGATTGTCTATTTGTAAGCATATAATTGATGCACACGAACAAAGTATTCACGTTCGCAGCACAATAGATAAAGGGACTACCTTTGGCTTCACTTTAGCTAAAGCTTAAATCCTTATATTTACAGGAATAGTATGCGCTGTCTTATATTTTTTCTAGTTTTCTTATTTAGCTTTTACACCTTACCTGCCCAATCCTACATTGATTTTCAGCAGAGGCGTATCGATATGTTGGATGGTATTGAAGACCAAAAACTAGCTAATTATGAAAATAGTGAGGTATTTTTTGAGCAGGTAGATAAACTTCAAGAAATCCTGTTTAAGCAAGCTTTAAGCAGTGATGCAAGAAAACAAATTCAGTTAGGAATTTATTTCAGTTTGGTAAACTTCAGAAAAACCTCATCGCTAAACTCAAGCAAAGCGTTATCCTATAAATTTTTAGAAAGATATTTGTTTGAATTAGGCCTTAATAAAAGTGCATACTTTTTTAAAGCCAATCCATCTGGAGCATATACGATACTCCCTTATATCTACACAACAGAGGAAGCTCAACAATTTTTAGAATTGGAAGCCCAAATTAACCCACAAATCGTTTTAAAAAATTACTCCCTTTTTGCATCAGCTTCATACGCTCCAGCGCTTTTAAGTGCCATTCTTCATATCGATCCAATCAGCTCAAAACAATACTTTATTGGACGACATGCAATTTACCAAGAGCTGAGAATATCAGAAGATAAGACGGATAGCCTGATTCTATACATTTTTAATCAAACTGGAAGTTCGAGTAATGCCCTAAGTTTGCTACAAAGTATAGCAGATGGAAATATTAGCATAAAAGAGGCTAATAATATTGCTAAACTTAACAGCGAGCATTTTTTTTTAAAGCTTGTTGAATTAGCCCCAAGACCTGACATTCTAGCCAAACAATCTATCGATAAGTTGCTAAAAACTATTTGTACAAGAAAAACCCGGTTCATTAATGCTCTTTTTGAGAATCATAATGATGAGCAGCGATTTTCGTCAATATCCAAATATTCAGCTAAAGAGTTGTACCATATAATAACATATAGCGAGGAAGAAATATTCACGTCATCATTTAATGGCATGTTTAAAAACTTATTAGAAAAAACACAGGAAGAAAAAATCAATACATTTGAGTTATTGGAAAGTGTGCAGTTCAACCAGTATAGAACATTTATAAAAATGTGTATCTCATATGGGAAGTTAGCAGATTTGCTGGCTCAAATGTCTGATATAAACAGAGAAGATTTGCTTGGGAAATTTGTAAAACTTGGCAACGAGAAAAGTCTTTTGAAAGAAGCTGTTAGTGTGGCAGATGCTCTTGGAAGCATTACCGATAGCCTTACCCTCTATCAAATAGAAAAAAGTCTTCTAACTAACTACACGCAAGCGAAGGATGAAGAATTGAAACTTGTATATTCATTGTTAATGAAACTTTATGAAAACAAAACTAGCACCTATAGGAATGAATATCTCACATATACCAATCAATTAGAAGTTCCATCGATTAAGGAAATAAGTAAGGAAGATTTATTGGGAAATGATAGTATACACACTCAAGTGCACTGCTTCTACGATGATGAAGACGGTAAAACATCTTATCAAACTTTTATGCGTTTATGGAGCAAAAATGATTGGCATATTCAAGATTATAGAGAGTTTGTACTCATTAGCAGTGTGCATCCAATTCCCATTCAAATTTTAGTAAATAAGCCTCAGTATGATTATGAGGGACAAAAACTAATCAAGCAATTGCTTGATGAAAAAGAAGCAGATATTGAAGTTTTAGTTCATAGAGGACATAGTTTTTACGTTCCGCGCAGCCTAATCTTTCTTCGAGATGAAACAAGAATTGTTTTTCTTGGCTCTTGTGGGGGATATCATAGAGTTTATGAAATTTTAAATCAATCCCCTTTTGCGCATATTATATCAACCAAACAAATTGGCACCTATACCGTTAACAACCCTCTTTTATTGGCTATCACCGAACAAGTTGAATCAGGCGAAACTATCCAATGGGATAAATTTTGGGAACAATTTTCTAGCTCGTTTCAAGAAGGAACCTATGCTTACCAAAAAATGATTGAATACGTGCCACCGCATCAAAATTTGGGTGCAGCATTCATACAAGCATTCAGAAATAATTATAATTTGCTTGATTAAAAGAAGATTGCCCTAAAATCGAGAACAATTTTATTCTTAATTGGGTTAGACATTGTATGTCAGTACACACTTTAAATACAACGCAGAGAATCCCTACAGATATAGAAAGCGTATGGGATTTCATTTCATCTCCCAAAAACTTAAAAGAGATAACCCCAGACTATATGGGTTTTGAAATTATTGGAAATTCTCCTGAAAAAATGTACCCTGGTATGCTCATTCAGTATAAAGTAAGCCCTGTCCTAGGGCTAAAAATGACTTGGGTAACTGAAATTACACATGTAAAAACCGGAGAGTATTTTGTAGATGAGCAACGGGTCGGACCTTATTCGATGTGGCATCACCAACACCATATTAAAAAAATTCCTGGTGGAGTAGAAATGCTTGATATAATAGATTACCAAGCGCCTTTAGGAATAATAGGTGATATCGCTAATGCTATATTTATTAAAAGGCAACTGGCTGAGATATTCGCTTACCGGAAGAGAGCGATTGAAGAGCGATTTGGAATAATGAAATAGTTTTGACGCTGTACTAAGCAGAGGGGGAAGCGTTGAATACAGCGCCAAAACCTTAATCAATCACTTTTGATTTACACTATTGAGCAGTAAAAATTCATTGACCACAACCTCAGTGGAATATCGAGTTTCTCCGTCTTTTTCATAGCTCCGATGAGTTAACTTTCCTTCAATTGCTATTTCATCTCCTTTGCCAATCAAGTTATTCATGATTTCAGCGGTTTTACCCCAAGCAACAATACGATGCCATTCAGTTTTCTCTTGTTTGACTCCTTCTTTATCTTTATAAAACTCATTGGTAGCTATTGATAAATTGAGCAAGCTATTGCCGCTATCCAATGTTTTTAACTCAGTTTCTGATCCAATTCTACCAATTAACTGTACTTGATTTCTTAACATATTCATAGTTTTTAATTTAATATATAATGATTTATTGTAATGTAAATATATGTACACTTTAATACCTAAGCGTAACTTATACGTATATATACGTATATCAACAATTAACTTTTTGATTTGTAAATTCTACTTAGTCCTCTGCTCGATCCACTATATTGTCGGGGAGACTCTTGTTGGCTTTGGCACCCAACTTTTTAAGTTTTTCAACTTTACTGATCAGATTACCCTTACCGGTAAGCTTTTTCATCGAAGATTCATAGCTCCGTTGCACGGTACCTAGCTGATTGCCCACTTTAACCAAATCCTCAATTAAATTGGTGAACTGGTCATATAATTTGCCAGATTCTTGAGCAATAACCAGAGCATTTCTTTGCTGCTTATCGTTACTCCACATAGTGTCGATAGTTCGCAGGGTAGCGAGTAATGTACTTGGTGTCACAATCACAATATTTTTATCAAAAGCCTTATTGTATAGCTGGTTATCCTGATTAACCGCAATAGCAAATGCAGGTTCAATAGGAATAAACATAAGCACAAAGTCAGGACTTTCTATTTGATACAAATCATGATAATTATGATTACCGAGTCCTTCCACATGCTTCTTTATTGACTCAATATGCGCCTTTAGAAAAACTGCTTGTTGATCTTCCTCTTCGCTATTTACATATTGCTCATATGCAGTTAAGCTAACTTTACTATCCACAATCATCTTCTTACCATCAGGCAGGTTTATAATCACATCCGGTAAAACCCTGGAGCCATCCTCTAGCGTAAAACTTTGCTGCACCTCATATTCTCTTCCCTTTTCCAATCCAGATTTCTCTAGCACACGCTCCAGGACCAATTCCCCCCAGTTCCCTTGTATCTTACTATCTCCCTTTAGCGCTTTAGTTAAATTCAAGGCTTCTTTACTCATTTGCTCATTCAACTCTCTTAAACCTGAAATTTGCTGTCGGAGGGTCGCATGCATATCAATACTATCCTTATTCGTCGATTCCACCCTTTTTTCAAATTCACTAATCTTCTCCTTTAGTGGATTTAAGATGTGTTGCATGGATTCTTTGTTCTGCTCAGAAAATTTTTGACTATTATCCGCTAATATTTTACTTGCTACACTAGCAAATTGAAGTTCCATTTTTTCTTGTTGTTCCAATTGATTTTCCAATTGAGATTTCAGCTTTTCTGCTAAATGTTCTACATCCTTTTCTGCACCTGCCAATTGATTATTTAACTCATTAATTGTCAATTGAGCTGTTTCTAATTTTTGATTTAGTGTCGTATTTTGCTCGGTAAGTTGACCAAGCTTCCCCTTGACACCTGCATGGTCTGCCTTAGCATGCATATACATAAAGCCAAGGCCCAAGGAAACACCAACAATAAGGGCAACAATTATTATTACAGAAATACTCATAACACAAAAATACTAAAGCTAAACGTAAGGAATATGCGTTTACTCAAAAAATTACAAAGACTTAATCAAAAAATGACTTGTGGGCGTTCAATTCCTTTTTAAAAACAAGTTGGTTCAAATAAATTTATTCCTCGCCCATTGGATTGACGCACCAAGACAATAATCCGTATTGTAATCTATAAGCACAACTAAAGATTCGTATACTATTTGCCAAGCCTGCCAATAGAATGAAGTGCCAGCGAATCCATAGTATACAAATCGTTAGAGGTATGATTGCAATGAAATGAAAATAAGATACTCGCTACCAAAAAGAATACTATTATAACCATTTATTCTTTTTGTACCAGTCTATCGCATCCTCCACACCATCCTTTATTAATACTGTCTGCTTAAACCCAAAATCTTTTTTTGCCTTATTAACTTTACAAATCCAGGCTTCCTGGACCCCTTCTTTTGCTTTTTCATAATCGAAAGTGGGAGCTTTGCCCTGCAGCTTTCCAAAAAATCCAGCCATTTTCCCCGCTAGACGAATAAGAAAATGAGGTAAGCGAAAATACACCGGGTTCTTACCCAATTTATTGGCACATATTTCCCCCAATTCTTTCCACGAAACCAATTCCTCTGCACTTAAATAATAGGCCTGTCCATTCGTTTTCTCAACCAAGGCCATTTGATAAAATGCCTCTACTAAATCCTTTACATTGATAATACTCAAATACTTATCATTATAACCGACTAAAGGAACCAGCCCATGTTCAACCGTTTTGATAAATTCAAACAACTCAACCTCTCTACTTCCGCTAATAACCGAAGGTCTTGCAATGGTAATGGGCAGTCGATCAAAATATTGTGCACAAACCATTTCCTGAGCCACCTTGGCTTTACCATAAAGAGAAACTGCATTAAATGGACCAGACTCATCTAGTGGAGTATCTCTTGTGCATGGCCCACCAACTGCTAGGCTGCTTGTGACCACAATTTTTTTGATTGTTGCCTTTTGCACAAGTGCAGCTTCTAATATATTTTTAGTTAACTCTACATTTCCGTAGTAATAATCCTCATACTTGAGTGCTGCAACAGTACCCGCCAAATGAAAAATATAATCCGCTTTGTCAAATACTTTAACCAGCGCATCAACATCTGTTAATCCGCAAGTATGAATTTTTACATTCTTACCTTCTAACCATTTCAAATTACTAGTCGGACGAACAATACAATGAATTTCTGTAGACTCCAAAAGCAGACGATCGACAAGATGGCTGCCCAAGAACCCATTTCCACCAGTTAGTACTATTTTAAGCTTATTGGACATAAATATTTTAGAATTAGCTAAGCAATGATAAGAAAAAAGTAACTTTACTTTAAATTTAAAAGCTTTAAAATGCAAATTCTAGATAAATGTAAGGCATACAATCGTTCGGAAGAAGTTAAAAATCAGGGGGTTTATCCCTATTTCCGAGAAATTCAAGATAGCGAAGGACCTGTGGTGACCATGGAAGGCAGGAAAGTAGTAATGGCCGGATCCAACAATTACTTAGGCTTAACCACACACCCGCACGTTAAAGAAGCGGCAATAAAGGCTATTGAAAAGTATGGAACCTCTTGCTCCGGTTCTAGATTTTTGACCGGAACAATTGATTTACATGTAGAAATGGAAGATAAAATTGCCAAGTTTTTAGGTAAAGAATCCGCCCTCTTATTCAGTACAGGGTTTCAAGCAGGCCAAGGTGTTATTGCTCCTCTGGTTGGAAGAGGTGAACACATTTTGTCCGATCGTGATAATCATGCCAGTATAGTTGCTGGAAATATGTTAGCCGCAAGTTTAAACATAAACGTAGTGCGCTATAGGCATAACGACATGGAAGATTTGGAAAAACGACTTTCTAAATTACCTTTGGAAGATGGCAAGTTGATTGCAACGGATGGCGTATTTAGTACCTTTGGGTCTGTTGTTTCCTTAGACGACATAGCTGCACTTGGGAAAAAATATAATGCCAATGTAGTCGTGGATGATGCACATGCATTTGGCGTGATTGGTCCGGGAGGGAAAGGTACCGCTCACCATTTTGGTGTAGAGGATGATGTAGATTTAATGATTTGTACTTTCAGTAAAACCCTTGCATCTATCGGAGGATTTGTAGTTGGCGATGAAAAAGTAATCAACTATTTAAAACATAAATCACCTGCCTTAATATTTAGTGCATCCCCAACGCCAGCCTCTGTTGCTAGCTCTATTGCTGCCTTAGAGGTATTAAAAGCACACCCAGAACTTCCAGCGAAGGTTCGCGCGAATACTGAATTCGTAAGGCAAGGGTTAAAAGATTCAGGATTTCAGGTTGTTGATGGAGAAACCGCGATAGTTCCAGTCATTATTGGAGATGATGATAAGACATTTAAAATTTGGAAAATGCTCTATGATGAAGGGGTATTTGTAAATGCCTTTATTTCACCAGCTACACCACCAGGAATGCAAATGTTACGTACTAGCTACATGGCAACACATGAACCAGAGCACTTAGAATACATAGTGGCTACTTTCAAGAAATTAGGTAAAAATCTAGGACTTATCTAGCCCGATACATTCTTCCTAAATATCAAAAACACCCATGAAACATAGAACGTATCACTACTTTTTTGAAGACAATATTCACGACTCTGAGGATAGTATTACTATAGATGGTAAGGGAACCTTAAACTATAAAACCATACAAATAGATTGTCTTGACCGTTTTAACGGTCGCTTGGCTTTGTTTGCTTTCCCAATAAAATATTTACATTCTGCCGATAAGTTGTTTCATTTGTTCGGATTAAAAGGGAACTTGGACTATTTCTTTTCTGAGTGTCGAGAAGTAATATCAGTTCCAGAGAAGCATCAAGACGATAAGGGCAAAGAGGGTAAGCTAAATTTCCAGGTTTATTTTCACGATGTACCTGCTTCATTAGAATCTATTAATGATAATGCTATTGTTGTATTGGCATTAGATGTAGATGAGAATAAAAAGGATGGAAACGGATTATGTCCATACAAGTTAGCGGGCTATGTTCATGCGAATGAGTTCGAATTTACGGATGGGAAAAAAGGAATAGAAAGGTTTAAAGGCTATTATTACAACATGCTTCGAATCAGCGAGGGGCTAAGGAATGGTCAAAAGATATACAGAAGAACGGGTATTTTTTCAACCATATTTACAATTTTACTGGATCTAGTTAACCAAAATAAGGTGCACTTCGTTTACGCAGCTATGGGCAAAGCAAACGAAAGAATTAATCGAGCCTTAAAAAAACTAGCTGAGCATTATGATAAACATTGGGACATTTGGCCCGTAACAAGTAATTCTCATTTATCTCTGTTATACGGTAGAACGAAATATCGTAAACAATTGGTAGAGATCACTCATGACAAGGATAAAATTCGCGACTTATATAAGCTGAGTCAAGACCATCGCGGAGATTATATGTTTAATCAGTATCCCACTTTTGAAGAATTCTATCATTTCTACGAACGTATCATTTCCTACTCTAAGAGTTCTGGAGCATATATGATTACGGATGAAAAAGGGGCCATGAAAGCTGCTTGTATTGCAGTAAATTGGGGCGATTATTTCTCTTTTGAACTAGATAATCCCAAAGGGATTTTTAAAGTGCTTGCCAATTTAAAACTGACCGATCAGTTACTTTATACTTGGAAAACCGCTGGAGAACCAGAATACGTCGAAAAGCTGTTTAGAGGTATCGCTCAAAAGTACTACAAGGAACATGATGTCAAAATGGGCTTGTATAACTCTTACACAGGAGATCCTTACAGCGAAATAAAGAGTAGTTTGATTAATGATCCGTTTAATTACTTCGTAATTTATGATCGACCTGAACTCTATGAGCAATTCAAAGAAACCTCCAAAGACGAGGCAGGCAACGTCAGAATATTTATTGACCCACCCCTATTTTAATTTAAGGCCTACTTTTTACCTAAATATGCAATGCACTTCAATTCAATAGCAATCGGCGTAGGTAAACTTTTTATTTCGCAGGTAGTTCGGCAGGGTTGATTATCTTTAAAGTATTCCCCGTAAATTCTATTGTAGGTATGGAAATCTCGTTTCATATCAGTCAAAAACACAGTGACATCTATCAAATCCATCCAGTCGGCACCGCTAGCTTCAAGCACTGCTCTTACATTTTGAAAAACCGAATGGCATTGAGCTTCAAAATTAAAATTTATGAAATTACCATGCTTATCAGTCTCCAAGCCAGGGACAGCAGAATGGTCTCCTTCGGTAGAACGAGGACCTATTCCGGAAAGGAAAAGTAAATCACCTGCTCTTTTAGCATGAGGATAGGAACCTACTGGTTTGGGTGCTTTGTTTGTGTTAATACTCATAATTGCAAATATAAAAAAAGTCCCGACAGCATCGGGACTTTCACATTTCTTTGATCAAAATATTAATTAATAGGTGCCATCATTAAAGGTTGTTTAATAGGCATCGTTTCTTCTTCAGGTACGGCATTTACTTTTCCTGAAATATACAGCACCTTGGTTGTTTCATTTGAATTGGAAGTAATCGTAATCGATTTATTGAATGCCCCAATTCGTCTAGCTGTATTATAAGTGACCATTATACTACCTTCTTCTCCTGGCAATATTGGTTCTTTAGGCCAAGAGGGTGTTGTGCATCCGCATGATGCTTTTACATTACTTAATACTAATGGTTCTGTTCCAGTATTTATAAATGTAAACTCATGATTTACCTTAGGACCTTCCTCAATCTCTCCAAAACTATGTTTCTCCTCAGGGAAAGTTATTTGTGCCCCACTCTGTGCAAAAAGTATATTACCTAAGGTAAAACTTGTAATAAACAACAAGATTAAATGCTTCATAGAATTTTATTTTATACGGTAAAAGTAAGTAATAAAACTGAAACATACCAAACCATTAACATGCATTTATCACTCAATTTCGCATTGCAATTTGTATATTTGTAAAACAAAACCTAAATATTCAAAGAAGTAATTATGGCTGCAAAAACCAAAAACACCAAAGGGACTATTGAGCAAGACTACATCAAAATAGTCTTGGATGATTATCGCTTGGCAGTGGTTAGCAGAGAAGCCAGTTTGATGGGTCGAAAAGAAGTGCTTACAGGAAAAGCAAAGTTTGGGATTTTTGGAGACGGTAAAGAGTTGGCGCAAATCGCTTTAGCCAAGAGTTTTTTTAAGGGCGATTTTCGATCAGGTTATTATCGAGATCAAACCTTTATGTTTACCAAAGATCTAATTAATGTGCAACAGTTTTATGCACAACTTTATGCAGATTCGCAACCCGGAGCAGATCCATGCAGTAATGGTCGGCAAATGAATGGCCACTTCGCTTCACCCCTTATTGACAAACAGGGTGAATGGTTAGCGAGTAAGGATTTATACAATACCGCTGCGGATATTTCCTGTACGGCCGGTCAGATGCCTAGAGCGATAGGTTTAGCTTTAGCCTCTAAGTTTTACAGAAATAACAAGGAACTCCAAAATGAAAATCCTTTCTCCAATGGAGGAAATGAAGTGTGCTTTGCCACCATTGGCGATGCGAGTACCTCTGAAGGACACTTCTGGGAGAGTATAAATGCAGCATGTGTGCTCAAAATACCTTTAGCATTTACCGTTTTTGATGATGGATACGGGATTTCTGTTCCCAAGAAATATCAAACCACTAAGGAAAACATCTCGGAAGTTTTAGAGGGATTTAGATTGGATGATAACGGAAATGGCATGTATATTTTTAAGGCAAAGGCCTATGATTATGCAGAACTTTGCGCTGTTTATGAAGAAGGAATTAAACTTGTTCGTGAAAAGCAAATCCCTGCATTATTCCATATTACTGATGTTACCCAACCCCAAGGACATAGCACCTCAGGTTCTCATGAAAGATACAAGTCTAAAGAGCGCTTGCAATGGGAGATTGACTTTGACTGTATAAAGAAAATGCGGAGTTGGATTGAAAACAATAACTTGGCAAATTCGGCCGTCTTGGATCAAATTGAGCAAGAAGCTCAGCAATATGTATTAACGAGTAAAAAAGACGCTTGGCGTGAGTTCAATAAGCCCATAAAAGCAAAGATTAATGAATTGCAAGCCTTGTATGCTAAATTAGTACAACACTCACCATTAAACGCCAAAATTGAACTTGCCGTTAAAGATTTAAAGGCTGCATACAATCCTGTTAATAAAGACCTTATAGAAAGTGCTAAACGTGTTCTTAGAATTGTTGGTAAGGAGAATCATGCTGTAAAAAATGAACTGCGAAACTGGTTGCAGCAATTTGAAGCTGAAGCACGAATAAAATTCAACACGCACTTACACAGCGAAACTCCTTATGCTGCCTTAAAGGTTAAAGAAGTAAAAGCTAAATTTTCTGCAAACAGCGAAGAAAAAAATGGTTTTGAAATCTTAAATAATGCATTTGATTTGATGCTTGATCGAGATCCTAGAGTGATTGCTTTCGGGGAAGATGTGGGAAAAATTGGAGATGTTAATCAAGGATTTGCCGGCTTGCAAGATAAATATGGACTTGGGCGAGTTTTTGACACAGGAATTCGAGAACTTACCATCATGGGGCAAGCTATCGGTATGGCCATGAGAGGTCTTCGGCCAATTGCGGAAATACAATACTTAGATTATCTAATTTACGGTTTACAACCACTGAGCGATGACGTAGCATCCCTAACATACAGAACGAATGGAATTCAACGTTGCCCACTAATCATTCGAAGCAGAGGGCATCGCTTAGAAGGGATATGGCATACAGGATCTCCCATGGGAATGATTATCAATTCGCTAAGAGGAATCAATATACTTGTGCCAAGAAATATGACTCAAGCTGCAGGCTTCTATAATACCATGCTGTTAAGCGATGAACCTGCCCTTATCATTGAATGTCTCAATGGATATCGACTCAAAGAAACAATGCCAGATAATCTAGCTGACTTTTGCCTACCCTTAGGTATACCTGAAACGCTACAAACGGGAGATGATCTTACCCTTGTCACCTATGGTTCATGTGTGCGAATTGCTGAAAAAGCCATAGCACAATTAGAGGAACAAGGCATCAGCATTGAATTGATTGATGTACAAAGTCTATTGCCATTTGATGTGCATCATCATATCGTCAAATCTGTGAAAAAGACCAATCGAGTTGTGTTTTTTGATGAAGATGTTCCAGGTGGCGCAAGTGCTTACATGATGCAAAAAGTATTGGAAGAACAAGATGCCTATCGATACCTGGACTCAGCGCCTACTACAATATCCGCAAAAGATCATCGTGGAGCATATGGAACAGATGGAGATTACTTTAGCAAACCCAATGCTGAGCAAGTTTTTGAAACCGTGTATATGATTATGCATGAAAGTGATCCAACAAAATACCCTATTTTATACTAGTTCAGCATACCCCGAAAAATTTCGATGGCTAATGCAGAATATGCTAAATATACTTGGCGATTATGTTTGTAGCAAGTATCTTAAACACCAAGAGCCCCTAAAGGAGCTCTTGAAAGTCATTTTAAGTATAAACGACAAATATTATGACGTTTTGAGCAATTTACTTAGGAGTTTGCTCTGGCGTAGATGCAATAACATTTCCCGTAATCTTGACTGTTTTTACCGAAGCACCTGCGTTAGAAGTAACCGTCACGGACTTGGTGAATTTACCTAATCTATTGGTATCATACTTTACTTTGATTTTAGCAGTTTCACCTGGCAGTACCGGCTCAGTCGGACATTTAGGAACCGTACAACCACAAGAACCTTTACAACTAGAAATGATTAATGGTTCGTTACCTGAATTTGTAAAAATAAATTCGCGGTTTCCGTCGGCACCTTTAGTAATGGTTCCATAATCAACTGTTTCCTCAGTAAAATCAATTTGAGCACCACCCTCAATTGCTAAATTTAACCCATTGTCCTGAGCCACTAAACTAAGACTAACACATGTTAAAAAAGTGAAAAATAAAACTTTCATAATAATTTTTTTGTTTAAACAAAAGTATACAATTCCTCTTTAGGATGAAGTCTAAGCCGACACTTAACAGAAAATTAACATAGTAAAAGAGAAGGCAAAAAACTTTAGAAACTTTAGTTATTAATTTTGTTTCCTGTGTGTATTTATGTTATTTTTACCGCTGCAATATGAATCAAGAATTACAAATATTGATTAAATCTAAAGAACTTTTCTTTAAACTAGGAGTTCGCTCTATCACTATGGATGACATTTCTAGTGAATTAGGCATTTCAAAGAAAACGCTATATCAGTATGTAAATAACAAATCAGATTTAGTCAATAAAACCTTACTCTTGCACTTCACAGATGAGAAGCTTGTAATTAGCAATGTTATAGGAAATGCCGAAAATGCCATGGATGAAATTATTCGCATTGCACGTGCTAGTTTAAAACAGTTTCGATCCATGCATCCTTCAACTATCTATGATATAAAAAAATATTATCCAGAAGCATGGAAGTTAATTGACCAGTTTAAAACAGACTTTATCTACTGCATTATAAAAGAGAATATTGTAAAAGGAAAAGCAGAGGGAATGTACAGAATGAAAATCGATGAAGATGTAATTGCCCGATTATATATCAACTCTATTGACTATCTAGTAAATCCGCATAATTTCCCCGCAGTTCAATACAACTTCTCCGATTTATACAAAGAATTTATCAGCTACCATCTTCAGGGCATCTCTGCTGAGCGTGGCTATCTATATTTGAAAAACAAGCAATTAGAAGAAAATGAATAAACTATTAACATTCCTCTCAGTCTTGGCAATACCCTTCGCCATTTCAGCTCAAGAAAATCTTACCCTTGAGCAAGCTTTAGAATTTGGATTTGAAAATAACACAGATTTCAAAAACACGCAATTAGATGCCGCAATCAGAAAACAATTCGCATTTGAAGTAATGACAGAGGGTTTCCCTCAGATCAATTTAAACTTAGATTATTCTTTTGCTTTTGAACAGCAGGTTAGCATAGTGCCTGCTGGAGTTTTTGGGCCTGATGAGCTAGAGTTTATTTTTGCACAACCCCAAACTGCCAATCTAACCGCTGATGTCTCTCAGTTAGTTTTTGATGCGCGATATATCTATGGAGTCAAAGCGAGAAATGCGCTACTTGAATCAGCCGACTTCCAGGTTGAGCAAGCTAGAATAAATACGTCTGAAGCTATAACAAAAGCATACTTCGGCGCACTTATTAGCCAGCAAGCCTTTGAACTTTTAAGCCAAAATGAAGCCACTTTAAAGAGTATTCTTGACGAAACAAAGGCCATTTATGCAGAAGGCCTTATAGACGAGTTAAGTGTAAACCGATTAGAGCTGAACATGTCAAACTTGCTTGCACAAATAGTGAAGCAAGAAAACCAATGGGAAAACGCACTACTTAATTTGAAGTATGTTATAGGGATGCCCAATGATTCTGCTATTACCCTAGCGGATGATTTTAATATGTTGGTGAATAATTTCACATTTGATGCAAGTGCTGAAGTAAATCCAAACAATCGGATAGAAACTAAAATGTTAGCGAATCAAGCAGCGTTAAAAAAATATGACATAAAACAAGCACGATCAAGCTACTTTCCTAGTTTATATGCGTATGCGCTATA
>CAZZMB010000029.1:2453-7730 GCA_964655225.1 uncultured Chitinophagales bacterium | reverse complement strand
ACAAACACGATGATTAATTATACGCAATCAGTATATAATTTATTGATTGCTAAACTAGAAGTAAACAAAGCATTAGGTTCTTTATAAAATAATTAAAAATGAAAAATAACATTAAACTATTTTTAGTCGGGATTGTCCTCCTTTCAGCCTGTGGAAATGAATCCACACTCGAAGAAATGAAAACCCAAAAACAAGAGGTTGAACAGGAAATCAAAACATTAAAAGCACAGCTGGCTGATATAGAAGCTGAAATAAGTTCTTTAGATACGACCACCAACAATAAAAAGATTGAGTTGGTGACAACTTTAGACGTAACACCAAAAGTTTTTACCAACTATATCGAGGCCCAAGGTAAAACCTATACTGAAAATAATGTTTCAGTAAGTACGGATATGGGAGGGCTAGTTACAAATATTTATGTGAATGAGGGACAATACGTTTCTAAGGGGAAAATATTAATTCAATTGGACAACAGCATGATCCTAAGCCAACTTGCGGAGCTAGAAACAAATATAAATTTAGCCCAAGATGTCTTTGATAAGAGACAACGTTTGTGGAATCAAAACATAGGATCTGAAATTGAATATTTACAAGCGAAAAATAATTATGAATACTTAAACGATAAAAAATTTTCTATCAATACACAGTTAAGTAAAGCCTCTATAAAAGCTCCGATTAGTGGTTATATTGACGCAATTAATCTCAGGCTTGGGGAAATGGCTGCTCCCGGAAGGCCTGCTTGTCAAGTAGTGAACAACCGCAAAATGGAAGTACGAATCGACCTAACGGAAGTGTACATCGGTAAGGTAGCAAAAGGAGATGAAATATTAATCGAGCTGCCCGCAATAGGTATAGAAAAGATTGCAGTAGTTAGTTCCGTAGGACAAACCGTAAACTCCTTTAATAGAGCTTTTCAAGTAATTGCATCCATTGAAAATGAAAATGGCGATATCAAGCCTAATTTATTGGCTAAGGCCAAAATCACGAAAGAATCAATACCTGATGCCTTAGTCATCCCAACCAGTTTGATTCAAGAATCATCCAAGGGTTATTTTGTTTTTACTGCTCAAATAGATAGCATGTCAAATGAGGTCATCGCAGTTAAAAAAACCATCGATATTAGCGAAAGTTATGCTGGACAAGTAGTCGTTCATGAAGGGCTGAAAGCGGGGGATCTTATCATTAATGAAGGTTTTAGAAATGTATTAGATGGACAGATTATCCAAATTCTCAAATAAGTATTAAAGTCAAATTAAGTAAAAATGGGTACAGACAAAAAGTCAAATCAGATCACACGTGAGTTTTTCTTATCTTCCTTATCCGTAGATAACAGAACCAGTGTTGTTATATTGATGTTCCTCATTCTAATCACTGGAATTGGGGCATATAATTCAATGCCAAGAGAGAATTATCCCGAAATAAATATTCCGACTATTTATGTTGGAGTTGTATACCCTGGTAACTCGCCAGAGGATATGGAAAATCTTATTACTAGACATATTGAAAAAGAGATAAATTCTATTACCGATGTCACGCAAATTAGATCCACCGCGATACAAGACTACTCGACTACAATCGTGGAGTTTGATTTTGATGTAGATGTAAACGAAGCACTATTAGATGTTAAGGATGCTGTAGATAAAGCCCGCAGTGAGTTGCCCTCAGACCTTGATCAAGAACCCAACATTTTTGAACTTGATTTTGCGTCAATTCCATTCATCAATATCAATCTTAGTGGTGAAAATTATACCCTAGAACAGTTAAAGGATTATGCCGAATATTTAGAAGATGAAATAGAAAATTTACCACAAGTTTCTAAAGTTGAAATTCGCGGAAGTTTAGAGAAAGAGGTAAGAATTGCCGTAGAAAAATCTAAAATGGAAGCGGCTAAAGTTAGCTTTCGTAATATAGAAGATGCAATAAACTTTGAGAATATGACCATCTCAGCGGGTGATTTACTTGTAGGAGATAATCGAAGAACTGTAAGGATTGTAGGTGAATTTAATGACGTTAATCAAATTAAAGATATCATCGTAAAAAGTGATTTTCAAAAACCGGTATTTCTTAAAGATATTGCAAGCATCGATTTTATTCCTAAGGAAACTGATAGTTATGCAAGGATTGGCGGAGAACCCGTTGTTTCTTTAGATATTATGAAGCGCAGTGGTGAAAACTTAATTGTAGCGGTAGACCTGATAAAGGATATTATACTTAAGGCCGAAAAAGATAAATTCGAAGATGATTTAACCGTTACGATTACCAATGATACCTCATTACAAACCAAACTTCAAGTAGCTAATCTTGAGAATAGTATCATTTCCGGTGTTATACTCGTGGTATTGGTCTTGCTATTTTTCTTAGGTTTGAGAAATGCGCTATTTGTTGGAATTGCGATTCCCATGAGTATGGTTATGGGTTTCTTAATTTTGAATCTTATGGGAGTTACCTTGAATATTATGGTATTATTCTCATTGGTTTTAGCCTTAGGAATGCTCGTGGACAACGGTATTGTGGTGGTTGAAAATATCTATCGATTGCTACAAGAAGGTAAAGATATTGTAACAGCATCTAAAGAAGGAGTTGGAGAAGTTGCTGTGCCTATTATTGCTTCAACGGCGACCACACTTGCCGCATTTTTCCCATTGATTTTTTGGAAAGATGTTATGGGGGAGTTCATGAAGTATTTACCAATCACCTTGATTATCGTTCTGAGTAGTTCTTTGTTCGTTGCTTTGGTCATCAATCCAGTGTTGACTTCCTTCTTTATGAGGCTTGACGAAGAAGTCGCAGATCGTAAGAAAATCAAACAATCTCCTTTTTGGATATTAAATGGAGTATCTCTTGTATTAGGTATTGTATTGGTTATAACAGGATTGAGCATGGATATAACCCCTGCCGTTGTAATTGGAAACCTAATGGCGGGTGTTTCACTTATAATACTCATTAATAAGTACCTGCTTTCTCCCGCAGCTAAGTTCTTTCAATTGCGTATTCTTCCTTGGATAGAAAATAAATACGAAAATTTTGTGCGAGTAGCATTAACTGGGAAAACTCCAATCGTGCTGTTTATCGGTATGTTCTTTATGTTGATTGGCTCTTTAATGTTTTTTGCTGTTCGCCAACCCGAAGTGGTATTTTTCCCAGAAGGGCAACCCAATTATGTGAATGTTTTTGTAGAATTTCCTACCGGTACGGATATTGAATATACCAATAAGAAAATACGAAAAATAGAAGAAGATGTTATCACAGCCATGGAACCCTATGGAATAGGAACTGGTCTTAATGTTGAATCGATATTAACCAATGTAGGAGAAGGGACCTCTGATCCAAATTCTGGTCAGTCAGGGGAAAATCAAGGAAAAACACCCAATAAAGCTAAGTTAACCATCTCATTCGTACAATATGAAAACAGAACGGATGTCACACATACGGATAATGAAACAGAAAGGTTCAATACATCAAAAGCGATGAGTGAAATACGCGAAGTGGTAGGTCAAATACCTGGAGCAGTTGTTTCTGTATCTAAAGAACCAGATGGACCCCCTGTTGGACCACCAATAAACATTGCAATAAGCGGTGAAGAATTTGATGAATTGTTTAAGATTCATGATGAAGTTAGAACCTTGATTAACAATGCAATGATTAAAGGCGATATCAGTGGTATTGAAAAATTAAAATCTGATTTAGATAAGGGTAAACCTGAACTTCTTTTTGATATTGATCGAGCAGCTACTAGAACCTATGGCTTATCTACGGCTCAAGTTGCCGGAGCGTTGAGGACGGCATTGTTTGGAAAAGAAATATCTACCTTCAACGAAAGCGATGAAGATTATCCAATCATGTTGCGTTTACAAACTGATCAGCGATATGATTTAGAATCTTTAAAGAATATGCTGATAACATTTAGAGATCAGTCAGACGGAAAAACTAAACAAGTGCCTATTTCTGCGCTTGCTACTGTGAAATATACCTCAAGTCTTGGTTCTGTTCGTCGAGTAGATTTGGACAGAGTAGTGACCCTGTATTCCAACTTAGCTGAAGGCGGCAATGCAAATGAAATTATTGCAGTTTTGGAAAAACTTATAGCTGCAAATATTTCATTGAAAGATGGATATAAAGTGAGCTTTACCGGTGAACAAGAAGAGCAAGCTAAGTCTATGGCATTTTTGAAAACGGCCTTAATGATAGCTGTTTTCTCTATTTTCTTGATTATTGTTACTCAATTTAACTCAGTGTCTGCGCCTATTATCATTTTACTGTCTGTACTTTTTAGTTTCATCGGTGTATTCTTAGGAATAGCAGTCTTCGGAGATAAGTTTGTTGTCATCATGACAATGATTGGTATTATTTCCTTAGCAGGCGTGGTTGTAAATAATGCAATCGTGCTTATGGATTTCGCGCAACTCACACGTGATAGAATGAAAATGGAAAAAGGCTTGTCCATAAAGGCGCGATTAAATCGTCAAGATATCACAACATCTATTGTGGAAGCGGGCAAAACACGTTTACGTCCAGTATTGCTGACTGCAATAACTACGGTGCTTGGTCTTATTCCCTTAGCCGTAGGAATTAATATTGACTTCGGTGGATTAATTACCCGACTTCAACCTAACTTTTATATAGGTGGAGATAATGTAGTCTTCTGGGGAGCATTAAGTTGGACTGTAATTTATGGACTTACATTTGCAACTTTTCTAACACTAGTTATCGTTCCTGTGATGATTTTGTTGTTTGATCGAGCTGGAAATAAGTTGGCCAATAAATTTGATTAAGAAAAAAGGGAGGATGTAAAAATCTCCTTTTTCCGGCAGCATTTTTTTGGTTTCAAAATTGAAGTTTTTAATACCCTCTATTTGAAATACATTAATTTATAGCAATGCTTTGTGGAAGACCTTTTTTAATCTTGTGCGCGCTCATTCATCTGTGCAATGCGCAGTTATATTCCAATCTACCAAAAGTTCCTGAGGGATATTTTAGATCTCCTGTTGATGTGAAGATTTATTTATCCGGGACGTTTGGAGAGCCCCGCAGTACTCATTTTCATACTGGAATTGATATAAAAACTCAAGGAGTAGAAGGCAAAAAAATCTATTCAGTTGCTGAAGGCTATGTTTCTAGGGTATCGGTTTCACCCTTCGGATATGGGAATGCAGTCTATGTGACTCATCCAAACGGTATGGTATCCGTATATGGTCATCTTCTAAAGTTTGACAGTAAAATTCAAGAATGGGTTAAACAACAACAACACGCCCAAACTAACTTTGCAATAAACATGGA
>CAZZMB010000029.1:0-2353 GCA_964655225.1 uncultured Chitinophagales bacterium | reverse complement strand
CATAATATTCGTATTGAGGTAAATGATTTTCATGGGAATACCTCGAAGATTTCAGCTAAAATACAATACCAGCCACAAGCTGAATTTTTTAAACTCAGAGAAGAAATGTATCATGCCCATTTCTTACTTGGCCAGCAAAATCAATTCAGAAATAATAATGTTCGCATAAGTTTAGATGAGGATGTATTGTTTAATGACCTATATTTTCAATACAAGGAACGAGTAAATAATTCTTACGGCCCCTTCATAGATATTCATAACAGTACCGTACCCGTGGCAGATTACTTTGATATTTCCTTAAAAGTTCACGCTGTCGATACGAATGATATTGAAAAGTACGTGATAGCCTATTATGATTACAAGAATCGTAAAAAATCGATTGGAGGTAAATATAGTGAAGGTTTTTTGTGCGGAGAGACAAGAAATTTAGGCACTTACTTTATTGATATTGATACGGTTCCCCCTAAAATAAATGCGCTTAATATTAGTGAAGGGAAACAACTAAATTATCAAAAGAATATACAGTTTCGGGTCAGTGACAACCTCTCAGGTATAGCATCATACGATGCATTCCTAAATGGTAAATGGGTGGTTTTAAGGTATGATGCTAAGAAAAGCTTGATGAGTTATACCATTGATAAAAGTATACTAAAAAGTGAGAATATTTTTGAAGTTTTAATCTTCGATGAGCGCGGTAATTATGCAAGGAAAAAGTATGATTTCACCTATTAGGAATAGTCGACTAGCGGTTAAAAAATACTATTTTAGCTATTGATTCTAGCTTGTAGTACTTATCTTCAAACTATGGATAAGACCAAAATCTTGTTAGATTATTTGAGCCAATTCCTAACGGATGAGCGAAAAGTACAATTAAATAAAGTCATTGATCAACGGACTAATCATTTTGCAGTAGCTCTAGAAAACATCTATCAACCCCATAACAGTAACGCGGTTATAAGGTCATGTGATTGCTTTGGCATCCAGGAATGTCACGTTATTGAGACTATCAATGAGTTTAGGTTTTCAAAAAATGTGAGCAAGGGTGCAACGAAGTGGGTCAATGTGCACCGGCATAAAGGCACGACACAAGCGATAAGTGCTCTGCGAGGGGAAGGATATCAAATTGTTGCTACAACTCCGCACACGGACGATTGCAATCTTGAAGATTTTGACGTAAGCAAGAAATCTGTTTTTTTCTTTGGAGCTGAGAAAAAAGGGCTGAGTCAAACTGTGCTGAATGAAGCGGATGTTTTTCTTAAAATCCCTATGGTTGGACAAACCGAAAGCTTGAATATTTCCGTTAGTGCTGCTATCATTTTACAACATGTAAGTCGAATGATTAGGAAAGAAAACATAGCTTGGCAGTTAACGACTAAAGAAAAAGAACAACTCCGATTATCTTTTACCAAAAGTAGTACCAAACGTTTAGATGACCACTTAAAGGTATTCGAAAAATCTATCATTTAAGCCTCATAGACTTCCAATTGCTCTCTAATCCAATCCGGAATTTGAATGGTCTGCTTTGATTGCATATCAAACATTACCTGAGTTGTCTGCCCTGTGGCATGAACGAGCTTACCATCTTTACCTTGACTAACTATAGCATAACTCAATTCAAAGCTCTTATTCCCAACTTTTGACGTTCGCATATAGACTTCTGGATGGCGAGCAGTAAGTAACAACTCCTTATGGAAGCTAGCATGAACATTGCCAATTAAAAACATATGCTTTGTCCAATCCCAGCCAGGGCAAGCCTCCATCATATATCGCCCTCTTGCCGTTTCAAAATAGGTAAGAAATAAGGCATTATTGACATGTCCTAAGGCATCCAAATCATTCCATCGCATTTGTAAGGGAAAATGAAAATTAAATTCAGTTAAATCCATCGTTATTCATGTTCTTCTTGTGATTCATAATCTGCATCGTGAAATGCTTCATTGACATAACTTGTAGGTATTTTTATCGTATAACTATTTCCAACACTGATCGTCAGTTTAGTACTAGTCAACCAAGGATTTACTACTTTAAGCATCTTGTAGCTTGTTCCATTATCAATAGCAAATTGTGCCAAATCTTCAACTGAATTTTCAACGACAACTTGGTTAAATTGGTATGGTTGATACAAATCACCATCGACAAAATTAAAGCCGTATTTATCAGGGTTTTCAAAAACCATTTTGTAGGATAAGATTCGAAAGACGTACCGGGAAGTTTCCGAGTTTAGATATAAATCATAATAGTTAGAAACTTGCTGCTCATTCAAGCGTTTATAAAGCTTCGCCATGCCAATATTATAGCTTGCTGCGGCAAGTGTCCAAGATCCAAATTTCTCTTTGGCATCTTTCAGATAATC
>CAZZMB010000028.1:18644-32990 GCA_964655225.1 uncultured Chitinophagales bacterium | reverse complement strand
AATAATTTACATTCCCAATAAGATATCTAAAGGATCTGCTCCCAACAACATACTTTCTGGATTTTCTAGATAATCTTTTACCGAAACTAAAAAGCTTACTGATTCTTTTCCATCGATGATTCTATGGTCATAACTTAAAGCTAAATACATCATGTTTTTAATGACTACTTGTCCATTCTCAGCCACAGGTCTTTCTTCAATTTTATGCATACCTAAGATGGCACTTTGAGGAGGGTTGATTATAGGAGTAGAAAGTAATGACCCAAAAACACCACCATTGGTAATTGTAAATGTTCCTCCGCTCATTTCATCCATCGTTAATTGTCCATCTCTTCCTCGCACGGCCAATCGTTTGACTTCTTTTTCTATTCCATCCATGCTTAATGATTCTACATTACGTATAACCGGAACAACTAATCCTTTTGGTGTGGAGACTGCTATTGAAATATCGACGTAGTCATGATAGATTACATTTCCATTGTCAACATCAAGTTGAGCATTTACTGCAGGAAATTTGTTTAAGGATAAGGCTACGGCTTTACTGAAGAAAGACATAAATCCGATGCCTACTCCATATTTCTTATAAAATGGGTCTCTATATTTCTTTCTTATTGCCAAAATAGGTTCCATGTTTACTTCGTTAAACGTGGTTAGCATAGCTGTTGAATTCTTGGCAAATACTAATCGTTCGGAGATAGTTTTACGTAAACGCGACATTCTTTCTGATCGCTCTTCTCTTGAAAAAGATTTACCTGATCCTAATAAAGCAGCAGCACCTTGTTGGATGGTTGCTGTTCCGTTTTCTATAGCTTTTATGACATCTGCTTTCGTAATCCTTCCACTAGGGCCTGAACCGATAATATTGCCCGTATTTAAATTATGTTCAGCGGCTATCTTCGCAGCAGCAGGAGATGTATGACCAGATGCATGACTTGGTGTCGCTGACTCCGTCACTGAGACTTTCTTCTCTTCTTTTGAAGCCTTCGGTACAGCTTCTTCTTTTTCTTTGGCAGGAGGAGCTTCTTTCTGACCTTCTGGCGCTTGAACAGAAGTATCAATTTTGCAGATAAGTGCACCAATTGCTAGATCTTCTCCTTCTTCAGCTTCAAACTTAACTTGTCCACTTTGAACAGCAAATAGTTCTTGAGAGGCTTTGTCAGTTTCCATTTCAACAATGGCTTGATCAATTTCAACATAATCACCATCTTCAACTAACCATTGAGCAAGGGTGACTTCAGTTATTGATTCTGCCAAGTTAGGCACGTGCATTTCGATAATTTTTGACATAGTGTTTAGTTTATCCGTTAAAGGCTTTATTGAGTATTTCTTCTTGTTCTTTGAGGTGTTGTTTCTTGTATCCAGTAGCTGTAGAAGCACTTATTTTTCTCGCTACGCATTCAATTGTTCTTGTCTTGTAGAATCTATTAAGCATATATTGCCATGCGCCCATATTCTTGGGTTCTTCTTGGACCCAAACTACATCAGCTTGCTTGTACTTATTAAAAATACGGTCTAAAAACATGTCATTAATCGGGTACAATTGCTCTAATCGAACGATAGCAATGTCATCTCTATTTTCATTTTCCTTCTTTTCAATCAAATCAAAGGCTACTTTTCCCGAACAGAGTAATAGTCGTTTGACCTTACTAGCATCTTTAACTAAAGAATCATCTATGATTTCCTTAAATGTTCCTTTGAACAAATCTTCAATAGGTGAGGAGGTCCTAGGATGTCGCAGTAAAGATTTTGGCGACATGTTAATTAAAGGTTTTCTGAAATCCCATTTTTGTTGTCTTCGAATACCATGAAACAAATTGGCACTATCCGTAATATTTGTAATGATCATGTTGTCTTCTGCTGCCATTTGAAGAAAACGTTCTAAACGAGCGCTAGAATGTTCTGGTCCTTGTCCTTCATATCCATGGGGGAGAAGCATCACTAAACCACTACATTTGCTCCATTTACTCTCACCTGAGGCAATAAATTGATCAATAATACATTGCGCGGTATTTGAAAAATCGCCGAATTGAGCTTCCCAAATGACTAAAGAGTCTGGACTCGCTAATGAGTATCCATATTCAAAACCAAGTACAGCATATTCAGAGAGGTGTGAATTATAAATTCTAAACTCACCTTGATTCTTATTAACCAGGCCTAGTCGATTAAATTCTTCACCAGTTTTTTCATCAGAAATAACTGCATGACGATGAGAGAATGTACCTCTTTTTACATCTTGTCCACTCATTCGCACATCATTCCCTTCTTGCAGGATAGATCCATAGGCTAATAGTTCTGCAGCAGCCCAATCAACGGATTTTTCATCTTGCATAATCCGCCTTCTGTTGTCCAGATATTTTGCCACTTTTCGCAAGGGGGTGAAATTGTCAGGCGTGGTAATTAAAGCCTTTATTATTTTAGTTGCTTTTGTTTTAGTGATGGATGTTTTTGGTGAAATGTGAAAATCTTCAGCAGTTGAAGCTCTTAGTTTTTTCCATGCCAACTCTGGTGGTTGTGGTTTGTAAACGACAGTGTTTTCTTTCACACGATCTAAACGATCTTGTAACTCTGCCCAAAACTCTTTATCCATTTTTTTAGCCAATTCTTTCCCTATATCTCCTTGTTCGGCTAGCTTGGCTGAATAAATGTCTCTCGTGTTTTTGTGTTTACTGATTTTCGCGTATAAACGCGGCTGCGTATACTTCGGATCATCACTTTCATTATGTCCATGCTTTCTATAGCAAACCATATCAATGAAAATATCTTTCTTAAATAGTTGTCTATATTCTGCAGCGAGTTCAGCTACAAAAATCACCGCTTCAACATCATCTCCATTGACTTGAATAACAGGTGCTTCAATAGTTTTAGCGATACTATCACAATAATCAGAGGAACGAGCATCATCAAAATCTGTAGTAAAGCCAATTTGATTATTAATTACATAGTGAATTGTTCCACCTGTTAGATATCCGTGCAACTTACTCATTTGCAAGGTTTCGTAAACGACCCCTTGCCCGGCAATAGCAGCATCTCCATGTATAATTATGGGTAGGATGCGTTTGTACTCTGAATTATATATGATATCTGCTTTTGCTCGAGTAAATCCTTCAAGTACAGGGTATACCGCTTCCAAATGAGAAGGGTTTGGCATAAGTTCAAGATGCACTTCTTTTCCATTCTTTGCCACATGAGTAGATCGAAAACCAAGGTGGTACTTAACATCACCATCTCCCATGGTTTTTAAGGGCTCGTTTCCTTCAAATTCATTAAAAATTTCTTCGTATGTTTTACCTAATATATTCGTAAGAACATTCAATCTCCCACGATGGGCCATCCCAATAACAACCTCGTCTACTGGGGTTTCAGCGCGTGCAGCGGTTTCAATTATGGACAACAAAGCAGGTATAGTGGTTTCGCCTCCTTCTAATGAGAATCGCTTTTCGCCAATATATTTTTTACCCAAAAACTGTTCAAAAACTACGGCGTGATTAAGTTCCCTCAAGATGGACTCTTTCTTCGCAATATCAAATTGTTTGAAGTTCGGGTTGTTTTCAATTTTATTTCGCAGCCATTTTAACTCCTCTTCATCTCTTACATAATTATATTGCCACCCAATCGTAGAACAATACCCCTGCTTTAAATGGGTAATTATATTTTCTAAACTTGTTTTTCCTAAACCAGCAATTTCTCCTGCAAAGAATTCCTTTTTTAGGTCTTTCTCCGTCAAGCCGAAGAAAGCAATATCTAAATTGGCTTTTCTGTCTTTTCTAGTACGAATCGGATTGGTATCTGCCAATAAATGTCCCTGGTTTCTATAAGCTTCTATAAGTTGAAACACTTTAAATTCATCTAAGGACAATCCTACTCCAGAGGAGGGTTCATTTTGGGTATAGTTTTGTTGAGCAAAATCAAAACCTTCAAAGAATTTTTTATATTCTGGATCAACTGAGTTTTCATCATCCTTGTACGAGGCATAAAGAGTTTCAATATACTCTGGATGGGCATTACTTAAATAAGAGAATTTACTCATGCTGGATGTTTAAACAATTATGCTTGTAAATATCATATTTTTTCCAATAATATCGTTGTAAAAACAATCTTTATTGGGAATTAGTTTGCTAAGGTGTTAATTGGGTTTTGATATACTCCGTGAGATAAAAAAAACAAGAATTATTTACTTTGATTTGAGCAGAATTAGTTTTACCTTTGCATTCCGTTTCTAAAATTAAATAAACAGATGGCACATACTAAATCAGCTAAGAAAAGAATCAGACAGAATGCTACTCGTAGATTGGCAAACAGATATTATGCTAAAACTATGCGAAATGCAGTTAGGAAGATACGAGCAACTAAGGAAAAGAAATCTGCAGTGAAGGACCTCCCTGTTGTAGTTTCTCTAATTGATAAAATTGCTAAAAGAAACCAAATTCACAAGAATAACGCATCTAACTTGAAATCGAAACTTACCAAAATGGTAAATAGTCTATAAAGATTTTTAAAATCTAACAAATAAGCCATTCATTAACTTGAGTGGCTTTTTTGTTTTAAACCCTGGCCTAGTCTATAATAAAGTAATCTGGTAAATCTGCTTTTGAGATATCTTCGGGCAAACTAGTTCTTAGTCAAGGCCTGGAACTTATGAAATAGAAACAAGCCCAAAAAGAATTGAAAGCAGAAGTATTTTGAGATTTATCAAACTAGAATCCCTTTAATATATCGACAAATCGCCAAACATCTTCAAAACTGTTGTAAAGTGGGACAGGCGCAATCCGGATAACATTTGGTTCCCTCCAATCGGCTATGACGCCATTTTTTTGTAAGTGATCAAACAATTCTTTTCCGTCATCTCCGGTGAGCAAGGATAATTGGCAACCTCGTTCATCTTTATTTTTCGGGGTGATTAATTTAAATCCAAATGGATTATTTAGAAGAAGAAATTCTAGATATGCAGTCAGCTTTATACTTTTCTCTCTAAGTTTATGCATGCCAGCCTTATCAAAAATTTCTAAACTCGCCCAGTGTGCTGCCATAGGTAGAATCTGTGCATTACTCATTTGCCATCCCGAAGCGTTCTGCATGGGAACAAAATTCTTATCCATTTTAAAACGAGTTTTTTCATCATGTCCCCACCATCCAGCAAATCGAGGAATATCTTGATCTTTGTGATGCTTTTCATGGATAAATACGCCACTGACTCCTCCAGGACCGGAATTTAAGTATTTATACGAACACCATGTTGCAAAGTCCACATTCCATTTATTCAACTCTAACAATACATTGCCAGCTGCATGTGCTAAATCAAATCCAACTTTGGCTCCCACTGCATGGCCTGCAGAGGTAATACTGGCTAAATCAAAAAATTGCCCCGTGTAATAATTAACTCCTCCTAACATAACTAGGGCCAAAGAATCCCCATGTTTGGTTATTTCCGCAATAATATCTTCTGTTTGAAGAGTATATTCTCCTTCTCTAGGATATATCTGAACAATCGCTTCATCGGGTTCGAAACCATGAAATTTAGCTTGCTGTTGTACTGCATAATGATCGGATGGAAAGGCATCTGCTTCAATCATTATCTTAAATCTAGTCTTAGAGGGTCTATAAAAAGAAACCATTAGCAGGTTTAGATTTACAGAAAGTGTATTCATTACAACCACTTCTTCATTCGAGGCACCTACAATTTTTGCTGCTTGTTTCTCTACAAAATGATGATAGTGCATCCATGGATTTTTACCATCAAAATGACCTTCAACTCCAAATTTTTTCCAATCGTCTAATTCTTGTTGTATGTATTTTTCCACCGATTTAGCTTGCAATCCTAAGGAATTGCCACAAAAGTATATACAGTCCTTTCCCAGGTGTTGCGGGATATAGAATTTGCTGCGGTATTCTTTTAAGGGATCTTGTTTATCAATGGCTTGCGCAAATGATAGACTGTCTTCAAAATGCATAATCTTTCTCTTTGAATTAAATTAATGATTAAACGAATCGCTTATCGATTTCCATAATATTGGAGCATTTGGAGCAAGTGCGCATTTCTTCAGAAGAATAGAATGTATTAAACCTGGTTAGGAAGTCTTGTTCTATATTTCTTAGTTGAAAATAAGATTCATGAAGCTTGTTGTTGCATTTATCGCAAAACCATAACAACCCATCTGTCAGGTGCTCTGTTCTCTTTACCTCAATGACTAATCCGACACTTCCTTCCGGACGAATAGGCGAATGTGGTATTTTAGCGGGAAGCAGGAACATCTCTCCTTGCTTTATGGGCACATCTACCGATTTACCATCGACTTGTATTTTAACAAGAATATCTCCTTCTAATTGATAAAACAACTCTTCGGTCTCATTGTAATGATAGTCTTTACGAGCATTAGGCCCGCCAACAATCATAACGATATAGTCTCCAGCCTCCTTATAAAGGTTTTTATTTCCTATTGGAGGTTTTAAAAGATCCCTATTTTCTTCTATCCATTTATTTAGGTTGAACGGCGGTGCAATCATCATTTGAGTATAATTTGATGGTAAATATAAAAAATACTAAAGGCAGTCAATAGAATAATGCCTAAATAACTTAAAATTTTCATTCCATTTTTTGGCTGATCCTCAGTTTTTAAGTCATTTCCTGTCACAAGTTTGAAGTTGATTACGGCAATAAAGGGAGCTATTAGAAAGGAAAGGGTTGTTGCAAAATTAATTAAAGCACTGAAGTTGTTATTAAAGAAATAGATGACCAACATACTTCCTATGCCAGTTACAGCTAACCAGCGCGTATACATTTTGGGGCTTTCTTCTTCTCCTTTGAAGAGTTCCATGATTCTACTCAAGGTTCGGGCGTATCCATCAAGAACTCCGATGGTTGTACCAAACATAATAGCAAAGGATGCGATGGCAATCAAATAAAAACTCCAATTCCCAAAAGATAAGGTGAAAAGGCTTATCACTTTCCCGGTAAATGATATGTTATCTGCAGGCATAGATTCTCCTGAGCTAAAAACTAAAAAGGCACCTAAAGTGACAAAGCAAATAGACAAGCCAGCAGAAATCCAATATCCAAGATTGAACTCTCTTAAAGTTTCTTTTAAACTGGGTTTGTATCCACTATCCTTTATTCTTTCTAAGGTCCACAAACTATTCCAAGTAGAAAGGTCAACAGCAGTTGGCATCCAACCCATTAGCGCTATAATAAAGGGAAAAGAGTTCTGATTGATTAAGTTAAACTGAATGAACTTCGTATCAGGATTAGTAGGTCCTTTCCATAAGCTTAAACCAAAAGCAATTAATGTAGTGATTAATAAACATACTGCAATTACTTTAATTATTCCATCTAAGGTGTGGTATTTGCCGGTGCTTAAAATACCAAAGCAAACTATTATAAGTAGGAAACTACTGAGATAAAATAAATGCGGAGGACTTTGAATTCCCAATAAATTTTCAAAAAATCCTGCTGCTACAAAAGAAACAGCTGCACAAACAAAGAACATCGAACTGAGGGTAATCAATAGATATAAGAGCAATATACCCCAATGCATTTTTCGATAACCATCGAGCAAACTTGTTCCTGTAGCTGAGGCATATCTTGAACCAAATTCAAAAAATGGAAATTTGAAGATGTTGGCTGCAAGAATAAAAAGGATTAATGTAAAGCCATAATTGGCGCCAGCTTTAGTGCTTTGTACAAGATGAGATACACCAATGGCTGTGCTAGCAAAGAGTATTCCTGGTCCAAGTGTTTGTAGAAATTTATTACTTTTGATTTGAATTGACATTCAGTTATAATTTACTCACAAAATAAACATTTTAGATGAATTTAGATTTATTAGGTAAACGAGCTTACGTTGGAGGCGGAAGCAAGGGGATTGGATTAGCAAGTGCGAAGGAATTAGCCTTATTAGGGGCTCATGTTACTATTGCTTCTAGATCTGAAGATGATCTTAACAGTGCATTACTTGAATTGGATCAGTCTAAGGGACAAATACATGATTTTTTAGTTGTGGACTATGCTCAACTGGACGACTTACAAGTTAAAATTGAAAATTTGATTCTCAAAAATGGTGCTTATGCTGTTTTGGTCAATAATACAGGAGGTCCTGCTGGTGGCCCTATTAAAAATGCGCAATTAAATGAATTTAAACATGCATTTAACAATCATTTATTAGCTAATCATCTACTCGCACAACTTTTTATTCCGGGCATGCAAGAAGGCAAATATGGGCGTATTATTAATATTATTTCTACTTCAGTTAAAATTCCACTTAACGGGCTTGGGGTAAGTAACACGATTAGAGGTTCTGTAGCAAGCTGGGCAAAAACTATGGCTAACGAACTTGGCGCGGATGGCATTACCGTCAATAATGTGCTGCCAGGCGCTACTGCAACAGAAAGACTTGATTCCATTATTCAAAACAAAGCAAAAAAATTAGATAGGCAAGAAAAACAGGTTGAGGAGCAAATGAAAAGCATTATCCCATTGAAGCGATTTGCGAAGCCTTCAGAAATTGGTGCATTTGTGGCATTTTTAGCGAGTCCTGCTGCAGCTTATATAACAGGAACAAGCACGCCGATTGATGGAGGCAGAACAGGAAGTATTTAAGTAAAATCATCCAAACTTTAATTTCGTTGATTATTATTTTTAGTTTAACAGTAATTTCTTAACTCTCATGAATAGGTAATCCTTTACCTTAGTAAGCTGATGGAAGATGAAAAAAAACAAGTGCCCAGGGAAGTCTTGCTTAATGCTAAGTCGAGTGATGATGTATTAAATTATATCAAGGAAAATAAGTCCAAAAATTTATTGTTCAAAAAAGTGCTTGATAATTATGAATATAAGCAAGAGCTAAAAGAGTTACAAACCCAATTGGTGAATCTGCAGAAATGGGTAACCGAAAACAACAAAAAGCTTGCTATCATATTTGAAGGTCGGGATGCCTCAGGCAAAGGGGGTACCATTCGAAGGTTTATTGAACACCTTAATCCTCGATTCGTGCGCGTAGTTAGCCTAGATAAGCCAACGGAAATAGAAAAGGGCCAGTTGTTTTTTCGTCGTTATATCAAGCACTTGCCTAATCCTGGAGAAATTGTTTTCTTTGATAGAAGTTGGTATAATCGAGCAGTTGTTGAGCCAATAATGGATTTCTGCTCACCTGAGCAATATGAAACTTTCATGGTTCAAGTGCCAGAGTTTGAGCACATGCTTTATGAAGAGAACGTTCAAGTTATTAAGATTTGGTTCTCGGTTTCTAAAGAAGAACAATTAAAAAGATTTAGTTCTAGACTGACAAACCCGTTAAAAAGATGGAAATATAGTGCAGTTGATGAAAAAGGTCAAGAGTTTTGGGATAGATATACTTATTTTAAAGAACAAATGTTTAATAGAACTCATACTTCGTTTTGTCCATGGATTATTGTTAATTCAGACAATAAGAAAAAAGCAAGATTAGAAAGTATGCGTTATGTGCTGTCTAGATTTAAATATTTGGGAAAAGAAAAATCTGCTACGAATCTTATAGCTGATCCAAATATAGTTCATCGTTATTTCAGAATGTTAAAGCAAATTGACTCTTAAATAAACAGGATGAAAAAGTTAAGTGTAAAAGATTTTAAAAATCTAAATAGTAAAAATGGTTTGCTACATATTTTATCTAATGAGGATGTGAATCTCGACAAAACTTTAAGGTATGTAAAGTATGAGGCAAGATTAGCTGAATTACAAGTTGAGTTAATTAAACTTCAACAATGGGTTTCTTCATCTAATGAAAAAGTAGTTATTCTTTTCGAAGGTCGTGATGCGGCAGGAAAAGGTGGTGCTATAAGAAGGATGACTGAGTTTTTAAACCCGCGAGAATACCGGGTTATAGCATTGACTAAGCCAGATGAGATTGAAAAAACTCAATGGTATTTTCAGCGTTACATATCATTACTTCCAAAAGCTGGTGAAATGTTATTTTTTGATAGAAGCTGGTATAACCGAGCGGTGGTAGAACCCGTAAATGGTTTTTGTTCAGATGAAGAGTATGAGGTTTTTATGAATCAGGTAAACGATGTGGAACGGCTTATTGTTGATTCGGGCGTGAGATTAATCAAACTTTATTTCTCTATCTCTAAAGATGAACAAGCTAAAAGGTTTACGGATATTATAGAAAGTCCTCTAAAAAAGTGGAAGTATAGTTCTGTCGATCGACGTGCATTAGAACTTTGGGATGATTATACAAGCTATAAACAAAAAATGTTTGATAGAACGGATACGGAGATTGCCCCATGGAAAATAATTAGAGCTAATCGGAAAACAACTGCACGTATTGACGCCATAGAACATGTTTTGAATATGCTGCCTTATAGGGTTGAAGATGATGAGTTATTCAAACACGAAGAATTAGAGCAAGACTAATACCTACTTAAACATTGCTAGTTTTATGATACCCCATTTGTTTAATCTAAACTGGATGGAGACTAGCATACAACCCAAACCATAAACAGCACTTCGCTTAAAGTTTATAGAGCTGGCCTCTTCAAAGTATTTGGTTGGGCAGGTTACTTCTGCTATTTCAAAACCCTTGTATACAAGCTGCGCAAGCATTTGATTGTCAAAAATAAAGTCATCTGAATTGTCATTGAAGTGGATTGCTTTAAGTGCATCTTTACTGAATGCTCTATACCCGGTGTGATATTCACTTAATTTTTGACCTATTAATAAGTTTTGGATAAAGGTAAGCAGTCTATTCGCTATATACTTGTACCACGGCATTCCGCCACGAAGCGCTCCTTTACCTAAAATACGACTCCCCAAAACTACAGGGTAAAGGTCTTGCGCAATTAAGTTGACCATACTAGGTATAAGCTTAGGCGTGTATTGATAGTCTGGATGCAACATGATAATGATATCTCCTTCGAGCGTTAAGGCTTTGTTATAACATGTTTTTTGGTTGCCGCCATATCCTTTATTTTGATCGTGCTTAAGAATATGCTGTATCCCTAGTTTTTGAGCAACAGCTATGGTATTGTCTGTACTCGCATCATCAGTTAAGATCACCTCATCTACCCATTCTGGGATTTCATGAACTGTTTTTTCTAAAGTTAGCGCTGCGTTGTATGCAGGCATTACAACAATTACTTTTTTATTTTGATACACTGCGACGATTTATTTATCAAAGATATTAAATAAAATAGCGATGCCATCCACTTTCCAGTAGATGGCATCGCTAGTATAGGTTTATTCCTTATAAGGATGCCTCTATCTTGGCTAAATATTTCGCAGCATCACTTGCCTCAGAAGAATTTGGATAGTTATCTTCTAAAGCCTTTAAAAATCTAATAGCATCTTCACTTTTTCCAGCATAATCATATGCTAAGCCCGCCTTTAATAGCAAGAATGGGCTTGACGCTTCATTGTCTGAAAAGTTAGCAGCTTTCTTATAGTTTTTGAGAGCTGCGTCTCGATTTCCGTTTTCCATTTGAGCATCAGCTAAGGTACCTAGAGCTAATCCGCCTAAAACTTCATCATTATTCACATTAAACTTAGCGAGATGTTTTTCGGCATTTGGATAATCACCCAATTGAAAATAGGATAGTCCTGCATAATATTTAGCAAGGTTACCTGCTTTGGTATTTCCAAAATTATTAGCTATTTCAAGAAATCCATTCCCTGGATCATTGAGTGCTTTTGCAATTGAGTCTTGTTCAAACCAATATTGCGCTTTAAAGATAGCATCTTGGGCTGCAGCTTCTTGTTTGGGTTTGTATATGTTGGTATACGCAATCAACAATAAAATTATTGCTAGAATAGAAAGAACAGCAGCATTCAGTATTCTTCCATTTTTTTCATACCAGTTTTGCATCTTATCAAGTTGAGATAATTCACTTGAGGCATTTGGGTCTTTTTCTGCGGCCATTTTGGATTTAATTTTTAATCAGTTAAAAAAGGATAGTCCTTCTGTACATAAATATCTTCATACACCGCACTTTCATCTGGATACGGAGAATTCTCGGCAAAGGTAACACAATCATCAATTTCTTCTTTCACTTTTGTGTTAATTTCTTTAATTTGCTGTTCATTTGCCCATTTATTGTCTTGAATTTTCTTTAAAACTATCTGAATAGGGTCTTTATCTTTGTATGATTCAACCTCATCTTTTGTTCTATATTTCTGCGGATCACTCATCGAATGACCTTTATACCGGTAGGTTCTAATCTCAAGGAATACAGGCCCGTTTCCACTTCTACATAGCTCTGTCGCATCGCTTATGGCATTATGAACAGCTGCTGGATCCATCCCATCAACTGGCATACTAGGTATATCAAATGCTTCACCTAGCTTATAGATATCCTTAGAGGCCGCGCTTCTTTTGACAGAGGTCCCCATTGCATATCCATTATTTTCACAAATAAAAATGACAGGTAAATTCCATAGTTTACTCATATTCATAGTTTCATGTAAGATGCCTTGCCAAACTGCTCCATCACCAAACATAGCCAGAACCACATTGTCCGTTTCTTTATATTTTTCAGCAAAAGCAAGTCCTGCGCCTAACCCTATTTGAGCACCTACAATTCCATGTCCACCAAAAAAATATTTTTCTTTACTGAAAAAGTGCATCGATCCACCTTTTCCTTTGCTACAACCGGTCACTTTGCCCATCAACTCAGCCATGCATTCTCTGGCGCTCATACCTTTCCCTATAGCAAGTGCATGGTCTCTGTATGCTGTTATTACCGGGTCTTTCTGCCTAGTCGCAGATGCGATACCCGCTCCAACGGCTTCCTGCCCAATGTACAAGTGACAAAACCCTCTAATTTTCTGTTGACCGTATAACATTCCTGCACGTTCTTCAAATTTTCGCATACGAACCATCAACTCATACCACTCGAGGTAAGTTTCTTTTGTTATTTTTGTCTTTGACATTTTGTTTAATTTGGTTTGAATCCCCGAAATTAATGTTTATTCGCAAACTTCATATTACTAATTACAAGAATCATGAAAAAAAAGTATTTTCCTTCAATGAAGATACTTGTGCTTTCATTGGATTAAACGGGGTTGGAAAAACCAACATTCTTGATGCCATATATATGTTGTGTATTGGGAAAAGTTTTTTTAGCTCTTCAGATAAATTCTGTATTAAACAAGGGGAAAGCTTTTTTCGCTTAGAGATATACATGGATCAAAGTGAGCATAAAGAATTGGTCGTTACTGCTGAATTGAGTAAGAGAAAAAAAATTGTCTTAGATGGCATTCAGCATACAAAAAATGCTAATCATTTGGGGATCTTTCCAGTTGTAGTAGTGTCACCTAACGACCATGTTCTTATTACCGGGAGCGCTGAAGAACGTCGAAAATTTATAGATCAAACCTTATCTCAGCTTAGTCGTGATTATTTGAATGCGCTTCTACAATATAATGCGAGCTTAAAACAGCGGAATGCCCTATTGAAGCAGGCCGAAGAAAAAGGGCTTGATAAAAACCTGCTATCCATATATAATGATTCTTTGCATAAGAATGGGGCATTTATTTATCAATCACGATATCAATTTTTAGAAAATATCCAATCGTTTTTTAAAGAAAGTTTTATTGCTTTATCTGCTAAAGATGAAGGGTTTACTTTAAGTTATACGAGTCATCTGGCGGAACATCCCTTGAATCAATTACTGGATGAAACCTTGAAGAGAGATATCATTCTGAGGCGAACCACAAAAGGGATTCATCGGGATGATGTTAAATTTGAAATGAGCGGTGAATCGTTAAAAGATTTCGGCTCACAAGGTCAACAAAAGACCGTACTATTGGCCTTAAAGTTGGCTCAGTTTAATTTTTTAAAAGCTCAGTTAAATAAAGTACCTTTATTTATTATTGACGATATATTTGATAAACTCGATATGAAACGGAGTCAAAACCTAATGAAATTTTTGATAAATCAACAAGGACAGGTTTTTATAAGTCATACCGATAAAGATATGTTTCAAAACATAAGCAGCGCGCCTATTCAAATAATAGACATTGAATAATGAGTAATAATATGAAATCCATAGGGGATTTGTTGGGAGACTTTAGCCAACAAAAAAAGTTAAAAAAACCTTTACTTGAGGCTAGAGTTATAAATTTATGGCAACCCTTGATGGGCGACATAATAAACAGGTATACCGAGAAGATTTTTGTGAAAAATAGAGTTCTTTTTGTGAAAGTTAATCAGGCGGCCTTAAAAAATGAATTGTTGTATTTGCAAGAGCAAATTATTGTAAAAATAAATAAAGAAGTTGGCGAAGATGCAGTTGTTAAAATGGTTTTGCTCTAAGTATTGCCTCATTCCTTTTTTCTTGACATTAATATTAAGCTGTTCATTGATTCAGACCAGTGCGCAA
>CAZZMB010000028.1:0-18544 GCA_964655225.1 uncultured Chitinophagales bacterium | reverse complement strand
CAGCAAAAATATTTCCTAGCAAAAATCGATAGTATAGATGAAGAACGTGCAAATGTAAGCGAATCATTTACTTCTACTTTACAAACATTTCTTGACTTGGCAAGACAAAGGAAGTTGTATGATGATTCTCTCGAAAGCGCTCAAGAGCAGGTGCTAAGGAAGATAGAGAGTTTGAGTTTAAAGTTAACTGAAACCAAGGAATTGGTCCTGCGGAAATATAAAAAGAAGTATGATAAACAAGGGAATATGATCAAACGGCAATTCGTCGTTGATGTTGAGCTTGAGTTGCAAGAAGTAGTAGTAGATCCACTAGAAATCATCAAGCAGAATGAGATACTTGCAGAAGAGGAGGCACTTGCCAAACAGATAGCAGAGAATGAAGCGCGGGAATTGGAGAAAAAGGAAAAAGCAGAAAAAAAGGCCGCGGAGGAATTGCAAAAGCAATATAATTTAGCTGCAAAAAAACAATTGAAAGAGGCTGAGAGGGAAGAAGAAAAATTACTTAGGATGGCTGAGGAAAAGGCAGAAAGAGTAAAAGAGCAAGAGGAAAAGGAGAGCGCTGTAGCTATAATTAGGTTAAAGGAGGAGATAGCAGAGAAACTGAAAGAAGAAGAAAGTATAGCTCAATTCAAACTGGAAGAGAAAAAAAAGAATGCAGAGGCGGAGGAAAAACGAAAGAAAGCTTTGGAGGAAAATATGACTTCTCAAGAAAAAGAATTGGCTGCTATGAAAAAAGCAAAAGAAGATGCTCTGGCAAGGAAAAAGACGCTAGAAGAGGAGAAGCGATTAAAAGCTAAGAATAAAATTGAAGAAAAAGAAAAATCAAAAGCCAAGAAGAAAATTGAAGAAAATGAAGATGATGTATTAATTTTTGATGTAAACTTTGAATCTGCAAAGGATACCACCTCAAAAAAATATAAAAAACAACAATTGGCTTTAGCAAAGGAGATAGTTGAAATGCGGGATAATTTGGAAGATATGACTACGGTGAGGGTAGATCAGGTAGAAATTAAATCCTCCAAAAAACGTAAGAAATTAAAAATGGGTGATGATGTGGATGCCATTAGGATGGAGAAAAGTCGATTTTTCCTAAGTAGAGCCATGTTTGAAATTGATAAAAAAAATTATAAAAAGGCAGTGGAATATGCAGATAAAAGTATATCTCTGAACCCTAATTACACAGAGGCATATATGCTTAAAGCAGATGTTTATGCGAGTTTCGGCTATTACGACAAAGCCTATAATAGCTACAAGAACGCCAATTTGACGGATAATCAAATTCCACAGCTGCATTATAATATGGGTAATTGTTTAATTTATTTAAATAAGAAAGAGCAAGCCATCGACGAGATGACTGAGGCTATCCAAATTGATTCTGCTTATATTTTGGCTTATTCAGGTCGATCAGCGCTTTACGTTGGAATGAAGAAATATCGGTCAGCATTAACCGATTACAACACTATTTTAACAATAAACAAGTACTTTTACCCTGCTTTGAAGGGAAGAGGATTGGCCCATTTAAATTTGGGTAATTATAACGAAGCTGTTCGCGATTTTAACGAACTATTGGAATATGAAACGGAAGATCCTAGCATATACTACCACAGAGGAATGGCTAAAATGTACCAAGCAGAAATTTATGGTGCTTGTATGGATTTTTTAAGTGCTTCAGAAAATGGATTTATTGAAGCAAATAAAGCGATTAATAAGTATTGCGATTAAAAATTAGGCAGTTTATAGCTAATCTATTTTTTTAACTTTGTGAGGAATGAAAAAATTATGTTTAACCGGTGCGGATGGACAGTTAGGGACGGAAATATCTCTAGCACTGATGGATGATGCCAGGTTTCATTGTACCTTGCTGACTATTAAGGAACTTGATCTTCTTAATACCGATAAGGTAGTAGAGTACTTTTCAAATAACTCTTTCGATTTTGTTGTTAACTGTGCTGCATACACCGCTGTGGATAAAGCTGAAGTAGAGTTGGAACTCAATGACAAACTCAATAATTTAGTAGTTGAAACGCTAGCTGAACTATGTGAAAAGCAAGATGCTTTTTTTATTCATATCTCTACTGATTTTGTATTTGACGGCACTAAATGTACTCCTTGGACTGAATCAGACAATACCAATCCTTTACAGGCCTATGGTCGAGCTAAGTTAAAAGGGGAAGCATCAGTGACTGCAGGGATTGTGCTTCGTACTTCCTGGTTGTTCTCGCCTTATGGCAACAATTTCGTGAAAACAATGTTGCGCTTGGGTAGCGAAAGGGAACAGTTAAATGTGGTCAATAACCAAATAGGAACCCCTACTTATGCTTATGATTTAGCCCGGGTAATAGTCACTATTTGTATAGATAAAAATTATAAGGAAAAAAGCGGTGTTTATCATATGAGCAATGAAGGAGTTGCCTCATGGTATGACTTTGCTTGCAGTATTATGGAATATGGAAAAAAAGACTGCTTGGTAAAACCGATACCCGATTCGGCTTACCTTACTTCTGCTAAGCGTCCAAATTATAGTGTTTTAGATAAAACCAAGATTAAGGAACAATTTGGTATTGAAATTCCTTATTGGAGAGATAGCCTTAAGCATTGTATTAAAATTTTAAAAGAATATGAAAGTTGAAATTAAGAAGATAATCAATATTGCCAGAGAGGCCGGAGATGCTATTTTAGAGATATATCAAAAGGATTTTGAAGTATATACTAAAAAAGATGAATCTCCATTAACGGAGGCTGACCAAGCAGCCAATGCGATTATTCTGGAAAAGCTCATCGCCAACTATCCGGATATACCTTATATTTCGGAAGAAGTAAAGCAAAATGATTATTCCGAGAGAAAAGATTGGGAACACTGTTGGCTGATTGATCCATTGGATGGCACCAAAGAGTTTATCAAGAAAAACGGAGAATTTACAGTCAATATAGCTTTGATTCACAAGGGTGAGCCTATTTTAGGTGTGGTCCATGTTCCTGTCCAAAACAAAACCTATTATGCAGAAAAAAATCAAGGTGCATTTGTTATTGAAAATAATGGAGTACCCAAGCAAATAGAAAATAGAACACATTACAGTGAATTGGATGAAATCGTTGTGGTAGCTAGTCGCTCTCATCTTAGTCAGGAGGTTGTTGACTTTGTGGATGATTTAAAAGCAAAAGGAAAACAAGTCGAATTTCTTTCTTCAGGTAGCTCTCTTAAGTTTTGTTTGGTTGCCGAAGGTAAAGCGCATGTTTACCCGCGTTTAGCTCCAACGATGGAATGGGATACCGGAGCCGCTCATGCAGTTTGTTTAGAAGCGGGGAAGAATGTGCTAGTTTATGAGACCAAGGAAGCCCTTACCTATAATCGGGAGGATTTGTTAAATCCATGGTTTATTGTGGAATAATAAATAGCCAAGTAATAATTAATTTATTCATTGTGCTCTACCCAGATTAATTCATCGGTTTTGAAACCTAGGGCCTTAGCTTGTTTTAAATAGTCACTTTTGATTGCTTCGGGAATGCTAGTTTTTCTAGACAATATCCATAAAAAATCTAAATCATTACCTGCAACCAGAGCATATTGATAGTTTTCGTCTAAAGCAATCACATTGTAGCCTGCGAAAAATGGACCAAAGAAACTTACTTGAAGCATAGCTGTGTTTTCCTCTTTAACAAACTTTGCTCTTCCGCTGGCTTCTGTCCATTCTTGCTTTACATAATTATAGCCTCGATTTGTGACACTAATCATCCCATCATCTCTTATCCCGTATTCTGCGGTGGTATTATTTAGGTTTTTTTCAAACTTAAAATCCATTCTTGCTATTTCATACCATTTTCCTAGATATTGTTCCTTGTTAAATGGACTTACGGCAGATGCACCCGAAGGGATATTCGAGCATGACTTTAGGAGAAAGAAGAAAGCGATTAATAGAATAGTATGGGATAAACGTCTCATGTCAAAGGTTTTTTAAGCAGAACAATCATTCATCCAGCCAATCTTTAAAACTTCTTGATTTTTCAGCACTAATTACAAGTTCACTTGCTTGATTAGGATCTAAATTAAGTTTTACTCTTCCTTTAAAGTAAGGATGTATCTCTGCTATGGAGTCAATGTTAATAATGAATTGTCTATTGGCTCTAAAAAACACCTCAGGATCCAAAAGCTCTTCTACTTCATCTAAACTGTTATCGATAGGAAACTTTTTTCCATTAAACTTAACCAGGTAGTTAATGCGTTCATGAGAAAAGAAATAGGCAATATCTTGCACATTTACAGATCGGATAACATTCCCAATCTTGACCATAAATCGTTTCTTATATTCCTTATCTTTCTCCGCTAAAAGATGGGTTAATTTTTGCAGATCTTTGACATAGCTGACTTCACTTTTTTCTTTAAAATAAGTGCTGTATTTATCAAAACAAAACTTGACATCTTCAATAGATGTTTCCTTTGTAAAAAAGTATAAGGTATTAAATAAGAAGGAGCTTGCCATATGCCGATCATTTCTTGCAAAAAATACTAATGCAGAGGAAACTTGCTTTTTAGAGTATATGGAAAATAAATCTTCTACTTCATCATCACAAACATTGAAAATTAATTCAGGATCTTCATTAGTGTTTAGGTAGTTTAAAAATTCGTCCCGCCCCACTACAATATCTACATTATCGGGTTGTTGACTGAGTCGCTGAATAGTTTTACTAAGCAGTTTTGCCGATTTTTTTGAAACAGAAACGATGAGCACATTCATGAAACTCTAAAATAAGAAAACTTAAGAACTAATTTTTTAGGAATAAGCTGATTAAATGTTTTGTTTGATTAATTAAAAAAAAGAGGACTATTTCTTGTAGAATTTTAGGAAGTGTATATTTGTATGGTGTTAAAAATTAAAAGCCCTACCGAAGCAGGGCTTTTTCCAAACCAAACCAACAATATGAATTATTGATACCTCTAATTTATACATACAATGAATATTGTTGAACACATGTTTTCTGAAACGGTATAATAACATTCTGAATCGGGAAATAATGAAACCAAATGGAAACTATGAAAATAAAACCTGCTTTACCAAAAGGAATGAGAGATTTTTTGCCCGCGGATGTGCGCAAAAGACAATACATCATTCAGACGATTAAGGAATCTTTTGAATTATTTGGTTTTCAAGCTATAGAAACTCCGGTAATGGAGAATCTAAATACGCTTGTAGGTAAGTATGGAGATGAAGGAGATAAGCTTTTGTTTAAAGTGCTAAACTCTGGAGATTACTTAAAAAAGCTGACCAGCAATGATTTGGGAGATACGGAATCAAGAAAGTTAACTCCTAAAATATCCGATAAAGGATTGCGATATGATTTAACGGTGCCGCTTGCTCGATACGTAGTGCAGCATCAGAATGATATTAGCTTTCCATTTAAGCGATACCATATTGCTGCAGTATGGCGAGCAGATCGACCACAGAAAGGTCGTTATCGAGAATTTTTCCAATGTGATGCAGATATTATAGGCAGTAAGAGCTTATATAATGAAGTGGAATTGATTCAAATCTATTCAAGAGTTTTTGAAAAGTTAAAATTAGCGGTCACAATTAAATACAACAACAGAAAAATTCTTATCGGTTTGATGCAGGCACTTGGTTTATCTGGCAGGGAACAGGAGGGTATTGTACTATTAGATAAATTGGATAAAATTGGCATTGATAGGGTGCTCGAAGAGTTTAAAGCGCTTGGATTAAGCCAAGATCAGTTGACCCTCTTTAAGACAGTTGTAAGTGAAAATGATATACATGCCTTACCTCATTCTGAATTGATTCAACAAGGTATCGAAGAATTAGAGTTTGTAAAGAAGTTTAATATTCCTTCTTCAGAATTTGATATTACGCTAGCGCGTGGGCTTGACTATTATACTGGATGTATTTTTGAAGTAGTAAGTAATGAATACGAAATTGGAAGTGTTGGTGGAGGTGGTCGATATGATAACTTAACGGAGATGTTTGGAAAGTCAGATTTAACTGGTGTTGGTATTTCTTTTGGATTAGATCGTATTTATGATGTTCTGGAAGGATTAGCTCGTTTTCCTGAAACGCTTAATGCAAGCTCTAGTTTAATGTTTGCTCATTATGATGATGTGAATCAGTCCTATGCATTTGAAGCCTTAGGTAAACTTAGAGCAGCTGGAATTTCGGCTGAGTTATATCCAGATAAAGCTAAATTTCAGAAACAAATAAAATATGCTAACGATAAAGGAATCTCATTTGTAGCTATAGTAGGTGATAATGAAATGAAGAATGAAACTTTCATGTTGAAGAACATGGAAACAGGCGAACAAGAGGAGATGACAATCCAAGCACTTATTAATTATTTAAATTCCATTAAATAAAGTTTATGGAAATATCAAACAATTCAATAAGTATAGCGGATATAGCAGGCGCACTGAGCACTAATGGCAAGTTAAGCCTCGGAGAGGATGCCAAGGCCAATATTCTTAAGTGTCGAAATTACTTGGATGAAAAAATGAAAGAAGAAGGGGCGAAGTATTACGGAGTAAATACTGGCTTTGGTTCTTTGTGTGATGTTGAAATTTCTAAAACCGAAATTAATCAACTTCAAGAAAATTTAGTCAAGTCTCATGCGTGTGGAATGGGAAAGATTGTTCCTGTGGAGATTGTTCGGATAATGTTAATTCTAAAAATCCAATCCTTGGCCTATGGTCATTCTGGAATAGCGCTGAAAACAGTGGAAAGGCTTATGGATATGTTTAATGCGAACGTTATTCCTGTTATATATACCCAAGGATCTTTGGGCGCAAGTGGCGATTTAGCTCCCTTGGCACATTTAAGTTTGCCCATTTTAGGTAAAGGCGAAGTATGGTATAATGCTGAAAAAATAAATGGTGAATCATTAGAAAAACGACTTGGATGGGAACCTTTAAAGTTGCAATCTAAAGAGGGTCTGGCCTTACTAAACGGCACACAGTTTATGTCCGCTTACGGCACCTTTCTAGTGATGGAAAGTGAGAAAATAATCAATCGAGCGAATACTGTAGCAGCGGCTTCAATTGACGCTTATGATTGCCGAATAGAACCTTTTAATAATCTCGTTCATCAAATAAGACCGCATCAAGGTCAAATAGATACCGCAGCATTTATTTTAGAAAATCTTCAGGGAAGTGAAATTGCTGGTCAAGAAAAGAGCCAAGTTCAGGATCCATATTCTTTTAGATGTATTCCTCAAGTGCATGGGGCTAGTGCGGATACCTTAGGATATGTGAAGCGAGTTATTACCACGGAGATTAATAGTGTGACTGATAATCCTAATGTTTTTCCAGATGAAGACGAGATTATTTCAGCGGGTAATTTTCATGGTCAACCCTTGGCATTAGTTTTGGATTTTTTAAAACTTGCCTTAGCCGAATTAGGAAGTATCAGTGAGAGAAGAACCTATTTGTTGTTATCTGGGAATAGAGGCTTACCTGTTTATTTAAGTCGGAAGCCTGGTTTGAATTCAGGCATGATGATTCCTCAGTATACAGCAGCTTCTATTGTCTCTAAAAACAAGCAGTTGTGCACGCCAGCTTCTTCGGATAGTATACCGAGTAGCAATGGACAAGAAGATCATGTAAGTATGGGCGCCAATGCTGCAGTTCAGTGCACAGAAATAATGGATAATGTTAAAAGTATCATAGCGATTGAGTGGATGACTGCTGCTCAGGCTTTAAGCTTGAGAAAGCCTTTGAAAAGCTCGCCTAGGATTGATCATTTGTTAGCGAGTTATAGATTGATTGTCCCAACCTTGGAAGAAGATCGGGAATTATTTAAGGATATGCAAAAGACTCAATTATTTTTAAGCCAGCAACTTCTTTAAAAGTTGGAAGAAAGATGTTAAAGCCATCAACTGGTTTGCATTAATCTCAATGAAATATATCCAATAAATCTTTAGTTAAGGCCTTTTAAGCTTGATGTAAAAGGAATACTGATCTATTTATATTTAACAAAAAAGGCTTCCAATTTGGAAGCCTTTTTTATCTATAATTAATAAGAATTACTTCTTACCACCTTTACCGATAGAACCTCTCATATCTGTATCAGCTTTCACATTCTCGAATTTGTAATAATCCATGATACCCATGTTGCCACTTCTGAAAGCTTCAGCCATAGCTTTAGGTATTTCTGCTTCTGCTAAAATCACCTTAGCCCTTGCTTCTTGAGCTTTGGCTTTCATTTCTTGCTCTTCAGCAATAGCCATTGCTCTTCTTTCCTCTGCTCTTGCTTGTGCTACATTTTTATCTGCATTCGCTTGATCAATTTGGAGCTCAGCGCCAATATTTTTTCCTACATCAACATCGGCTATATCAATGGATAAGATTTCAAATGCAGTTCCCGCATCTAATCCTTTACCTAATACCGTTTTTGAAATAGAATCAGGATTTTCAAGCACTTGTTTGTGTGAATCTGCAGAGCCAATAGAACTTACAATACCTTCACCTACTCGCGCTAAGATAGTTTCTTCACCTGCACCACCCACTAGCTGTTTGATGTTTGCTCGAACAGTTACTCTTGCTTTTGCTATCAATTGAATACCATCTTTTGCTACTGCAGCAACAGGAGGAGACTCAATAACTCTTGGATTAACACTTAATTGAACAGCTTCTAATACATCTCTACCAGCTAAATCAATTGCAGTGGCGTCTTTGAATGATAAGTCAATATTCGCTTTATCTGCTGAAATTAAAGCATTAACCACTTTTATGACATTACCACCAGCTAAATAGTGAGCTTCTAGAAAGTCCTTCTCCACAGGGATACCTGCTTTTTGAGCAGTAATCATTGCATTAACAATTATTGATGGTGGAACTTTTCTCAAACGCATCGCAATCAAGCCAGGGATCTTAATAGGCACTCCGGATGCTATAGCAGCAATCCACAATCCAACTGGGACGAAGTAAAGAATAAAAAATAGAAAAAATATAGCTAAAAATATAGCCATTATTGGTAGTGCAAACATTATACTTTATTTAAGGGTTTAACAATAATTTTATTTTGATTGATTTTAATCACTTCAATATCTTGATCTTTAACGATGTAAATTCCATTCGAGTATACTTCCATTTTCTCATCGTTGAAGAAAGCTTTACCATTAGGTTTAATATCAGTAAAGCTCTTGCCTAAATCGCCAACTTTTACATTAGCTTCAAATTCATTAACCTTCCCAGTTAATGCCTTCTGTAAGGAAAACTCACTTTCATTCATAAGTTTTCTTCCGGCATAGAAGAAGATCATGAACACAGCAAAACCAATAATGATGCTCAAATGTCCATAATTAGAGCCCAATAATTTATAACAACAGATGATGCCTCCAATAACCGCAGTAATTCCCACAATCCCGAAAATTGTTGTCCCCGGAATGACAAATATTTCTAGGAAAATAAAAACAATTCCAAGAAATAGAACAAAAGAAATAAGGGCTAATGTCATGAAGGAATATTTATTTCTTTAAATATAGACTTTAATTAACTCTTTTTAAAATTACATCGGTCATGGTTTTACCTTCTCCCACAGAATAATGAAAAATCGTTTCTTCTGCCTGAATAATTTTAAGCACAGTTACTTTATCAGGGGACTCATTGTCAAGGAGTATTAATTTTTCATCTTCATGATTCCAAGTTCCATGTTGACTCATTCCCGTTACTTCAATAGAGTAGGTGTGGTTTGAATTAAACGAATAAATAGGGTTGCCCAACTCATTGGCGGTGATTTCATCCTCAGCTAAATTGAGACTGACCAATTCCCAAGAACCTACAAAGGCAGGATTATTCTGGCAGGCAAGCATTAGCATGAAGAAACAAAGAAAAATAAGTTTTTTAACAATTGTCATAGTAATACATTTATAGCATTCAAAATTATAGAAGTATGTTTGTAATTAAAAGTAAATACCCCGAATTATTTAGAACCTATGAAAATAAGCTTCATTATGATTGGTAAAACCTCCTTTGACTTTGTAAAAGACGCTTGTAGGCTTTACTTTACACGATTGAAATTTTACACCAAATTAGAAGAGTTTCTTATTGATGATGTTAAAAAAGCAGGAAATTTAAGCGCTCAACAATTAAAGACCCTAGAAGGGAAAAAAATCTTAGCTAAAATTAGCAGACAGGATTTTTTAGTCTTACTTGATGAAAAAGGGAAGGCATTTAATTCTGTAGAATTTGCAAACTGGATAGAACAAAAGCAAGTGCAAGGAACTTCGAATTTAGTGTTTGTAGTAGGTGGAGCTTTTGGTTTTTCAGATGAGGTATATCAGCGAGCGAATTTGCAATTGCAACTTTCTAAGATGACGTTTTCGCATCAAATTATACGCGCAATATTTGCTGAGCAATTATATCGTGCGTTTACCATAATTAAAGGAGATCCTTACCACAATAGTTAAGTATGGGCAAACAACTTGATCATACGAGCCATAATATTAAGGGCAAGTTTTCATTGAGCATTTTAGCCCATCAGCTAAAATCCCCTTATAATTTGGGCGTTATTTTTAGATTAGCGGATGCGCTTGGGGTAAAAAAATTATACCTATCAGGAGATACTATTCTTCCTCCAAATCGCAAAATTTCTAAAACTTCTCGATCCACTGAAAAATCCGTGCATTATGAAATAGTGGAGAGCATACCTGAATTTATTAAAAAATTGAAAAATGATGGTGTGCTGATTATTGCATTGGAACTTTGTGATAACAGTATTCCTATTGAAGAAATTATCCTCCCTGATAATGCGGAGGTTTGCTTAATTTTAGGCGAAGAAAATTACGGAGTGAGTCCAGAACTTTTAAGTGCAGCAGAAATGATTGGACATATTCCTATGCAAGGAAATAACTCATCAATGAATGTAGCAAGTGCTTGTGCAATTGCGGCCTATTCATTAATAAATAAATTAAAGAAATGATAGATTTAAGAAGTGATACTGTTACCAAACCAAGTCAAGCCATGTTAGCATCAATGATGACGGCAAAACTAGGTGATGATGTGTTTGGCGAGGACCCAACGGTTCAAATTTTACAAAATCAATTGGCTGATCAGTTTGGTATGGAAGCAGGGTTGTTTTGCCCAAGTGGTACTATGTGCAATCAAATAGCGATGAATGTTCATACTCGTCCATTGGATGAAATTATTTGTGATAAGTTATCTCACGTGTATTACTATGAAACGGCGGGTTATGCTTTTAACTCGGGTTGTGGTGTGCGTTTGATCGACGGTGATCAAGGACGTATTACGGCCAAGCAAGTAGAGGAAAGCATTCAAGCAGATTTTGATTGGTTGCCGGTAAGTAAATTGGTTGTTGTAGAAAATACCTGCAATAAAGGAGGAGGTGCTGTTTATGAGATTGAGGAGTTAAGAAAGATTGCACAAATGTGTAAATCAAAAGGATTAAAGCTTCATTTAGATGGTGCGCGATTTTTTAATGCACTCGTAGCAAGTCAAACGAATATAGAAGAGTATTGGGGGTTGTTTGATAGTATTTCTATCTGCTTAAGCAAAGGATTGGGTGCACCTATTGGCTCGGTTTTGTTGGGTGACCATGCATTTATTAAACGTGCCAAGAAAGTGCGTAAAGCTTTCGGTGGAGGTATGCGTCAAGTTGGTATTTTGGCTGCAGCAGGGTTGTACGCTCTAGAACATAATGTTTCGCTTCTTCAAATTGATCACAATCATGCAACACTGCTCGCTGAAGAATTGTCTCAGCAAAAGTATATTGCGAAAGTCATCAAGCCCCAAACTAATATTGTAATTTTTGATTTGGAGAAAGATATTGAGCCCACTAGATTTATCGAATATATGAAAAGCAATGAAGTATTGGTTGTTCAATTTGGACCGCAAACCATTCGAATGGTTACCCATTTAGATATTAGTGAAGAGGATGTGAATGCAGTAGTTAATCTAGTTAAGCACTTTATATAAAAGGCTTTTCTAAGCGTAAATAGGTCTTAAAATAATCGATTGGATAGTAGTATAAGCAATGAAAATTGCTAAGGCTTTAAGCGCATGTTTGCATAGATTTAAACGAGCATCATTATTGGGTTCTCTAAATTGTTCTTTAGGTCAAGTAGGAAGTGAGTCCCAACAGCTCCATCAACTACTCGATGATCACAAGAGAGTGTAAGCTTCATGATATTATTTTCGATTACTTCTTTCTGCGCATTAAATGCAAGCTCTTTCTTAATACCGCCTACAGCCAAAATGCACGCATCTGGAGGATTAATAACCGCTGTGAATTCGGATATACCAAATCCGCCTAAATTGGATATGCTAAAGGTATTTCCTTGCATTTCTTCCGGACTGATTTTTTTGGTCTTAGCTTTCTCCGCCAATTGCTTAGCTTCTGTAGCAATGTGACTTAATGATTTGTTGTCAGCAAATTTAATTACTGGAACCATTAAACCTTCAGCGACGGCAACAGCCATACCAATATGGATATGATTGTTATAACGAATCTTGTCGCCTAACCAGGAAGCATTGACCGCTGGATTTTTTCTTAAAGCAGCTGCAGTGGCCTTGATAACAATGTCATTAAAGGAAACTTTACTTGGAGCTAGTTCGTTGATTTTTTTCCTTGCAGCAATGGTATTGTTCATGTTTACCTCAATGGTTAGGTAAAAATGAGGCGCTTGAAATTTACTTTCACTCAATCGACGAGCAATGGTTTTACGCATTTGACTCACCCGTTCTTCCGTGTAGGATTCTTCCGCAACAATTGTAGGTAGCTGAATAGGCGATACATCTGACTTAATCGGTTGAACTTCAGGAGCATAATCTTGATTAGGTGCACTTGTGTTTACATAAGATTCAATATCTTTCTTGACAATACGTCCATCTTCACCACTTCCAGAGACCGTGTTGATATTAATTCCTTTGTCGTCAGCCATTTTTTTGGCTAGGGGACTTGCTTTAACTCGACTCTCCTCATTAAGTGAATTGTTTTCTGCGCTTACATCAAATTCAATGATATTGCTGTTGGTCTCTTCTTCTTGAGTGGCTTCAGGATTTGATTCAACTTGAGGGATAGTTTCTTCCACTAAAAGATGCTCAAATTCCTCTCCTTCTTCCCCTAGAATGGCTACAACGCCATTAATTGCAACAGTATCTCCGCTTTCAACGGCAACATGCAAAACCTTGCCTTCTTGAAAAGATTCCCATTCCATTGTTGCTTTGTCTGTTTCAACTTCCGCGATGACATCTCCAGTTTCAATAGTGTCACCTACTTTAATCAATATTTCTGCAATGACACCTTCTTCCATAGTGTCGCTCATGCGAGGTAATCTTAATGCTTCAGCCATTATTTTTTCGTTTGGTCCTGCAAAGTTAATCCATTCGTCGAATGTAAGCAAGGAATCAATCTTCAATATTAATTAATATTAAAGGAAACTAGATAAATTCTATATCAGAGTTAGTATTACATCTATTTTTTCGCTATGAAAGCATGTAAAATAGGCCCTCTCCAACTTTTATGCGCCTTTATCTGGATGGATTTGAATTGTGCTGAAACCATTTTTTCTTGTACTTCTTTCGGCGTTAGAAAGGTTAAAACGCTTTTAGCCAAATAGGTGTAGATTTTAGAGCTTCCTGATAGGATTGTGCAAAATGGGACAATAAATCCATAACTCAAAATTCCCCAATAGTACTTTGCCCAACTTTTATTGGCTAATGAATAATCATGGATACAAATTTTTCCGCCCGGCTTCAATAACTTGTAAAGTTGATTTAGGCACTTATCATAGTCTGGCATATTGCGCAAACCATAAGCCATGAAGATGGCGTCAAAACTTTCTTCTGGAAAATCTAAGGCCATTGCATCTTGCAACTTAAAAGACATTTTACCGGCTTTTATCTCTTTGGCAAACTTTTCATTGGCCACCTTAAGCATTCCCTCTGAATTATCAATACCCGTTATTGTTCCAGTTTTGATGAACGGCAGGCATGCTGCGGATGATTTACCAGTCCCGCAACATAAATCTAAAACTTTTTCATTGCCTTCAAGTCCCAACCATTTAGCGCTGTTATCTAAATCTTCTTGATAGCCTTGACTCAGATAGGTAGCGAAGTCGTACTTAGACGCCACGTTATTAAATTCTTTTGGAACAAGTACTTTATTTTCGATTAAGTTTATTTTGGTCATTTTATAGGTTTTAGCTAATAATTCTTATTGATTTACGGCTTCTTTGTAAGTTTTTAATGCACGCGGTCGACTTATTTTCCTGTCAACAATAACTTCAGGGTATTTAGTTTCATCTAAATATTCAGGCACCCACTTTTGAATGTAGATAAAATCAGGATCGAATTTTTTCTGTTGACTATCCGGATTGAAAATTCTGAAATAGGGTGCTGCATCGCAACCACTGCCTGCGGCCCATTGCCAACCACCATTATTGGCCGATAAATCAAAATCTAAAAGCTTTTGTGCGAAATAAGCCTCTCCCCATCTCCAATCTATTAATAGATCTTTGACCAAGAAGCTCGCTACAATCATACGAACCCTGTTGTGCATAAATCCGGTGTTGTTGAGTTCTCGCATTCCTGCATCAATAATTGGAAAACCTGTATTTCCTTCACACCAAGCTTTAAATTCTGCTTCATTATTTCTCCATTCAATTTTATCGTATTTGGCTCTAAACGCTTGTTCAACAACGTGGGGATAGTGCCAAAGAATCATCATATAAAATTCTCGCCAAATCAACTCATTGAGGTAGGTTTCATTGCTTTTTTTTGCCAAACGAGCTAATTCTCGTATGGATATGGTACCAAACCGAAGGTGAACAGATAGACGGGTCGTACCAGGCTTAGAAGGGAAATTCCTCGTCAGTTCGTATTTCTTTATAATGGATAATTGTGGATCTCTGTCTGGGAAGTCAATAGTTGTCTTAAGGAATCCAAGGTCTTCTAAAGAAGGCATTTCACCGGTCTTGTCTTGCCAAAAATTATCGCCCAATTCCTGACTAGGAAAAGACTTGAAGGTTTCAGTATCTAACGCAGCTTTCCATTTTTTCGAATAGGGTGTAAAAACGTTATATGGTTTACCATCATCTTTTGTCACTTCGTCTTTTTCAAAAATAACTTGATCTTTGAAATCCTTGAATTCGCTTTGATGATCCTTGCATAAGGTGTTAATCTTTTGATCACGTTGAAGGCCATAGGGCTCATAGTCGCGATTGCAATAAACAGTATGGATATTAAAATCGCAGAATAACTGCTTGAAAATTTCCTCGGGTCGACCATGAAGCACTTTTAGTGAGCTTCCGGAAGCATTTAAAGTTGCATTTATTTTTTGCAATTCTTCGTGAATAAACTCAACGCGGGCATCCTGCTTGTCTTCAAGTTTCTCTAATATTTCCGTATCAAAAATAAAAATCGGAAGAACAGGAAAACCTTCACTTAACGCTTGAAATAAAGCATGATTGTCGTGAAGTCTCAGGTCTCTTCTAAACCAAAATATTGAAATCATATGTTCAAAACATTTATTTTTAAGAGTTGTTTAGCTTCTTATAATTTAAATTATTGGAAGGTATAAGTTTAACTATTGGATGTTTTTACTTCCTACTTTACAAATGTATGAAAACATACTCGACTCTTTCTTTTGTCTTTTGTTTATATTTTCAAGCAGAGACTTTTCTCTATTTTTAAAATAACCGCTCAAGAGATGATCATCTAGACGCAGGTATTAATTAACCTCATTTGGGAGAGTTGAAAAATTTAGTAATTCTTCCAAAATATTCTGAACGATTCGGATGGTTTAAGCTTAAATTTTTGTTACTAATTTGGCACAACTGAATCAGAAGTCTAAAAACATGCCTAAACTAAGATTAAATAAGTAGATTTTTTCCATGTTTCTTGAGAGGTTTTTGCTAAATTTATAAGCTAATAAACACATTTTATGAAAAAAATATACTTCGGTTTTTTGTTTGCCACATTTTTTACTTGGGGTCATACGCAATCAGGTAATCAAATTGATGTGCAAGCCCATCAATTGGTTAATCTATTTGCGCAGAATAGAATTGTAGAGTATGCTAATTTCCCAGATGAATCAATTTCCTACCAAAATGTGAATATGATTGTTACTATGGGTTGCATGAACGGGGATTCTTGCAGTCATTGGGATTACGATTTGGATGTCTATGTAGGTGACTCTACCGGAGTTATGGACTCTACCTTAGTTTCAATTGATTCAACCAATATGAATTCTGCTTTGTGGGATACTACTTGGAATGTATTTGAAGTGATTGAATGGCATGAATTGGGAAGATACGTGACTCCATATGGAAATTACATGAATTGGAATCAAGAGGGATTTGATGGTGCGTGGGAACATTATTTATCTTATGATGTCACCGATTTCTCTCCAATGCTAAGAGGCAATACGCCAATACGGGTTTACTTTCATGGATGGCAAGAAGGGTTTAGAATCAGTGTTGATTTTGAGATAACGGAAGGAAACCCAACAAGAGATGTGGTAAGTATTGAAAACATATATAGAGGCGGAGGCTACTCTTCCTTTGCTCAGTTTGATGCTGAAAGAACTCCAGCAACACAAGTGAGTATTCCCTCCGCAGCAGATGAGGCTAAGTTGAGAGTCATTGTTACTGGGCATGGCCAGTCTGGTGAGTTCACTCCAATTACCTATACACTAAAAGCAAATGGAACAACCGTGAGGGTTGAAGATATTTGGAGAGACGATTGTGACAAGTTAGCAATATCACCTCAAGGAGGAACATGGTTATTTGGTCGCGCAAATTGGTGTCCAGGGGATGCAGTTGAGGTGCATGAGTTTGAGATTAGTGAGTATATCCAAGGGAGTGGTGCTAATAAATACATTGACTTAGATATCGACTTTGAAAATTACAGCCCGCCAGCTGCAGCATCTTATTCTTTATCTGCACAAATGATCACCTATGATTCGTATCGCAGGGATTATGATGTTTTAATGGATGAGATTATTGCTCCAACAGCGAATGATAATTTTACGAGATTTAATCCAGTTTGCGATAAGCCCATAGTCCGTATTAAGAATTATGGCATACAAGAATTAACGTATTGCGAGATTGCTTATTGGGTAGACCATACCAATAAATATTATTTTGACTGGAATGGAAGTCTAAAGTCAGGAGAAACTGCAGATGTTGAATTGCCTGGCATGAACTGGACCAATTTAGATGTAAGTAATTTGGAATTTTTCGCAAGTGTAAATTGGCCAAATAATCTTCCAGATCAGTTTGTTCACAATAATGAAAAAAGCACCTTGTTTGAAATTCCAGCGGTGTATAATACCAATGCATTAAGAGTGCGTTTCAGAACAAATAATAAACCGGAGGAAAATGCTTTCACATTAGTTGCTTCCGATGGTACAATAGTGGCCAATGAAACAACATTTAACGCAAGTACCTTTAATACCTACGACTATAACTTAAGCGATGGTTGCTACACTTTCGAAATGACAGACTATGGAAATGATTGGGAAGCTGGAGATGGCTTAAGTTGGTGGTTTAACACCCAAAATAATATTGAAACTTCTGGATATGTTGAATTTAGAAATGGAGCGAATAATCAAATTATTCAATCTTTTACTCGAGATTTTGGTGCTAGCTTGCGTTGGTCATTCTTGATTAATTCGGATCTTCAAATGCTAACTGGAAGTAGTACCTCGACGCAGAGTTTTCATCCAGAAACGACTCCTTACACTTCACCAAGCGGGGAAGAATTTTTACAAGTTTATGATACCATATGGATCTCTGAGGATAAGATAGTGATAGGGGACAATGCCCCTGTGGGAATAGAAGAATCAATAGATGGTTTTGGTATAGAAGTATTTCCAAATCCTACAAATGGGATAGTTTCATTGGTGGTGGTTTCTTCTGACAACAAAGAGATTCCGGTTCAAGTATTGGATCTATTGGGACAACAAATTGATGTCTTTACCTTAAAAACAAATAATCCTCGAACATATGATCTTGGAGAATTAAGTGAGGGCTTTTATTTATTTAGCTTTACTATAGATGGTACTAAAATTTCAAAGAAGATCAGAATATTTAAATAATGGCTAGCGAATTAAAAAATTTATCAACCGTATCCACTGAACTACCCCATGCCAGCGATTATAAATTTGGGATAGTTGTATCAGAATATTACCCTGAGATAACTGAGCGCTTATTGGATGCTTGTTTGGAGACATTGGCGAAACAAAATGTGAAGCAAGAAAATGTTTTCATTGAATATGCGCCTGGCACTTATGAGTTACCAATAGCTTGTCAACGTTTAAATAGGTGGAAAAAGGTAGATGCGGTTATCGCATTTGGCTGTGTAATCAAAGGAGAAACTGACCATGATAAGTATATCAATCATTCAGTCGCTCAGGCTTTACAAAATCTATCAATAAAATATGGCAAGCCATTTTTATTTGGTGTTTTAACACCTAATACGCTTCAAGAAGCATTGGACAGGGCAGGAGGGAAGCATGGAAATAAGGGAGTAGAAGTTGCGGTCGCTGCTCTAAAAATGGTAGCCTTAGAGAGGAAAATGCAATATGAT
>CAZZMB010000027.1:5456-33197 GCA_964655225.1 uncultured Chitinophagales bacterium | reverse complement strand
TAATGAAATTTGAAATTAAGATACAAATCCGTTGGGCAGACGCTGACCCCAATCAACACGTTAGGCATTCAGCTTACTATGATTATGGCGCGCATGCTCGTATTCGTTTCTTCCAACAACATGGATTTACAGCAAAGAAATTAAATGACTTGAACATTGGACCAATTATATTTAAGGAAGAATGCTCGTTTATTAAAGAGCTTCATTCAGAAGATGAGATAAAGGTGAATATTTTAAAAGGAGATGTCAGTGAGGACGGTTCACGATGGGTTCTTCACCATGAGATCTTTAACCAGAACAATATAAAGTGCGCGCAAATTTCAACTCAAGGTGCTTGGATAGATTTGACTAAACGCAAATTAAGCAATCCACCGCTCCAAATCGCCAAAGCACTTCTGAACTTACCGGTTGGCGATTATTACTTATACAAGAAATCATCTAGTAAAACGACCTTTAGGTAACAATAAAAATCTTTTTAAGAGCATCAAGGCAGGTAAATCCTTTCGACAAAAAACCTGGAAATTAATATTTAACAATACATCAGCAAGCCCTTCGGCATATTCAAAAGAAGCCTTCTTTTAGTCCTATCAATTATTATTTACTTCTTTTTGGTACTTCGAATCATCGCTTCTAACTGATCCCACATTTCAGTAGGAATCATTTCAAGGTTGTTAAATTGACCTGCACGAATTTGTTCACCGCCATCTAAAGTCACGATTTCACCATTCATATAATCTGCATAATCAGAAACCATATAAGCTGCTAAATTAGCTAATTCTTGATGCTCCCCTACTCTCTTCAATGGCACTTGCTTACTGATATCTAAATCATCCTTCAAATTGCCTGGCAACAATCTATCCCATGCTCCTTTTGTTGGAAATGGACCCGGTGCTATGGCATTAAAACGAATATTGTATTTCGCCCATTCAAATGCAAGTGACTTTGTCATCGCCACAACTCCACCTTTTGCGCAAGCTGAAGGAACAACATATCCAGAACCAGTCCATGCATATGTTGTCACAATATTTAAAACATTTCCTTTGTCTTGCTTGGTATTTATCCAATGTTTTCCGAATGTTAAGGTACAATTAACTGTCCCCATTAACACAATATCGATAATCGTTTTGAACGCGTTAGCAGAAAGTCTTTCGGTAGGACTAATAAAGTTTCCAGCTGCATTATTTAACAGAATATCAACCTTGCCAAACTTTTCGATAGCCGCATCCCTTACTGCCTCAACTTGCGCAAGTTCCCGCACATCGCATTGCACAGGCAAACATTGACCACTAGTAGATTCTTCCAGCTCTTTTGCGGTATCACGTAAAAGCGCTATCCGACGACTTGTGATAACCGTATTTGCTCCCAATTCCATAAAGTACTTTGTCATTGCTTTCCCAAGACCTGAACCACCTCCAGTGATAACTATTGTTTTTCCTTTTAATGCGTCTTCCCGCATCATACCTTCTTTTATATTCATACGTATGTTTTTTATTTAAATGTTGGGTAAGAATTTTCACCATCGCCAATTCTTAAAAATGAATTAAACATTACAAAAAAATAGGTGTCACTATCTACTGAATTAGCTCTTGATAACCCTTCTAAATTTCCTGTATTAGAATCTAGCCCAGAAAAGGATAAAGAAGCCGCCTCATCAGCATCGGCTTGGATAAAGTTCTTGCCATCCAAAGTTACGTTTTTTTATGATTTATCAAGAATACTGTGCAAAGGTAAATCCACTGATTTTTTGTTAATAAAATTTAGCCTATATCTAGATAAGAGAGCTAAAATAAATCCTAACTTTACCTTTATGAGTTATATTGTTTCGGCAAGAAAATATCGTCCGCAGACCTTTGAAGACGTGGTAGGTCAAGAACAAATTACGACAACACTAAAAAGGTCGATTGAAAATGATCACCTTGCCCAAGCATTTTTGTTTTGTGGTCCTCGTGGTGTAGGTAAAACGACCTGCGCGCGGATTATGGCTAAAGCTGTAAATACGGGGCAAACTGAGAAACTGGATGAAATTGAGGAAGATTTTTCGTTTAACATTTTTGAGTTAGATGCCGCTTCGAATAATAAAGTTGATGATATGCATCAGCTTATTGCACAAGTTCGAATCCCCCCTCAAACGGGAAAGTATAAAATATATATTATTGATGAGGTTCACATGCTCTCTCAAGCCGCCTTTAATGCCTTTCTAAAAACCTTAGAAGAACCACCGCCATATGCCATTTTCATTCTGGCAACGACAGAAAAGCATAAAATTTTACCTACTATATTGTCTCGTTGTCAGATTTATGACTTCAAGCGAATTTCGGTAGCTGACATTGTAAAGCATCTCCAGAATATTGCTCAAAAAGAGCAGATAGACGCAGATGAAAGTGCCTTGCATATTATAGCGGAGAAAGCAGATGGCGCACTAAGAGATGCACTTTCTATTTTCGATAGATTGGTCAGCTTTTCTGGCGATCAGTTAAGTTACGAAGCCGCAGTCAAAGGACTTAATGTTTTGGATCATGATTATTTTTTTAAAATAACGGAATACCTGCTATTGAGTGATTTATCCAACGCAATGCTCGCGTTAGATGAGATTTTAAACAACGGTTTTGAAGCAGACCATTTTATTCATGGACTAAGTAGCCATTTTAGAAATTTATTGGTTTGTAAAGATCCGAAGACCTTAAAACTTCTTGAACTAAGTGAACGGATTAAACAACTCTATTTTGAACAAGCAGAAATGACACCTCAATCATTTCTCGTAAATGCGCTGAGTTTATCTTCAGATGCAGACGTCAACTATGCAGCGAGTATCAATAAGCGATTATTAACTGAAGGTATGTTGATGAAAATGGCTTTTTTGATTAATTTAAGCCAAGGTAAAGCCATTTTTGGTGATGAATCAGCCGAAAAAAAAAAGCTTGAACAAAAATTAAAAGCCAATCCATCAGCAAATTCCTTGCCCATCGGCGACACCAGCAAAGAAGTATTAGCAAGGATTGAAAGTAAAGTAATTGAAGAGAAAAATGATCCAGATGAAGAAACTGCACCTTCTGAATCTATTATCGATAAGCCAAAAAAATCAAGTCATTTAAGTCTTGAAAAACTGGAGATAGAGGTCGAAACAGAATTAAACAAGCCTGAAATCGAGAAGGTCAAAGAGGAAGAAGCTAAACCTAGCGGTTCACTTGAGCTAAATGAAGAGAATTTAGCGAGTTCTTGGAAGCGCTTTCTTGAATCCCTAGCAGAAGAGAATAATAAAAGCCTTCTGCATAGTATTAATGATAAAAATCCGAGGCTAAATGGAGAATTCATTGAACTTATTGCAGATAGTCAAGTTGAAGCTTCACTTATTGAAAAAAATGTTTTAACCATTAAGGGATTCCTCAAAACACGCTTAAACGTATCCGATTTAAAAGTAAGTATTATCGTTGAAGAGGACGAAACAAAACAGCGAATAATCCTCAACCAAAAAGAAAAATTCCAGCGAATGCAGACCACTAACCCATCCTTAAAACTGTTAGTTAATAAATTAGATTTAGAACTAGAAAGATAAAAACTTATGAAAAATTATATTTTATGTTTAGTCGCCGTTGCATGCATAGTAGCTTGCAAAAAGATTCCTTCAAAAACTGCAAGTTACACGCATGACTTTGAAATGGTTAAAGACGACCCCAGCAATACCTTAATTTACACCTTAGAAAACGGGCTTAAAGTCTATCTATCCGTAAATGAACTTGAACCCCGAATTCAGACCTTAATTGCCGTAAAAGCAGGTTCAAAATTTGATCCAGAGGAGACCACCGGACTGGCACATTACCTAGAGCATATGATGTTTAAAGGCACCCACAATATGGGAACTAAGAATTGGGCTTCAGAAAAAGATATTTTAGATCAAATAGCTGCCACTTTCGAACAGCACAAAGAAGAAAAAAATCCTGAACAGAAAATAGCGCTTTATGCAAAAATTGATAGTTTATCTTTAGAGGCCTCTAAGTTTGCCATTGCTAATGAATACGATAAAATGGTTTCGAGTTTAGGAGCAAAAGGGACGAATGCATATACCTCCAATGATGAAACGGTATATATGAATGATATTCCATCCAATGAAATAGAAAAGTGGCTAAAGTTGGAAGGAGAGCGATTCCAGACCCTAGTATTGCGATTATTTCATACCGAACTAGAAACAGTTTATGAAGAGTTTAATCGTTCACAAGATTCTGATAATCGATGGGTTTATCAAGGTGTACTTGAAGGCCTGCTGCCCAATCATCCTTATGGGACGCAGACAACAATAGGTGTAGGTGAGCATTTAAAAAATCCATCATTGTATAACATACATGATTATTTTGATACCTATTACGTTCCTAATAATATTGCAATATGTTTATCTGGTGATTTGGATCCCGATCAGACGATTGATATTATTGAAGAGTATTTTGGAAAATGGGAATACAAAGATGTTCCTGAGTTTGTTGCCAACCAAGATGTAGAGCTAAGTGAAGCAATAAGCAAAGAGACTTTTGGCCCCCAACAGGAGTTATTATACTTGGGATATAAGTTTGATGGGGCTGGATCAAAGGAAGCTAGAATGATTCAGATCATTGATATGTTACTTGCTAATAGTCAAGCTGGACTCATTGATATTAATCTTGTATTAAAACAGAAGGTTTTAAATGCAAGCTCGTTTGCGCAAATTCTCAAAGACCACTCCATTCACTTTCTCTATGGAATACCAAAAGAAAATCAAAGTCTTGAGGAAGTTAAAGATCTACTTTTAGCCGAATTACAGAAAATCAAACAAGGAGATTTTGACGAGTGGTTACTGGAAGCAGTAGTGAATGACTTAAAAATAAGTCGAATAAAAAGTCTTGAAACCAACAGAGGAAGGGCCTCCTTAATGGTTGATGCGTTTATCAATGAATTGGATTACCAAGATCTTGTTTATGACCATGATAGTATGGCATTAGTCACAAAAGCTGAAGTGATTGATTTTGTCAATGAGCATTATGGAGAAAATTATGTGGTTTCTTACAAGCGCATAGGTGAATCTGATCGACATAGCGTTCCGAAACCAAAAATCACAGCAGTAGAGGTAGATAGAGAAAATCAATCTGCATTTTATATGGAATTTGATAGTATTCCATCTAAACGGTTAACTCCAAAGTTCCTTGATTTTGATAAGGATATTACCTTGAGTCAACTTAATGATGTTGAAATAGCCTATGCTATGAATAAAAATAATGAGATTTTCAATTTGTACTATTTGTTTGATTTAGGTTCTAATACAGATAAAGAATTAGCTCTAGCTATTCAGTATCTGCCATATTTGGGAACATCTACCTACAGCGCTGAGGACTTACAAAAAGAATTTTATCGCTATGGCTTAGAGTTTGGAGTAAATGCTGGAAGTGATCAGGTCTCTGTTTCATTGACAGGACTGGAAGAAAATTTAGATAAAGGCATTGAGCTTTTTGAGCACATTTTAGCCAATGTGCAGGCAGATTCTTCGGTTTATACCGAATTGATAAGTGATGTATTAAAAGCTAGAGTGAATGCCAAGCTAGACAAAAACACCATTTTAAGAAGCGGGTTGGGATCTTATGCCAAATATGGCCCTGTTAATCCTTTTACTGATCGATTGAGTATAGAACAAATAAAATCAGTGCGTATAGATAGTTTGATCAAAAAAATTCATGCCTTGAGCAATTTAGATCATCGAATATTCTACTTTGGTGCCATGAGTCTATTTAAGGTTAAAGGTTTAATAGCTAAACATCATACCAATACCTCCAAGCTAAATCCTATTCCTGAGGAGAAAAAATATGAAGAATTACTTACTTCGGCAAACAAGGTGTATTATGCCCCCTACGATATGCAGCAGGTAGAGATATTTTTTATCTCTAAAGATGAAGTATTTAATCCCGAAATGTTAGCCGGTATAAAGCTGTTTAATGAATACTTTGGTGCAGGCCTATCCTCTATTGTTTTTCAAGAGATTAGAGAAAAGAAAGCATTAGCTTATTCTGCCTATAGCTATATTTCAACACCTACAGATAAACAGAAAAGCCATTATGTAAACGCCTATATTGGTACGCAAGCAGATAAGCTAAGTGATGCTACATCGGCCATGTTTGAATTAATGAATGATATGCCAGAAGCCGAAATGCAATTTAATGCAGCAAAAGAAGCCGTTACCAAAAAGTTGGAAAGTGATTGGACAACAGGTTCAAATGTATATTGGCAATATGAACGAGCGAAAAAACTAGGAGTTAATTACGATTTGAACCAAAAAATCTATGCCCAGGTACAAGAGATGGAGCTCAGTGATCTAAAAATATTTTTTAACAATCATGTTGAGGGTAATGACTACAGTATCTGTGTCATAGGTAACCCATCTAATATGAATTTTGATGCGCTTGAGACTTTAGGAGAATTGAAGCAGTTGGAGTTGGAAGAATTATTCGGGTATTAAGGTCCATAAATGGAAAAAGGTCAAAACTGAATGTTTGACCTTTTACGCTAAACTAACTAACTTAACTAACTAAATGAGGTAACTACTCCTCAGAGGAAACTACGCCTCTCCCATCTAAATACGGAAGCACTTACCAGAAGGTTTCATTTTTAATGGTTTTTTTTTATTTTTTTCCCTTACCAATTTTAAACCACTGGTATACAGTCGAAAACAAGCAAATCAATTTTTAACAAATCTCAATTTATTACTTTTTAAAGGCTACCTTTGCGCTCATTTTTAAACAACTATTTCAAGCATGAAGGCATACATAAAAAATTTCACCAAAAACCCTAAGAATGATATTCTCTCAGGTCTTACTGTTGCACTAGCATTAGTGCCAGAGGCAGTAGCTTTTGCTTTTGTTGCAGGAATTGACCCCTTAGTTGGTTTATATGGTGCATTCATGATGGGCATTGTTACTGCTATTTTCGGTGGCAGACCCGGAATGATTTCAGGTGCTACAGGCGCTATGGCCGTGGTTATGATTCATTTGATAAAAGAAGGAAATGAAGTTGGTGCAGCACTGGGCTTAGGAGATGGGTACTTAGGCTTGCAATGGCTTTTTATCACGCTTCTTTTTGTAGGAGTAATTCAGATTTTAGCAGGCTTGTTTAAGCTTGGTAAGTTTGTGCGACTAATTCCCTATTCAGTAATGCTCGGATTTGTAAATGGTCTAGCTATAGTCATTTTCCTTTCGCAATTGGATATGTTTAAAAGTGGACCAATAGGAGCTAAAGAATGGCTGCAGGGTCCGCAAATGTTTATGATGATGGGGCTTGTTGCTCTTACAATGGGGATCATGTATGGCCTACCGAAGATTACCAAGAAAATTCCTGCCGCTCTAGTAGCTATATTTGTTGTGGCAGCAATCACCATATTTGGCAAATTAGATGTAAGCACAGTAGGCTCATTTATTAAAGATGGAGGAGGAACTGGATTAGAAGGGAGCTTGCCTAAATTCCAAAACCAAATATTTCAATTGATTTATACCTTAAAAGGTCATTGGGCAACTATATTTTCAACTGCCTTGATACTCGCTGCTGTGGGATTGATTGAATCCTTAATGACCCTTAACCTGATAGATGATTTAACAGAATCAAGGGGAAGTGGGAATAAGGAATGTTTAGCGCAAGGTGGAGCAAACATTTTAAACGGTTTGTTTGGCGGAATGGGCGGATGCGCAATGATTGGACAATCTATCATTAACGTAAACTCGGGTGGTCGAGGACGTTTATCAGGAATAGTTGCTGCATTAGCGTTGCTCGCATTTATTCTATTTGGAGCTCCACTAATTGAACAAATACCAATTGCAGCCTTGGTAGGTGTTATGTTTATGGTGGTTATTGGAACATTCGCTTGGAGTAGTTTTAGAATATTACATAAAATTCCTTTAGCCGACACTATTGTTCTTGTTACGGTATCTGCAATCACAGTGTGGCAAGATTTAGCTGTTGCCGTCATAGCGGGAGTAATTATATCTGCCTTAGTTTTTGCTTGGAAGAATGCAACCATGATTCGAGCGCGAAAACGTATCAAAGAAGATGGTACTAAAGTCTATGAAATTTGGGGACCTTTATTCTTTGGTTCAACACAGGAATTTGCAGGAAAATTTGACCCAAAAACAGACCCAAACAAAGTGGAAATTGATTTTATTGAATCAAAGGTTGCAGATCATTCTGCAGTAGAAGCGCTAAAGAATATCGCCAACAGGTATTTAGACTTAAATAAAGAAATTAAACTTGTTCATCTAAGTGAGGAATGCAAAGAGATACTCTTAAAAGCTAATCCGAAATTCAAAAATGTAATTGAAAATACTATTGATGACCCCCGTTATCATGTGGTTTCCGATTATGCGGACTTAGAAGTCTAGAGAGATTCACGAACCTTTATTAATATTATTACAGATAATACAAAACAAGCCCCATTAGAGATTTAGTGCTATAATCACAAGTCTAAATAGGCCCAATCAACTCCTGATTGAAGCGCAGTTTTTTTGCAGATGCTGCTCTTTTTATTGTTCCATTTCAAAATATTTAGACTTTAGCTAGCCTTTCACTCTGTTGAAATATGTACCTTTGACTTAACAAACTGTGCAACATGAAAACAAACAAGCAAGAAGCTCTCGATTACCACAGTCAAGGTAGGAAAGGGAAGATTGAAGTTATACCAAGTAAACCAACGAGCACCCAACGTGATTTGTCTTTGGCGTATTCACCCGGTGTAGCCGAACCCTGTATAGCAATTCATGAGAATCCCGAAGATGTTTATAAATACACAGCTAAAGGAAACTTAGTCGCTGTCATATCCAATGGAACTGCTGTTTTAGGACTAGGTGACTTAGGGCCTGAAGCATCTAAACCTGTAATGGAAGGAAAGGGCTTATTGTTCAAGATCTTTGCAGATATTGATGTTTTTGATATCGAGATTAACGAGACTGATGTCGATGCTTTCGTAAAAACGGTTAAAGCCATTGCACCAACTTTTGGCGGAATTAATTTAGAAGATTTAAAAGCTCCTGAAGCTTTTGAAATAGAGCGCCGGCTCAAAAAAGAGTTGCAGATTCCAATCATGCATGACGATCAGCACGGAACAGCAATAATCACTTCAGCCGCCTTATTAAATGCATTAGAGATTGCAAAAAAGAAAATAGGAAATGTAAAAGTTATCATCAATGGGGCCGGTGCATCAGCTATATCTTGTGCCAAATTATATATAGCTCTTGGTGTTAAAAAGAATAACATATATATGTTTGATTCTAAAGGTTTAATTACAACTCAGCGAGAAAACCTCGATGAGCATAAGCAGTTGTTTGCTCGTAAAGATGAAGAAATCTCCTTATTGGAAGCTATGAAAGATGCGGATGTTTTCTTGGGCTTATCCAAAGGCAACGTAATTGGCAAGGGTATGATAAAAAGCATGGCAAATAATCCCATTGTCTTTGCTCTAGCCAATCCTGATCCAGAGATCCCCTATGCGGAAGCCATCGCTGCGCGTAAGGATATTATCATGGCCACTGGTCGAAGTGATCATCCTAATCAGGTAAATAATGTATTGGGTTTCCCCTTCATTTTTAGAGGGGCCTTAGATGTCAGAGCAACTTGTATCAATGAAGAAATGAAATTGGCTGCTGTGAAGGCCATTGCAAAAATTGCTAAGGAAACCGTTCCTGAAGAAGTGAATGAAGCCTACAGCGAAAGAAATCTCAGCTTCGGTAGAGAGTTGATTATACCAAAACCATTAGACCCTCGGCTTATATCAAGAATAGCTCCAGCTGTAGCTAAAGCTGCTATGGAAAGCGGTGTGGCTAAAGCGCCAATAACTGACTGGGACCGATATGATTTAGAATTAAAGAAAAGATTAGGACTTGATAACAAGCTAATCAAGAACATTACCCAACGGGCCAAAAAGAAAGCTAAAAAAGTAGTTTTTGCAGAAGCGGATAATTATAAAATTCTAAAAGCGGCCTATCTTGCTCAAGACGAAGGCATTGCAATCCCTATTCTCTTAGGCGACAAAGAGAAAATCTATGACATGATGGAAAAGTATAACCTTCAATTTAAATGCATGGTTATTGATCCACGTGAAAAGTCAGAAAAGGCAAGGCGAGCGAAATACGCAAAAATCTTATTTGATAAAAGAAAGCGCAGAGGTTTGACTTTATACGAAGCAGAAAAATTGATGCACGAGAGAAACTATTTTGGCTCAGCTATGGTAGAAATGGCTGATGCAGATGCACTGATTTCAGGATTAACAAGGAATTATTCGACTGCCATTAAACCCGCTTTGCAGGTTATTGGCGTGGAGAAAGGTGTTTCAAGAATTGCTGGCATGTATATTATGATTACAAAAGAGGGGCCTTTCTTTTTTGCTGATACCACAGTAAATTTGAATCCTTGCGCTGAAGAGATAGCAGATATAACTAAGCTAGTTGTTCGAGAAGTAAGAAAGCTGAATATTGAACCAAGAGTTGCGCTTCTCTCCTACTCTAATTTTGGTTCAAATGAAGGAGAGGATGCTGTTAAAATGGGAAATGCTTTGAAGTTACTCAAAGAGGATAAAGAACTTATTGTTGATGGTGATATTCAAGCAAATTTTGCACTCAACACAGAGTTAGTGAATGACTTCTTCAGTTTCTCTGCCTTGGCAAAAAAAAGTGCAAACACCCTAATCTTTCCCAACCTATCTTCTGGCAACATTTCTTCCAAGTTGATACAGGAAATGACGCAAGTTGAATCTATTGGACCAGTACTTTTAGGTATGAAAAAACCGGTCCATGTGCTACAAATTGGTTCCTCAGTTCGTGAAATACTTAATATGGTAAGTATTGCAGTAACAGATGCCCAGGGCAAGAAATTTTAAGCGCGTAGAGTAATTTAAGGCTTATAAAGCAATACTAGCGATTACAAGTAAATTAGACTACGATATTCACTATTCGTCCAGGAACGAAGATAAATTTTCGCAGCTCTTTACCTTCTATCCATTTCTGAACAACCGCATTAGCCAACACTTGAGCTTTCGCATCTTCTTGCGAAATATCTGCTGCTAAGTCAATCTTCACACGCATTTTCCCATTGATGGAAACCGGATAATTAATCACGGATTCCGTCAGATACTTTTCTTCAAATTCTGGATAAGACACATCTTTTACAACAGAGCTTTCGTGGCCCAATTGTTCCCAAAGTTCTTCTGAAATATGGGGCGCAAATGGCGACAATAACTTAAGCAATTCAGTCAATACAGCGCGATTATTACACTTCATTTCACCCAAATCATTTACACAAATCATAAATGCGGATACACAGGTATTGAAAGAAAAGCGCTCTATATCGTCATTTACTTTTTTGATACACGTATGCAAGACTTTCATTTCTTTCTCAGAGACTTTGCCTTCAGATACTACAAAATTATCAGCCGTATCATGAAAGAGATTCCAAGTTTTACGCAAGAACTTAGCAACACCATCAATTCCTTTTGTTTGCCAAGGTTTGTGATTCTCAATAGGTCCAAGAAACATTTCAAACATTCGAAAACAATCTGCTCCATATTGCTCAATAACATCATCAGGACTCACGACATTATGCTTGGACTTAGACATTTTCTCTACCTCATGACCAACAATGTATTTACCATCTTCTAGCACAAATTCAGCATTTGCATGCTCTGGACGCCATTTCTTTAGTCCTTCTAGATCCAATTCTCCCTTATCATTGACCAAATCAATAGCCACATGTATAGGATTCGTATCATAAGTATCTTTCAAATTATAGGAGACATATTTGTTTTCACCAAGCACCTTATATTCAAAAGCACTCTCTCCCTGAATCATTCCTTGGTTAATTAATTTCTTGAATGGCTCTTCTGTTGGTACATAAGCTAAATCGTATAAGAATTTATGCCAAAAACGAGCATACATTAGATGACCTACTGCGTGTTCTGTTCCTCCGACATACAAATCCACATCTTGCCAATAAGCTAAAGCTGCTGCACTGCAAAATTCATTCGAGTTATTCGGATCCATATACCGCAAAAAGTACCATGAGCTACCAGCATTACCTGGCATCGTGTCCGTATCAATTGGCATACCTTTATACTGCCAATCTTGCACTTTACTTAGTGGAGCTTTCCCATTTATAGGTTTTATATCTTCCATTGGTGGCAATTCTAAAGGCAACTCCTCTTCAGGCAACTGATGAGCAATCCCCTCTTCATTGTAAGCAATAGGAAACGGTTCTCCCCAATAGCGCTGTCGACTAAAATTTGCATCGCGAAGTTTATAATTGACCTTTAAATTCCCCCTACCCTTATCTTCAATATATTGAATCGCTAACGGGATAGCCGCTTTCACCTCCAAGCCATTCAAAAAATCTGAATTAATTATCTTACCTAACTTGTCGGCCTTTGAAGCATCAGGATAGTCCGATTTATCGCAGATATCAATGATTTCAATTTCAAACTTTGAGGCAAAAGCATGGTCGCGATCATCATCACTTGGAACAGCCATAATAGCACCTGTCCCGTAATCAATTAATACATATTCACTGATCCAAATTGGAATTTGCTTTCCAGTAAATGGATGAATAGCATAGGCTCCAGTAAACTCACCACTGACTTCTTTCGAGGCCTGTCGATCCACATTAGACTTGCTTTTAGCGCGCGCTTTGTATGCCTTTACCCTTTCAACATTCTCATCACTTGTCAATTGATTAACCAAAGGATGTTCTGGTGCTAACACTATAAACGTAACTCCAAAAATAGTATCTGGCCGAGTAGTAAATACTTCTACGATTTGGCTCTGTTCATCAGCTTTAGAAGAGTTAGGCTTGGGGGCAAGTTCAAAAACAACTTTCGCTCCCTCACTCTTTCCAATCCAGTTTTCCTGCTGCGCTTTCAAACTTTCAGACCATTCTAAATCTTGAATACTATTCAATAATCTTTCGGCATATGCAGTTATTCTCAAACTCCATTGCAACAATGGCTTTTGCACTACAGGGTGACCTCCTCGTTCAGAGAATCCATTAACTACCTCATCATTAGCCAATACGGTTCCCAGGGTTTCGCACCAATTAACAAAGGAAACTTTACGAAACGCTAAACGATAATGCATTAAGATTTCTTCTTGTTCCTTCTTTGAAAACGCTTTCCATTCTTTCGCAGTAAACTCTCCTGTATAATCAGTGAAAGCTGTAGTTTTTAGATTTCCATTCGTTTCAAACTGCTCCATCAAAAAGCTTAGGGGTTGGGCTTTATCTGCATTCGTGCAATAACAATAGTTAAACATTTTAGTAAATATCCACTGCGTCCATTTGTAATAACTTGGATCACTGGTGATAACTTCCCTACTCCAGTCAAATGATAATCCTATCAAGTTTAATTGTCTTTTATAAGTAGCAATATTCTCCGCAGTTGTCTGACTAGGATGTTTACCAGTTTCAATGGCATATTGCTCTGCTGGCAAACCAAAAGCATCAAATCCCATGGGGTGTAATACATTGAAGCCTTTCAAGCGTTTATAGCGCGAATAGATATCGCTGGCAACATAACCTAAGGGATGCCCAACATGCAAGCCACTACCTGAAGGGTACGGAAACATATCTAAAACATAAAATTTAGGCTTAGATGTATCTAATTCAACCTTATAGCTTTGCTCTTCTTTCCATCTACTTTGCCACTTCGTTCTAAGTGCTTTAGGATTATATGCCATAAATAAATTATTAATTGATAATAAGACTACAAATTTAAAAGATTTCACGCACGTAACACCCTAATTCGATAAAGATTTTATCATCTTATAGGATTACACCAATTGAAACACCATTTTGATTTACTTTGAAGTATTTAGAGGTGTCATTATTAAAGATTTATACAATAATTTTAGCTTTGTTCACTTTGGTAAACCATAAATTTAAGAGAACACCGCAGACTACCAAACTTATTCCAAGCAAAGTAATCCATCCATAGTCGTCTTTAAAAAACACATAACCAATGACAATCGCATAAACGATTGTTAAGTAACGGACTATACTTACTTTACCTACCTCTTCCAATTGCAAGGCTTTGGTCATATTTACCTGTGCAATTTGCGTTGAAATGCCAATACCAGTTAAAATTAAATATTCCATCATATTTGGCTGAACCCATTTAAAATAAGTCAAGATTCCTGCAACGGGTAAGGCGATTAAAGGAAAATAAAAAACGACCACCAGCGGATGATCGGTATCTTTCAATTTCCGAATCATATTATAAGCTAAGGCCGAAATAAAGGCAGCCAATATCGCAAGTAAGAAATATAGAATAGGCATATCTGGGTTAAAGCCCTTAATTATTGCTACTCCAGCAAATGAAACTAAGAAAAAGAACCATTGCGGCAAAGCCACTCGTTCCTTTAAGATGAAAATGGCAAGAATGGCCGTGAAAATTGGAGACAATTGCATGATAGTAACTGCAGAAGCAAATGGCATCTTTTGTAAACAAAGGAAATAAAGAGACAAAGCCACTAAGCCAAATAAGCCACGTAAAAACAAGATCAATTTATTATTTCCCAAAAATGAAATTCCTAATCGCTTAATCATTATAGCGCTTATGACTAGCGTAACTAAACTTCTAAAAAACACAATTTCGATAGCAGGTATATTATCGAGATACTTGACCCCAACATTCATGAAAGAGAAGAATATACCAGCAACAAGCATATGCTTTATCCCCTTGGATAACATGAATTACTTTTTAGTAAGTTGTAGAACTAAATCACCCAGTATTTTACGGGTATCCTCACTCCACCAATGCTCCGAAATTTCCGCCTTAAGCGGTTCATCAAACGCAATATAATGGGCCAATAAAGCAGCGCGCATATTTGATTTACTATGCGTCCAAGTTCGTTGATTAAAACTTAAGTATTTCTGCAGACGAGATTTTGCAGCTTCCAAAACATTGCCCTCCTCGACACATTCATCAATCAAACCATTATCAAGCGCTTCAGCAACCGATAATAGCTTACCTTCCAAAATAAATTGCATCGCTCGTCTCGAGCCTATGCAGTTTTCATAAAGGTGATAAATAAATTTTGGCATTACAATACCCACAGGCACTTCATTCAATCCAATTCGATATTTACCTTCTGCCATAATCCGATAATCACAGCACAGTGCAAGCACACATCCGCCTGCAGGAGAATGGCCAGTTATAGAGCCAACTAATGGTTTCGGAAAAGACAGCATGGTCTTTATCGCTGAAAACAAAGATTCAAATAATTCTAAAACTTGATGCTCATCGTATGCATACAACTCCATCACATCTAGTCCAGCTGAAAAAAATCGTTCCTTTCCGGTCAGCACTACCCCTTCAATATCAGCATTGCTCGCTAAGTCCTTAAAACAAGTAACCAAATCCTTCAACATTTCAGTATTAATAGGATTCGCACTTCCCCTGTCCAGTTGAACAATCGCGTAATTATTTTCTCTAGTAACTTTTAATGTATTCATTATTTCCTAAATCCAACCAGTTCCCATATTTCTAGAGGGCCATGGTAATGTGACTAAACCAAAAATATTAATAAAACATAGCGGAGTAAGCTATGTGTATGTTGTAATCCTGTTAACATAATTCTGTAATTTTAACCGATTAAAAAGGTAAATCTTCTAAATCCTCACGCGCATCAACGTTGTTATTTACATTATTTACAGGAGCTGCATCTTGATTGAAACTTTCATTAGGTGGAGAAGTATTTCTCATGGCAGACTCACCTTCAACTTTCCAAGCATTTAAATTGGTGAAATACTTTCCTTGCCACTCTCTGCCTCGTAAATCAAAATGTACTTTCAAATCATCTCCCTCTTTATAGTTGTCTATGATCGCACATCTATCCTGAGTTAATTGAAACTTAACAAATTGAGGATATTCCCCAGCTGTTTCAACGACAAATTCTCTTGCTTTAAAAGACTCTGTTTTTTGTTCTGATTCAAATACTTTATGTAATTTTCCTGTAATATCTAATGCCATTCTTTTTAATTTTGTGTAAAGTTATTAGTTAATGCAATAATATTCAATCCTATTTAGATTGTTTATGCACATTTGTTGCTTATTTTTGTGCTTTAATGGAAAAAATCGAACTCAATCATCTCATCTTTGACAAAGTTAAAGAAGCTGCAACCAGCCTTGGTCTAGATACCTATGTCGTCGGGGGTTATGTCCGTGATCAACTTATTGGTCGAAAGTCAAAGGATATAGACTTTGTTTGCGTCGGAAGTGGAATAGAACTTGCTCGCAAAGTTGCTTCTTTACTTTCACCGAGCTTAAAGGTAAATTTTTTTAAAACCTATGGTACTGCGCAGTTTGTGTGGAAGGGCTGGGAATTAGAATTTGTAGGAGCGCGCAAAGAATCTTACCGAAAAGACTCCCGAAATCCCTTAGTTGAGGAGGGTAGTTTGACTGATGATCAAAACCGTAGAGATTTTACTATTAATGCCTTAGCTGCATCGGTCAATATAGACGATTTTGGATCAATAATAGACCCTTTCAATGGTATCGAAGACCTAAAGAATGGCATTATTCAAACTCCATTAGATCCTGACATCACCTTTTCTGATGACCCACTTCGTATGATGAGAGCTATTCGCTTTGCAAGCCAGCTAGACTTTACGATTGCTGAGCCTACACTAAAAGCCATTGAAAGAAATAAAGAGCGAATTGAAATTATTACGCAGGAAAGAATCACTAATGAATTAAATAAAATAGTTTTAACAAAAAAACCTTCTATTGGATTTCTTTTGCTTGATCAAACCGGCCTGCTCCCTTATATTTTTGAAGAGTTAAGTGAGCTTAAAGGAGTTGATTATTTTAAGAATCAAGGACATAAAGATAATTTTTACCACACCTTGCAAGTATTGGATAATTTATGTGAAAATACGGACCATTTATGGTTAAGATGGTCTGCAATTTTACATGATATTGGTAAGCCGAAATCGAAACGATTTGAGGAAGGAAGCGGCTGGACTTTTCATGGACACGAGGTCATTGGAGAAAGGATGACACAAAACATTTTTAAGAAGTTGAAACTTCCTTTAAACCAAGAAATGAAGTATGTTCAAAAGCTGGTTCGCCTTCACCTAAGGCCAATCCCTATTGCTAGAGATGAAATTTCGGATTCAGCCATTCGCCGGTTACTTTTTGATGCTGGAGATGATATAGATGACCTTATGATGCTTTGTGAGGCGGATATAACCTCAAAAAATGAATCCAAGGTTAAGCGAGTATTATCCAATTTTCAAATTGTCAGAACAAAACTTAAAGAAATAGAAGAAAAAGATCATGTCCGGAATTTTGAACCACCTATCAGTGGAGAACTTATTATGCAAGCATTTGATTTAAAACCTTGCAAAGAAATAGGCATTATTAAAAATCAAATAAAGGATGCCATCCTAGATGGAGACATTCCAAATGAATTGAATGCTGCTCAAAAATTAATGTTCCAACTCGGGGAAAAAATGGGATTAAAAAAAGTTGTCTAATGAATTTGAAAACTTATAAGATAGAACGTTTACAAGAGTTAAACGATCTTTTGAATAAAGAAAATGAAAATTTGGTTCAATGTGTTCGCTTGGCTGAAATTAAAAACAAGTGGTTTACCCAAGAGAATGTTTGGCAAATGATTAATGCCATTAAGAACAATTATTTGGAACCTTCAAAATTGAACCAATGGATGGATTCCTATGCCTTAAATGAGTTAAATACTTCCGTGGGTATAATATGTGCGGGTAATATCCCCCTAGTTGGTTTTCACGATGTTCTTTGTGCTTTTGTTGTTAATGCCCCAACGCAAGTGAAACTTGCAAGCAAAGATGAGGTTCTAATGAAATTCATCATCGATCAACTTCAAACGCTTGATATTACTTGGCAAGTAGAAATAGTCAATCGGCTACAAAACTATAAAGCCGTAATTGCAACAGGAAGCGACAACTCCCATCGATACTTTGAGCAATACTTTCAGTCAGTTCCCAATATTTTAAGGAGCAATAGGAATAGTATAGCCATAATTACGGGTGATGAAACAGCGCATGAATTGGATTTATTGGCGCATGATGTTTTAGCCTACTTTGGTTTAGGGTGTCGAAATGTTTCGAAACTGCTCCTGCCAGAGGGATTTGACATCACCATGCTCTTTACTCACTTTGATAATTTCAAGGAATATGTCAATCACAACTTATATAAAGACAACTATGATTACAACAGGACGCTTCTTTTGATGAACTTGGATAAACATTTGGCCAATGACTTCATCATTGCAAAAGAGGATGACAATTTGCATAGTCGATTGGCAACTATTCATTACAGTTTCTATAAAAACACCGAAGAAGTTCAAGACTATATTATAGAAAACCATGAGAATCTTCAGGTGGTCGTAAGTCGACCTTCAACATTTTGGGAAAGTGTAGATTTTGGGCAAGCTCAAAAACCCAGCTTAAGCGATTATGCCGACAATATAGATACCTTAAAATTCTTACTATCTTTGTAAGATGTCAAGTTATTTCAGTAAGGATTTTCATGTCTTTTTTAAAGAATTAGCCGCCAATAACTCCAAAGATTGGATGGATGATAATCGCAAGCGTTATGCCCAGGTTGTCAAGAAACCCTTTGAAAATTTTGTTGAAGCTTTACAACAAGCGGTAAGCGAATTTGATGAAGATATAACTTTAAAACCTGGCGATTCAATCTTCAGAATTAATAGAGATATCCGATTTAGCAAAGATAAAACACCCTACAAAACCAACCGTACTGCGATTATATCTAAATATGGACGAAAAGACAAGGTATACCCTGGATTTTATATATCCCTATCTCCAGAAAAAGTAATGGTAGGCGGAGGCGCATACTTCCTTGAAAAAGAAAATCTGTACAAAGTGCGGCAAGAAATTGCTTACAACTTAGAGGAGTTCGATAACTTAATTAATGACAAAAAGTTTAAAGCTAATTTCCCGGAAATATTAGGAGCAAAAAACAAGCTTGTTCCAAAAGAGTTTAAGGAGGATGCTAAAATACAGCCGCTTCTTTTGAACAAAGGATTCTTTTTTATGAAGGACTTGCCCGCTGACCTGATTTTTGATGACAATATGGTTAATGTGCTCATCGAAAACATGAAAACAGCAAGAGCTTTTAACAATTTCCTGAGAAAAGCGTTATCGTAAGCTATTGAAGATGCTAAGCAAAATATTATTGATGCCATTTACCCTTCTCTACGGGATAGGCATTGCTTTTCGAAATTTCCTCTATGACAAAAAATATTTCCGTTCTATACGTTTTGATATACCGGTTATTAATGTCGGTAATCTAAGTACTGGTGGAACAGGGAAAACTCCTCATGTTGACTACTTAATCGACTTGCTTAAAGCTCACTACCCACTTGGCGTGTTAAGTCGGGGATATCGAAGAAAAACAAGTGGCTACATGGATGTAAAAACCAGCCATAAAGCCCGTGATGTTGGCGATGAGCCCTTACTATTAAAATGGAAGCATCCTGAAATTGAAGTAGCCGTTTCTGAAGATAGGTCCATAGGTATACCTAGTTTAGCTAGTCAAAAACCACCAACATTTACCGTTCTTCTTGATGATGCATTTCAGCACAGAGGTATACGGGCAGGATTAAACATTCTACTTACGCCATATCACGAGCTTTACACCGATGACTTTTTGCTTCCTGTTGGTAATCTTCGTGAATTTAAAAGCGGTGCAAAACGAGCTGACATAATCATTGTCACACATTCACCACAACAACTAACCCAACAAGAAAAGGATCGAATAAAAACAAAATTAAGTCCACAAGATTACCAGCATGTCTTCTTTTCTTTTCTTGATTATCGGCCTCTTTATCAAGTTTTTAAGGAAGGTGTTACTTTAATTTCACCCGAAAAAAACAGCGATGTATTGTTGCTTACAGGCATAGCAAACCACTCTAAAATGAAAGACTATTTAGCTGCAAAGTTCAACAAAGTCTATGAACGCTCTTTCCCAGATCATCACACTTTTACCGAATATGATGTGGAATCTATAATCAATACCTACAAGGACCTTAAAGGGAAGGATAAATATATCATAACCACAGAAAAAGATCTTACCCGTCTTTTCCCTCATGCACATGCATTTAATAATATAGGAATAAAAGTACTTTGTTTACCAATTAAGATTAATTTTGAGGCTAAAGAAAAGCAACGATTTAATAAAACCATTCACTTTTTTATTGAAAAGACATTAGAGGAATATTTAACTTTAGAAGAATAGTAATATGACGGTCATTGAGCAAATTAACACCACAATAGGGTTTATAAGATCCATTAGCAAGTTTAATCCTGAAATAGGGATTATCTTGGGTAGTGGACTAGGGAATTTTTCAAATGAAATTGAAGTGGTCAAAGAAATTGCCTACGAGGATATTCCAAACTTTCCTGTTGTAACAGTCAAAGGCCATTCAGGTAAATTAATATTTGGCAAAGTAAGTGGTAAAAACATAATTGCTTTTAGTGGTCGCTTTCATTATTATGAAGGATACAAGATGGATGAAGTAATTTTCCCAGTTCGATTAATGAAATACTTGGGTTGCCACAGTGTTGTAATTTCCAATGCGAGTGGAGGAATAAATCCAACTCAGCAAGTGGGCGATTTAATGATCATAACTGACCATATTAATCTGCAACCCGTGCATCCGCTTAGAGGAAAAAATGATGAGAATCTTGGTCCAAGATTTCCAGACATGCTCAATGCCTACCATGATGAGTACAGAGCAATAGCAATAAAAATAGCAGAGGAAAATAATATTACTTGTCATCAGGGAGTTTATGTAGGTGTGCAAGGGCCTACTTTTGAAACGCCAGCAGAATATAAAGCATTTCACCTAATGGGTGGGGATGCTGTGGGAATGAGCACTGTGCCAGAAGTTATTGCAGCTCGGCATGTAGGACTAAAAGTATTTGGTATATCTGTCATTTCGGATTGCGGTTATCCGCCAGAGGCTATGATAGACATCAATCATGATATGGTTATTGCAGCTGCAAAGGAAGCGGAACCAAAAATGAGCTTAATTATTAAAGAATTACTTGCTAAAATCTAAGCATATAGACTTGAACAATAAGCATCCCCATACCCTACTATTCCTGCTATTTACCATCGTTTATAGCCTCGCTTTTTGTCAACATGATGAAACCAGCTATTATTATTTTCAAGAGCAAGAACACCTGCTTATTCCTATTGATACTGGTCTGAATAATTTGGAAGCTTATAATTTTATGCAGACGCCAACGTGGGACTATTTCAATATAGGAAATACTGGTCAAGCGCATCAATATATGGCTTTGGATTGGAATGGAAATAAAGGTTTTAAAAGTGGACTCACTCATTTTGACCGATATAAATACGCGATTGATAAGATTCGATATTTTAAAGTTGAGAAACCGCTGTCTCAAATCAACTATTTTTTAGGAAGTAATAGAGAAAATATTTTTGGTGCCCAATTCGCTCACAATGTAAAAAACAGACTCAATTATGGAGTTAACTTCCATAGAGTTCTATCCACAGGTGTTTACAATAACATTCAAGCTAGAAATGGAGATTTCTCCCTTTATGGTCAATTCTTCTCGAAAAACAGCAGGTATGTTTTAGGTGCCGAAATGATTTTCACAAAACTGAAAGCACAGGAGAATGGAGGCTTATTGATTGATTTCATCAATCAACCAGAATTAGTCGAAGCCAATAAAGAGTTTTACGAGGTAAATATTACCGATGGTTTGACTCAACACAAAAATTTAGCCTTTGAAATTACGAATACCTACCATTTTGGATTTCATACCTATGACAGCGTTACCGATAGCTTAGAAGTAAGAAGATTTCACCCTAGTTTTACTATAAACCACTTAACAGGTACACAAAAAAATACTTATGAATATATCGACAACAATGCCACTGACAGTATATATGGTGATTTCTTCCAAGCTGTAGATTCAAGTTTTTATAGGTTGTATTATCACCAAATCCCTAATCGTATTTTCTTCAACTACTCCGGTCTTAAAGCAAATAGAGATAGTGCCCAATATTATAATCTCAACCTTGAATTTGGCGCGCAACACGACAATATAGAATTATGGCAAAATCGCGAAGAGTTTACTACCAACAATTTCCATATATACACTACCGTCCGAAGTAATCCATTGGCACTCAGAAAGTGGAGCTATGCAATAAATGCCCATTATTATTTAACTGGATATAACCAAAATGATTGGCAGTTCAGCGCTAACTTTGGCTACAATCTAAATAAGTTCGGTGAAGCAACAATATCTGGAAAAATCGAACAACAAGAAGCTGCTTGGATTGAGCAAAACTATGCCTCCTCATCACTAAACTGGACCTATGATTTTGATAAGAAAACGCATAGTTTGATCGCTTTTGACTATCAAATGAATAAACAGCAGTTTAGCTTTCACGCAGCCTACCATCGGATTGAAAACTTTGTCTATTTCGATGAAAATTCTCGTCCTAAACAGCTTCAAAACACAACGTCTTATTGGCAAATTTACGCCAGTAAAAATTTGAATTTCAAAATCCTTCACTTTGATAATTTTATTGGTATTCAAGGCAACAATAACCAAGAAGCTTTGCGCTTACCGGCTGTATTTTTAAAGTCAAGTTTGTACATTGAAGGATATATATTTAAGGGGAATATGTTAGCTCGGCTTGGGGCAGATATGAGGTATAATAGCAGCTTTGAGGCAAATGCTTGGAATCCAATAATCGGACAATTTCATATTCAAAATAATCAAAGTATGCAATACACTCCTGTGTTGGATATCTTTTTGAGTTTTAAGGTAAAAACCCTGCGTATTTTCGCAAAAGCAAATTACATCAACGAAGGCTGGATTAAAAAGAATTATTATACCGCCTTAGGCTATCCGGATCGCGGCAGAACTTTTGCTGGTGGACTTGTTTGGCGATTCTTTGAATAATATATTTTCGTGTGCACTCAAATTACAATCTTGAACCTATATTTACGTTAATGACACAATGAATTTTTTGTCGCATTACTATTTATTGCCCGAGAAAGGAAATATCGATTTAATTATTGGTAATCTACTTCCTGATTTAATGCGAGGTTTTACCAAAATATATAATCTAGAAATTAAGTCTAATCCATTAATTTATGACACCAAATTTGTTCAAGGTTTACATTACCATTTGTTGACTGACAAGCTCTTTCACAATGCTTCTTTTTTTCAAAAAAACTGCAATGTGCTGAAGGAAATAACAAGATTTCACAAACTCCCACTCAAGCGCAATTACGTTGTATCTCATATAATGCTAGAACTAATAATTGATCAATATCTTATAGAAAAATCGCCTAGTTTAGCTGCCAATTTTTATAAGATGCTTGATACTGCTAATCTTATAAAATTAGAAGACCAGCTTAAAATGATAATGCCGCGTCAAAATTCCTCAAATATTATTCGTATTTTTAAGAGTTTTAGAGAAAATAGATATGCTTATAAATTAGTGGAGCAAGAAGGAATTCAAGCTAGTTTGTATCATATTGTAGGAAAAAGAATCGGACTTTCTTTCCAAGAACCACATTGGAAGTATGCTATACAAGAAGGAAAAGAAAAAATAGTAGAGGGATTACCCCTTTTTTTGAAAAAAATAAAACATGAGCTAAATGATGCTTAAAAAAATTAGTTTACTTCTCTTATCATCTTTTCTTCTTATGGCTCTAAGTGCCCAAAAGTCAAGAAAATATTCGAATGAATTTTTAAATATTGGTATGGGGGCTAGTGGTATGGCCATGAGTAATAGCCGGGTAGCTGGCACAGGTGATTTATTTAGCATGTACTACAACGCTGCAGGGCTTGCTCACATCAAAGATAATTTCCAAATCGGTTATATGCACAGCGAATACTTTGCTGGAATAGCTAAAATAGATTACCTCGCAATAGCTATACCCTTGGAAAATGAAAAAAGAAGTCTTGGACTTACCTTTTATAGATTTGGTATTGACGATATTCCCAACACCTTATTCTTGTTTCCTAACGGGACCGACAATCCACCGGACTACAGCAGAATAAGTCGATTCACTAATGGTGAGTATGCGGTTCTTTTGTCTTATGGTCAAAAACTTAAGCCCGAAGGTCTCTCAGTTGGTGGCTCAGTAAAAATTATCCATAAAAAGGTAGGAAGTTTTGCAACAGCCTGGGGAGTTGGAATTGATGCGGGTTTACAATATCGTAAAAATGGTTGGCGATTTGGAATTAATGCACGTGACGTTTCAAGCACCTATAATGCTTGGTCATTCAATTTTACCGCAGAAGAAGCTGATGTATTACAGGCTACTGGAAATTTAGTCCCTGAAAATTCTCTTGAGCTAACTCTTCCAATGATTTTACTGGGTATCGGTCATCAATTCAACATCAAAAACAAATTTTATATTGAGCCCGAGCTTAACGTGAATATGAATACAGATGGTCGAAGAAATGTGTTATTTAGAACTGATCCTGTAGGATTTGACGCAACGTTTGGACTTGAACTTAATTATAAGAATATAATTTATTTGAGAAGTGGAGTAGGTAATTTTCAATGGATAACAAAATTGGAAGGAAACGATAAACTAACCGCCCAGCCTAACATTGGTGTTGGTCTTAATATTAAAGGATTTCACATCGATTATGCCTTCACAAATCTCGGTGACCAAACTAGTATAAACGGTCAAGATCAAGTTTTTTACAGTAATGTCATCTCCGCACATTTTGGGTTTCCAAAAAAGAATAAAGCAGAAGATAATAGCCAAGAATTATGAGACAAAAGCTACTCTTTTTTATTGCATTAATATCGGGCGTTCAATTATTTGCTCAACCATACGGTAATGAATGGATTGATTACAATCAACCACATTTTAAATTTGAAGTTGCAATCGGGAATGAAGGTATTCACCGAATTGAAAGTTCTTTAATTAACCAGTACGGATTAAATTTTATTGACCCTGACAATTTTAAGTTGTTCAGAGATGGCATAGAAATTCCAATTTATGTGAAACAAACAAATAATGTTGCAGACTATATTGAATTTTATGCTTCAGCCAATGATGGGAAATTTGATACTTGGCTTTTTAAGGACACTGCGCATCAAGCTCATGATAGAATGAGTTTATTTTACAATAACGCAAGCTATTATTTAACATGGAATGAAATAGGAGGAAATCTTAGATTAAATAATATTGCAAATGACCTCTCCAATCTTCCTCAACCTGAGCCACACTTTTGGTATCACAGTGAAAATATTCTTAATCAAACTTTTAGTATTGGTGAACCAACATACCTATCAGGGGGAGGTAATTTAACTGCCCTTTATAATTCTCAATTTGACAGAGGTGAGGGCTTTTACAGCAATCAACAATTTAATAATTCTTCTAATACGGTTTCCATTAGCATGCCTACCCCTCATGCTGTCAATAACATAGATGCAGAACTCTACACCGTGGTGGTTTCATGGTCATCTAATGAACATAGGTATAATATAAAATCCGGCTCGAGTATACTATCTACTCATCAATTCAACGATTATAAAGTCACAAAAAACTTAGATATTATTCCAGCTAGTCTTCTAAATTCTAATACTAATGTAAGTTTTGAAGCTTTGCCTTCATCAACTGGAACCAATAGAAATAATCCATCGCTTATTGAAATTAAATATGCCCGCTTGTTTAATATGGATAATCAAAATTCATTTATTTTTGAAATTGAAGGAAATAACTCCAGGCAGTATCTAGAAATAGAAAACCTGGATGACCAGAGCACAGCGCCATTACTTTATGATTTAACTAATGGATTCAGGCTTGTTTCACAAGACTTGCCAGGTTCAAACATTCACCGATTTTTGCTACCTGCGGCTTCAGGGATCCGTAAACTAATTGTAAGAGCTGATAATAGTAATTCATTCAAGGTTGTAAGTAATTTGACGCAAATTGCTTACACTAATTTCAATAGGCCTAACAATCAAGGTAATTACATCCTTTTAACTGGAGATGAATTTTATGACAGTCCTGAAGTTGATGCTTACCTTACTCATCGAGAAAGTTTCAGTGGAGGAGCTCATAATGTGATTAAAGTAAATGTTAATGAATTGTACGACCAATTTGGTTTCGGAATTGACCGACATCCTCAAGCAATAAGAAACTTCGTAAGTTATGTAACAGATACATGGAACCCAAGCCCTGAAAATTTGTTTATTGTTGGAAAAGCTAGAGAATATAAAGACTTCAGATATAATCAAACGGCAAGAGCGCAATGTATTGTTCCCACATTTGGAAATCCAGGTAGTGATGTTCTTTTGGCTGCAGACACTAATAGTTCGGTACCGAAAATAGCCATAGGCAGGCTTGCAGCAACGAATACTGATCAAATCGACCAATACCTTCAAAAAATCATTCAGTACGATAATGAATTCTATAATTTTGGTGACCCACTGCAAACCATTGCCAATAAGGATTATATGAAACAGATTATTCACCTTGGTGGAGGAACAGACTTATCTCAACAAAATCTTTTCAGAAATTACTTAAATAGCTATGCTGCTGCTGCCAATGGGACATCTTGGGGTGCTGAAGTTCATTCTGTATTTAAAAACTCAAGCGCACCTATACAAACTTTACCTTCTGAATTGATTAGAAATCGGATTAATGACGGGGTCTCTTTAATCACGTTTTTTGGTCACTCATACGCCAATGGCTTCGATATAAGTTTTGACGATCCAGAGAACTACAGCAATATTGGCAAATACCCTGTTTTTCTTGCCAATGGATGTAACTCTGGATTAATCCATGCTTCCTCACAAAGTATAAGCGAACGATTTGTTTTCCAAGACCAAAAAGGGGCGATTGCTTATATATCTACTACTGATCTATCAGCATCAAACTCCTTAAACGTATATACCACTAACTTTTATCAAAACCTGAGCACGAATCAATACGGGAAATCTTTAGGTGGTGTTATTCAGGCAACCGTTGCAGATGTTGAAGCCTGCTGCAGTGATATCAATATCGGCATGATGGTCGCCCATGAAATGACCCTGCACGGTGATCCTGCAATTCCAATTAATCAATATGACCACGCTGATTACACTATAGAAGCGCAAAATGTTTTCTTCACTCCCGAAAACATATCAACCACTTTGGATTCATTCGAGGTTAATCTAGTCGTTTATAACTTAGGAAAAGCAATAATAGATTCAATAGATATTGAGGTGGTAAGAATTTTTCCTGATGGCAGTCAAGAAGTTTTAGTTCAAACAGTACCCGCTCCCTTCCACAAAGACACATTCAGTATAAGAATACCGGTTAGTAATGACAATAATGGATTAGGGCTAAACAACTTTAATATTCATGTGGATGTAAATGATGATGTTTCCAATGAGCTTTCAGAAACTAACAATTATTTAATTAATCAGATTGACTTGTTTATTGGATCAGACGATATTTTCCCAATTTACCCCTTTGAATTTGCCGTAGTACCAAACTCCCCTGTAACCTTAAAATCTTCTACCGGAAATCCTTTTGAAATTGAAAAATGGTATGTCTACCAAATCGATACCTCCGAATTGTTTGATACTCCCTTGGCAGAAAAAAAGATACTTTCAGAAGGCGGAGTAATTGAATGGACGCCCAATATCAATCTTAAAGATAGTACCGTATACTATTGGAGAGTCAGTTCAGATAG
>CAZZMB010000027.1:0-5356 GCA_964655225.1 uncultured Chitinophagales bacterium | reverse complement strand
TAATAGGTCCTTCTGCAGACTGGGGATCTTTTCATTGGGATTTCAACGCACTTGAGAGCCCAAGTCAAGATGAGCAAAGTGTAGATATTTATGGAATTAATAGCAATATAGAAACGCTTTTAATGACCGTCCCAGCCGCTGTGACAGATATGGCCTTAAATATAGATGCCAATCTGTACCCATTCCTAAGACTGAGATTAAATACATCAGATGCTCTAGACCGAACGCCTACGCAGCCTTTATTTTGGAGAGTCCTTTATAAAAAACCTCCAGAGGCAGCTATTAATCCCTTGCGCTATTTCTCTTTAAATAAGGATACCTTAATGCAAGGAGAAACCTGGGAAATGGCCGTAGCTATTGAGAATATAACCGATTCAGATATGGATAGTTTGACTGTTAAAGAAACCATGCAAAATGCGACTAATAATGTTGGAATTATTTATCAACAATATGATTCCTTACGCGGATTTGATACACTGCATTTGAGCTTTAATCAAAACACCTTAAACGGGTTTAATGGAGTAAATAGTCTTTTTATTGAGGCTAACCCATACGAACAAGGTCATCAATTAGAACAATTTCATTTTAACAACTTCGCCAATTTTAAATTTACCGTTGAGGAAGACAATATCAACCCGCTATTGGATGTAAGTTTTGATGGAAGAAAAATATTAAATGGTGATTTGGTTTCAGCGAAACCCGAAATACTCATCCAACTCAAGGATGATAATCAATACTTAGCTTTAGACGACACTAGCTTAATCAATCTGTATTTCAGATATTTAGGTGTAGATGGAAATTCTCCTGAGTCCCTTGTTAGAGTGAGCTATCTTGACCCCTTGACGCAGTTTATACCTGCCTCAAGTAATGGAGAAAATGAAGCTAGAGTAATTCTAAATCCTGATTTACCCCGAGATGGAATGTATGAGCTCCTTGTTCAATCAACAGACAAAACTGGAAACTCATCCAGCGGAACAGATGATCGTCTTACGGACCAAGTTTACTATGATTATAAAATTTCATTTAAAGTTGAGAACCGATCCAGGATATCTAATGTACTGAACTACCCTAATCCTTTCACCACAAGAACACAGTTCATTTTTACATTAACGGGTTCAGAAGTTCCAAGTAATTTTGATATTCAAATTTTAAACATTAGAGGTACAGTCGTAAAACAAGTTTCACAGGCCGAATTTGGTCCAATTCATATTGGGTTAAATAAATCTGAATATTGGTGGGATGGAAAAGATGAATACGGTGACCCCCTTGCAAATGGTGTCTATTTTTACAGAATCCGATCTTCCATCAATAATGAAAATATTGACCATTATGGCATTGAGCAAGTCGATAAATTTTTTGAAAAAGGTTTAGGCAAGATGGTGCTAATACGATAACATTAAGAATATTCTCAAGACATCTCGCGCAAAAGTATGAATCCAAAATATTTAATTAGTGTAATGGGAGCCACGGCCACCGGTAAAACATCGCTTGCCATTGACCTTGCTCGCCATTACAATACAGAGATAGTTTCCGCTGATTCAAGGCAATTTTATAAGGGCATGAATATTGGAACAGCTAAGGCTAGTCAAGAAGAGTTAGCTTTGGTAAAGCATCATTTCATTGATGTCTTAGATGTGGATCAAGAATATAACGCTGGTAAATTTGAAGTAGATGCATTACAGGTATTAGATGAGATTTTCCAGAAGAATGACGTAGCTGTAATGGTTGGAGGTTCTGGACTGTACATCAATGCAGTTTTGTTTGGGATAGACCCATTTCCATCGATAAATACCGAATCTCGTTTAAAGGCAATGAACTTTTATAAGGAAAATGGGCTGCAAGCCTTGCGGGATGAGTTAAGAGAGTTGGATCCCGTTTATTTTTTAGAAGTTGATCTAGATAATCCTAGAAGATTAATGCGCGCACTTGAAGTATGCTATGCTTCAGGAAAGGCATACTCCTCATTTCGCAGTCAAGCTCCACAGCCAAGATCATTCAACACTATAAAATTAGCCTACAATTGGGATAGAGCTATGCTCTATGAAAGAATCAACCAACGAGTCGATCAAATGATTGATAGCCAACTAATCGCTGAAGTACAGAACTTTTTACCTCATAGTAATAAAAAGGCTTTGGACACCATTGGCTACAAAGAAATCTTTGAATTTCTCGATGGTAAAATTAAGAAAGATGAAGCCATTGAATTAATCAAAAGAAATTCTAGACGTTATGCCAAACGTCAACAAACTTGGTTTAAAAAAGATGAAGAAATTTATTGGATTAATCCATTAGCTAGAGAAAAAGAAATCATCGATTTCATGGAAAAAAAAATGAAAATAAATGAAGGAATTTAAACAATACGACTGGCTGCTTTTTGATCTAGACAATACGCTCCTAGATTTTACCGAAGTATCCAAAAAAGCTTTTGCTGATCTTGTTGATCATTTTGAGTTAACTCATCCTGAGCCTTATGAAGCATACCATCCTATAAATGCTAAATATTGGCATTATTTCGAAAAGCAAAAAGTAGATGCAGAAGCAGTTCGTTATGGAAGATTTGAAGAATTTTTAAAGCATATCTCATCTGAAGTAGATCATAAAAAAATGGCAGATAAGTATTTGGATCTTCTCATTCACCATTCCTCTTGGATAGCCGGCGCTGAACAGTTGATTCAAGATTTATCTCAAACACATCAATTGGCGATAATAACGAATGGCTTGAAAGACGCCCAGCACAGCAGATTAGAGAAGCATGATATGAAAAAATACTTCCAACATATATTCATTTCTGAAGAGCTAGGCGTCTCCAAACCACATCCTGCATTTTTCGAATACGTTCACAAGCAAATTGACTCCCCCATTAAGGATCGTGTTTTAGTGATAGGAGATAATCCAAAATCAGATATCAAGGGAGGACACGATTTTAATTACCATACTTGTTGGTACAATTACAGAAAGGATAAAAAACAAAGCGTAAAAGCTAATTTCAAAATTGATACATGGATGAAGAATTAATATGCCTGCCATTGGACTCATATCAGATACCCATTCCTATCTAGACCCACAAGTATTTGAGTACTTCAAAGAAGTTGATGAAATATGGCATATAGGAGATGTGGGAGATGCACAGGTCCTCGATCAGCTAAGAGCTTTTAAACCTTTGCGAGGTGTCTATGGCAATATCGATGATAGGGGAATTCGACAAGAGCTGCCACTAGATTATCGTTTTGTTATGGAAGACATGGATATATGGATGACGCACATTGGCGGATATCCCGGAAAATATACTTCACGAGTACGAGATATTTTGCAAATAAAAGCGCCAGATTTATTTATTTGTGGTCATTCACATATTTTGAAAGTAATGCGCGATAAGAAATATAATATGCTCTGCATGAATCCAGGTGCAGCTGGAAAACATGGATTTCATAAGCTCAGAACCTTACTTAGATTTCATATAAAAGATAAAGCCCTATCCAATCTTGAAGTCATCGAATTAGGTATCCGTTAAACCGTTTTTTAGATTACTACTTTATCCCTTTACTTAGTCGGATCGAGTCATATGCCTCTTGGATTTCTTGAAATTTTTTGGAGGCAATATCTTTGTCAATTTTAGTTTTATCTGGGTGATATTTTAAGACCATCTTTCGATATGCTTTTTTAAGCCCCTCCTCAGATACACCTTCACTTACTCCCAACACTTGATAGGCGATATTTTGATTGCTTGATTGAAAAAAACTTGTTTTTTGTTTTTCTTTCTTGTTGGCTTTTCTTTTGATGGTTTCAAAATCTTGTTGAGCCATCCCGATTAACTTTGCAATGTCTTCTAAAATTCCTTCTTGCTTAAAATTTGAATGACGAGTTACCTGAGTTAATCCAAACAAAAAAGTAATCATTTGAATTTTACCTTCTCTTTGCAAGGTGCGCATGCTTTTAGCAGCATAGTGATAATCCACCTTTGTAGCAAGCGCATCTTTTAAGCATTGATAGACATATTTGCCCTTCTTCCTTCCAAATTGACGATAAAAATACCGAAGAATAAAGTGACTCTCACTTCGACTAATTACTTGCTGTACTTTTAGAATCGCAGCAGTACATTGAATCAACTTTATCTGATACTTGGTTAACTGAAGATTATGTCCTCCACTATTACCCCAACCACCAAATAGACTAGACTTTCCCTCCAGCCACTCCTCCATAAAAATACCAATGAAAAAACCCATAAAAGCACCATACATCCGAAAGCGCAAAGCACCCAAAACCATGAGCACCCATTTGATATAACTGCTATATTTCATGTATTGACGGTAAAATATAGATTGATTGCATATATATTGTTTATTAAATTGTTGCTTTTAAGCCGCTATTACCGATATCTGCAACATTCTCCGCAGCAGATACATATTTGCCTTCTAGATTAATATCTTCTCATTCAAAGCGTTGATTGATGCTCTACCATTTCATCAAAAATATATTTAAAGACAAAATTATCGACCCTATATCCTTTCTTGTTCCAGCGAAAAAGACGCTACAAGTATTCTAAAAGTAAATAACAGCAATAATTTTTGACATATTGATAAATTATTTAGGCTATAATGAACAAAAAAATTCTCTATGGGGTTTAAAGCTAAACAAAAGGTTTTATACCTTTAGACTTCAATAAATATTTATAACTCTTAAAATAACAATAATTATGGGATTAGTAGGAAAAAAAGCACCAAAATTTAGTGCCACTGCTGTTGTAAACGGTGGAGAATTTCAAGATGATTTTTCTTTAGAACAGTTTATCGGAAAGAAAAAAGTAGTACTTTTTTTCTACCCAATGGATTTTACTTTCGTGTGCCCAACAGAATTGTTAGCATTCCAAGAAAAGCTTGAAGAATTTGAGAAAAGAGGCGTTGCGGTTGTTGGTTGTTCTGTTGATTCTCATTTTTCGCACTGGGCGTGGTTAAACACCCCTAAAGATCAAGGAGGAATTCAAAGTGTTATGTATCCAATAGTAGCTGATTTTGACAAAACAATTTCAATGAACTATGGTGTACTTGCAGGCGAATATACCTGGGACGAAGATGGAAATTGGGGATTCGAAGGTGCTCCAGTAGCTTACAGAGGACTGTTTTTGATTGATGAAGAAGGAAACGTAAGACATGAGTTAGTGAATGACTTACCTCTAGGAAGAAATGTAAACGAAGCCTTAAGAGTGATTGATGCCTTAGCGCACAATCAAAAATATGGTGAAGTTTGCCCCGCTAACTGGAATGAAGGAGATGACGCTATGACCGCTTCTTCTGATGGTGTTGCAGATTACCTAGCAAAGCACTAATCTTTGTAAAATAAATATCAAAGCCATTCTTGC
>CAZZMB010000026.1:18619-33628 GCA_964655225.1 uncultured Chitinophagales bacterium | reverse complement strand
CTCCGCTCATTTTCTTATCTTTACTTGTAATTTACCTTAACATGCTTTATCGCCTTTTTACATTCACTTTTTTTTGCTGGTCCCTATTCTCATTTGGGCAATACGCTTACATTGAGAATCCTGAACTTTTCCAAGAAAATAACTTAAATGCGCATGCCTCATTTATTTTTGATACCCAAGACGAAGGGCGTCACATCACTGAAAATCCAAACTACCTTATCCTAAATGGAGATTGGTTGTTTCATCATAGCATGGTGCCAGAAGAGCGTCCGGTAGACTTTTATCAAACAACTTACAATACGGATGATTGGGCGACTATACCTGTGCCAGGCGACTGGCAAATGTATGATTATGATTATCCCATTTACACCAATTGGAAGTATCCATTCAAGCCGAATAAGCCGAATGTCCCGCGGGATTTTAATCCAGTGGGTTCATACAAGAAAAACTTTAATCTGCCTACAGATTGGGATTCGGGAGTCGATAAAATTATATTGCATTTCGGCGGTGTTAATTCTTGTTTCTTTGTGTGGCTTAATGGACAGTATTTAGGGTATAGCGAAGACAGTAAATTGCCTAGTGAGTTTTTGGCCTCTTCCTACTTGCAAAATGGGCAAAATCAAATCGCTGTTGAAGTCTATAAATATTGCGATGGCACCTATCTCGAAGATCAGGATATGTGGCGCTTGAGCGGTATAGAAAGAGATGTATATCTTTATAAGCAACCCGAAGTAAGAATTGAAGATTTAACTATTCAAGCGTCCCTAGATGAGTCCTATTCACTAGGCATCTTAAGTGTAGATCTGCACACAGCTTTTCCTAATTACAATAAATCAACATTCAGTGTCGAGTGTCAGCTGATTGCCCAAGAGGGCTCGGTTTTATGGCAGCGCTATTTTACGCAAGCAAACGGTTTGAATACTTGGGCAAAAAAAAGTTTGAAAGGACAAATAGCTGATGTTCAACAATGGTCGGCACAGCATCCAAATCTTTATACTCTAGAGGTTTGCATAAGAAATGAGCAAAATGATTTGCTGCAAAAAGTGGTACAAAAAGTAGGTTTTAGAAGTTTAGAAATTAAAGACGGCATCTTTTATATCAATGGCGATACTGCCCTAATAAAGGGCGTAAATAGGCACGAACACGACCCGAATTGGGGGCATGCAGTAGCGTACACCGGGAATGCTTTCAACGAAGATAGCTTGCGCACCGATTTGGAACTCATCAAATCACTCAATTTTAATGCCGTAAGAACAGCACATTACCCTAATCATCCAATTTTTTATGACTTGTGCGATGAAATTGGTCTTTATGTTTGCGATGAAGCTAATTTAGAGGGACATTATTACATGATGTTTGCTCCATTTGACAATCTTGCTATTGATCCAGATTATCGGGAGGCTGTATTGAGTCGGATTTATAATATGTATCAGCGAGACAAGAATCACCCCTCTATTATCATGTGGAGTGTGGGTAATGAGAATGGAACAGGAAAAACCATGGTTGAAGCCTATAAAATGTTGAAGGAATTGGATCATGATCGACCGGTGTTTAATGAGCGTCATTTTTTCATGAATACTATCAAGGAAAAGCACTCTGATTTTAATGGGCATATGTACGCACCTATTGATAAGGTTGAAAAGATTATAAAGAAGGATAAAGACAAACCATTCATTTGGATTGAATATGCGCACGCGATGGGGAACAGTACAGGGAATTTTAATGACTTGTGGGATTTTGTTCGCAGCGAGCCGCAGGTGCAAGGAGGTTTCATATGGGATTGGCGAGATCAAGGCATCTGGAAGACGAATGAGAATGGGCAGCGTTTTTTGGCCTACGGAGGGCATTTTGAACCTGAAGACCAACCCTACTATGGAGGCTTGCAAGGTGATGGTAATTTTTGTGCCAATGGAGTGATTAGCGCCGATGGAAAGTTGCACCCTGGGGCAGATGCTATAAAACACGCCCAAAGTAATATACAGATTGAAATGGTTAATGACACGACCTTCCGATTTACCAATGATTTTGAAGCATATAATTTAAGTGAGTTTGACTGTTTGGTCAATTGGCGAACAACGGATGGTCAGGGTCATGTAGGTAAATACAATGCCTTAACTTGTGCCCCAAATTCAGATACACTAATCCAATATAAATCGCCAGGAGATGTTGCCTTTATTAGTTTTTCACTGTTCAAGAATGGAAATGAATATGTAAAGAATTTCTTTTTGAAAGATTTTAATCAACCACAGGTGAACTTAGGTAAAGAATTAACTCAATTTAAAGCGAGGAAAGTGGGTGGGCTCACTGTTGTTGGCAATGATAAGGTCGAGTTTGTGATAAGCGAAAAAGGTACATTACATGATTTAAGTGTCGATGATGTTTTGAAATTTGTAGATGGACCTCGAGTGAATTTTTGGAGAGCATTGACGGATAATGATTTCGGGAATAAAGCCAATAAACGATTGGCGTATTGGCGTTCAGCTGAACATTTGAGTGAGTTGATCGACTTAAGCCATGGTCAGGCAGATAATTACTATGCTGTTGTTGCGGTCTACGAATTACCCGAGAAAAAAGGAACTTATCGATTGGGTTATAAAATCTATTCGGATGGATTGATGGAAGTAAATTTGGATTTCGACTTAAAGTGGAGTCAAGAAATTCCTCGCATAGGTTCATATATGCTATTGCCAGCTGACTATGATTTAATACACTATGTAGGCATGGGGCCAAATGAGAATTACATCGACCGACAAGATGGACAACGGTTGGATGAGTTTTATTTGGGTTTGAATCCAGATCCTGATTATCCCGATCTTCAAATACAGGAAATGCCTTATATCCGCCCTCAGGAATATGGTAATAGAACCAAGACTTTTTTGGTAAACTTATACGCCCCGAATGATTCATTAAGAATTACATGTAATGATTTGAGTTTTAGTGTATGGCCCCATAATCAGGCAGATATCGATGCAGGAGCGGAGAAACAAGGAAAAACATCCTTGGATGTGCCTAAAAGAGAGCAGGTTTGCTTGAATATCGATTATGGGCAAACCGGAGTTGGTGGCGATAATTCATGGGGGAGAAAGCCTTATGATCAATATATGTTGAAAGCAGGTACTTATTCATATAGCTTTACTTTTGATCCAAGGTAAACTTGCTACGTTTTAAAAAAACCTTACCTTTGCACACTTAAATTTAAATACTTAAAAACTTATGCTTACAGCAAACAATATATCCTTACAGTTTGGTAAAAGAGTCCTATTTGACGAAGTAAACGTGACCTTTGCTTCAGGCAACTGTTACGGCGTTATAGGCGCTAATGGTGCAGGGAAATCAACTTTTTTGAAAATACTTGCAGGGGATCAAGATCCAACAAGTGGTACGGTAGATTTGGAGCCTGGAGCGCGGATGTCAGTTTTGCAGCAGGATCACTTTAAATTTGATGAGCATACAGCACTTCAAACCGTTATCATGGGGCACACGGTTCTTTTTGGTATCATGCAAGAAAAGGATGCCTTATATGCAAAACCAGATTTCTCTGAGGAAGATGGATTGAAAGCCGGTGACTTAGAAGCAGAATTTGCAGATTTAAATGGTTGGAATGCCGAAAGTGATGCTTCAGAATTGTTGAGTAATCTAGGTATTGATAAAGCGAAGCAAGAAAGGAAAATGGCTGATTTAACATCGAATGAGAAAATTCGTGTTTTGTTAGCTCAAGCTATTTTCGGTGAACCAGATGTCTTGGTATTGGATGAGCCTACCAATGATTTGGATGCTGCGACCATTGAATTTTTAGAAAACTTTTTAGCTGATTATCAGAATACAGTAATTGTAGTATCTCATGATAGACACTTTTTAGATGCAGTATGCACGCATATCGCAGATATTGATTTCTCTAAAATTAATTTGTTCACTGGCAACTACACATTCTGGTATGAAAGCTCACAGTTGTTGTTATCTCAACGTGCTTCTAAGAACAAAAAGGCTGATGAGAAAATTAAAGAATTAAAAGATTTTATTGCTCGATTCAGCGCGAATGCAGCGAAAAGTAAGCAAGCAACCTCAAGAAAGAAAGCTTTGGATAAAATCAACGTTGAAGATATGAAACCTTCAAGTAGGAAATATCCTGCTATTATATTCATGCAAGAACGTGAAGTAGGCAATCAAATCCTTACTTTGGATAATTTGGGTTATACGAAGGACGGAGAAGTTCTTTTTTCTGGCTTGAATCTCTCGTTAACTAAGGATGATAAATTAGGGGTAATTTCGAAGGATAGTCGAGCCGTAGATGCCTTCTATCAAATTTTAAGTGGCGAATTAAAGCCTACTTCAGGCAGTTTCGAATGGGGGGTAACTGTAAAGCATGCCTATCTGCCGAGTAACAATTCAAAGTATTTTAATGAGAATGATTTAAACCTGATAGATTGGTTGCGTCAATACTCTGTAAACAAGGAAGAAGCATTTGTTCGTGGATTTTTAGGTAAGATGTTGTTTACGGGAGAAGAGAGTTTTAAAAGTGTAAAAGTATTGTCGGGAGGAGAGAAAGTGCGTTGCATGGTATCAAGAATCATGCTGCAGCAAGCCAATGTCATATTACTTAACGAGCCAACTTCTCACCTTGATTTAGAATCAATTACTGCATTTAACAATAGCGTAAAAGATTTTCCTGGTGTAGCATTGTTGACTACTCAGGATCATTCATTTATGCAAACTTCTATCAATCGAATTTTTGAATTTGGTCCAAAGGGTTGTATCGACAAGCAATTTACGACCTATGATGAATATATGAGAGATAAAGGTGTTCAGGAAAGGCGAGGCGCATTGAATGGTTAGGTTCGCCTGCAGTCAGCGCTAATGGCAATAATCGGGGTAGCTCTATCCTTGATATTATTTGCTGGCTTTATGTCTTTAGAGTTCAAGCTTGTCAGTAAGTAAATCACCTAACTTGCTTCCTATGGCAACCCCCATTCCACCTAGCCGCACGCCAGCTATAATATTGTCGCTGATGTCTTTTATGATTGGGTTTTTTTGCTTACCGAAAGCCATGATTCCTGTCCAACGCATATCTATTTCAAATGAGTGATTAGGAATAATAAGCTCTTGGAGTTTATTCTCAAGATCTGCTTGAATCTTTGTATTGAGTTCTTGAATAGTCGTTTGTTCCGTGTCCAAATCAATATTCCTACCACCACCCAAAAGAACTCTGCCGTTGATTTCTCGGAAATAATAATACCCTTGATCGAAATGGAATATCCCACGCAGTTGTAAATCTTTAACGGGATGTGTAATAAGTACTTGACCGCGACCAGGTTGTAGATCTAAATCAGGATCTAAGATTTTTGTAAAGGCGTTAGTGCAAATACAAACTTTACGTGCTTTTAAGTGGATGTCTTCATTTTCAATCTTTACTACAACTTGATTAACTTCCTCGATTACTTGAGACACCTTGCTGTTTGTTTTATAGGCTACCCCTTGCATCTGCGCTTTAAAAATGAGCTGCTTCATCATCTCTCCAGTATGAATACTTCCTTCTGCACTATTGTGAATGAGGGTCGAAATGGAGGAACTTAACTGATGTTTTTGGATGCCTTTCGGATTTTCTTTAAATACATTTTCGCCCAAAGTAGGGCTCAGTATTTGATTGACTTTTGGCAATTCATTAAGCAAGTGCTCTTCGTGGGGGAAAACCAACTCATTGCTTCCAGTAGCTTCATACTGAATGCGATTTTCGCCCAATCTTTTTCGCAACAATTGCAAGCCTTCATTACGTAAACGCACAAGCTGGACGACCTCATCTTCGGTGTGATGTTTGAGGTCTTCTACGATTTCACTTAAACTTCCTACACAGGCAAATCCTGCATTTTTGGTGCTAGCTCCCGAGGGCAATAGACCAGCTTCCAATACCAATACACTTGCCTTGGGGTACTTCTCTTTAAGGCTTATTGCAGTTGAGAAACCTACAATACCTCCACCGACTATGATAATATCATAAGCAATGAAACTTTCTTTTTCCCAATATGACAGCATTATGGCTTATCGATTTGCATGTTGACTGATATTAGCTTTTCTGAACTTATTTACCCATTCCGAAGCCTTTCATCATTTTTCCTGCAGCACCAGATTTTTGCATTTTCTTCATCATTTTCCGCATCTCTTCGAACTGTTTGAGAAATTGATTGACCTCTTGTATCGAGTTCCCACTTCCGTCAGCTAATCGTTTTCTTCGGTTGCCATTCATTAGCTCAGGCTGCGCTCTTTCCGCAGGAGTCATACTATGAATTATTGCCTCTACTTTATTGAAGGCGTCATCGCTAATGTCAATATCCTTCATAGCCTTTCCCATTCCAGGAATCATACCTAGGAGGTCTTTAATATTCCCCATTTTTTTGATTTGATTCAACTGCTGCAGAAAGTCATTAAAATCGAACTCATTTTTAGCAATTTTTCTTTCAAGTTCTTTGGATTTCTTTTCATCAAATTGATGTTGCGCTCTTTCTACAAAAGAGATAATATCTCCCATGCCAAGTATACGCTGAGCCATTCGGTCGGGGTGGAAAACATCTAGGGTATCAACTTTTTCACCTGTAGATACGAACTTTATCGGTTTATTAACTGTGTATTTAATTGTTAATGCAGCTCCACCGCGAGTATCTCCATCTAGTTTGGTTAAAACAACACCGTCAAAATCGATTTTTTTGTTGAAGGCTTCTGCTGTATTTACTGCATCTTGTCCAGTCATAGAATCTACAACAAACAGAGTTTCATCTGGATTGACAGCTAATTTAACAGCTGCAATTTCGTCCATCATTTGTTCATCTACCGCTAATCGACCGGCCGTATCGACAATAACTACATCGTAATTGTTTGCTTTTGCATATTCTATTGCTTTTTTTGCAATTTCGACAGGTTGCTTATTTTCTTCTTCGGCGTAGACCGGAATGCCAATTGATTCGCCCAGTGTTTTTAATTGATCAATAGCCGCAGGACGATAAACATCCCCTGCTACCATAATGGGCTTTTTCTTTTGTTTATCCTTCAGGTAATGCGCTAGTTTATGCGTGAAGGTCGTTTTTCCACTTCCTTGAAGACCTGCGATTAGGATTACGGCAGGAGAGGAGTCAAGTGTGAACGCTGCTGCTTCACCACCCATAAGTTCCGCTAGTTGATCCTTCACGATTTTAGTCATCAATTGACCTGGAGAAACGGCCGTTAGGACATTTTGACCTAAAGCTTCTACTTTGACTTTATCCGTAAACTCTTTTGCGATTTTATAATTTACATCTGCATCAACTAAGGCTCTGCGTATTTCTTTAATCGTAGTTGCGACGTTTAGCTCTGTAATGGCACCTTGCCCCTTCAGACTTTTAAATGCCCCTTCTAATTTTTCTTGTAAATTTTGAAACATATTATTCAAGATTTAGGATGATAAACAAAAAATATTACCATCTGAATTATTGTTATTTTAATTAGTTCTTCTTTCTAGCATTAGTAATAGGTTAGTCTTCTCACCTTAGCAATATATTTAGCATATCTGATCACCTGATTGGTATACCCAAATTCATTATCATACCAGGCATATAATACAGTTCGCATACCACTTTCTGCTACAATAGTATTCAAGCTATCTATCTCAGTCGCATTAGTGTTACCCACCACGTCAGTCGATACATGTTCTTCGGAGGCTGCGAAACCTATTTGCTCAACCAGATCACCGGTTAACGCTGCTTGCCTAAATATTTCATTCATTTCATCGACTCCACCATTAACTTTATCTTTAAGGTTTAGGCTTAAAATAGCAATGGATGCGTTAGGTGTAGGAACACGAACAGCGCTAGCCGTTAACTTCCCTTTTAAATGAGGGAATATCTTAATGGCTGCTTTTGCTGCACCAGTTGAGGTTAACACCATATTTAATGCTGCACTTCGACCTCTTCTTGCTTTCTTATGAAAATTGTCGATTAGGTTTTGGTCATTGGTGTAAGCATGAATGGTTTCGATATGACCATCAGTAATTCCATAGTTATCCTCTACTAATTTAAGAATTGGAGCGATACAGTTGGTTGTGCATGAAGCTGCGGAAAATATAGTTTCATTATCGATGTCCACACCTTTATGATTAATTCCATAAACTACGTTTGCAATATCATCACCTGCAGGAGCTGTTAGCAGCACTTGGCTCGCTCCTGTTGCTTCAAAATGCTGTGAGAGCGCTTCTCTATCTTTCCATATCCCCATGTTATCAATGATAAGTGCATCTTGAATATCATAAGCGGTGTAATCTATTTCATTGGGATGGTTTGCATATATTACTTGAATGGCATTTCCATTTACCAATAATCGGTTGTTTTCATGGTCAACATCTACTGTTCCTGCAATATTTCCATGTACGGAGTCCTTTCGTAAAAGACTAGCACGCTTCACGAGGTCATCTTCTCCTTTTTTACGAACTACAATTGCTTTCAGTCGCAATTGGCTGCCAGTTCCTACTTTTTCGCTTAAAATACGAGCTGCCAAACGGCCAATACGGCCAAATCCATATAGAACAATGTCTTTGGCTTTAATCGTGATTTTATCTGATCCAATAAAATTGGAAAGTTTTTTATTGAGGAAGGATTCGATATTTTTATAATCAGTACTTTCTTGTTGCCATTCCTTTTCTAATCTACCCAGATCGATTTTGGCAGGTGCTAAATCCATCGCACAAAGCGCTTTTGCGAATAATACAGAATTCGTCAAGGAAACCTGTATTTTAGCAAAAGTGATTGCATAAGCATGATCATTAATAACTTCTGTAACCCCTTTGTCCACTAGCTTTCTTCTAAACAGAACTAACTCGACATTTTTATCAAAGTACAAGGCACTTGCATAAGTTATTAGCTCAAGTGCTAATTTTTCCTTGTTTACCCAACTTTTCAACTCCGAACTGAAACTTATATTCATTTTGGTTTTTTAAGGTTAATTTTAAAAGAAAAGCCGGAAAATTCATTGAGAATAATCCGACTTTGCAAAAATATACATTATGACTAGAATGACATAACTAATTACCTAAATATGCTTTCAATAATTTACTTCTGGATGTAGTTCTCAGTTTATTTATCGCTTTATCCTTAATTTGACGAACCCGTTCTCTGGTGAGGTCAAATTTAATTCCGATATCCTCTAAACTCATAGGATGTTCAACACCTATACCAAAATAAAGCTTTATCACATCTTTTTGTCGCTCCGATAAAGTACTTAAAGAACGCTCAATCTCGTTTCTTAGTGAATCCTTATATTCAAGGGCTCCATCTGTTTTGTCCGTATTATTATTTTCTAATACATCCAGCAACGAGTTGTCTTCTCCATCTACAAATGGGGCATCCATAGAAACATGGCGCGCTGCAACACCCAAAGTTGTCTCTACTTCAGAGGTTTGTAATTCTAAAACTTCCGCTAATTCTTCAGCAGTCGGCTCTCTTTCAAAAGTTTGTTCCAGTTCTGAAAATGCTTTATTAATTTTATTTAAAGAACCTACTTTATTAAGGGGTAAGCGAACTATTCTACTCTGCTCTGCTAATGCTTGAAGTATGGATTGCCGAATCCACCAAACCGCGTATGAAATAAATTTAAAGCCTCTCGTTTCATCAAAACGCTGAGCGGCTTTTATTAAGCCTAAATTTCCTTCATTGATTAAATCACTTAATGACAGTCCTTGGTTTTGATACTGCTTCGCTACTGAAACTACAAAACGAAGATTTGCCTTGGTAAGCTTCTCTAGTGCGATTTGATCTCCTTCTCGTATACGCTGAGCTAAGTCCACTTCATCATCAGGGGTAAGTAAATCCACCTTACCAATTTCTTGAAGATATTTTTCTAGAGATTGCGATTCACGATTAGTAATGGATTTAGTAATTTTTAGTTGACGCATCTACAATTTAATTTTAATGAATTCCGACAAGTAAGCAAAGATAAGTTAAAACCTACTTTATTTCAACTTTTAAGTCATCTAAAATAGTGTTTAAAACTGTTAAGTTTTACACATTTCAAAATTTAATTTGCTTTTTACATACAATTTTAGCTATAATTGCAGACTTAACACAAGCACGAAATGGCTAAAACAAAATACACAAGCGAATTTATGGTGAGGTCTTCACCCGCTATATTATACAATTTTTTAACATCAGCATCATCTCTTGCTCAATGGTTTTGCGATACCTGCGACATCAATGGAGACGTATATACTTTTGGATGGGATGGATATGAGGAAAATGCTGTTCTTGAGGAAACAGAAGATGATAAGTATGTTAAATATAGCTGGGAAGATGCAGATGACCCCGATGAGTATTTTGAGTTTAAAATTTATAAATCTGAGATTAGTAACGATACTGTTTTAACTATTACTGATTTTGCAGATAAGGAAGATGTTGACGACCAGAAATTACTCTGGGAGAGTCAGATAGATACCCTAAGTAAACGAATCGGCGCTTAAGCAAACACGAAATTTAAAATCGTACCTTCATTTAGTGAAAAAGCTAGATAAACTTCTTTTATTAAGTTATTTAGGACCCTTACTCCTTACTTTTTGTATAGCGCTTTTTGTGTTAGATATGATGTTCTTGTGGAAGTATGTCGACGATTTAATCGGCAAGGGAATTAGTGGAGGGGTGTTGGCCGAGCTTATGTTTTTTGCCTCGGCGGTTCAAGTTCCCATGGCTTTTCCTCTAGCTGTTTTGGTTGCTTCGATTATGACTTTTGGAAGTTTCGGCGAGCAATTTGAGTTGACAGCTGTTAAAGCCTCAGGAATATCTCTTTTCCGTTTCATGCGTCCGCTTATTATTTTTACTATTTTCATGAGTCTGGGTGCATTTTATTTTTCCAATAATGTGCTTCCAGTTGCTAATTTGCAGTTTTCTACTCTGCTTAGTGATATTCGTAAGCAGAAACCAGCACTGGCTTTTCAAGAGAAGATATTCAATAATGATATTAAGGATTACAGTATTCGGGTGAATGGGAAGAGTGCGGATGATAGAACAGTTTATGACATCATGATTTATGACCACACTGAAAATCGAGGAAATAATCATGTGATACTCGCCGATAGTGCAGAATTTGGATATCTCAATGATGGTGCGGTGATGTCTATTTCTTTACATAATGGCAGCCAGTATAAAGAAGAAACTATGCCAATCGAACTCAATGTCCCTGCCAAATTGATGACGACCAAATACAAATTTTGGGAAAAACATTTTGATTTGTCAGAGTTTAAATTAGAGCGTCAAGACCAGACATCTTTCACTAAATTACATCGCATGTTGAATTTGCGGCAATTGAAAAATGGAGCGGAATCAGTGCTTTCTTCAATGGAAGATGAACGCAAATTGATGATGACTAATATTGCCAGGTATTATCTTTTTCTAAAGGAAAAAGAAGATACTAGTGGCTTGTACAATCAAGAATTATTGTCTTTAGATTTGTATAGTGAATACGATAGTTTGCCCTACGCGCAAAAACTGAACGTGATCAATTCCGCTTTGATAAAGGCGCGAAACATGAAGAATATTTTGGTAAGTAAGGAGGAAATGTTGCGTTTTAAATTTAAGGATTTGATTCAATATCGATTGTATATGCATCAAAAATTTACCTTGTCCGTGGCATGCCTAGTTTTATTTTTTATTGGGGCACCACTTGGTGCAATTATTAAGAAAGGAGGATTTGGCTGGCCAATGTTATTGGCAGTAATATTCTTTGTTATTTATATTGTGACTTCTATAATGGGGGAGAAGACCGCCGAGCAATTGGTTTTGACGCCATGGCAAGGGATGTGGCTATCTACGTTTTTATTGTTGCCAATTGGGATGTTTCTAACTTGGAAAGCTAAGAATGATTCGCCTATATTTACGGGGATATTTTACAAGAATTTTTTCTTGCTTAAAAAGAAAGTGTCACGTGATTAGTGTTTTAAAAAAGACCACCGGATTTTATTTACCTTTTGTTTTGTTTATCGGAATAGGGGGTGCGCATCTAGCTTTTAATTATACTGAAGGACTATGGGTGCTGTGGTTTTGTGAGCATTTCGATATCACTCGGTATGAAATGTTTTCATGGTTTACATTACTGGGAGAACCTCAAGTTTTAATTCCATTGGCATTAATTTTCTTTTTGTTTAACTTTGGTCGAGGTGTTTTTGTGGTTTCGACTTGGTTTATTGCCTCCGTAATCACCCTTATTTTAAAGGGTATTATCGCTAACCATAGACCAGCATATTACTTTGAAGACATTTTTGTTTCCTGTGCAGGGGAATTATCCTTATGGTATAATTTGAGCACCCCTTCGGGGCATACGACGGCAGCATTTGCGTTTTTTGCGGCCTTGGCCATTACGGCTAAAAACAAAGGTGTACAGCTTGTTTTTCTTCTTGTAGCTTTGCTCGCAGGTCTAAGCCGAATGGTACTGTTTATGCATTACTTTTACGATGTTTACTACGGAGCTATTATTGGATCCGTAAGCGCACTTATTATATGGTGGGGCTTAAATAATAACGACCGATTGAAGTTCATTCAATGGAAAAATAATACATACAGAGATCTTAAAAAATGAAGTGGCTAGATAAAATACCTTATAAATTAGTGCTCGTATTGATTGGTGCGCTATTGTTTATTCCTTTCTTGGGTAATGTTCCGCTATTTGATTGGGACGAAATCAATTTTGCAGAATCCGCACGAGAAATGCTAATTTCTGGTAACTATCTTCAAATTCAGATCGATTATCAAGCATTTGCTGAGAAACCACCATTTTTTATTTGGTTGCAGGTGATTAGTATGAAGTTTTTGGGTGTTAATGAGTTTGCTGCAAGGTTGCCTAATGCGGTTATTGGTATGGTTACCATGCTCACTTTACTTGCTATTGGTAAGCGGATTAAAGATGAGCATTTTGGAGCACTTTGGGCGCTTGTATATGTTTCTTGTTTCTTGCCTCATTTTTACTTTAAATCTGCCTTGATAGACCCTGTATTCAACCTGTTTATTTTTACAGGAATTTATTTCGCAAGTAAAATAACGGAGAATGATGAATTTACTGCTAAAAAGCAACGAAGAAAAATTCGAAATAAAGCGGTGTTCTATGCAGGCTTGTTCATCGGATTGGCAGTGCTTACCAAAGGTCCAGTGGGTTTGCTTCTTTTTTCTTTGACCTACCTCATGCTTTTTGCTTTAAGTCGTTTTAAGCGTCTGAATAACCTGTGGGAGATGGTTTATTTTGGGATAATTTGTATCGCAACAATTTCTGTTTGGTATGGTTTGGAGTGGTATGTTCATGGACCTGCTTTTATGGATGGTTTTTTGCAACGGCACATCGATTTACTTACAACAGCTGATGCGGGTCACGGGGGACCACTTTTTTACCATTTCTTGGTTTTGTTGTTTGGATGCTTTCCAGCTTCTGTTTTTATGTTTGGTGCATTAAAGAAGCATGATTTCGCAACTCACTTGTTACAAAATTTTCAAAAATGGATGCTAAGCCTATTGATTGTGATTTTACTAGTGTTTAGTTTGGTGCAAACGAAGGTTATCCATTACTCTTCTCTGGCTTATTTTCCCATTACATTTTTTGCTACATACTTTATCTATTATATGCTGCAAGGTAAAAGAAAGTGGCGATGGTATCACGCTACATTGTTTTTGTTTTTTGGGATTATTTGGGGGACAGCTATTGCTATTTTGCCTATACTAGGGCTTAATACAGACGTGCTTATAGGGATGATAAACGGAAAGGATCCATTTGCTATTGCAAATCTTAAAGCACAGGTTTACTGGTCATATTATGACACGATTTATGGGCTGAGTTACATTTTTGCATTAATTTTTGCAGGGGTTATGTTTGCATTAAGGAATTTGAGGATAGGGGTCGCTGTATTGTTTTTAAGTACATGTATGCTCATTCAATCTGTGGTAATTTTGTTTACACCTCGAATTGAGAAATATACGCAAAATGCAGCGATAGAGTTTTACAAAGAGAAGGCAGCTGAAGATTGCTATATCCAGCCTTTGGGGTTTAAAAGTTATGCGCCCTTGTTTTATGGAGAGAAATCGAATGATTTAGAGCCTCTTTCTAGGGAAAGCTTGTTAAATGAATACGTGAATGCGCCTGTTTATTTTGTTTCTAAAATAGATCGAAAGGATGAGTATTTGGAATTGTATCCTCAATTGGAGCTTTTAAAAGAGAAAAATGGCTTTGTTTTTTATCGTAAACGAGTGTATTAATAACTAGTATTTGCGCCTTTCTATAGTGGTTTAGTGAACGATTTGAAATGGGAATATTTTCGAGTGTGATAAACTCGCAATTTTTTCAAGAAAACATTTTCCTTTTAAAAATAAAACATTTACCTTTGCAAGCCAAAATTAAAGAGAAATGTACGCAATAGTAGAAATAGCTGGACAACAATTTAAAGTAGAAGAAGGTAAGCAAATATTTGTTCACCGTCTTGAAGGTAATGAAGGCGATAAGGTTGAATTTAACCAGGTTTTGTTCAAAGCTGATGGTGATAAAGTAAGTGTAGGTACGCCGACATTGAAAGCAAAGGTTTCTGCGAAAATTGTAGAACATTTAAAAGGCGATAAAGTAATCGTTTTCAAAAAGAAAAGAAGAAAAGGATATAAAGTGAAAAACGGTCATAGACAATATTTGACTAAAGTAGCTATTGAAAAAATTTCGTAAGAAAAATTTAAAATAAAAAAAAATGGCTCACAAGAAAGGTCAAGGTAGTTCAAGGAACGGACGTGAATCGGAAAGTAAGAGATTAGGAGTGAAATTGTTTGGAGGTCAAACAGCTATTCCTGGCAATATATTAGTCCGTCAAAGGGGAACGAGATTTCATGCGGGTACCGGAGTGGGTATGGGGAAAGATCACACTTTGTTCGCAAAGGAAGTTGGTTTAGTTACCTTCTCTACCAAAAAGGGAAACAGAAGATATATTTCCGTATTACCTGTTGAATCAGAAGCGGTCGTTAAAGAAGTTGTAAAGAAAAAAGCAGC
>CAZZMB010000026.1:16262-18519 GCA_964655225.1 uncultured Chitinophagales bacterium | reverse complement strand
AGGAGCCTTTTACTTTTTGTATGAGTAGAATATTAGCTATAGATTATGGTAAACGTCGAGTTGGTGTGGCTGTGACAGATCCCTTACAAATCATTTGTACAGGCCTTCCTACGGTCCCTAATAAAGATATTTTTACGTTTATACAGAACTATTTGGCTAGTGAAGAAGTTGAATCCTTTGTGATTGGTGAGTCTAAGAACTTAGATAATACCAAATCACAAGTCGCAGATGACATAGAATTATTTGCAAAAAAGTTAGAGAAACAATACCCGCACATACCTATTCATTGGGTGGATGAGAGATTTACATCCAAAATGGCTAAACAAAGTATGTTGATGAGTGGAATGAAAAAGAAAAAGAGACGGCAAAAAGAGATTGTAGACGAAATTAGTGCTACAATAATTCTTCAAACTTACTTGGAAAAAACGCAGTTATGATACTACCTATAGTCGCTTATGGAGATCCTGTTTTAAAGCGAATCGCTGATGAAATTGATGCAGACTACCCTGGATTACAAGAATTGATTAGCCATATGAAAGAAAGTATGGATCATGCCAGTGGTGTTGGACTTGCAGCTCCACAAATTGGTAAATCTATTCGACTTTTTTTGGTTGATAGTACCTTAATGATGGACGAAGGAGAAGAGGATAATGGCATCCAAGAAGTATTTATCAACGCTGAAATAATAGAGGAAAAAGGAGAGGAATGGGCCTTTGAGGAGGGTTGCTTGAGCATTCCTGATATTAGAGAAGATATCTTACGTAAAGAGACCATTACCATCAAATATTTGGACAAGGAGTTTAAAGAACATACAAAGACCTTTAATGGCCTTACCGCTCGGGTTATTCAACATGAATATGACCATATTGAAGGGGTATTGTTCGTAGATTATCTGAAGCCCTTAAAAAAGAAGTTACTCCAAAAAAGACTTAGAAGAATTAGTGAGGGAAAAATTAGTGTAAAGTATCGAATGCGATTTCCCAAGCTTGCTCGTTAGAGATTTAATCCATTTTACGGGCCTTGTACCGTTTTTTACTTTTCTTTAGCTTATCTGAAGTAATCTCCGTGTATTCAGATCTGTTTTTAAAGATATCTATAGCTGCAAATAAGGCATTGCGCATGGATCGTTCAGACGCCATGTTTTTACCAGCGATATCATAAGCCGTGCCATGGTCAGGGGATGTTCTTACCAAGTCTATTCCTCCTGTAAAATTGACTCCATCATCAAAGGTAAGTGCTTTAAACGGAGCTAAACCCTGGTCGTGATAAATAGCCAATATGGCATCAAATTGTTTATAGTTTCCTGACCCAAATAAGCCATCAGCAGCATAGGGACCCAAAGCTAGAATTCCATTCCTGTAGCTTTGATTAATAGCAGGGATAAGTATTTCTAATTCCTCAGAACCAATAAGTCCCTTGTCTCCAGCATGTGGATTTAATGATAAAACAGCAATCTTTGGTTTATTGATAAAAAAGTCTTTAATCAAGGACTTATTCAGTTGCTCAATCTTATTCTGCACAATGATTTTTGTCAATTTACTAGAAATCTCATTTACAGGTATATGATTAGTCACCAAGCCTAATCGTAGATTTTCCGCAAACAAAATCATGATACTATCCTCTGCACCAGCGAATGCTGTGATGTATTCCGTATGACCTGAAAACTTTCCTTCCGCTGCCTTTGCTACTGTACTTTTGTTAATCGGCGCCGTAAGAATCGCATCTATTTTTCCGTCTTTCCAATCGGCTAATGCCTTGTCTATTGCATTTAATGCATATTGACCCGCAATGTCTGTTTCCTCGCCAATTTCAATGACGGGTATTTCGTCAATAGTACTAACTACATTTGTCTGCTTATCCATTAACTTGGACCAATCGTTGAGTTTACTATATCTAAATTTACTATTGTCTAACAACTTCTTGTAATGTGATAAAACTCTTGTAGATCCATAGACCACCGGTGTGCAATACTGGTAAATCTTTTCATTCGAGAGCATTTTAATAATAATCTCTGGACCTACACCATTAATGTCTCCGATCGTTATCCCTATTTTTGGTTTTAAATCTTGCATCAGTTCTTGGTTCTATTCTTAATGAAATTGTACAGTAAACGAACACCTACTCCTGTTCCATTTTTCCCTCTGTACGAGTCCGGAGATTTCAAAAACGCAGCTCCTGCAATATCAATATGCATCCATGGATAGTCAACGAAGTGCTGTAAAAACATTCCAGCGGTTGTTTGGCCAGCAAAAGCTCC
>CAZZMB010000026.1:0-16162 GCA_964655225.1 uncultured Chitinophagales bacterium | reverse complement strand
ACAACAGCAGCAGAACCACCCATGTCGCTCTTCATCATATCCATGCTGTTGGCCGTAGGCTTCAGGCTGAGTCCTCCTGTATCATACATGACTCCCTTGCCTACAAGGACGATAGGTTGGCTGTTAACAGCCTTGCTTGATTTGTATTCAAGGATGTTGAATGTCGGTTCCTGAACGCTTCCTTTATTCACTCCAAGTATTCCTCCCATTTTTTCTTTTATAATTCGCTCTTTGCCCCACACTTTTAAATTAAACCCAAATTGTTTACCTAAGCGCTTGATTTCTTTTGAATATTGTTGGGCATTGAGGAAACTATGAGGCTCGTTGACCAAAGTTCGTGCAATGCATGTTGATGCTACAATATTGACCAATTCATCCCTGTCAGCTTTCCCGATATCAGTTGTGTGAAGGTTTATCTTTTTTGCTATTTTTTTGGCTTTGTATTTTTCAAATGCATAAGAAGAGAGTCCTATACCCTCTACAAAAGCGAAAAGTTCTTCCTTACTCGCCGTAGAGTTTATATTCCAATTTTGGAGGCCTAATCCACTTGCCAATTTGTGTAGCTGCTCACCACTTTTTCTGCACTTTTCCAATTGCTTTTCAGCTTTCACAACCACCGTCGTACCTTTTTCATTGGTAAAGTGAAAGAAGTTTTTGTCCTTGGCTGCTTTAATCGCTTTAACTTGATATGCATCTAGATTATTTTTTGCTTTCAGGTTTGAAAGAAAATAAATAGTGTTCGCCGATTTGCTGTCTAATTTGTTACTTATGCTAAAATGTTCCATAGAAATCCTTAAATAGTCTGCAAAAATAGCAATATTTGTCACCTAAATAAGAATACTTGGCAAAACATAAGCACATCCATTTAAATAAATCGTTAGGGCAACACTTCTTGAAAGACGATTACGTTTTAACCCAAATTTATCAATCTATTTTGGAAAATACGCAGGGTCTGCCTTTGTTGGAAGTTGGGCCAGGTGCTGGAGCATTGAGTGCTTATTTAAAGGACCAAAAGAAATATAAATTAGTTGAGTTTGATTCTCGTTGGGTAAAGCATTTAAAGGAGGAATTTGCTGGTTTGCAGGATGAAATTATTCAGGCAGACTTTTTACAGGCCTCTCTTAAAGACTTTTTTGATGAGCCTTTTGCCGTAGTTGGCAACTTCCCGTACAACATATCTTCTCAAATTGTTTTTAAAATTATTGATAACAAAGAAACCGTTCCTGTAATGCTCGGAATGTTTCAAAAAGAGATGGCGCGAAGAATTTGCGCAAAAGAGGGAAGTAAGGAGTTTGGTATCATAAGCGTGCTTACTCAATTATTTTACGAAACTACTTATCTTTTTGACGTACCAAGAGAAGCCTTTAATCCTCCTCCAAAAGTGATTAGTGGAGTTATGGTAATGAAAAGAAGAAAAACAGACTTCGCGGTAAACCCTGTATTTTTTAAAACTATGGTAAAACTTGCATTTAATCAAAGACGCAAAACCTTGAGAAATAGTTTGAAACAATTTATTAAAAATGACGAGGTGAAGGCGCTCGAAGTTTTTAACCTTCGCCCTGAACAAGTTTCTCTAGACGGTTTGATTAATTTGGCAAATATCTTAGAATTGTATAATCAATGAAAGCACTCATCACCGATCATGTGCACTCCATATTGTTGGATAAATTTGACAAGGCAGGAGTCTCGTGTACTTATTTACCGAAAATAAACCAAAAAGAGGTAGAGTCCATGATTAAGGACTTTGAAATCTTGGTTATCAATAGTAAAATAACAATCGAAAAAAACTTTTTAAATAAAGCGACCAGACTTAAAGTCATCGGTCGATTGGGAAGCGGATTGGAAATAATAGATCTGAAGGCGGCAGAAAAAAGCGGAGTGCTCGTTTTTAATTCTCCCGAGGGAAATCGAGATGCAGTTGCAGAGCATGCCATTGGCATGTTACTCGCCTTGTTTAATAACTTAAATCGAGCCCACCGTGATGTAGTCCAATTTAGCTGGGATAGAGAAGCAAATAGAGGAGAGGAGTTAATGGGGAAGACGGTTGGTATTATTGGCTTTGGGAACACTGGACAAGCTTTAGCAAAAAAAATAAGTGGTTTTGGCGTGGAGACTTTGTTTTATGATAAATATCCAAACATGGAAATTAACCATTTTGCAAGAAGTGTAAGTTTAGATGAGCTTCAAGAAAAAGCCGATATCATTTCCTTTCATGTGCCTTACAATAAAGAAACACACCACTATTTGAATGATTCTTTTGTGGATAAGATGAAAAAGGATTTTTACCTGATAAATACTTCAAGAGGAAAAGTTGTTTGCAAGGATGCCTTATTAAAGGCCTTGGAAAGTTCAAAAATAAAAGGTGCTTGTTTGGATGTTTTTGATAATGAAAATATCCAAAGCTATTCTGCTGAAGAGAAGGCTTATATCAATGCATTTAACCAATCAGGGTGCATTATTCTTTCTACGCATGTTGCGGGATGGACAAGACAATCAAAATTTAGATTGGCTGAAATTTTAAGCCAAAAAATTCTTGCCGCATTGCCTTAAAAATTGTTCTTTATTCGTCCTCTTTTTGAAACTAAAAAACTTTGACAAATAAATGGGTTTTGTTTCTTAGAAATTTATTTAACTTTGGCGTGTTGTTAAAATAATGTTAAACAATTTAATATGCAGAAAAATTATTTTTTAGTACTCATGTTTTCCTTTCTTTCCATAGGCCTGTTTGCCCAGAGTGGAGAGATTAGTGGTAAGATTACGGATGAGAATGGCGAAGGTGTTCCATTTGCATCGGTTGCAATTGTTGAGAATGGTTCGCCTACAGGAGTTGGTGCTACTACCGATTTTGATGGGTTTTATTCAGTTAAACCCTTAAGTCCTGGAAAGTACGATGTGCAATTCTCTAATATAGGATACACGACCATTCGTGAAGTAGGGGTTGTAGTCAAGAATGATCAGACTACATATATGGACAAAAAGTTATCACCTTCAGAACAAATAATTGAAGAGGTGGTAGTGATTCAGTATAAGGTGCCATTAATTGATGCAGGTGAAACCTCATCCAAAAATACAGTCACAGCAGAGGATATTGCTGATTTGCCTACAAGAAATATACAGAATATTGCCTCAACTACTGCAGGTGTTCAGCAATCAGACAAAGGTGGCGGAATTAATATCAGAGGGGGTAGAGGCGATGCTGTCGTTTACTACGTTGATGGAATTCGTGTGAGTGGTAATGTGAATCTTCCTGTTTCTGCTGTTGAACAAATAGATATTATTACTGGTGGGGTATCCGCCAAGTTTGGTAATTCAACATCTGGAGTAATTAATATTTCTACGAAAGGTGGATCTAAGAAACTCACAGGTGGAGTGGAAGCTCAGTCATCTTTGGATAGATGGAGGTTTGATCTTGTGAATGTTAATTTATCTGGCCCATTAGTTAAAAACGATGCTGGTCAAACAGTTATTGGTTACTCATTGAATGGAGAATACCAAAGACAAAAAGATTCAAGACCTGCTGCTGTAGATATGTATAAAGTGAAAGATGATTTGTTTACAAGTCTTCAAGAAACTCCGTTAGCGCTTAATGAAGAAGGTAACTTAATTGTAAGATCGGAGCAACTAACATTTGATTCTTTAGAGGTGAATAATATAAAAAGAAATACAGTAGATAATCAAGCAAGGTTTAATGGTAAATTAGATTTTAGACTAGGAAATGGTAAATATTTAGCTATTGGGGGAAATATGGATTATAAATATTACCATAGATGGATTGAGCAATATTCTTTATTGAACTTTGAAAATAACCCATTATATATCGAGCAGAATTACAAAACATTCATTCGATTCACTCAAAACTTCAATAAAAATTTAGAAGAAGGTCAAAGACAAGGAGCTATTCAAAATGCTTTTTATCAACTGCAGTTTGATTTCGAGAAATATAAAAGGGAATATGAAGATGATAGTCATGGTGACGATTATTGGGCATATGGTTACATTGGAAAGTTTGACGTAGATAGAGCACCGGTTTTCTCACCAAATGCGGATGAAGAATTTTGGGAATTGAGCAATTATTCTGATACGGCTGTTTATTTTACTCCAAGTGATGTTAATCAACAAGGAGCAAATTTTACTTCTGCTTATTATGATTTACTAGGTACTCCGGGTGCAAATGGACAGAATTACGTAGCTGGAGGTATTGCTGATTTGCAAGCCACTCAATCACTAGTAAACGGAGAAAGAGCTGAAATTCCTTATAATATTTGGTACAACACAGGTCGCCAATATAATGGAACTGGAACTGATAATGATGACGAGAAATATAGATTTCAAATTAACTCAGGTTTTGATATTTTGAAGCCAGGTGCGGAAAGTAGAAACAAGCATTCACTTACTTTTGGTGTGGAGTATGAACACAGAGTGATGAGAAAATATGCGGTTTCTCCACTCTCGCTATGGGATGCAGCCAATGCCAATGTGAATAATCATTTAGAATTTGATACAGACAATCCTTTTTTCTACAACAACGGGGTACTTACGCCTGTTGCAGGAGCGCCAGTTTATTTTAGTGATTCAATTTTCTATGAATATGAAAGCGTACCTTTTAATGAAGATGGAGATCGTGTTCAATCGTATTTTGATGAAAATTTCAGGGCAGCAAATGGTGTAGCTGATAATGAATTTATAAATGTATCTAGTTTTCCTTTGGAAGCTTTTGATATTAACCACTTTAGTCCTGATGAGCTAATAGGTGTTTTGTACAATGGAACTACCCCCGTTGGACGTAGTTATCGGGGTTATGATGTATATGGTAACAGAACAACAGGAAATGTAAGTTTTGAAGACTTCTGGAATAAGACGGATGAAAATGGAGTCAAAACAAGACCGGTTGCGCCGTTTACACCGATATACGCTGCTGGATACATCGAGGATAAATTCCAATTGAAGGATCTTACATTTAGGCTCGGCTTCAGAGTGGATAGATATGATGCAAATCAAAAGGTCTTACAAGACCCTTATTCTGTTTTTGGTTCATTGACCGCTTCAGATTTTGGATCGGAAAGCAAACCGGCTAACATTGGTGATGACTATGCGGTCTACACAAGTGATGGAACGACAGGGGGCTCAATTGTCGGATATCGAGATGGTAATACATTCTATGATAGTGAAGGTGTGCAAGTAAGAAATTACAACTCTTTAGGTTCTAGTCAAGCTGTACCGGTTAAGTCTGAGGAGCAGGGAGACAACACTAGAGATGAAGATTATCGCTTAGACTTAGCATTTGAAGATTATAAAGCTGCCTATGTTTTTATGCCTCGTCTTCAATTTTCATTTAATATCACAGATAATGCGTTATTCTTTGCTCACTATGATGTTCTCTCACAAACACCTCAGTCTAGAGTTAGTGGTGGATTTCTAGTGAATAGGTCAATAGGAAGTCCTATGGATTATTACTTCTTCGATCAAATAGGCGGTAGTACAATTAATAATCCAAATCTAAGACCAGAAACTACTGTAGATTTTCAATTAGGATTCAAGCAAAAAGTTTCAGCATCTTCAGCAATTACATTCACTGCTTATTATAAAGAGTTTAAAGATCAGATACAGGTAAGACGATTGGATGGAGTGAATGGTGCTCAAGGTAATCTGTATTATACATTTGATAATATTGATTTTGGTAACACCAAAGGATTTGAGTTTGGATATGACTTAAGAAGAACTAAAAACATTAGAATTACAGCTAACTACACCTTACAGTTTGCTGAAGGAACAGGTAGTAGTGATGGAACGCAGTTGCAAGTGGTTAGGAACTCAGGATCAAACTTCCGTTCAGTGAATCCTTTGGATTTTGATTCTCGTCACTCGATGAATGTCTCTTTTGACTACCGATTCAGTGATGGAAAAGATTACACCGGTCCTGTCACTAAAAAAGGAAAGCAAATTCTTTCAAATTTTGGTGTTAATGTTCTTGCTCAAGCTCGTTCAGGTACTCCTTATACAAGGCAAGAAAATCCAACAGCTGATGGGCTTGTTACGGGTTCAAGAAAGACAACTCTTGGATATATTAATGGATCCAGAATTGGTTGGAATTTTAGAGCAGATTTAAAAATTAGCAAATCATTTACTCTTGAGTTGGCTAAAAGCAATGAGGACAAACAAGGGAAGAAATTATATTTTGATGTATATCTCTGGATTGATAATATTATCGGAACAGCAAATGTATTAAACGTATATCGATATACAGGTTCAGCCGGTGATGATGGATGGTTAGACAGTTCACTAGGCCAATTAGCTACGGATGCTGCTATCTCCCCGACTTCATACAGAGATTTATATAACGCAACGATTAATTCACCGAGTAATTACACCGCTCCAAGAAGAATTTACTTGGGAGCATCGGTTAACTTTTAATATTTAAGAAGATAAAGACATGAGAAAATTAGTGTATTTAGTTTTAGCATTAAGCATAGCAAACTTTGCTAGTGCAGAAAGACATATTGTTGGAAATAGCTCGAATAATAGTTCAAACGGTGGAGGTAAAACAGGTGTTTTTGATTGTTCTCCCTCAACTTCACAAATTGATTTAGATATCAATAATGTGAGAGCAAGAATTTTGGGTGGTGGAGATTTTTGGTGGGATGGTGTTGAAACAGCCAGATATGAAATCCCTAAAGTAGATCCTGCTTCTGGAGCAACTCCAATCAATGCATTGTTTGCTGGAGCTTTGTGGTTTACTGGTTTAGACAATGGGGGAAACCTACAGTGTGCTGCTCAAACATACAGAAATCAAGGGCATGACTTTTTTACGGGGCCATTATATGGTAATTTCGGAGAAGTTTCATTTGATGAATGTGCAGCGTATGATGAGCATTTTAAAGTTTATGGGCCGGATATCAATAGAATGAGAGGCCTCTTTACTGATGGTAATACGGTTACTAAATCTGATATTTTAGCGTTGAAAGACCAAGGAGATCCAAATAGTAATCCCTTGCAAATTTTAAGATGGCCTGGTAAGGGTAATCCATACTACTTAGAGAATGAAACAGATAAATATTTTAACGAAGGTTCTCTAGCACCGTTCTTTGATGTTGATGGTAATGATATTTATGACCCTACAAAAGGTGATTTTCCTATCATTGGTGTTTCCGATAATGGTGTTTTGACTGAAAATTTCGCAGATCAAATGATTTTCTGGGTAATTAACGACAATGGAAATATCCACGGTCGTACGGGAGGCACCCCTATGGGAGTTCAAGTAAATTGCCTAGCTTTTGCTTATCAAACTGCAGATGCCTTAAATGATATGACTTTCTATACGTTCGAGATAATTAAAAAATCACCAAATCCATTATTCGAAACCTATATGGGAGTCTTTGTAGATCCGGATATGGGGGATTACTCTGATGATATGGTGGGTTGTGATACAACTCGTGAAATGGGATACATTTATAATCAAAATGCGGTTGATTTGCAATATGGTGCTAATCCACCTATTTTGGGTATCGATTATTTTGAAGGACCTTTGGATGATAATGGGAACCAGTTAGGTTTATCTTCATTTGTTTTCTTTATTAATAGTGGACCAACAATACAGCAAGATCCTGATGATGCTCCAGAATTTAGAAATTTCCAAACGGGAAAATGGAAAGATGGTTCGCCAATTACTTTCGGTGGAAATGGAGTAGGTGGGCCTTCTCCAACTAATTATTGTCTTTCAGGAAATCCGAACAATCCTGCTGAATGGTCAATCGCTCAGACAGCTCAATTAACTGGTGATGATTACAGATTTGTTCAAAATTCAGGTCCTTTTACATTGCAACCAGGTGACCCTCAACGAATTTCTATAGGGGCTCTCACAGTATTTCCGGATAATTATGACGGAACACCCGATATAGAAAAAGAGTTGGGAATAGCAGATGATTTAGCTCAAAACTTGTTTGATAATAATTTTGATATAATTGATGGTCCAGATGCTCCAAGTTTAGCTATTCGTGAATTGCCAAACGAATTAGTAATTAACTTACTCAACGAGCCAAGTTCAAACAATTTTGGAGAATCCTACAGAGAGCCGCATGCTTTGCCTGATAATGGAGCTGTGGGTAATGACTCTTTATATAGATTTCAAGGATATCTGGTATATCAATTGAGAAATGACAAGGTTACCGCTCAGGATTTAAACGATGATGGTCAGGCTAAATTAATTTTTCAAGCGGATTTAAAAGATGATTTGGATGAAATATACGATTATTCAGATAATGGTGTTGGATTCTACAATGCGATTCTTAGAGTATCTGGAGTAAATGAAGGGATTTCTAGAAATTTGATTATTTCTGAAGACGCATTCGCAACGGGTGAAAAATTCTTAGTAAATAATAAAAAATACTATTTTGCAGCGGTTGCGTATGCTACTACTGAGTACAATCCTTTTCCTATTATTCCTACCTTACCTGAATTAGAAATATTTAAGCAAGGTAGAGGGAACTTTAAAATTTATTCTGCTATTCCTCACCAAATTGATTCACGTAATGGAGGTACAATTCTTCAAGCTGAAGCAGGAGATGCCTTATCTGTTTTCAGATACGAGGGTGAAGGAAATGGCGGCGTGGCCATTCGGTTGTCAGAGGCAAGTGAACAAGCTATTCTCGAGCCACCATTTTACTTTGAAGATATTATTGAATATCAGTTAGGCTTTGATCCAATCAAAGCAAAAGTAATAGATCCTCTAAAATTGCAAGAAGTAGACTTTGAATTGGTATTCGAATCTTACGATTTATCAGTGGATACTATTATCGGTTTAGATACAACTTTCACCTATGCTCCTTCTACTAGTTTCGCGGATAGTAGTTATTGGAAGATATATGTAAGAAACAATCAAGGAACTCCAATTGACACCATTTTTGCTGAGAGGAGTTTTGATAGACAATACGAACAGGTGATATCGGAATACGGAATTTCTGTAAATGTTAATCTTCCTGCCGCTAGTAATGTTAATTTAAGAAATGGTGCAGGCGTATATTCACCAATTTCTAGTTTACTTACTTTTGACGATCCTACAAAAAAATGGTTGAGTAATATTAAGGATGAAGGCTTCCCAACACCAACTAACTGGATAAGAGATGGTTCAGGTGTAGGCGCTACTTTCCCTGGTATTTTCGATTCTCATCAATATGATGAATTGTCAGGAGGTTTAGATACCGTTTTTTATGACCCATCAACATCTACTTCTCCCTCTTTGTATGGTACTAGTCTGTTAGATGGCTCTATAGCCCCGTATTGCTTGGCTTCTAATTATGCTAACCCAAGTGTTGGTAATCCTCCAGTAGTTGCAGAAGGTCGACCTGAGTACCTATTTGGTCCAGCTTTCCGTTGGGATATTTGGGATGTTTCAGGTATTACTAATGAAGTAAAAAATCCTGTAAATACATTGGATGAGTTGAGAAGTGTTACTGTAGTATTTTCGAATAATCCCGCTGAGTGGTCAGATTGCGTTGTTTTTGAAACAGGGGATCGAGTAGGTTTCACCAATCAAAATGTACCTAAAGGTATGCTACGTGCAGATAATGCCTCTGGTCCATCCATTGGTAAATTTCCGGGTTATGCAATAAACTTAGAAACTGGAGAGCGTTTGAATATAGCGTTTGGAGAATCCTCTGAATTATCAGCTTACAGAGGTGCTGATCAAATATGGAATCCTACAAGCGATGTGGAGGATGCTAATACGCCAGTTCCAGGTTTGGATGCTTCCTACAAAAATCCAATTTGGGGGGGTAAGCATTATGTTTACGTTTTTAACACAAGATATGATAATGGTGCAGCTGCATATAATGCCTTGACTTCAACTTCTATTAATACTGCTCCAAATCAACAAATTCCATCCGCTATTGCAGATGTGTATGAAGATATAATGTATACTTTCATTCCTTTGGTAAATGAAGAATATACATTTATTAATCCAACTGATATTCCTACAAAAGCAAGAATTGATATTAATGTTGATAGACCGTTTACTGCCTTTGCAACATCGGAAACATCGACTGCTGAAGGTAATGCAAGCCTACCGCGATATAGATTTAGTACGGAAGGTTTATCTCCTTTAGAAAATCAAACGGAATTGGCAGAGTCTGTATTAAGTAATATTCGAGTAGTACCTAATCCTTACTATGCATTTTCTACTTATGAGCAAAATCAAGTAGATAGTGAGGTGAAAATTATCGGATTGCCAGATAGATGTATAGTTAGCATATTTACTTTGGATGGTAAATTAGTGCGACAATTTGATAGGGCAGTAGGCGCTTCATCCAATACTTCTTCAAACCGTCAAGAATTGTCGGATGGTCAACCAACTAACTCAGGAATTAATCTGGATAACTCAATCTCATGGGATTTGAATAATTCTCAGAGAATTCCAATTGGAAGTGGGTCGTATATTATCCATGTCGATGGTTTTGAATTGGGTGAAGAGGTAGTTAAAGCTGCTGTATTCATGAGACCAACAGATGTAAGTAACTTCTAAATAGATTTAAACTTTTTTAAAATAGTAATATGAAAAGATTTTTAATTGTAGTATTAGCTTTAATTTCTACTAATGTTTTTGCAGGAAACCCTGACCGTATTGGAGAAAATGGCGCATACCAATTGCTGATAAATGGTTGGCCACGCTCTACGGGATTCTGGGATATGTATACGGCTAGAATTACGGGAGTAGAATCCATGCGTTTGAATCCCGCTGGATTAGCTCATGTAAGAAAAATGGATGTTGTTCTTGCTCAAACACTCTGGTTTCAAGGATCTCAAACTCAGGTTACTCAAGCAGGTTTCGCTGGTAAACTTGGTGCAGATAATGTTATCGGTTTAGAACTGATGTCTCTAAATACTGGTGACTTCTTTAGAACTACTGAGTCCAATCCAGATCCCAATAATGGTTTGGGAACATTTAAACCAAGATATTTAAATTTGGGTGTATCTTTCGCTCGTACGTTTTCCAACAGAATATATGGTGGAGCTACTATCCGTTTGATTTCGGAAAGTATAGAAAATATTCGTTCAATGGGATTTGCACTAGATGCGGGTCTGCAATATATTCTTGGCAAAAAAGAAAATTTGCGCTTCGGAGTTAGTATCAGAAACCTTGGAACACCAATGAAATATAGTGGTGACGGTTTTACGTTTAGAGGTGTCAGAGGAGGGAACGAATTTGATGGGACTCAGTCAGCAGTAACACAGAAATATGAATTACCTGCCCAGTTAACTATTGGTGCGTCTTATGATTTCTGGATAGGACCTGAATTTAAATGTGCAGGTGCTTATAATTTGCATCGACTTACGCTAACTGGTCAGTTTACTTCAAATACTTATGGTAAAGATAATTTTGGTGGAGGTGCCGAGTACGCTTTCAAGGAAGTGTTTATGGTAAGAGGTGGATATCGCTACGAACCAGGCTTACTTCAACCTGATCAAAGAACGAGTGCTTATACAGGGATTTCTGCTGGCATGTCTATTGAAGTTCCATTTAAAGAAAATGGTCCATCAATGGGGATTGATTATTCTTACAGAACCTCTGATCCTTTTGGGGGCACACACAGTATTGGTCTTCGTTTCGCTCTAGGAGAAGGAGAAGATCCTTGTGGTGATGAGGAAGACGGTAAGGATGCGATGGATTCTGAGAAAAAGAAGAAAGGAAAATCAGTTAAACTTTCAAAAAGTGAAACAGCCTTGATAGAATCAGTAGCAGCTTCAATTAATTTTGAAACAGGTAGTGATGACCTAACGGAGGAGTCTGAAGCCGTATTAAATCAATTAGCTGATTTAATGAATGATAAGGAAAAAGCATTTTTAAATATTTCTGCTTACACGGACAACGTGGGTAATGATGATGACAATTTGCAATTATCTAGAGAAAGAGCTTTTGCTGTTAAAACATACCTTAAAGGAAAAGGTATCGACAGCGATAGAATGAAAGCAAAAGGTTTTGGTGAATCTGATCCAATAGCAGATAATGATGCAGAAGAGGGTAGAGCTCAAAATAGAAGAGTAGAGCTTTCTGTTAACTAAAAAAAATATTAATTTTATAATTTAAGAAGCGTTTCTACCTCGGGTAGAAACGTTTTTGTTTTTTAAATTACTTGCGCTATGAGTTATATATATTTGTCAAAGGAAGGTTTTGAGAAGCTAAAAGCCGAATTACATATTTTAAAAACTAAAGGTAGATCTGAAGCAGCTCAAGCAATAGCTGAGGCAAGAGAGAAGGGTGATTTATCTGAGAATGCAGAATATGATGCAGCTAAAGAGGCTCAAGGCTTGTTGGAGAAGAAAATTGCTGAGTTAAATGATTCATTCTCAAGAGCTCGGATTTTAGATGAGTCACAATTGGATACTTCTAAGGTTGTTTTAATGAGTAAGGTGAAAGTGCGTAATGTGAAAATGAATAAAGAGTTTTCTTATCAAATAGTGGCTGGACCTGAAGCGGATGTGTCGCTAAATAAGATATCTGTGGACTCACCAATAGGTAGAGGATTACTTGGGAAGAAGGAAGGCGATTTAGCAAATATTCAAGTTCCAGCAGGGAGTGTTGAGTTTGAAATAATCTCAATCAGTTTCTAAATGAGTGTTTTTACCCGTATTGTGAAGGGGGAAATCCCATCTTATAAAATTGCGGAGACAGCAGATTGTTATGCTTTTTTAGACATCAGTCCCTTGACTATGGGCCATACGCTTGTCATTCCAAAAAAAGAAGTTGATTATCTTTTTGATTTGGATGATGACTTGTTTCAATCTTTACAACTTTTTGCCAAACGAGTATCAATAGCAATCAAGGAAGTGATTACTTGTGAGAGAATTGGTGTGGCAGTAATTGGATTGGAAGTTCCTCATACCCATATTCATTTGGTCCCCATCAATAGTATTGGTGACCTTAATTTTTCAAAGCCTAAATTAATTGTGAACGCCGAAGAAATGCAGGTAATAGCCATGAAAATTTCAAAGGCATACGATTTAAACAATTAGGATTTAACTCTTCCTGGATTGTCTTTAATAAATCCTTCCCAACCTTTACTTGATTTTGAAGTATTGATTCTACCTGAAGTTTGAAAATAATGACAAACTGCTACGGCCAACCCATCGGTAGCATCCAAATTTTTTGGCATTTCCTTAAATTTACAGACACTTTGTAGCATGGAGGCAACTTGCTCTTTACTCGCATTACCATTACCTGTAATTGCCTGTTTAATTTTACGAGGAGCATACTCTTCTATAGGAATATCGCGGGTTAAAACCGCAGCCATACTTACTCCTTGAGCTCGACCTAGTTTTAGCATAGACTGAACATTCTTTCCAAAAAAAGGTGCTTCAATTGCACATAAATCAGGTTTATATTCATCTACTATATATTGTACTCGTTCAAAAATATATTTAATTTTCAATTGATGATTACTGTATTTACTGAGGTTGACACTACCTAATGCGATCAGTTCAATTTGCTTATTTCGAATTCGAATAACGCCATATCCAAATATGCTTGTACCTGGATCAATTCCTAAGATAATAGTTTCATTCTCTGACATACATACATTTAATTGATAAGAATATTTATCTTTAGGCGAGAACCCCCTAAAGCTTGAAATCACCTACTTTACATAATGTATTAACTAATCTACTAAAGGTAATACTCTTTGTGGTATTGTTGGGTCTTATTTATTGGCAAATTGATTCAAGATCTTCAGAATTTAATTTATTTGAGAAATTTCAGGATAGTTTTAGTTGGAGACAATTCCCCTTCCTTCTTGCCGCTATATTATTGATGCCTGTTAATATCTTTCTAGAAAGTACCAAGTGGAGAATGTTTGTGAATGAATTCCTTCCTGATTTTGACATTGGTGATGCATTAAAAAGTATGCTCTGTGGAAGTTTTTTTGGTTTTATTTCTCCCAATCGTGTAGGGGAATTTTTAGGTCGATTAAAGAGGATGCCAAAAGAATCTCGATCGAGGTCGTTAACTGCAGGATACTGGGGCGGTTTAGCTCAGTTCATTGTCACCTTTAGTTTCGGTGTATATATGGGAGGGCGCACAATCATGCATTACGCAGATCTAAAATCTTTGGATATATATACCATTCCATTTGCTTTGTGTATTATTCTTACTTCAAGTTTGGTTTATTTCAATTTAAAATGGGTGCTATCTAAAGTTTCTAGATTTGGATTTTTGAATAAAATAACGAGTAAATATCCTGTAGAGTATGATGTTCCGAGATTGAAACTGTTGTTAATTTTAGTCGTCACCCTATTTAGATACTTGGTTTACGTTTCGCAATATGTTTATTTGCTTTATTTTTTTGGTGTTGACTTACCTTATGAAGTTTTGTTCTCTGCGGTTGGGTCTATGTTAGTTGTTCATACCTTGTTTCCATCTGTTCCATTTATTGACTTGGGTGTAAAAGGAAATACTTTGGTATTGATTTTAAGTCGACATTCTTCGAATGAATTGGGAATGGTTCTCGCAGTTTTTACTATTTGGATAGTTAATATAATAATACCTGCTATTGTCGGGTATTACTTTTTCATTTCGGGAAGGAAAAAGTTAAATTAGCTTTTGTTACAAAAATAATCCCCTTTAATTTACGCTAACTTTTTTTCCACATTTCCATATTTTTATTAACGTTGCATGTGTACTCTTTTGTTTCTAACTTTATTAGAAACCTGGGAGAATAAGTTCTAATTTTATTGAATCAATTAGTGATTCAATTCATTCTTTTATTCTAAGCAAAAAACCATGAAAGAAAATCAAGACTTTAACAAACGATTAAATGAAGCCATAAAAAAGGGTAGAGATAAGAAATCAGTTGATGGTTTGGAAAATGCTAAAATTCTTCCTCAAGCTAGAGATTTGGAAGAAGCAGTTTTGGGGGCTGTAATGCTGGAAGTAGAGGCATTTGATAAAGTGGTAGACATAATCAAGCCAGAGAGTTTTTATGTAGATGCACACCTTAAAATTTTTAGAGCTATGCAGAAGCTCTACGAGGAAAATCAGCCCATTGATATTCTTACGGTAAATGAAAAATTGAAATTAACTGGCGACCTCGATATGGTTGGTGGTTCATATTTCATTGCATCTTTAACCAATAAAGTTTCCTCTTCGGCCAATATAGAGTTTCATGCCAGAATTATTGCACAGAAACACTTACAAAGAGAATTGATTAATGTTAGCGGTATGATGCTTAAGGATGCCTATGATGAGACAGTTGATGTATTCGATTTATTAGATAAAGCAGAGGGTGACTTGTTCGAACTTAGTGAGAGCAACATGAAGAAAAATACGGAAAAAATTAGTTCCATACTCTTAGAAGAACTAGAAGAGATTGATCAGCGAAGACTAAGAGCGGTCGATGGAGATGTACTCACTGGAGTAGGTTCTGGTTTTACCGAATTAGATAGGTTGACTGCTGGATGGCAAAAATCAGATTTAATTATTTTAGCTGCTCGTCCAGGTATGGGTAAAACGGCTTTTACTTTAGCTTTGGCTAGGAATGCTTCTGTGGATTTAGAAAAACCAGTTGCATTCTTTTCTTTGGAAATGTCATCCAACCAATTGGTTAGTAGATTGATTTCAATGGAAACTGAAATTGATTCGGATAAGTTGAGAAAAGGTACGCTGCTGGAAAGGGAATGGAAACACCTTACAAAAAACATTGATACGCTCCAAAATGCCCCTCTTTATGTAGATGATACTCCGGCTATTGGCGTGTTTGAATTACGTGCAAAGTGCAGGCGACTTAAGGCTAAGAATGATATTTCTATGATTGTCATCGATTATCTTCAACTTATGACTGGTACAACTGATGGTAAGGGGAACGGCAATAGAGAACAAGAAATTTCTTATATCTCCAGATCATTGAAAGGCATCGCCAAAGAACTAAATGTACCTGTTATTGCTTTGTCTCAGCTAAGTAGAGCGGTCGAAACAAGGGGAGGAACAAAAAGACCTATGTTGTCCGATTTAAGGGAGTCTGGGGCAATTGAGCAAGATGCGGATATGGTAATGTTCTTGTATCGACCAGACTATTATGGTATTACGGAAGATGAGGATAATCAGGATTGCAGAGGGATAGCTGAAGTAATTGTGGCTAAGAATAGGCATGGTGCCTTGCGCACAGTTAAGGTTAGATTTGTC